>NZ_JASJOO010000003.1:47154-647154 GCF_030070105.1 Bermanella sp. WJH001 | reverse complement strand
TTGTGTGCTTTCGACGGCGTCTTTGATGCTCTGGCGTTTTGCTAGGCGCATGATATCGGAATCTAAGTCTGTGTCTATGCTGCTTTGTAGGCTAGGCCACTGTTCAATGAGCAAGCTGTTATTGCTATTGCCGTGGATCAATTGCATTTGAGTGGGCTGAATTTGTTTGAGCACATTAATCAACATGGTTTGTGCAGTGAGGGTTTCTGGGTTCTCAAAACCTCCGGGTAGTACCACTAAACCCACATTACTGTGTTGATAGGTCGCGGTTGCTTGGCTTGGGTGGTGTGTAAGCGCATTGGCTGTGTGCATGGTTTTAGGCAGTAACGACTCCATAATAATTTGTGCCGCTTTTTCGTTGATGTTGCCGGTGATGCTGGCAAATAAACGTTGAGGATGTAAAAAACCTTGTTGGAATTTTTGTACGCTGGCGCGATGTATGCCCCCTATGCTTTTTATTGTGCCATGTTTAGGGCCTTCATAGGCGTGATCCAAATAGGCTTGCTGCCAAAGTTCATCAAGGTGGTTGGGCAAAATATTTTTGGCGGCGTTTAATTGCGCTGCTGGCAGTTTTGGCCGGTACAGCAAGCGGGTTAGGTGTTTGATTTGCTCGTTCATGGTCAGTGCATCGGTACTGAGCTTAATGCTGACCTCTATAAAATCAGGGCTTAACACAAATTGCGCAGGTAATTTCATTTGCCGAGCCTGATGATTCAATAGACTGACTAATAATTGGCTAGTGCCAGCGGCAAAGTCTCCTTGGTTGAAACTAAACCCTGCCAAGTAATGCAGCTGTACATAAATATCTTCACTGAGTTTTGGGCTAAACCAAACACTGGCACCACTGTCTGTTTGCCAAATGCTTATGTCCAATTTTGGCACAGGGGGAAGTTCTATTTGGCCATCATCTTTGGATGCTTGCCCAAATATGAGGATCAGTATCACGCAAACCAGAATCAGAATGTTCAAACTGGTGCGACTAAAAGTCGGTTGGTGGTCGGTGGGCATACTCTATCCTTAGAAGCCTAGTTTTTATTATGGCTGGCCTAACTCATAGCGGTATTTAAAGGCGACTAATGTTAGGATAGCCGTTTTATAGCATTAGGTGGAACTAGGCCCATGTTTGGCTGGGGAAAATCGAAAAAAAAGGCGGAAAACGCCGCCAAGTCTCAACCATCAGAACATGCGATTGAGCAAGAATTAAACACACCCGCGCCTGCCGACACTCCTGTGGATAATGTGCAGCCTGAAGCAGCATCCGAACTCGAGGTGATTCAAGCGCCAGTTGTGGATAAACCTGCACCTAAAGATGAAAGTGAACCAGCGACAAAAGCGGGTTTTTTTGCGCGCATCAAAGCTGGTTTATCTCGTACACGTTCTGGCTTGGCAGATGGTCTTGGTGACTTATTACTGGGCAAAAAAGAAATTGATGACGACCTGTTGGAAGAGATCGAAACCCAATTACTCATGGCCGATATTGGTGTCGCCGCCACCCAAGAGATTATTAACGACTTAACCGCCCGCGCTTCTCGTAAAGAGCTTAAAGATTCAGGTGCGTTATATGAAGCGTTAAAAGTGAGCCTGACTGAATTGCTTGAGCCATGCCACGCGCCGCTTGAGATTCCAAAATCCGACAGCCCATTTGTGATTTTAATGGTGGGTGTAAACGGTGTGGGTAAAACCACCACCATTGGCAAAATGGCGAAACGCTTTCAGGCTCAAGGTAAATCAGTGATGCTGGCAGCCGGTGATACCTTCCGTGCTGCGGCGGTTGAACAGCTGCAAACCTGGGGTGATCGCAACAATGTGCATGTGGTTGCGCAGCACACAGGGGCAGACAGTGCCTCGGTTATTTTTGATGCCGTACAAAGCGCCAAAGCGAAAAAAGTCGATGTCCTGATTGCCGATACCGCAGGGCGTTTACAAAACAAAGCCCACTTGATGCAAGAGCTTGAAAAAGTGGTGCGTGTGATGAAAAAAATTGATGAAAACGCCCCCCACGAAGTGATGCTGGTATTGGATGCCGGTACCGGTCAAAACGCCTTAAGCCAAGCCAAGTTGTTCCAACAAGCGGTGGGCGTGAACAGTATTAGTTTAAGTAAACTAGATGGTACTGCAAAAGGCGGTGTGATTTTCGCCATCGCCAAAGAGCTGGCCTTACCTGTGCGTTTTATTGGGGTGGGTGAGCAGATAGATGATTTACGTCCTTTTGATCGTGAGCAATTTATTAACGCATTATTTGCTGACGATTAAGCGGGCTCATACAAAAACAATAATAAATAGCAGGATGGTTTGTGGCACACGTTCTTTTTGATCGAGTCAGTAAAAGTTATCCCGGAGGCCATCAGGCCCTAACGGATCTAAGCTTTGAGCTTGCCCAAGGGGAGATGGCTTTTTTAACCGGCCACTCTGGTGCGGGTAAATCCACCCTGCTTAAACTGATCATGTTGATGGAAAAAGCCAGCAAGGGCGAAGTGCTTGTGGATGGCGTTAACCTTGCTCGTGTTTCTAATAGTCAAATTCCTTATCACCGCCGCCGTGTGGGTGTGGTGTTTCAAAACCATCAATTATTATTTGATCGCAGCGTGTTCGAAAACGTCGCATTACCTTTGCGTATCAGTGGCTATACCAGTCGTGATCTTGAGCGTCGTGTGCGGGCTGCGTTAGATAAAGTTGGCCTGCTGAGTAAAGAAAAACAAAACCCCATTGAACTCAGTGGCGGTGAGCAACAACGTGTGGGCATTGCCCGTGCCGTTGTGAACAAACCTAGCTTAATTCTGGCCGATGAGCCCACCGGTAACCTTGATCCTAAGCTGTCTAACGAGATCATGGGTTTGTTTGAGCAGTTCAATGGTGTAGGTGTCAGTGTCTTAGTGGCCAGCCATGATTTACCCTTGATCAACCGCATGGGTTATCGCGTGATTGGTTTGAATAATGGCCGTTATGCGGGTGAGCGCGCAGCCGGTGCCGGCTCAGGAGGTGAGCGTGGCTAAACCTTCAGCAAAGCCTGCAAACCAACAAAGCCGCGTCACCATCAAAAGCCAAGGCTCGGCTTATTTTCAGCACCATAAACTCATGGCGGTGGATAGCCTGAAGCGGTTACTCGCCGCCCCAGCCTCTAGCCTAATGACTTGGTTAGTACTTGCTATCGCTTTGTCGTTACCCATGACACTTTATGTTTCGTTAGAAAATGTGAAGCAATTGAGCCGCAATTGGGATCAAACTAGCCAAATCAGCGTGTACCTTAAAAAGGGCGTATTAGATCGGTTTGCCGATGATATGACCCAAGATATTGCCAGTTGGCCCGAAGTCAGCAGTGCAGTTTATATTGCACCGGATCAAGCCCTTAAAGAATTCAGTGCCAGCACAGGCCTAAGTGATGTGATATTTGGCCTTGGGGATAACCCGTTGCCAGGTGTGATCAGTGTGATACCAAGGCTTGCCAATCAAGATGAAACCACCCTAGAGCAGTTACAGTTAAAACTAGAGCAGCAGCGCCATGTGGATTCTGTACAGCTTGATTTATTGTGGGTTAAGCGCCTTTATCAGTTTATGGAGCTGGGACAGCGCCTTGTTTGGGCTTTAGCAGCGCTATTGGGGTTGGCAGTATTGCTGATTATTGGCAATACCATTCGTTTATCTATAGAAAGCCGCCGCGATGAAATACGCGTGGTCAAACTGGTGGGCGGGACAGATGCCTTTGTACGCCGGCCGTTTTTATACACAGGCCTGTGGTTTGGTTTGGGTGGCGGGATAATTGCTTGGTTACTGCTAAGCATGGGGCTTTTTTGGCTCTCTGGTCCAGTTGAGCAATTAATTAGCCTATATGGCAGTGATTTTACCCTCAAAGGTTTAGGGTTTGTGGATAGCTTTTTGCTGATTCTTGACGGTGTTGTGCTGGGCTGGTTGGGAGCATGGCTGGCGGTTTCGCGGCATTTAAGCAGCATTGAGCCCTGATGTTCGCCAGATAACGAATTGGCGGTGAATGTCCCAGAGCTGCAACAAATTATTGCTAACATATAAGTAAATGGAACTTGTTCAGCCCTTGGCGCTCAAAAATACCGATGCTACACTGCATGACGTTAATAGTGCTGAATGATAGATAAATAGGAGAGCACCCAAACAATGAACACAAGCTTGATGGCCCAAAACATCGCTAGTCTTACTCCAGGTCGTGACCTCGATGGCTACTTGAATGCGATCGGCGGCATTGCTGTGTTGACCGCAGACGAAGAAAAAGAGCTAGCGGAACGCTTATATTACGAAGAAGATTTAGATGCAGCCCGTCACTTGGTTGTATCGCACCTGCGCTTTGTTGTGCACATTGCTAAAAGCTACAGTGGTTATGGCTTAAATCAGTCTGACCTGATTCAAGAAGGCAATGTGGGCTTAATGAAGGCGGTAAAACGCTTTAACCCAGAAGTGGGCGTACGCCTTGTGAGCTTTGCCGTTCACTGGATTAAAGCCGAAATACACGAATTTATCCTTAAAAACTGGCGCATCGTAAAAGTGGCCACCACTAAAGCGCAACGTAAGTTGTTCTTTAATTTACGCAGCGCCAAAAAGAAAATGGGTTGGTTAAACGAATCAGAAGCACAAACCATTGCGGATGATTTAGGGGTATCCCTAAGAGAAGTGAAAGAAATGGAAGGCCGTTTGACCTCCCACGACACCGCTTTTGATAGCCCAGTGGCAGATGATGATGAAGCCGCTTACCAAGCACCGGTTAACTACATTGAAGATCACAGCTTTGATCCAGCTGTTATGGTTGAAAATGCCAACTATGAGCAAGACAGCACTGCACGTTTGCAAGACGCTATGTTAGAACTGGACGACCGCAGCAAAGACATTTTGATGCGCCGTTGGTTACATGAAGAAAAAGCGACCTTGCATGAGTTAGCAGATGAATATGGTGTATCTGCTGAGCGTATTCGCCAGTTAGAGAAAAATGCCATGAATAAGGTGAAAGGTTTAATTGAAGCAGATGCTTAATTAATCACTTTCATTAAAAGGCCCGCTTAGTCGGGCCTTTTTTGTTTTTAAGCCTTCCAAACCAAACGCCAGTAATGCCTATGATCAACGCCTTATTAAACTCAAAAAACCTTCTTATTCTCTCTGCCTTAATAGGCTTTTGTAGCGTGGCCATCGGCGCGTTTGCTGCCCATGCTCTTAAAGGTCTGCTACCCAGCTACGCATTATTATGGGTAGACACAGGGGTGAAATATCAAATGCTCCACGGAGGCGTGCTCTTAATCATCGCATTTGCATTAAAGCAATGGCCCCATTGGCAGGGTCTAAAATGGGCGGCATTGAGTTTTCTGCTTGGTATCCTACTGTTTAGCGGCAGTTTATATATAATGGCGGCCACCCAGATTAAAGCCTTGGGCATGATCACCCCGATTGGTGGCGTGGCCCTATTAGTTGGCTGGCTGTGTTTGCTGATTGCGGCATTCAAACAGCCTGAATGAGAGAGCTATGACAGATAAACACAATCCAGAGTCCATAGAGGCCACGGAAAAAGACGAACACGGCACACCAAAAGATGTGGCGTTTGCTAAGCGCATTAAAAGCTTTGTGGTGCGCGCTGGTCGTATGACCGAGTTACAACGTGAAACCTATGCACGCCATATGTCAGAAAAAGGTCTAACCCTTGATATGGGCATGCTGGATTATGCGGCGGTATTTGGTAATGATAATCCTGTCGTGCTTGAGATCGGCTTTGGCATGGGCAAAAGCTTGGTTGAGATGTGTCAGGCCAACCCAGAATTAAATTACATTGGCATTGAAGTACACACCCCGGGTGTGGCTAAACTGTTGCGTGATGCAGAAGACTTTGGTGTTGAAAACTTGCGGGTTTTTGAATGGGATGCCATTGAAGTATTAGAGCAATGTATTCCGGATGCATCTTTGCAAACCATGCAATTGTACTTCCCCGATCCTTGGCATAAAAAGCGTCATAATAAGCGTCGTATTGTACAGCCAAAATTTGCACAAGATATTCGTAAAAAGTTAAAGGTCGGTGGCACCTTTCATATGGCAACCGATTGGGAGCCATACGCTGAGCACATGCTTGAAGTGATGGAAGTAGCAGAAGGTTATGAAAATACAGCGGGCAAAGGCAATTACCATCCCCGTCCTGATTTTAGACCGCTGACCAAATTTGAAAATCGTGGTGAAAAGCTGGGCCACGGTGTATGGGATTTAATTTACGCCCGTACCGTATAACTATCTAATTATTGAATTTAAGTAGGAAGAAAACATGTCATTAAAGAAAGATAAACAAAAAGTATTTGGTGGTGATTTTACCGAAGAGAGTATGCGCTTTTTTTTAGAAAGCAAAAGCTATGACGGTACAGATGTTGATTACATCAATATTCTAAAAGCGTACCAGCACATGACGCCAGAAATTTTTGCACAGTTTGTTGAGTTCTTTAAAGAAGAAGGTCATAACGTTAATGCAAAAAACCTTGAAGGTGAAAGTGCGTTAGCGGTAATTGCGTCTCATGAGCCGGGTAAGCCGTATGCTGAAGCATTAAAAGCAGCGGGTGCTGAGTAATTAATTACTTGCGTACTGACAAAAAAAGGGAGCTTATGCTCCCTTTTTTTATTTTGTTTGTGTCCATAAAAACAATCGGGCGCGGGGCACCCTCGTACAACTGGTTTTCATAACCACATATTAAAACGGTAGGAGGGTGCCCCGCGCCCGAACAATGTTTATAAAAACTTTTCCAAAAGCTCATTCAAAAACAACTGGCCTTGTGTGGTTGTTTTGAGTTTTTCACTAGCTTCGAGCAAACCTTGTTTGACTAATTCTTCTACTTTATTTTCAATCTGCGCATAAGACAAACCTGTGCGCTTGCTAAATAATGATTTATCTACGCCATGATATAAGCGCAAGCCATTCATTAAGAATTCCAAATCACGATCTGCCACTTCAATATTATCTTGGTTAACTAAAAACCGTTTTGCTAAGTTCAAATAATCTTTTGGCAAACGGGTTTTAGCGGTGCGGTAAATTTTACTTTGGTTTATATCAGCGTGAGGAATGGTTAACTTACCATGAGCACCGGCCCCAATGCCCAAATAATCTCCAAACTGCCAATAATTTAAATTGTGTTTGGCCTGCTTGCCTTGTTTAGCATAGGCTGAAATTTCGTATTGATCATAACCATTGTCGGCTAATAGTTGTTGCCCTGCTTCTTGAATAGCCCATAGGGTTTCATCTTGTGGTAATACGGGTGGGCGTTTAAAAAATTCGGTATTGGGTTCAATGGTTAGTTGATACCAGCTTAAATGAGTTGGCTTAAGGTCAATGCCTTGTTGTAAGTCGGCAAGGGCATCTTCTAGGGTTTGATCTGGCAAACCATGCATAAAATCCAAGTTAAAATTATCAAAACCAGCGGCTTTTGCCATGTTAACGGCGTTAATGGCTTCTTGGCCAGAATGAATGCGCCCTAAATGTTTAAGCTGGTGATCTTGAAAACTTTGAATGCCAATAGATAAACGGTTAATGCCTAGCTCTCTATAACCCTTAAATTTTTCAGCTTCAAAAGTGCCAGGGTTCGCTTCCATTGTGATTTCAATATCATCTACAAATTGTAAACGCTTTTTTAAACCAGAAAATAATTCTTCATATGCCGCTACACTTAAAAGTGATGGCGTGCCACCGCCAATAAAAATACTTTGAATGGGGCGAGACTCAATGCCTTGTTGTTGTAACCACGCAAGGTCAATATCTAAATCATCAAGTAGCGCACAAACGTATTCTTTTTCAGGCAGCGTTGCATCTGCTTTGTGACTATTAAAATCACAGTACGGGCATTTACGCACACACCAAGGCACATGTATATAGAGTGAGAGTGGTGGTAAAACCATTAACGTTTCACTGTGATTAACTGGCGTCATTATAAACGAAAGATCTGTTTTAATTGTGCAATGGCTTGACCGCGATGGCTGATTTTATTTTTCTCTTCTTTGCTTAGCTGTGCTGAGGTGCAGTTAAGTTCTTTAATAAAAAATAATGGGTCATAACCAAAACCCCCTTCGCCATCAAGAGCGGTTTTGATTTCACCTTCCCAAGCACCTTGGCAAATTAATGGGTTGGGGTCTTTAGCATGGCGAACAAACGCCAATACACAATGAAAGCGAGCAGTACGATTTTCTGGCTGCACATCTTTTAATGCGGTTAATAGTTTTTGATTGTTCTTTTCGTCGCTGGCAGGGCCGGCTTCGCCATCCATAATGCTGTAACGTGCACTGTAAATACCAGGGGCACCGTCAAGGGCATCCACTTCTAAACCGCTGTCATCAGCAAGAGCAGGCAACCCAGTAGCGAGGCTTGCGTGACGTGCTTTTAAAATGGCATTTTCGATGAAACTTAAACCGGTTTCATCTGCATCCGTTACATCAAATTCACTTTGGGCGATTAGCTCAACATCAAACGTATCAAGCGCATTTTGTAATTCGGCTAATTTGCCTTTGTTGCCACTGGCAAGAACGATTTGTTGTTTAGACATGGTTGATCACTGGAGTATTAAGTGTAAAAAATGGATGGTGAGTAAAGCAGGAGGGAGATTACTCTCCCCGATAAAAGCGTTGCGAGAATTTCACATCATAAGCTCGGCTCATGCCGTCTGGTGTGACTTTTAAATGAAAGCGATACATATCTTGATCATAAAAATCAAAAGTGCTGTAAAAATACAGAGCGCTGGTTTCTTGCACGCGAGTAAAACTAAGCGCTTGGCTTTGGCCAATTAAGTTGGACATGGTGCCTTCAATTTTTGCATTCCAAGCAACTGGCAGGGCGGATTCGCCCTTTTTTAGTACACTAATATTTAAAAAACCAATATTACGGCTTCGGGTGATGCCATAAAGTTTAGCCACGTCTTTATCGAGTTCGCTGCTGGTGAGGCCCATAAAATGAACCTCATAGTCACCAAAGACTTGTTTTTGTTCCCCTTGGATATCAGCCAAGCTTAGGCTTGAAAGTAATAATAAAACGCTTGTAATGAATAAACGCATATTCTCTCCTAGCGGGTTACGCGATACATTGCAATTTCACCTAAAAGGTTAGGCCATAAACGCGTAGATAGCGATTCTTTGTGGCTGCTGTCCACAACGGTACGATCAAGAATGGTGAGATTCTTTTCACGACATAAATTTTCAAAATCATGAAAGGTACACATGTGAATATTAGGTGTGTCGTACCAGTTGTACGGTAACGTTTTTGACATGGGCATAGCGCCTTTTGTCATCAGATAAAAACGTGTGCGCCAGTAACCAAAATTAGGAAAGGTAATAATGGCTTCTTTACCTACGCGTAACATGTCGTCGAGCAATACATCTGGGCGACGTACTGCTTGTAATGCTTGGGTCATTACGACGGTATCGACACCGCCATCTTTAAAATGTTTTAAGCCGTGGTTAAGGTCGTGTTCGATCACGCTTAAGCCTTTTGTGACACAGCTAACGATGCAATCAGGGTTGATTTCTAAACCATAACCTTGGCATTTTTTTTCGGATTTTAAAAACGCGAGTAAATCCCCATGACCACAACCAAGATCGAGTACTTGGCTATTGGGTTTAATCCAGTTTTGGATGATGTTTAAATCGCTGCGCAAGTCAGTTTGTGTGTGTTGGTTCATAGCGCTAGCTCCTTAGCAATGCGCTCCATGTAGGCACTAAATAGTGCCACGTATCTTGGGATTGGAATCAAAAAGGCATCGTGGCCTTTTTCAGATTCGATGCGCGCGTAGCTGACTTCTTTATCCGCTTCGATTAAGGCATCAACAATTTCTTCGCTGCGCTCAGGACTAAAGCGCCAGTCCGTAGTGAAACTCACCACTAAAAATTTGCACTGAGCATGACTTAAACATTTAGCTAAATCATTTTCGTAATATTGTGACGGGTCAAAATAATCCAATGCTTTGGTCATGAGCAAATAAGTATTGGCATCAAATGTAGTTGAAAACTTTTTGCCTTGGTAATGCAAATAACTTTCGACTTCAAATTCTGGTGAGTAGTCGTAACGTACTTCATCGGCTTTCATATCACGGCCGAATTTTTCACCCATGGCGTCATCACTTAAATAGGTTAAGTGAGCAAGCATGCGCGCTTGCATCAAGCCACTTTTGGGCAGGGTGTTATGTTTAAGATAGTGACCATCATGAAACTCAGGATCACTCATAATAGCGTTACGGGCCACTTCGTTAAACGCAATGTTTTGTGCGGATAGCTTAGGCGCAGAGGCAATCACCACACTATTGTGTAAACGCTCAGGGTATTGAATTGACCAACGCAGAGCTTGCATGCCACCTAAACTGCCGCCCACAACCGCAGCAAACTTTTCAATGCCTAAACGGTCCGCTAAGCGAGCTTGGCTTTCAACCCAATCGCGCACACGCACCATTGGGAAATCACTGCCATAAGGCTCGTTAGTTTCTGGGTTAATAGAGGTTGGTCCTGTGCTGCCGTGACAACCGCCAAGATTATTAAGGGCGATGACAAAAAACTTATTGGTATCAATGGCTTTGCCTGGGCCAATGCAGCTATCCCACCAGCCGGGTTTTTTATCGTCTTTGCTGTGATAACCCGCCGCATGATGGTGACCACTCAGTGCATGGCAAATTAACACAGCGTTGGTTTTGTCAGCGTTTAATTGGCCATAGGTTTCATACATGAGCTCGTAGCGCTCGAGTATTTTACCGCTGCGCAGTTCTAACGGTTGATCAAAGATTGCAATTTGAGGCGTGACTACGCCAACTGAATTGGCAGGCATTTCTTGCGGCATTCAATTGGTCCTGACATGAAGTAAAGAGAAATTCTGGAAGGCGCAGTGTACGCCACTGCGCGTAATAAATCCGCTATAAACGTATTTAAAGGCCGATAATAAAACCGGGTGCTCCCGCTTGGCGAGCAAAAGAGATCAGCAATATTTCGAACACATTAATGCTTAGAAATAATACGATAGGGCTAATATCAAAGCCGCCCATATCCGGTAATATTTTACGAATGGGTGCCATAACTGGCTCCATTATTTGGCGCAGTAGTAACAGTGCAGGGTTGTAACTTTGAGGGGCTAACCAACTGGAAATCACCATGATTAGCAGTCCCCAAAAATAAAGCTTAAGAAACAATCCACACGTGCCTAATAACGCCCAAACACCAATGCTGGCGATGGGTAAGCCGTAACCCGCAATGAGTAGGCTTAACGAAATGGCCAAGCACTGAACGAGGACCAGCAATACTATGGCAGCCCAATCAAAGCCTGCAAAACCAGGGATGACTTTGCGTAAAGGAATAATCAAAGGGTTGGTGGCTTTTACCACAAACTGACTAATTGGGTTGTAAAAGTCGGCACGTGCAGCTTGTAATAAAAAGCGCAATAGCACCACAAATAAGAAAAACCCTGCCGCAGCATTGACCAGTAATAAACCAATTTGCGCTGGCGCTGATTCCATTTGATGACTCCTTTTAATCTTTGATTATTGTGCTAACGCAGCTTGCTGAATTTGAGTGAGTTCGGCAATGCCTTTTTTAGCAAGATCGAGCATGGCGTTTAGTTCGTTTGGCTGGAACGGCTCACCTTCAGCAGTACCTTGAATCTCAATGAAACCACCGTTATCAGCCATGATCACGTTAAGGTCGGTTTCGGCATTGCTGTCTTCTGCGTAATCTAAGTCTAGTACGGCTTCACCGTTGTAAACACCTACAGATACGGCGCCAATCATATATTTCATTGGGTTCTTTTTAAGCTGACTGTTTTCAATCATGTGGTTGATGGCATCCACAAGAGCCACGCAAGCACCAGTAATAGAAGCAGTACGGGTACCGCCGTCAGCTTGGATCACATCACAGTCGATGGTGATGCTGTTTTCGCCAAGGGCTTCAAGATCAATGGCGGCACGTAAAGAGCGGCCAATTAAACGGCTGATCTCAACGGTACGACCGGCTTGTTTGCCTTTAGCCGCTTCACGCATCATGCGAGAACCGGTAGAGCGTGGCAGCATGCCGTATTCAGCGGTTACCCAGCCTTGGCCTTGGCCACGTAAAAAGCCAGGTACACGGGTTTCTACACTGGCAGTGCAGATAACCTTGGTATCACCAAATTCAACCAAAACCGAACCTTCAGCGTGCTTGGTGAAGTTACGGGTGATTTTCACTTCGCGTAGTTGATCTAGGGCGCGTCCGCTTGGTCTCATGGTGTTCTCGAATCTAAAAAATGTGAGTGCATTATACTGGCCTTAGCCATAAGGCCAAGGCGCATTTGATTTTCTTTAGGCTTAAATAGTTAAAGTAGAACTAAATTAGGATGCCGCTGCAATGACAGGTAAAATTGTTTGCAAATTTAATCATCATATTCGAATAGGAATTGAACCATGCACAGCATGACCGCGTTTGCGCGTACGGATTTGCAAACCGACACAGGCAGTTTTACTTGGGAAATTCGTTCGGTTAATTCCCGTTATCTAGAATTACACTTTCGTTTGCCAGAGACCCTTCGGGCAGTAGAGTCACAGGTGCGTGAAGTTCTGCGTAAAAGTCTTAATCGTGGCAAGGTAGAGTGCAGTTTAAAATTCACCCATCAGGTTCTCTCGCAAGGCATGAATGTGAATGAAACACTGGTGAGCCAGTTGAATGCCGCCGCCGATCATGTGCACAGTATTATTGGCCCAGGCAACGCATTGGATGCCCTTGAGATTTTAAAGTGGCCAGGGGTGTTAATGCAGCCAGCGCTTGATAGTCAGGCCATTGAGCAAGACGCCCTGCAAGCGTTTGAGGTAACACTGACCCAGTTAATCGAAATGCGTGAACGTGAAGGGGCCGCGCTTGCGCAATTTATTAGCCAGCGTATTGATGGCATTGCTGAGCAAGTCGCCAAGGTTAAAGCCCTATTGCCACAAATTCTCCAGGCTCAACGTGAGGCACTGCTCAACAAGCTGGCAGACTTAAAGCAGCAGGTTGACCCAGACCGCTTTGAGCAGGAAATGGTGATTGTTTTACAAAAAGCCGATGTGGATGAAGAGCTGGATCGTTTGGATGCTCACCTTGATGAAGTGGCCCGTATTCTAAAACACAAAGGTGCGGTAGGGCGTCGTTTAGATTTTATGATGCAAGAGCTTAACCGTGAGGCAAATACCTTGTCGTCAAAATCCATTTCTCACCTCACCACCCAAATAGCTGTTGAGCTTAAGGTGCTTATCGAGCAGATGCGCGAGCAAGTACAAAACATCGAATAACAAGGGTTTTACCTTGCTGGCGCCTTAGTTTTAGGGCGCCTGATTTTGCCAGGGTTAAAACCTTGCTATCATTAAGCCATTACTCCTTTTACTTTTAAGCTGTAGAGAATCCATTATGACAGTTGGAACCTTGTACATTGTCAGTGCTGCATCAGGCACAGGTAAAACCAGTTTGTTAAATGTGCTATTACAGCAAACGACCAATATTGCTGTATCCGTAAGCCACACCACCCGTAACAAGCGTGAAGGTGAAGAAAATGGCAAGCATTATCACTTTGTCGAAAAGTCAGAATTTGAGACGTTAATCAATGACGGTGACTTCTTAGAGCATGCGCAAGTATTTGGTAATTATTACGGCACCAGTCAAAGTGCCGTTCAGCAGCAGCTTAATACCGGTATTGATGTGATTCTTGAAATTGACTGGCAAGGGGCACAGCAAGTGCGTCGCCTTATGCCAGAGGCGGTGAGTATTTTTATACTGCCGCCATCTCGCCAAGCATTATTGGACCGTTTAACCGGTCGTGGCCAAGACAGTGAAGAAATCATCACTGGTCGCATGAATGAGGCCGTCAGCGAAATGAGTCACTTCCACGAATATGATTACGTGGTGATTAACGATAACTTCGAAGTGGCACTAGGTGAGCTGAAGTCCATCTTTCAAACCGAGCGTTTGCGTGTGGGCAGCCAAAGTGAGCGCCACAAGGACATGATTACCAATTTATTAAGCTAATGCCTGAAAATCAGGCCCAATAGCGAAATGAATGCACCGCAATAGGGTTAAACAATTGGCGTAAACCAGCGGCTTTTTGTAAACTAACCCAACAAACATTATAAACGGCAGTTCGCTGCCCCATAGATAGAGATTAAATCATGGCTCGCGTAACCGTAGAAGATTGCCTAACCAGCGTAGATAACCGTTTTGAACTTGTAATGTTAGCCAGCAAACGTGCTCGTCAAATTTCTATGCAAGGCGCTGAGCCGTTAGTGGCACCAGAAAACGATAAAGTAACCGTGATTGCATTACGTGAAATTGCTGAAGGCAAAATCACGCCAGCATCAATGGCTGCTGCTGAAGCTGCTGCATTAGCTGCTGAGCAAGAGTAAGTATGAAAGCATCCTTACTTTGCCAGCAAGAATTAGGAGGTAAAGGGTGCCAACAATAGATGCATTAGCCGAGCGCTTAAGCAGCTATCTTGAACCCGAGCAAATCAATCAGGTTTGCCGGGCATACTATTACGCCGAGCAGGCCCACGAAGGCCAGTATCGTCGTAGTGGTGATCCTTATATTATTCACCCGCTGGCGGTGGCTAATATCCTTTCTGAAATGCACATGGACCCACAAAGCCTAATGGCGGCCATGCTGCACGATGTAATCGAAGACACAGCCGTTCCCAAAGATGCGTTAGTTGAACAGTTTGGCGAAACCGTCTCTGAGCTAGTGGATGGTGTCAGCAAGCTCACGCACATTAAGTTTGAAAGCCAAGAAGAAAAACAAGCGGGTAATTTCCAAAAAATGGCCATGGCCATGGCCCGTGATATCCGTGTGATCTTGGTAAAACTGGCAGACCGCCTGCACAACATGCGCACGCTGGATTCCATGCCGCCTGAGAAAAAGCGTCGTATCGCTCGTGAAACCCTCGAAATTTATGCCCCCATTGCCAACCGTTTGGGCATTAGTAACATTCGAATTGAGCTAGAAGATTTATGCTTTAACGCCAAACATCCAATGCGCTCCAATATGATTCGCAAAGCCGTAAAAGCTGCGCGTGGTAATCGCAGCGAGCTGGTGGATAAAATCAGCAAGGCCATTAAAAAGCGCTTAAAAGAAGAAGGTTTGGATGCCCGCGTGATTGGCCGTGAAAAACACCTGTATTCTATTTATCGCAAAATGAAGGAACAAAAAAAATCCTTCAAACAGATTATGGATGTCTACGGTTTCCGTATCATCGTTGATAACGTTGATAGCTGTTACCGTGCTCTTGGTTTTATTCATAACCAATACAAACCGGTACCTGGGCGCTTTAAAGATTACATCGCCATCCCAAAGTCTAATGGTTACCAATCTTTGCACACATCGGTCGTGGGTTTAGGCGGTGTGCACATTGAGATTCAAATTCGCACCGAAGAAATGGAAGCCATGGCCCATAACGGCATCGCCGCCCACTGGCTGTACAAAGACGAAGAAGGTGAAACCGAAAGCAAAGGCAATAAGCGCGCTCGCCAATGGGTGCAAGGTTTACTTGAATTACAACAGCGTGCCGGTAACCCACAAGAATTTATTGAAAGCGTAAAAGTGGATTTATTCCCAGATGATATTTATATCTTTACGCCAAAAGGGCGCATTGTCGAGATGCCAAAAGAAAGCACCGTTGTCGACTTTGCTTACAGCGTGCATACCGACGTGGGTAACTCCTGTGTGGGCTGTCGGATTGATCATCAGCTTGCACCCTTGAGTACTAAATTAGTCAGCGGTCAAAGTGTTGAAATTATCACCGCACCTGGTGCTAGTCCGAACCCGTCGTGGTTAAATTTTGTGGTGACATCTAAAGCGCGCAGTAACATTCGTCATTATTTGAAAAACCAAAAACAAGACGAGTCGGTTTCGCTTGGTCGTCGTTTGTTAGCAAGTGCTGTAAGCATGTTCCATTTGAATCTTGATGAAATTGATGCGATTCATCTTGAGCATTTAATTAAAGAATTTAACGTCAAACAGTTTGATACCTTACTTGAAGAGATTGGCCTTGGCTCACGAGCACCACAAGCCATTGCTCGACGCCTAGCGGTGTTTGTATTGGGTAAAGAAGACGGCGTGAGCTCAATTAGTAGCGAAGGCGTATTCAGTATTAACGGCAAAGAAGGTGGCGTGGTCAGTTACGCTAAATGTTGTAGCCCAATACCTGGTGATCAAATTGTGGGTTATTCAAGCTCTGGTCGCGGCTTAGTGGTACACACCAATACCTGTAAAAATATGTTAGAGCTGATTGATCAAACCGATAAGTGTCTGCCGCTTATTTGGGATGATAAAATCAAAGAAGATTTCTCTGTGACATTACGCGCTTGGGTTGAGAATGGTCGTGGCCTTGTGGCACAAATGGCCGCCGCTGTAACCGAAGCTGATGGTAATCTTGAGCAAATTAGCGTTGAAGATAAAGACGCCAAACTCAGTGTTATGAGCTTGCGCATTGGGGTACACGGCCGTAAACATCTTGCAGATGTGATGCGCAAATTACGTAAAAACAAAGCGGTCAATAAAATCACCCGCTTAAAAAACGCCAGCAAATAACCGTAACGGCGTGATAAAAAATAAAACCCATATGTGTTCACACATATGGGTTTTTGCTAACTAGACTCATCTAATAATATAAAACCTGCTTGTATTTAGGAGCCAACATGAAAGAAATCATCAACACAGACAAAGCCCCACAAGCCATCGGCACATATTCACAAGCGGTAAAAGTGGGTAAAACCGTTTATCTTTCTGGACAAATTCCATTAGTGCCAGAAACCATGGAAATGATCGAAGGCACGTTTGAAGATAACGTACGTCGTGTATTTGATAACTTAACTGCCGTGTGTGAAGCAGCGGGTGGTACATTACAAGACATCGCAAAATTAAATATCTTTTTAACCGACCTTGGCAACTTTGCTAAAGTGAATGCGATTATGGCTGAGTACTTTGAGCAACCTTACCCAGCCCGTGCAGCAGTTCAAATTTCGGCCTTACCAAAAGATGCGGAAGTTGAAATGGATGGTGTGTTAGAGCTGCCTTGATTTACAAATGTGAGATGTTGGATGCGAGACGTAAGACGCTCTAAAGATCTCATGACAGTTGTACGAGGTTGTCCCGCGCCCGAAAATATAAAACCGCTTGTGTTGCCACAAGCGGTTTTATATTTTAATGCTTCAAAAAGTAGGTCGGGCATTGCCCGACACAAGCAGTTGCTGGTGGGCAATGCCCACCCTACAAATTAACGCTGGGCTAATTTCTCAGCTGCACGCTTCGCTGCGGCACGCACTTGATTAGGTGCAGTACCACCTAAGTGATCACGAGCCGCAACCGAGCCTTCAAGGGTTAATACTTCAAACACGTCGTCGGTAATCATGTCGCCAAACTGTTGCAGCTCTTCTAATGACATTTCACCTAGGTCTTTACCGGTTTTAACACCATAACCCACAGCGCTACCCACAATTTCGTGAGAGTCACGGAAGGCCACGCCTTTGCGTACAAGGTAATCGGCTAAATCGGTAGCGGTAGAGAAACCACGAAGGGCCGCTTCGCGCATTACATCTTTTTTCGACACCACATGGGGCATCATGTCAGCGAAGGCGCGTAAGCTGCCGCCCACGTTGTCGATGGTATCGAATAAAGGCTCTTTGTCTTCTTGATTGTCTTTGTTATACGCCAACGGTTGAGACTTCATTAATGTTAGTAAGCCCATTAGGTGACCAAAGATACGACCCGCTTTACCACGCACTAATTCAGGCACGTCAGGGTTTTTCTTTTGCGGCATGATGGATGAGCCTGTGCAAAAGCGGTCAGGCAAATCAATGAAGTTAAATTGCGCGCTGGCCCAAAGCACCAACTCTTCGCTGAAGCGGCTTAGGTGCATCATGATGGTGGCGCAGGCCGCAGTGAATTCGATGGCAAAATCACGATCCGATACGCTGTCTAGGCTATTTTCAGTTGGGGCATCAAAACCCAATAGCTCGGCGGTCATGGCACGGTCGATTGGGTAGGTGGTACCGGCAAGGGCCGCTGCACCTAGTGGCATAACATTGGTACGTTTACGGCAATCCTGTAGGCGGGCGAAGTCACGCTCTAGCATTTCATTCCAAGCCAGCAAATGGTGACCAAAGGTAACCGGTTGCGCGGTTTGTAAATGAGTGAAGCCCGGCATGATGGTGTCCGCTTCTTTTGTGGCCAGTTCAATCAGGCCCGTTTGTAGGCGGGTGATTTCAGCGCTCATGTGGTCAATTTCGTCACGCAGGTATAAACGAATATCGGTGGCCACTTGGTCGTTACGAGAACGGCCTGTGTGTAACTTTTTACCTGTAATGCCAATTTTAGCGGTTAGGGCGGCTTCGATGTTCATGTGAACATCTTCAAGCGCGATGCTCCATTCAAAATTGCCCGCTTCAATGTCCGCTTTGATTTCGCCTAGACCTTTAATGATGTCATCACGCTCAGCGTCAGTTAATACGCCAACTTTGGCCAACATGGTGGCGTGGGCGATGGAGCCTTGGATGTCTTGGGCGTACATGCGCTGGTCAAATTCAACCGATGCAGTAAAGCGTTGTACAAAGGCGTCTGTGGCTTCTGAAAAACGGCCACCCCATGCGGAGTTAGTTTGCTGGCTCATATTAGTTCTCACTTCTACTCAGGCAAGCTGAGGACGGCTAAACGGATAAAAATTGGGCGCATTATACAGGATATGAGGCGGTTCAACACTGAGCATAGCCTTATGAGCACCACTTATCCGTAAATCGGGTCGATCAAGCTGAATAGGCTTGAGCCAAAGCCTTTAATGGGACAGACTTTGTCCATAATAAAAAGGACTCATTGTGGCCACATCTAAACAACCCATTGATGCAAAAGAGCTGATCCCCGACTTATGCCAAGTGCGCTCGGTATTGTGGTTGATTCTATTTAGCCAAGCGTTGGTGATTGTGCTGATTTTATTATCCAGCGGGGCGCAGCATTTTAGCTGGGAGCAATTTGGATTACTCTCGTTTTATGTGCAGTGGTTGGTGTTAGTGAGCGCCGCCTGTTTGTGTCGATTAAGGTTGCACATTCCAGCATTAAGCTTGAATCAGTTAACGGCGATTAGTTTTGTTTTGATTCAGGCTGTAAATTTACTGATCAGCTTGATCACCTTGTATGGAATGAACGAGTTGCTACTAGAGAGTTACAGTTGGGACTGGCTGCTACGCAATCAATTGATCAGCGCGATTTTAGCCACGTTGTTATTGCATTATTTTTATATTCAAATGCAAAGTCGGTTACATGCGCGCAGTGAATTGCAGTCACGTATGCAAGCCTTACAAAGCCGCATTCGACCTCATTTTTTATTTAACAGCATGAATATCATTGCCAGCTTAATTCATGTGGACCCAGATAAAGCCGAACAAGCGGTAGAAGACTTAAGTGAATTATTTCGCGCCAGCTTAAAAATGGCAGGGGCGCAAACCACACTGCAACAAGAAATGGATCTGTGTAAAAAATACATCAACATTGAGCAGTTAAGGCTCGGTGAGCGTTTAACCGTTAAATGGCAAGTTGAAGCCCCCAAGCTTACCAACATTCCGCTATTAACCTTGCAGCCGTTAATCGAAAACGCCATTTATCATGGCATTGCTCCCAGTGAAAAAGGGGGAGTAGTGAGTATTAATATTTATATGGAACAATCACGGTTACATATTAGAGTGAGCAACCCCATTTGTACCGTGCAACATCAGCGCCATGAAAGTGGTAATCAAATGGCGTTAGAAAATATCCAGCATCGTTTGCAAGCCTTGTATGGCCATGATGCGAGCAGTACCACAGAACAAGACGAGAAAACCTTTACTATTCATCTCCATTATAATCACCAGCCTCAAGTCGCCTCATGAATGTATTAATTGTCGATGACGAAGAACTTGCCCGTAGTCGCTTACAGCGCTTTGTTGAAACTGAACAGCTAGGTGAAGTAATTGCCCTTGCCATTAATGGTGTGCAGGCCATTGAAGCGGTAGAAAAATTTTTACCGGACGTGGTATTGATGGATATACAAATGCCAACCATGGACGGTCTAGAAGCCGCTCGTCACCTTGCACAGTTAGATACGCCGCCAGCCATTATTTTTTGTACTGCCTATGACGAATTTGCCATTGAGGCATTTAACGTACAAGCGGTTGGGTATTTATTAAAACCGGTGCGTAAAGAGGAATTAAAAACAGCGTTTTCTCGTTTAGATAAAATTAATAAAGCACAGTCAATTGCATTACATAAAGATGCTTGTCGCAGTCATATAAGTGCTAAAACCCATCAAGGTTTAGAGTTGGTGGCGGTTGAAAATATTGTTTTATTTAAAGCAGAACAAAAATACATTTCGGTGATTCATAAAAACGGTGAAGTATTAATTGATGAACCGCTTAAAGATTTAGAAGATGAGTTTGCTGAAAAATTTATTCGTGTGCATCGTAATTCCCTTGTGCGTAAAGCCGCTATACTAGGATTAGAGAAATGCGAGGATGGCAGTGTGGCTTTACGGTTGAATGGTTATGACGACTTGGTTGCCATTTCTAGAAGGCATTTGGCTGAAGTGCGAAAGCTTGTTAAAACACTGTAAATAAAACAATCTTAATGGGTAGGATGGGTTAGATTGAGCGAAGCGAAGTCGTAACCCATCAATTGAATGTTGGGTTACATTCGTACCTCATTAACCCAACCTACCATATGTGTCTGATTAAAATGGATTGCGGATCGCTCATATCTCACTTACGCAATGGCAATTGAAGATTATTGGATTTTAACGTAACAAAAACGTGAGCTGCGTCTTCCGTTAAAGCCTAACTTCTATACCTTGCGCTTGCATATGCTCTTTGGCTTCTTGTACGGTATGTTCACCAAAGTGAAAAATACTCGCCGCTAAAACGGCATCCGCTTTGCCTAAGGTCACGCCGTCCGCTAAGTGTTGTAAATTACCCACACCACCTGATGCAATAACAGGTACGTTGACCGCGTCAGAAATCGCTCGCGTGAGTTCAATATCAAAGCCGGTTTTTACACCGTCTTTATCCATTGAGGTTAAGAGTACTTCGCCTGCGCCAAATTCCGTCATTTTTACCGCCCATTCAATGGCGTCAATACCGGTTGGTTTACGACCGCCGTGGGTAAAGATTTCCCACTTATTTTCTTCGCCATCGGTACTTACTTTTTTTGCATCAATGGCAATCACGATACATTGGCTGCCAAATTTTTCGGCGGCTTCGCGAACAAATTCGGGATTGGTAATGGCGGCGCTATTAATGGAAACTTTATCGGCACCTGCGTTTAACATATTGCGAATGTCTTCAATGGCGCGAATACCGCCGCCAACTGTAAGCGGGATGAATACTTGCTCGGCAATGGCTTGCACCATGTGAATGGTTGTATCGCGGCCTTCATGTGATGCGGTGATGTCTAAAAAGGTGATTTCATCGGCACCTTGTTCGTCGTAACGTTTGGCCACTTCTACTGGGTCACCTGCGTCGCGGATGTCGACAAACTGGACGCCTTTAACTACGCGGCCGCCTTCGACGTCTAGGCAAGGTATGATTCTTTTCGCTAATCCCATGATATTTTGCTCGTATCTCGCTTTCTGAGCCTTGCTAATACGGCGTTAAAAAAATTCTCACAATCCTCATGTGCTCGAGCACACTGCGGTTGTTCAAAATTTTTTGCCTTGTCTTAGCTGCGTTCAGTTCAGCTTTTAATTAATAGTACGTAGGATGGGTTAGCGAGGTACGAGCGTAACCCATCAAGTTTAAAGCTAATATTGTCGATGGGTTACGATTTCGCTGCGCTTAATCTAACCCATCCTACGGAGAGTCAAAACTGAATTCGGGTCTAAAATACAGTGATTAAAGAATGGTTGACTCAAACGAAGTGAACACCTTAGCTGCGTCTCCCGTCTCCCGTCTCCCGTCTCCCGTCTCCTGTTTAAGCTTGCCCGTCCCAATTTAAAAAGTTCTCTAACAACTGCAAACCCGCAGTGTGGCTTTTTTCTGGGTGAAACTGCACTGCAAACACATTGTCTTGACCGATAGCGGCTACAAAGTCTTTGCCATAGTGGCCTCGACCTTTTATGTGTTGTTCATTTTCTGCGGTGACAAAATAGCTGTGCACAAAATAAAAACGGCTATTGTCTGCGATGTTATCCCACATTGGGTGCGCTACTTGTGATACCTGGTTCCAGCCCATGTGAGGGACTTTTAACTTCTCACCAGTTTGTGTGCCTTGGGTTTCAATTAAGTCGTGACCAAAAAACTGCACTTTGCCCGGGAAATATTTTAAACATTCTACGCCGCCGTTTTCTTCGCTGTGATGCATCATGGCTTGCATGCCCACACAGATACCTAATAGCGGTTTGCTTTTGGCTACTTCGGCCACCACTTGATCAACCCCTAAGCGCAGGATTTCGCCCATGCAATCACGCATGGCACCCACACCGGGTAATACAACGTGGTCGGCTTTTAAGATGGTTTCAGGGTCGGAGGTGACGATGACTTGAGTGTCATTGCCCGCGTGTTCCAATGCTTTGGACGCGCTGTGTAGGTTGCCCATGCCATAATCAATGACTGCACAAATCTTGCTTTTCATTGGTGTTCTCTCGCTTGGTGGAGCTTGCCAATACTGCGTTATAAATTTTCTTGGCGTCACCCAGCGCTGTTTTTATTTACACATAGCTGGGTGAACAATGAAATTTAATTGCGTGTTAAGGGAAGATTACAAAGAACCTTTAGTTGAAGGAATCATGCCTTCCATTCTTGGGTCCACTTCCATGGCCATACGCAGGGCACGACCAAATGCTTTGAACACGGTTTCAATTTGATGGTGAGCGTTGTGGCCTTTTAGGTTATCGATATGTAGCGTCACACCCGCGTGATTCACAAACCCTTGGAAAAACTCATAAAACAATTCGGTATCAAAGCCGCCTACGCTGCCGCGAGTGAACGGAATTTTATATTCCAAACCAGGGCGACCAGAGAAGTCGATTACAACACGGCTAAGGGCTTCATCTAATGGCACATATGCGTGGCCATAACGGCGCAGGCCTTTTTTATCGCCAATGGCTTTTGCAAAGGCTTGGCCTAGTGTGATGCCTGTGTCTTCTGCGCTGTGGTGATCGTCAATGTGGTTATCCCCTTTGCAGACGATGTCTAGGTCCACAAGGCCGTGACGGGCGATCTGGTCTAGCATGTGCTCAAGAAAAGGCATGCCTGTA
Source organism: Bermanella sp. WJH001 (assembly GCF_030070105.1). Taxonomy (NCBI): domain Bacteria; kingdom Pseudomonadati; phylum Pseudomonadota; class Gammaproteobacteria; order Oceanospirillales; family Oceanospirillaceae; genus Bermanella; species Bermanella sp. WJH001. The sequence goes on along the minus strand of NZ_JASJOO010000003.1, from coordinate 623,951 downwards.
TCAAATTGAGCCTTGCCTGTACCGTCTAGGTTTACAGAGACTTTGATTTGGGTTTCTGAGGTATTGCGTTCAACCGACGCCGTACGCTGAGCCATGGTCTAAATCCAAAGGGTAAATAAAAACCCGAGTATACCTTAAACATGGCGCAGTGGTTAGAGTTGCAGTGATCAATCCTATTTAGAAAGCACGTGGCGAGGGCACGCAATCACGGTTAGAATATCGGCTTTTCGCCCTTGGTTTTGGAATAAGACATTGCCCGTTTATTTAAAGTGGTTAGATTCGCCTAGCGAGCAAGATCGTGTGGACTTGAACAAACTTTATGCTGATGCTCCAAAGGATTGGTTAGATGGGGAGGCAACGGTTGCAGCAGATTGGGCGCTGGCAAACGTGGCAGCGGGTCAGCGGATGGCACTGGGTTACTTTAATGATCGAATTGTGTGTGCAGCCTGCTTGGTTCAGCAGTCTAAATCCGCCTCTGGTGCGTATAGTTATGAAGTGAAACAGCTGTGTGTGCGCTCAATTACTCGTAACAGAGGCGTAGCCAAGCAGTTATTAGTGAGGTTGTGTCAGTGGGCGGTGGAATCTCAATGCTCTTTGTATATTGAGGATGAAGCGGCTGAGCTATCTGGCTTGTATGAGCTTGGGTTTGTGCAATATTTACAAGGTTGGCGTTATACGCCCCTGTAGTATTGTTTGTAATGTGAAACAATTAGTTAGATTTAGTGATCTTTATCTATTTAAGGTTAGAAATTAAACTAAGGAACATTATTAATGGAGAAAATCATGTTTCGTTTATTAAGTGTATTAGGCCTCATGCTGGCCTTGATGTTACCGGCACAAGCGGAGGAAGTGCATCCTCAAAAGGTGGTGAAGTCTGTTTCCGATATTGTGCTTGCTGAGATTTTGGCCAACAAAGAAAAATTAGACCAAGGGCCTGAATTTCTACTGAGTTTGGTTGAAACTCGTATGCTGCCGATTATCGATCAAGAGCGCATGTCGCAACTGGCATTGGGCAAATACTGGGCTGAAATTAATGATCAGCAGCGTTCTGATTTTGCAGAAGGTTTTAAACGCTTACTTATCAAAACCTACGCAGGGGCATTTAAAGCCTACACAGGTCAAGATGTGACCTATGGTGAAACTCGCTTTAATAAGTCCGGTGATAAGGCAATTGTAAGCTCTGATATCCATGTAGCAGGGGGCAGTCCTGTAAACTTGCAGTATCGTTTGTATCAGCCAAAACCAGGGCAATGGCTGGTTTATGATGCCACCATCGCCGGCTTAGGCTTAATTCGTACTTACCGCGCTCAATTTAGCGATCAAATCGAACGTGACGGTATTGATAAAACCATTTCTCAACTGCAATCCGTTCAGCTTTAATCCCCGTTATCGCGCCTTTTAATAACCGCAAGCTCTAACAAGCTTGCGGTTTGCGTTAAAACCCAATTCAGCCTAACCTCAATACTATTGGTGAGAGTATTCACCGTTGACCTAAACAGTGGAAAATGTCTTATATGGCCAAAGGTTGGCGTCATATATGGTTAGTATTATTGGTTACTGCATGGTGTGCTGGTGGGTCAAGTAACGCCTTTAGTGAACTCAATACTAGCCAAATAAAGTCAGCTTACCTTTTCCAAATCAGTAAGTTTGTATTCTGGCCTGAAGAGCGTAAGCAGTTGGAGCATTTTAACCTCTGTTTGCTTGGCTCAGATACTTATCAGGGCAACTTGCAAAAAATGGTAGGCAGAACCGTCTTTAATCGACCTGTTCGCTTACAAAGTGTCGCTAAACTATCCCAAGCACAATCCTGTCATTTACTTCTTCTTTCGGCACCGTCATTAATCGATGGGGCCGAGTTAAAAGCCTGGCTAAAACAAAACCCGGTATTAACCGTGGCTGATGGTGCGCAATCAATTGAAAAAGCCATGGTGGTGTTTGTTTTAGAAAACCAAAGAGTTCGCCTTCACATTAATGTCGACCTGGCCCGAGACTCCGGTTTGTCATTTGCAGCAAACTTATTAGAAGTTGCCAGTAAAATTAAAAAAGGAGGCCAGTAATGTCTTGGCTTCCTAGGTTGCATTTAAAAACCAAACTGATTGCCAGTATTGTCATAACCACTGTTTTTGCCGTGGTGGCGAGTTCTGTGACCTTGGTTTATTACGATCGCACCCAAGAAATAAAAAATGTGTCTGAAGACATGAAAATATTAGCTGGCATCGTTGCCAATCGCAGTACGGCTGCTTTGATTTTTAGTGATGTGATTCAAGCTGAAGCGAATTTAAAAGCATTGGGTGAAAACCCCAATGTGTTAATGGCATGTATTTATGACAGTGGACAGCAAGTTTTTGCTATTCATCACTTTACTCATCTAGACCAAAAGATGTGTCCGGAAAATCCAAAAGAAACAGACCTCAAAATTGGCAAAACCATTGAGATTTATGAACCTATTGAATTAGACGGTTTACCGGTTGGCACGCTTTATATGAGCTTGAGTTTGGATTGGTTAAATAAACGTTGGCAAGAACAATTGCTGTTCATTGTATTGGTGGCTTTAGTTGTTTTAATTTTATCAATGTTATTGGCAAAATATTTACAATATTTACTGTTAAAGCCGATTCAAAAAATCACAAAAACAGCACGGGATATTACCGAGCAGCAAGATTATAGTTTGCGTGCTGAAAAAGAAGTGAAAGATGAAATTGGCGATATGGCCGATGTTTTTAATGGCATGCTCAGTAAAATCGAAGATGAAACAGCTAGGTTATATGCCAGCGAAGAAAAATTTCGTCAGCTGGCCACATTATCACCGGTTGGTATTTTTCAAATTAATTTGCAGCATCAAATAACCTATGTGAATAGCCGCTGGTCCGAGATCACAGGGATCAATCAGCCGTTAGCTAATCTTGAGCACTGGTTGGGTCGTATTCGGTCAGAAGATAGACGTCGTACATTAAAAGCGTGGAGCGCCCTAATACAAAGTCATCAAGAGTTTGTAGTAGAAGTCGGTTTTGAAAAACAAGGTGAGATTACTTGGACCATTATCGAAGCTAGTGTTCTGCATGATGGTAAAGGCGAAATTTATGGTTACATGGGTGCGATCAGTGATATCACGGATTTAAAAAATGCACAGTTACAAATGGAAAATCTTGCGTTTTATGACCCGCTTACTGGGTTGTCAAATCGTCGCCTATTTCAAGACCGCTTAAATAAAGCCGTAGTTGAAAGCAAGCGTCGCGGAACATTTGTTGCGTTACTATTTTTAGATCTTGATCAGTTTAAGCGGATAAATGACAGCCTTGGTCACGATGCGGGTGATCAATTATTAATTGAGATTGCGCAGCGCTTGCGCGATAGCGTGCGAGAAACCGATACCGTCAGCCGCATTGGTGGTGATGAGTTTACTGTACTTTTAAGTGATGTGGATTCGACTCACGGGGTGCGTCATATAGCCGATAAAATTCTGAAATGTTTATGCAAGCCTATCACTTTAAAAAATCAAACGGTCATTAATACCGTGAGCATTGGTATTACTATGTCACCAACGGATGCCAGTGATGCCAACAAATTAATGCGTAACGCCGATATGGCAATGTATCGTGCGAAAGCCATGGGCCGTAATAACTTCCAGTTCTTCTCTGAAGATATGAATAAAGAAATGCTGGGCTATCTTGAAATTGAAAAAGACCTGCGGCATTCAATTGAAAATAACGATGATTTTATTATTTATTTTCAACCCAAAATTGACCTATTAAGTTATCGTTTCATAGGGGTTGAAGCACTCATTCGTTGGAAGCCAAAAGGCAAAGACATGGTGCCACCTGATCGCTTTATTCCAATTGCGGAAGAGTGCGGTTTAATTATCCCAATTGGTAAATTTGTATTTCGTCAAAGTTTGATGCAAGTTAAAAACCTGATGAATCTCGGTATTTGGCCTGAGCATGCAAAAGTAGCGGTGAATTTATCCGCTCGTCAGTTTAGTGATCCTAATTTGATCCATGATCTAAACGAAAGCATTACCATGACAGGTTGTCCGGTAGAAGTGATCGAACTTGAAATCACAGAAAGTACGTTAATGGACCACGTAGAGAATGCCATCTTTACCATGCGTCAGATAAAACAAATGGGAATCTCCATAGCCATTGATGACTTTGGTACTGGGTATTCATCGCTCAGTTATTTAAAACGTTTTCCTATTGATGTGTTAAAAGTGGATCGCTCGTTTGTTATGGATATTCCAAACGATGTGAGTGATATGGAAATCACCGCAGCGGTGATAGCCATGGCCCATAAATTAAATTTACGGGTTGTGGCCGAAGGCATCGAAACCAAAGAGCAAATTGATTTCTTACGTGCCAACCGTTGTGAGTATGGTCAAGGTTACTTGATCGCCAGACCCATGCCAGCAGACGAACTGGAATCCTATATACAGCGTCCAATTGAGATTGGCTCCCTATCACTTTAATGTGATGCTTCTGCCAAGGGCTTCACCCTGATGGGGCCCCATTGAATTGTGCGTATCTGCACCTTGGCTTTACTCGGGAAGTTCTTACATCAATTGCGCCATTGAGGTAGGCTTGCAGCCTTTCTAGTTAGTTAGTATCAAAATGAGTGCATCTTCTGCGTTTAGCCAGGCCGTCTTGAGTTGGTTTGATGACCATGGTCGCCATGATTTACCTTGGCAGCACAATAAAACCCCTTATCGAGTGTGGGTTTCAGAAATCATGCTGCAGCAAACTCAGGTGGTGACAGTCATTCCGTATTACCAGCGTTTTATGGCGTCGTTTCCGACGGTTCAAGATCTTGCCAATGCCAGCACGGATGAGGTTTTACACCATTGGACCGGGTTAGGTTATTACGCTCGTGCTCGTAACCTGCATAAGTGCGCACAAACCGTGGTAAATGATTTTGGTGGTCAGTTCCCACAAAGCGTTGAAGAATTAGAATCGTTATCGGGCATTGGTCGCTCCACTGCTGGGGCTATTGCCAGCATCAGCATGGGTAAACATGCCGCTATTTTAGATGGAAATGTAAAACGAGTATTAAGCCGCTTTCACGCCATAGAAGGCTGGCCTGGTAATAAAAAAGTGGCCGATGATATGTGGCTGATTGCAGAGCGTTATACGCCTGCCAAGCGCACAGGTGACTACACACAAGCCATGATGGATCTGGGGGCCACCCTTTGCACACGCAGTAAACCCCAGTGCCAGATTTGCCCATTAGTGAATCAATGTGAAGCCTATGCACAAGATAGAGTGAAAGCATTCCCCAACAGCAAGCCTAAAAAGGAAAAGCCGATTAAGGCTGTTCGTTTACTGATGTTACAGCATGGCCATGAAGTATTGCTGCAACAACAACCCAACAGTGGGATATGGGGTGGCTTGTGGATATTTCCTCAACAAAGTCTTGAGCAAGAGCTATTTGATCACGAGCTGTTGCTCCAAACAAAAATTAAAGGGGTGGAACATGGTGAGGTTTTTCGTCACACATTTAGCCATTATCATCTTGATATTCACCCTATTCGGGTACAGTTAACACACAAGGTCGAACAGGTGGCCCAAGCACCTATGCTTTGGTATAACTTAAAACAACCTGCCAGCGTGGGCTTAGCGGCCCCGGTTAAAAAACTATTGGAAAGTCTATGAGTCGCACCGTTATTTGCCGCCGTTATCAAAAAGAACTTGAAGGCTTGCCCAAGCCTCCATTTCCAGGGCCTTTAGGGCAGGACGTATACGAGAATGTCAGCAAACAGGCTTGGCATGACTGGATGGAACATCAAACTCGCATCATCAATGAGCAACACCTCAATATGATGGACATGACAAGCCGTAAATACTTACAAGGGCAAATGGCTAAATTCTTTGCCGGCGAAGAGGTGGACCAAGCAGAAGGCTACAAAGAAGCCGATAAAGATTAAGTGGCTGATAACTAAGCAAAAATTATTGTAATACAGGGTTGACACTAATCTGAATTACAGGTTTAATACGCCACCTCAACGGGCTTCGCCTTAGTTGATATGCCCAGATAGCTCAGTCGGTAGAGCAGAGGATTGAAAATCCTCGTGTCGGTGGTTCGATTCCGCCTCTGGGCACCATCTCAGAATTCTTAAAAACCAGCTCAAGTAGCTGGTTTTTTTATGCCTGAAAGAAAGTAGATAGGCGGTTCGAACACTCTTTACACTCGGTGGTTCGATTGAGCAGCGCTACGCTTGGGCTTCGCCTGCCTTCGGCACTCTATTGCTGCGCAATGATCACGCCTCTGGGCACCATCTCAGAATTCTTAAAAACCAGCTCAAGTAGCTGGTTTTTTTATGCCTGAAAGAAAATAGATTGGCGGTTCGAACACTCTCTACACTCGGTGGTTAGATTGCGATTTTACGGTACCTAGAAACCGAAATGACCCATCATTAATTAAATTTATATTTGATGGTTTACGATTTCGCTGCGCTCAATCTAACCCATCCTACCGTTGTCAGCTGGGAATGTAATGCCAAGCTTATGGGCGATGCAGGGATAGTTTCTCGAGTATTACGCCTTAATCTTTTTTGCGATGAAACCCATCTCGTTCGTGTCTTATGTTCTGTGCTGATCTGTACTCGAGCTTCTTCAGAATCCGTTTATATTTGTGATAAGCCGCCTTGTCTCCTTTGCGATCAGCCAGCTCAATCATTTCCTCTAATTTCAGACGAACATAATAACGAGCAATGGCTTTAGCGATATTGGGTGCAATCATTATCTGAATTTATCGTTTAACGTACCCATAATCATAGAAGATAACCGACTTGAAGAGGTAGGTCGGGATAGTGCGCCATATGGAAGTGGCTTGCTTTTGAAGTATTTAACGTGGCACGCTGCTTACAGAAAAATAACAATAAGGAGCGAACATGTCCGTTGTGTGGATAACAGGTGCCTCGTCAGGCATAGGTGAGGCCCTTGCGAAACAATATGCAAGGCAGGGGAATCAATTGGTATTGTCGGCTCGTCGCGAGCCTGAACTTGCGCGAGTTAAGCAAGCTTGTATAAAGCTTGGGGCAAAAGATGAAGATGTGTTGGTTTTGCCGTTAGATGTAACCGAACATGAATCTATGCCTGAAAAAGTATTTGCCGTTACCGCCCATTTTAAAACCATTGATGTGCTGATTAACAACGCCGGAATCTCTCAGCGTTCGCTATGTTTAGATACTGATTTATCTGTGTATAAAACCCTGCTCGATGTAGATGTGTTGGGGCAAATTGCCCTTACTAAACAAGTATTACCAGTGATGGTGAAACAAGGCACAGGTCATATTACGGTGACATCAAGTGTGGCCGGTAAAGTGGGTGTGAAATGGCGTACTGGTTATTGTGCTGCCAAACATGCGGTGATGGGTTTTTTTGATGCCCTGCGCGCAGAAGTTGCCGAGCATGGCATTCGAGTGAGTACCATTACTCCAGGATTTATTAAAACCGATATTTCTAAAAATGCAGTCACCGCTCGCGGTGAGCGTTTTGGTGTGGATGATGAAGATATTAAAAGCGGCATGAATGTGGATAAATGCGCACAAGTGATCATTAAACAATTAGGTAAGGGCAAAAAGGAGATTGCAGTAGGCGAAGGTTTGTCTATGGTGGCGTTGACGTTAAAACGATTTTTCCCCAGTGTATTATTTCGAATTGTTGAAAAAAAGAAATAAACACACTTACCTAAAACAGCTCAATGTCGTAGTTATCTTTGTTGCGCGCATTCTCTTCAGCGATGACGATTTCTTTAAGGTCAGCTAATTCGGCGTCATTGAGTTTTGATATATCTAATGTTTGAAAAGTACGCTTAAGCGCTTGGTCGGTTTGAAAGCAGCGTAGATGAGCCACCCCCTTGCCGGGGATGGTCATTGGACTTTGGTTAATAACAGACTGCCCGCAATAAATGCACCCCATGCTCATTTTTAACGTCCTTACATCTATATTAGATAAATGCGGTTATTCAGGGCGTGGAGCGTAAGCAAACACATCACTGAGCATTTGTGATTGATGGAAACCTTTGCTTTCTAACCCACTTAACACGCTGTAAACAAAGCCTGGGCCACCGCAAGCAATGGCTTTAATGTTTGAAAGATTGCCAAGCTTGTTGTGAATTAATTCCTCTACGGTTTTATCGGTAAAAAACTCACACTCAGGTGATTCCGGTGTCATGGCTTGGTAATTAATGAGTCCATCATTTGCCCATTGTTGAGCAAGATCAGAATAAAAGCCGCTGGCATCACGGTTAATCCAATACAAATGAATGGCACTATGTTGATGTTTGAGTTGTTCTTCTATCATGGCTTTTGCTTGGGAAAAGCCGGTACCCGCCACAATAAACACCAAAGGGTCATGTAAGTTAAACTGATCCGCTTCGGTTTTTAGCCACACATCGCCTTTAGGTAGGCGTGCGCGTACTGTTGGGTTGCTTTGCAGGTATTTTAATATCAGATTACTAGATTGATTGTCTGGGCTAACACCAAGGTGTAATTCGACACGGCGGTCATTAGGTGCACTGGCGATGGTAAATGGATATTCCTCACCATCAATTAATAATTCAAGGTACTGACCTGCATGGTAGCTCACTGGCTTGCCAGCGGGGGCAAGTAGTTCTACCTGATAAACGTGACCCTTTAAGGCCGTAACGCTTTGCACTTGAAAGGCTACATGTTGCAAAGCAATTTCTCCGGGTCCTAGCACCTTGTCTAGCTCCAAAATTAGGTCGCTGCGTGGTTTTGAAACACAGCAAAGTAATGGGTTAACGTCTGGATGGTCGGCATTCTTTTTACCTTCCGGAGTCTCAACTACTCCGGCTAGCAACGTGGCTTTGCAAATTTCGCAGTTACCGTTAGTGCAACTTTTGCGGATTTTAATGCCAGCTCGTTGTGCCGCGTCCAACACGTTTTCATTTTCTTGGGCTTCAAATTTGAGCCCTTTTGGTTGAATGATGATTTGATGTGTCATATTAGAGTTTAGGACTGTTCATCAAAAATATTCAGTTCATCCCACATTTTATCGACTTTTTGTTTCACCGCGTCATCCATAACAATGGGAATACCCCATTCACGGTCGGTTTCACCTGGCCATTTGTTGGTGGCATCAAGACCCATTTTGCTGCCAAGGCCAGAGACAGGTGAGGCAAAATCCAAGTAATCGATGGGTGTATTATCAATTAACGTGGTGTCACGGGTTGGGTCCATACGGGTCGTAATGGCCCAAATAACATCGTTCCAATCCCGCGCATTTACATCGTCGTCTGTCACAATGACAAACTTGGTATACATAAATTGACGTAAGAAAGACCAAACCCCCAACATGACGCGCTTAGCGTGACCTGGGTACTGCTTCTTAATGGTGACCACCGCCATACGATAGCTACAGCCTTCAGGTGGCAGGTAGAAATCAGTGATTTCAGGAAATTGCTTTTGCAAGATCGGTACAAACACTTCATTTAGAGCCACACCCAAAATTGCCGGCTCATCTGGCGGGCGACCGGTATAAGTACTGTGATAGATCGGGTCTTTTCTATGGGTAATACGTTCTACGGTGAAAACAGGGAATTGGTCCACTTCGTTGTAATAACCGGTATGGTCACCAAATGGTCCTTCATCGGCCATGTCATCTGGGTAGATGTAACCTTCTAGAATGTATTCCGCACTGGCAGGTACCATTAAGTCATTGCCAATGGATTTAACCACCTCGGTACGGCTATTACGCAGCAAGCCAGCAAAAGCATATTCTGACAAGGTGTCAGGCACAGGGGTAACGGCACCTAAAATTGTGGCCGGATCAGCCCCCAAAGCCACAGAGACCGGATACGGCTTACCTGGGTTTTGCTGTTGGAATTCACGAAAATCTAATGCGCCACCTCGATGGCTTAACCAGCGCATGATTAACTTGTTTTTGGCGATCACTTGCTGACGGTAGATACCTAAATTATGGCGATCTTTATTAGGCCCTTTGGTGATAACCAGTGGCCAAGTGATCAAAGGTGCCGCGTCTCCTGGCCAGCAATGCTGGATAGGTAATTTACTTAAATCAACCTCATCACCTTCGAGAACGATTTCTTGGCAAGGGGCTTTTTTGACGACTTTGGCGCTTAAGCTTAATACTTTTTTAAATATTGGGAGTTTGGACCACGCGTCTTTTAGACCTTTAGGTGGTTCTGGCTCTTTTAAAAATGCTAATAACTTACCCACTTCACGCAGCGCCTCGACACTGGATTCGCCCATGCCCATGGCCACTCGTTTTGGTGTGCCAAATAAATTTGCCAGTACAGGGACATCTGAACCCACTGGGTTTTCAAATAATAGAGCGGGGCCACCAGCGCGCAGAGTGCGATCGCAAATTTCGGTCATTTCAAGCTTAGGGTCCACTGGCATGCTAATGCGTTTTAGCTCGCCTTGTTTTTCTAGCTGGTCGATGAAGTCGCGTAAGTCTTTATATTTCATATTTGATCGTGAGATGTAAGAAGGGAGACGTAAGACGCTAATTTTATGCTTCTACTTTTCTTCGATTACGCCACTAAAACCTTATAAATAAAGGGGAAAAGACACTTCCCACGTTGTAATGTAAAGAGTTGCAGTTTACTTTAATTTAGCTGAAAAAGAAAAAGCAGCCGAAGCTGCTTTCTCACAAAAACGAGAATTATGACGGGAGGTGTTTGATGGGAGCAAAATGCTTTGGCGTCTCACATCTCTCGTCAGGCATCTTAATCTTAGCCCTTCATGGTAAGGAAGAATTCTTCGTTGGTTTTGGTGCCTTTCAAACGATCGATCATAAATTCGATGGCTTGTAGATCTTCCATTTCTGCGATGATTCTACGCAGAATCCATAAACGTTGTAATTCTGCTTCAGGCATCATGTGATCTTCACGACGAGTACCAGACTTACGGATGTTCATGGCAGGGTAAATACGCTTCTCAGCGGCTTTACGATCAAGGTGTAATTCTTGGTTACCGGTACCTTTAAATTCTTCGTAGATAACTTCATCCATTTTTGAACCCGTATCAACAAGAGCCGTTGCGATGATGGTTAATGAACCACCTTCTTCAACATTACGGGCAGCACCAAAAAAGCGTTTTGGTTTTTCTAGGGCGTGGGCATCTACACCACCGGTTAATACTTTACCGGATGACGGAATCACTGTGTTATATGCACGAGCTAGACGAGTGATGGAATCAAGTAAAATTACCACGTCGCGTTTGTGTTCAACCAAACGCTTGGCTTTTTCGAGTACCATTTCGGCCACTTGTACGTGACGTGCTGGCGGCTCATCAAAGGTAGAGGCAACCACTTCGCCGCGCACACTGCGTTGCATTTCGGTTACTTCTTCTGGGCGCTCATCAATCAGTAATACGATCATCTCGCATTCTGGGTTGTTATGAGTAATAGCTTGGGCAATAGTTTGCAGTAGCATGGTTTTACCCGCTTTAGGCGGTGCTACGATTAGGCCACGTTGACCCTTACCGATTGGTGCAATCAGATCGATTACACGACAGGACAAATCTTCTGTACTGCCGTTACCTTGTTCTAATACAAAACGCTCATTCGGGAAAAGCGGTGTTAAGTTTTCGAATAAGATTTTGCTTTTTGATTTTTCAGGGGCTTCGCCATTTACTTCATTTACTTTAAGTAGTGCAAAGTAACGTTCACCATCTTTAGGTGGGCGAATCTTGCCAGATAAGAAGTCACCTTTGCGCATATTGAAGCGACGAATTTGGCTTGGGCTTACGTAGATGTCATCTGGGCCTGCAAGGTAAGAGCTGTCTGCAGAGCGTAAAAAACCAAAGCCATCTTGAAGTATTTCTAATACACCATCGCCATAAATGTCTTCACCGCCTTTGGCGTGACGCTTAAGGATGGAAAAAATAAGGTCTTGTTTGCGTGAGCGGCTCACGTTTTCCATGCCCATGCCTTCTGCAATTTCGAGCAGTTGAGCAACGGATTTTTTCTTGAGTTCGGTAAGATTCATATGGATCTAAGAGTTCTATGTGAAGATTAAATGAGGGAATTACTTTGTTTGAATTGGATTTGAGCGGAACCGCTCTTTACTTGCTTTGAACTAACTATAGTCGCTTTTATTTTTTGAGTCCAGAAACGAGCTAAAAAACACTCAATAAATAAAAACCCAGCGTTACGCTGGGTTTTCAAGGCATTGATTAGATAGTGCTATCAATGAATGCAGTTAGCTGAGACTTAGACAGTGCGCCAACTTTGGTACCTTCGATTTGACCGTTTTTGAAGATCATAAGTGTTGGGATACCGCGGATACCAAATTTAGGCGGCGTCGCTTCGTTTTGGTCAATGTTCAATTTAGCAACTTTAAGCTTACCAGCGTACTCTTCAGAAATTTCTTCAAGTACTGGTGCGATCATTTTACAAGGACCACACCACTCAGCCCAGTAATCAACCAAGACAGGAACGTCTGATTGTAAAACATCGGCATCAAAAGAATCGTCAGTAAGACTAATAATATTTTCGCTCATGGGACTAAATACTCGTTAAGTGTCACAGGAATGTGCAATTTTCAATGGGCCCAATCATAGCATTTCGAACTCTTGGTTCAAGTAATTACTGTTTAGCGCCCTAGTTAGTTTGTGACTAATATATGGACAGAAAAGGCATATGAATCCTTTATATGGGTACAAGTATGCGCTTTATCAATAGCTAGAGTGGGGTTTCGCTGGCATCTTGTGCTCAGGCGTGCAAAATACTCATTTGCTTCCTATCAATAAGATTTAGTGATTTATGGAACACAGTGTTCAGTCTCAGCAAGTGTTAGCGGCCGTGGATCTTGGTTCTAACAGCTTTCATATGATTATGGCGCGCTTAATAAATGGTCAGTTACAGATCATTGATCAGCGTGGAGAAAAAGTACAACTTGCCTCAGGGTTGCACCCCATTACGGGGATCGCCGAAGATGCACAAGAGCGAGCATTGGCTTGTCTTGAGCGTTTTGGTCAGCGCTTAAGGGGCATAGACCCGCATCTGGTGACGATACTTGGTACCAATACATTGCGTGCCGCTCCCAATAGTTACGGCTTTATGCAAAAAGCGAAAAAAGTATTGGGTTTTCCTATTGAAGTTATTTCAGGCATAGAAGAAGCGCGTTTGGTTTATCTTGGGGTGGCACACACCTTGGCAGATGATGACGGCAAGCGCTTGGTAATTGATATTGGTGGTGGCAGTACCGAATTTATAATTGGTGAGCGTTTTGCGCCACTTAAAATGGAAAGTTTGAGTCTTGGTTGTGTCACCTACACGGATCGGTTTTTTGCCGATGGCCATTTAACCGAATTTGCATTCTTACAAGCAATTGCCGCGGCTAAGCGGGAATTGTTTCAGATCAAAGCCATGTATCGTCGTGTGGGTTGGCAAAATGTGGTGGGCAGTTCCGGTACCATGCGTGCGACCACCCGAGTGTTGGTAAATTATGGTTTTTCAGAAGAAGGAATTACTTTAAAAGCCTTACTTGCACTTAAAAAATTAGTCATCCAAAAAAAGCACATCGATAAACTAGAATTACAAGGGGTTAAAGATCAGCGGTTGCAGGTTTTTCCGGCAGGTCTTGCAATCTTAATTGCGATATTTGAAGTGCTGGAGATTGACCATCTTACCTATAGTGATGGTGCGTTAAGAGAAGGTGCGCTTTATGATCTAATTGGTCGTGTAAACCATGAAGATGTGCGAGAGAAAACCGTCACCGCCATGCAAACCCGATTTGTGGTGGATACCGCCCAAGCACAAAATGTTAAAAATACGGCGTTGAACTTGTATGAACAAGTGGCTGAGCGTTGGAAAATAAACGAGCCTCATTGTAAAGATTGGTTACGCTGGGCAGCCGATTTACACGAAGTGGGTTTGGCCATCGCCCATAGTTCTTATAATAAACACAGCGGCTATTTAGTGCAGTACTGTGACATGCCTGGCTTTAGTAAACAAAACCAAGAAGCCCTTGCCATTTTGTTGAAAGGCCATCGTAAAAAATTACCTATTCAAGATATTGAGCCAATGAGCAAACGTGCGGCTAAGACCCATATGCGTTTATGCATATTGTTACGTCTTGCGGTGCTATTACATTTTGGGCGAGGCATTGATGAAGTGGTTGATCCAAAGATTAAGGCATTTAAGTTTTCGATTAAGTTAACCTTTCCTGAAGGTTATCTAGATAAAAATCCAATGACGGTGATGGATTTAGAGCGTGAAAAAGTATTATTAGAAGAAGGGATGTTTGATTTAACCTTTCAATAATTTTAATCACTAACAAAAAAGCCGGCATAAAATCATGCGGGCTTTTTTTTGATCACTACCTAAAAATTAAACTGCCAGTGTGTCCAGTAGCACCTGTTGTGCGCTGATTTGCTCTTCACCGTTTTTAGGTTCTGACTTAATGTAGCTGCCATCGCGTTGCAATACCCAGCTTTGGCAGTTGTCGGTTAAATATAGTTCTAAGTCTGCTTTCATACGTGCTGCCCATTTTTCATTATCAATGGGAAAACAAGTTTCAACTCGACTTAACAGGTTACGTTCCATCCAGTCAGCGCTGGCACCAAATATTTTGGAGTCGCCGTTGTTTTCGAAATAATACACACGAGTATGTTCTAAAAAGCGACCGATGATACTGCGCACGCGAATATTTTCGCTAACCTCAGGGATACCCGGAACCAAACGACACATGCCTCGTACAATACAGTCGATCTCTACACCTGCTTGGCTGGCTTGATATAACGCTTTGATAATCTTTGGCTCGGTGAGTGAGTTTACTTTCACAATAATGCGAGCGGGCTTGCCGTTTTTTGCGTTGTCAGCTTCTTTCGCAATTAATGCCAATAAGCTTTTGTGTAAGGTAAACGGTGCGTGGTAAATCTTTTTAATACTCAGTGCTTTACCCATACCGGTGAGCTGCTGAAATACTTTGTGTATATCTTCAGTAATGTCTTTATTACAAGTAATTAAACTGTAATCAGTATATAAGCGCGCATTTCCTGCATGGTAGTTACCGGTGCCAAGGTGCACATAGCGACGTAATTTTTTATTTTCGCGGCGAACAATCATCAGCATTTTAGCGTGGGTTTTGTAACCTACTACGCCATACACCACAACCGCTCCGGCTTCTTGTAAACGGTTTGCTAAGTGTAAGTTTTCTTCTTCATCAAATCGCGCGCGCAGTTCGATGACCACCGTCACTTCTTTACCTTTACGAGCGGCATCAACCAGTGCATCTACAATTTCCGAAGTGGCACCTGTGCGGTACAGGGTTTGTTTAATAGCCAGTACATCTGGGTCTTTTGCTGCGGTGCGAACTAAGTCCACAACGGGTGTGAAACTTTGAAAAGGGTGCAGTAATAGTTGATCATTTTTCTTGATGGCTTCAAAGAAATCTTTTTTGCCTTGTAGCCCTTTTGGAATGCTGGCAGTAAAAGACGGATAACGTAATTCAGGGCGATCGGCGCCAGCAGCCACAGCCATTAGACGATGAACGTTTACCAAGCCATTTACACAATATAAATCTTGTTCAGTCAGATTAAATTTATCTAACAAAAATTGCCATAACGCAGGTGGGCAGTTATGTGCGACCTCTAAACGTACCGCATCACCAAAGTCTCGTTCATGCAGTTCGCCTTCTAGTGCACTTGCAAGGTCCGCCATGTCTTCTTTGTCAAAGGTCAAATCCGCATTACGGGTTAAGCGAAATTGATAACAACCTTTTACTTTCATGCCCGGAAATAATTCAGAAGCAAATTCGTGAATCATGCTGGAAAGAAAAACATAGTTATCGCCACTTTCACAAATTTCATCAGGAAAGCGCACAATGCGCGGTAAAGAGCGTGGCGCAGGAATTAACGCAAGGCCCGTGTTACGACCAAACGCATCTTTGCCGTCTAACTCAACAATAAAGTTTAATGACTTGTTCACTAACCGTGGGAAAGGGTGAGCAGGGTCTAAACCTATTGGGCTAATGACAGGCTGTATTTCTTCATTGAAATATTCTTTTACCCAGTTTTTTTGTTTAGTGGTCCAGTCGGCGCGGCGAATAAAGCGAATGTTTTCTTCTTCTAACTGCGGAAACAATTGCTCATTCAAAATGTTGTATTGGCGCTCAACTGTATGGGTAACCAAATTATGAATTTGCTCTAACACTTCAGCCGGTGGTGAACCATCTGGTCCTGGGATTTCACGACTAAAGGCTAATTGTTTTTTTAACTCAGCCACACGGACTTCAAAAAATTCATCCAAGTTACTTGAGAAAATACACAAGAACATTAAACGGTTTAATAACGGGTGAGCCTGATCTAAGGTTTGCTCAAGCACACGAATATTAAACTGCATGTGGCTAAGCTCACGGTTAAAGTAAAATTCCGGTGAACTAAGATCAATGCTGTCTTGGGTATCCGTTGTGCTCATGGTTATCCTTATTTAAAAAATTCGCGATGCTAACTGCCTTACATGACTAAAGTATGACGGGTAACTATTTATTCATTTCAAGGGCGGCGGCTTTGGCAAAATAGGTCAGAATGCCGTCAGCACCGGCTCGTTTAATGCACATCAGGCTTTCCATCATGACGGCTTTTTCGTCTAACCAGCCATTTTGCACGGCGGCCATATGCATGGCGTACTCGCCACTCACTTGATAAACAAACGTAGGTGCTTGGAACTCATCTTTTACGCGACGCACTATATCAAGATATGGCATGCCCGGTTTGATCATGATCATGTCAGCCCCTTCGGATAAATCCATGCTGACTTCGTGCAAGGCTTCGTTTGAGTTGGCAGGGTCCATTTGATAATTAAACTTGTTGCCCTTACCAAGGTTGCTCGCGCTGCCCACTGCATCACGGAATGGCCCGTAATAAGCCGAGGCGTATTTGGCGCTGTAAGCCAAGATACGGGTATTCACATGTTGAGATTCTTCAAGGGCGGCGCGAATCATACCGATGCGACCATCCATCATGTCACTTGGGGCAACAATATCGGCACCTGCATCTGCGTGACTGATGGCCTGCATCACTAAGGTTTCGACGGTGCGATCGTTTAGTACGTAACCGGTTTCATCAATGATGCCGTCTTGGCCATGGGTGGTGAACGGGTCAAGTGCCACATCTGTGATCACGCCCATTTCAGGGCAGGCATCTTTAATGGCTTTCACCGCACGCTGGGCAATGCCATCAGGGTTGTAGGCTTCTTCGGCGAATTCACTTTTGTGTTCGTTAGGTGTCACTGGGAACAGTGCCACCGCAGGGATGCCCAACGAGCTGAGAAGTTTGCACTCCTCTACGGCTAAATCGATGGATAAACGCTCAATCCCCGGCATAGAGATAATCGGCTCGCGCTGATTTTTGCCATCTAATATGAACATTGGGTAAATTAAGTTATTGGGACTAAGCTGGTTTTCACGCATCAAGCGACGACTAAAGTCATCAGCACGCATACGGCGCATGCGGGTTTCAGGAAAAAAACGTTGGCCATCAGTAAATGCCATGGTGGGCTCCCAGCTATTCTTAATTTGCGTGGTATTGTACTGCAAGCCTCGTATTTTTGCTTATGATTGAGAGCAAGCAAACTAAAAACAATAAACGCACGTAAGTCTTTGATAGTTTAATAGTATAGCGCTTATCTGAACTAAGCCTGCCATACTGACTCAAAGCTCATTATTCATTTTCAATGGAACCAATATGAAAAAGCTCCTCATAATTGCGGCTCTGGCAGCCATTATCACCGCCTTAGTGGTATTTGATGCCCAGCAATATCTTACCCCCGACTTTTATCAGCAATTATTCAGCGAGCAACCGTTATTAACAGGGGCCATCTTTTTTGTGGTTTATGTGATAGCAACGGCCCTGTCGATCCCAGGGGCCGCCGCGCTTACATTAATTGGTGGCGCTATTTTTGGTTTAGGTTGGGGCTTATTGTTAATCAGTTTTGCGAGCTCCATTGGTGCTACGTTGGCATTTTTAATGACGCGCCTTTTATTAAAAGACTGGGTGCAGGCCAAATTCGGTAATTATTTAACCACCATTAACAATGGCGTTGAAAAAGATGGCGCCTTTTATTTATTTACCTTACGTTTAATTCCGGTTGTGCCGTTTTTTGTTATCAACCTTGTGATGGGTTTGATGCCGATTAAAGCCCGTACATTTTATTGGGTGAGTCAGGTGGGTATGTTGGCGGGCACGGCGGTGTATGTGAATGCCGGTGCTCAGCTTGGTCAATTAGATGAGCTTTCATTTGCAGGCATTATGACACCGGGCTTGTTAGGCAGTTTTGTCTTGCTGGCGATTTTCCCTTGGGTTGCACGTACGTTAATTAATAAAGTGAAAAAGAACCGTGCGTTAAAGGCCTACCAAAAACCAAACACCTTTGATGATAATTTATTGGTCATTGGCGCAGGTGCGGGCGGTTTAGTTAGCAGCTACATTGCAGCGGCCACCAAAGCCAAGGTAACCCTGATAGAAAAACATAAAATGGGTGGCGACTGTTTAAATACAGGTTGTGTGCCCTCAAAAGCCATCATTCATGCCGCAAGCCTTGCTCATGAAGCGCGCGGTGCAAAAAGCGTGGGTGTGAATGTGGGTGAGGTGGATGTGGATTTCGCAAAAGTGATGGAGTCTGTCCATGCTGGCATTAAAGACGTTGAACCTCACGACAGCATCGAGCGGTATGAAGGTTTGGGTGTTAACTGCATAACGGGCAGTGCCACTATTGTGAACCCGTGGACAGTAGAAATCGAAACCGCACAAGGCAAACAAACACGCACGGCGCGCAATATTATTATTGCAGCCGGTGGGCGACCAAAAGTCTTCCCGATTCCGGGGATTGATGAAGTGGGTTATTACACCTCTGATACCTTGTGGGAAATCAAACAACAACCAAAACGCTTGTTGGTCATTGGTGCAGGGCCGATTGGTTGTGAACTTGCACAAAGTTTTAATCGCTTAGGTACTACTGTCACCATGGTGGATCCGGCTCCTCATATTTTAGGGCGTGAAGATGCGGATGTGGTTGAAGAAGTCACTGCGCAGTTTAAAACCGAAGGCATGAATCTGATGACAGGTTGTAAGCCAAAATCATTTGCGTTGATTAATGGTGAAAAACAAGCGGTTATTGAAACACCAGAGGGTGATCAAACGATCACCTTTGATGCCATGATCATGGCCGTTGGTCGCGAAGCCAATGTGAAAGGTTATGGCTTAGATAACTTAAATATTCAGCTAGATGAGCGTGGCAACATCTTGGTGGATGAATACCTAGAAACCAGTATGCCCGGTGTATATGCCGTAGGTGATGTGATCGGCGGTTATCAATTTACCCATGTTTCAGCTCACGAGGCATGGTATGCCAGTGTAAATGCACTATTTGGTCATTTAAAAAGATTCAAAGCCGACTATTCTGTTATCCCTTGGGCCACCTACACCGATCCGCAAGTGGGCCGTGTGGGTTTAAATGAAACCGATGCCAAAGCAAAAGGCATTGCGTTTGAAGTGACGAAGTTTGAAATAAAAGAATTAGACCGTGCCATTGTGGATGGTCAAGCCCGTGGCTTTGTAAAAGTACTGACCGTACCGGGTAAAGATAAAATATTAGGGGCCACCATTGTGGGTGCCATGGCCGGTGAATTAATGGCCGAGTTTGTATTGGCTATGCGCCATGGTTTGGGGTTGAATAAAATTCTAGGCACCATTCACGCTTACCCAACCATGATGGAAGCGAATAAGTACGTGGCCGGTGAATGGAAGCGCAATAATGCCCCACAAAAACTATTACAAATTGTAGAAAAATTGCATACATGGCGACGAGGTTAGTCGCTAATTTATATTTGTTAAATAAGGGTTAGAACATGAAAACAGAATTTACCGAAACCGAACTGAATCTAGCCCTTAATTTCATGAATCAAATCCCCTTCAATCAACACATCGGCTTAGAAGTTCACAAGTTCGATGCTGATGTGGCTATCTTCAAAATCAATATGCGCAAAGAGCTGGTGGGTAACTGGCTGCAAGGCATTTTACATGGTGGTGTGATCGCCAGTGCGTTAGATGTGGCTGGCGGCACTGCTGCCTTGGTGGGAGCTTATAAACAGCGTTTAGATTTACCCCAAGAAGAGCGCGCTAAAAGCCTAGCAAAACTGGGCACCATTGATATGCGCGTGGATTACCTGCGCCCAGGTAAAGGCAAAGAGTTTTTTGCAAGCGCCTCTATTTTACGTATTGGCTCAAAAGTGGCGGTCACACGTATGGAATTTAAAAACGAAGAAGATGAATTAATTGCCGTGGGTACTGGCACATATATGTGTGGATAACATACCTACTTATTATGTGAAGTAGGTCAGGCATTGCCTGACGTAAACTGATGCTGCCTGCCCCAAAATCACCGATGGATCCCCCATAAAAGCATTCGGGGATGATGATGGGTGTGGCGAGGATAGTTGAATAAAATTTACGATCTTCCTGCCAAGGGCGATCCTAATTTTTAGCCATCTAGGTCAGGCACTGCCTGACAAAAGTGATTGCTGGCGGGCAGTGCCCGCCCTACTGATGACGATTGATGTTGCTTCGATATTTGAATTAGCCCTCGCCGTCTCTCCTGCGAAGGCAGGAGCCCATTGCAGCTTTGAGCTAAAAATTATTTTTCCCAATTTCCCCAAGGATTCGAACTGGTTGAAGCATCGGTTTTTGCAGGTTTTGGTTTAGGTGTTTCACTATGGCTGCGTGGGGTAAAACTTTTATTTGAGTTACCACGTTTACCAAAACCCCCTTGATTAAATTCGGCGGCTTTTTTTGCACGCTTCACTCGTAGACGTTCGGCGTCTTCGAGTGATAATTCAGCTGGCTCACCCACTTGGTGGTGTTCAGGCACAATGCGATCCCGTGGAGAGATTTTAAATTGAGTGGATGATGGTTTAGGCAGATTTTTATATTCATACATATAGAATGATTCGACTTTTTCACGAGCCCAATCGGTTTTCTTTAAAAACTTCACACTGGATTCAATGCTTGGGTTGGTTTTGAAGCAGTTGATGTTCAAATAGGCAAATAGAATCTCAAAGCTGTAATGGTCAACAATCTCAATTAATAGGTTCTTAAGGCTCACCCCGTGTAGCGGGTTATTTTTAAAATTAACATCATCAGACATGGCAGAATCCAGTAAAAGCAGTAAATGGCGCGATTATACCTAAAATATAGCAGCACACCTGATTTTTACGAGAATTGCTTAAAGCAGTGGTTTTGCGAGTTTTTACATAAGGTCATTGGGGTAATGACATTGTTAACCCACTGGCTTAATCTGCATTCATTAAAAACGATCATCAGCATAGGTGCCCCATGAGCGACAAAATCGTAAAATTTGAATTTGAAAAAGAAACCAAAAACAGTGTGCGTTATAAGGAAGTGCCAGAAGATGGCCAGCCACCGATTATCGGTTCGTTATATGTGCAAAAGTGGTATGTGGGTAATACCAAAAATTTAGAAGTAACAATTTCGAAAAAAGATTAAAAAACTATGTAGGAGGGTGCCCCGCGCCCGATTTTTAGTTAAAGGCTTGGGGCGAGATCATAGGCGTTTTAATGTGGCAGTGGTAAGTCTGGTAAGTCCAAACCCAAACCTTGTCTTAACATGGCAATGGCTTTTTCATTTTCATTATTAGCTAGATATAAGCGGCTTAATTCACTGCGCACTTCGGCACTGTTTTCTTGTGCGAGGCTTGCTTCTAAATACGCTTGTGCATCGTCGAATAGTTCATTCATCAAGGCAATGCGCCCTAATGACAATAACAATACGGCATCGTTAGGGCGCTGCTTTAATTGATCTTGTGCAAATAGTAATTGGCGTTTTACATCTTTGCCTTTCACCCAGCCATATAAACTCATAAGTTCATCACTGAAGTGATGTTGTAACAAATAACGTAGTTGGGCTTCAGCTTCTTGCTGTGCACCAAGGTGAATTAAGTGCTCAATAAACGCGTGGGCTAACGGCAAAAAGTCCATTTCTTTGATGGTACGAGTTGGAATATTTTTCCATACATCCAGTAGTGCTTTTGGGTCTTTGCTGGCAGTGTTACGCGAGCGAATCATGTGTTCAATTAATTTGCCGTAGGCTTCCACTTCAAGCTTTTGAAATTTCTTATTGGGCAATAATTTATGTTTGTTAAGGCTTGGTAATAGCTCAATAACCGCTTGCCAATCTTCTAGGGCCATGTGAGCTTTGAGTAGCATTTTATTAACGTACTGGTGCTTAGGAAATTGTTTTTGTAAACGTAAACAGGTTGCTAAACATTGTTCAAATTGTTCGCGTTCTAATTGCAGTTGTGCCTGTTGTAAACCGACCGCTAATTCAGCCCCTTTTGTGCTTTTAACCGCTTGGGCCATAAGTTCATCACTGCGCTCAAAGTTACCTGCCATTTGTGCGGCGCGGGCGGCAGCTAAATAATTGATGATTTTGCCTTTACCGTGGGCACCTGCCATTAATAACTTTTCGCTTTGTTTAAAATTACCTTCGGCTAAATAAATTAAACCTCTTACGGTTTTACCGATGGCGGTATTGATGCCACGTTTTTCATGCCAATTCTTTAATAAGCTTGGGCCGCCCATGATGGTTATTACAATATGAATGGCAGCATAAATAGTGAATACACTACCCGCTAAGATGATGAGAAAGACCCATAAGCTGGTTTCAAGTACCCAATTTTGGAAACTAACCAATACATAACCACTGCCTTGCAGCATGTAATGCCCAAGTAAGGTGCCGCCTAGCAATAGTAAAATAATGAGGAGTAAGCGTTTGCTCATTAAGCTTTCTCCTCTTTATTGGTATCTAGTTGTGGCGCGTCTTTTAATGGGGCAGGTTTGGTTTCGGTTTTGTTGGGTTTAGCGCTGTCATCAGCATTGGTTTTGTCTTTGCTTTGAATGCTGCTGGGTGCATAGGTGCGATCTTGTAATAATTGACGCAGTAGACGTAATGATTCGCTTACTTGAGGCGCGGTTTGTGTAACATCAATTTTACTGAGGGCGGTGATGTTTTTTAACACCACATTGGCGTTGCTGTGGCGGATATTTTTGCTAATCCATTCTTGAGCGCTGATTAAACTATTTTGGTAGGTGGTGTTGTCGGCTTTAAGAAGTGCCCATTGTGCTTGCTCAAGCATCAAGTTTAGGTTGTGCTCAAGTAATTGATATTGGCTGGCGCTTAATGGCGCGCTGAAGGCCTCCTCACGATGACGAATGCTCACCAAAGACAACAGCTGCTGCCATAACCCCATGTCTGGTTCAGTTGCGCCAGTTGTGTTTGATGCGGTGGCGTCGGTAAATTCATTGGGAGGTTGAATGCTATCGTGAATCAACGCTTTAAGTGCCTGCAATTCACTGTAAATGCCTTGGCGATCTAATTGACTGTGCTGGCCTAGCAATAGCATTTCTTTGGCGATTTGCTCTCGCACGACCAATAGAGCAGGGTCATCAAGGCTGGCTAAAACTTGGTTTGCTGCATCAAATAAACCGTGGGCACCTTTGAATTCGTTTTGTAAATACACACGCTGATTGGCTAGACGTAATAGGTACTCGGTTTCGGCTAATTTCCAATCGTCTAAACGAGCGCCGGGAATTTGATTCAGTGTGTGCTGCATAAAGGCCAGTTGGCCCTGCATTTCGGTGAGGGCTTTTTGGCTTTGTTCGTACTGTGATAATTGCTTGCCATTTTCAATGGCTTGTTGTTGGCTTTGCTGGGTGACGCTTTGCAGTTGTTGTTCTAGGGCACTTTGGTTGCGCAGCAGAATTTCAATGCGATATTGAGCAAAAACCAGAGCAGCAATAATCAGTACCGCGACCAATACGAACCAAGGGGTGTTGGTTGCTTTGCTGGTGTTGTTTTTATTTGGCAGAGCTTTGTTGTTGCTGTTATTTGGCTGCTGATCACTCACAAGATGAATCCTTTGCTATTGCCTGCGGTTAGTTAGCTAGAGTGCGTTATCTTAGTTAAACAGTCTAGCAACCCTTGTGCATTTATTTTGGGGCAAACGTGAATGCGTTGAATGTTTAACCCTGGCGCCATGTTGGCGATGCGCTCACTGGGGACGATGACATGCACGTTTTGCTTTTGCGAATCGGTTAATTGGGTGGCTAATTGATGCAACATTTCACCACTGGTTAGCAGAGCATAGTGGATTTGCTCTTGGCTGAGTAGGGAGGCTAACTCCCCTTGAGCAAAGTTTATTGGTTCCCGTTGATACAGTTCGCAATAATGCACTTGTGCACCACGCAGCTTAAGTGTGTCGGCGAGATGTTCGCGCCCTCCTACGCCTCGAAAAATAAGGACTTTCTTTTGCGTCAAATCTTGATTGAGTCCATCAAGTTCCAGTAAACCTTCACTGTGATTGTGCTGTGGTAGCTGCATGTCTATGCCTAAGCTTTGAAATGCTTGTGCGCTACTTGGCCCAACGGCATACCAGTCAATTCCTACGGGCATCTGTGGCCAATATTGATCAATTAAATCCACTGCCAAACTAGAGGCATTGCCGCTCACAGAGATCACCACATCATAAATATCCAAATTCATGATGTGCTGCTTCATTGCATGAAAAGGTGCCCCGTGTTGTTCGTTAAACGGGCAAATTCGCAACAAGGGTTGGTGCACACAATGCCAGTTGGCTTGTGTCAGTGCGCCAATGAGTTCGTCTGCTTGGCCTTGAGGGCGGGTGATTAAGATTGACTTATTCACAGGCACACTTAGTTGATTTCACGGCCATAAACATCGGCTAAAATTTTACCTGCACCTTTGGCAAGTAAGTTTTCGGCCGCTTGAATACCCAATGTTTCTGCATCATCAACATGGCCGTTGATCTCAGTGCGGATGATGGTCTGACCATCTTCACTGCCCACTAAACCTCTTAAGAAAAGCTGATCACCGTTCAGGGTGGCGTAACAAGCGATAGGTACCTGGCAACCGCCTTCTAGGCGACGATTCAACGCGCGCTCAGCGGTCACGCGGTAAGCACTGTGTTGATGGTGCAGTGGGGCTAATAAATCGTGCGTGGCTTGATCATCAGTACGACATTCGATGCCTACTGCGCCTTGGCCACCGGCAGGCAGACTGATGTCATCGCTAATAAAGTCCGCAATACGCTCTTGTAATTCAAGACGAATTAAACCGGCACTGGCGAGGATGATGGCATCAAACTCCCCTGCATCCAGCTTGCCCAAACGGGTTTGCACATTGCCGCGCAGGCTGCTGATTTTCAAATCAGGACGAGCCGCTAAAATCTGGCATTGGCGACGTAAGCTTGAGGTGCCCACATGGGCTCCTTGTGGTAAATCCATAAGGGTTTTGTAGTGATTAGACACAAACGCATCGGTTGGATTTTCACGCTCACAAATCACACTTAAACCTAAACCTTCAGGAAATTCCATCGGCACATCTTTCATGCTGTGCACCGCAATGTCAGCGCGCCCATCTAACATGGCCGCTTCTAATTCTTTAACGAATAAACCTTTACCGCCAATTTTCGCCAGCGGGGTATCGAGAATGATGTCACCTTGAGTGGTGAAGGTGACTAGTTCCACTTCTAATTCAGGGTGAAAACGTTGTAACTCGGCCTTTACAAATTCTGCCTGCCATAGGGCCAGTTTACTTTTACGGGTAGCGATACGCAGTGGCTTTGTGATCTTGGCAGAAGAAGTGGCAGACATAATGGCCTCAGAATGAGTGAAAATTGGCCGTATGATACGGCAGATTCAATTATTTTTCAGGCTGTTTTGCTGATATTGATCAGGCTTTAGCGTTAAACTGCCGCTTCGTTAAATGTTTCGATTTAATTTTACTACAGGGTAACCACATGATTTCGACGTCTATTGATAATCGCGTTTTAACCATTAGTTTTGATCGCGCAGATAAGAAAAACGCCATCACTAACGAAATGTACAGCGCAGCCGAACAAGCCTTATTAGACAGCGCAGATAACAAAGATGTACGTGTTGTTTTATTTAAAGGTGAAGGTGGTAATTTCACCAGTGGTAATGATATGGCCGCGTTTATGTCCATGTCGACGCTTGCTGAGCCACCGGTATTAAAATTCTTATTAGCACTGGCTCGTTATCCAAAGCCTGTTGTGGCAGCGGTAAATGGCTTGGCAATTGGTATTGGCACAACCATGCTGGCCCATTGTGATTACGTTGTAGCGGCAGATGACGTTCGTTTTAAAATGCCGTTTGTGGATTTAGGTTTGTGCCCAGAAGGTGGTTCTAGCTTGTTGTTTCCACGTTTCATGGGTAACGCTTTAGCGTCAGAGTTATTAATTTTAGGTGACTTTTTTGATGCACAAAAAGCCTTACATGTGGGTCTTGTGAATAAAGTAAGCAGTGTAGAAGAAACATTAGAACAAGCTACTAACGTGGCGAAAACGTTGGCGGCGAAACCACCGGCGGCGGTTCGTAATGCTAAAGCCATGCTGAAACACGACTATGTGAACGAGTTGGATAAAGTCGTTACCGACGAGATCAAACAGTTGTGTGCCATGGTGCAAGGCGACGAGTGCAAAGAAGCATTGGCAGCGTTTGCTCAAAAACGTGCGCCGGACTTTTCTAAGTTCTAATCTCTTTAGTATAAAAAACAAGTGGCCTGCGTTGATTAAGCACTTAGATTTGGCCACTTGTGCACAGTTTCTGTGGATAACACCTTGGATAACATAGGGACACATTGCTACAGCAGTTATAGGCTGGGTAAAGTGTTTAAATTGTTTAAAAACACACCATAAATCAGATACTTAAGAATTGTGAATAAAAAGTTACTCACAGATTCTGTGGATAAAAATAGGGATAACTGTGGGACACTTGCCTGCAGCCCTAGAAGCCAGTATCTATGGGGTGAATGGGTTAAAAAACAACAGCTTAGCGTTGTGTGATGACCGGTTGGCAAGGTATTGCATATAAAGGTTATGCACAGTTTCTGTGGATAAAACATTGAATAACTTTGGGACACATGGCGACACCCCCCGCCATGGGCTCACCTTACTTAAATTGGTTGAAAATAACACATGCTTTACGGACTCATCGTATTCATTGCTTTTTTACTGCTAGGTGACTTTTTAGCGGCCTTATTAGATTGGCCAGTGCCCGGTTCGGTCATGGGTATGTTGTTACTGTTTATCGTATTAGTGCTTCGTGGTGGCATCACGGCTGAGCTTAAACAATCAAGCAAAGGGTTATTGCCTTACCTGCCTTTATTTATCGTGCCCGCTTCTGTGGGGATTGTGAATTATATGGATGTGGTGCGCGAAGAAGGGCTGCTGATTGTGACGGCCATGATTGTGAGCTTGGCGGTGGGGATTCCGGTTTGTGGCTGGCTTGCACAAAAAGCCATGGCCATGAAAAGCGGAGGCCGTTCATGAGTTTACATTGGCAAGCTGCGTGGAATGCTATCTGGTTAAGCCCGTATTTAGGTTTGTTTTTAACGTTGCTCAGTTTTCAACTGGGTTTGTGGTTATTTCGCTTAAGTGCACAAAAGCCATTTTTACATCCGGTGATGGTCAGCGTTGTCAGTTTATGTGCGGTGGTGTTGTTAACGGATTTAAGTTTCGAGCGCTACATGGATAGTGCTCATATGATCAGCCAGTTTTTAGGGCCAGTAATTGTGGCGCTGGCCATTCCTTTATACGAAAACTTAAAAGCATTGCGTCAATATTGGTTACCGTTTTTATTGAGTAATGTATTAGGTGGGGCGATCACAATATTAGTGGCGGTGGGTATTTTGTATTGGCTGGGCGGTTCAGATATGAGTGTGAACTCCATGTGGACAAAATCCATTACCACAGCGTTTGCCTTACAAATTGCGCCGCAAATTGGTGGCATGGCAGCCATCGCCGCGGCCATTATTATGTTTACCGGTATTTTGGGCGCGTTAATGGCGCCTACTTTATTTCGCTGGTTTAAGATTACCGCGCCACCTGCCCAGGGTTGTGCATTAGGTGTGTGTGCCCACGCAGTGGGTACCGCAAAAGCGTTAGAGTACGGCAGTGAACAAGGCGCGTTTGCGGCGTTAAGCATGAGTTTTATGGGCATTTTGTGTGCGTTTACGTTACCGTTTTTATTGGCTTAATTTAGCCAATAGATTCAGTGAACGTATTTGGCATGGTTTAGCTATTGTTGGCGTAGCGAGTATGGGTAACTGAACTATACTGGTTGAATATCTTGCCAAGGATTCGGCCATGAAGCTGCGACTGGCGATATTGAATATCGCGATTCCCTGCATCACCTTATTTATTTTGGGCTACTTACCAGCTCACGAATTCTTCTTGCCTGATTATGTCTCCATGGCGTTGATTATTTTTACCTTGGGGCGGGCGTTTTTACTACTACAGCAGCAGGCGGTATTTAGCGTATTACCCATGTTGTTAATATCATTGCCGGATTCTGTCCCTCTTAATTTGGACTTTTTTGCCCCTTTTGCATTCCCTTGTTTTTTGCTTTATCTCACTGTCGTGAATCTTCAGTGGGGGCAGCGTCCATGGACTCATCCTCTTCATATCATTAATTTAATCCTATTAACGCTATTTGTTTGTTTGTCGCTAAGACTGGTGCCGATTCCAAAGGAATTATTGCCGTTTGCGTATTTTTCTTTGGATTGGGTGAGTGTGGTGTTAGCCACATTGCCTTTGGTGTTGGTAAGGTTTTGGGGGCGTATTGGTAGATGGGCCAGTTATTGGCCGCTACTGGTGGTGGTGGCATTTAACTTTAAATGGGCAGATGATAATTATTTGATTTTATGGGTTTCTTTAGCGGCTTTATTTACGCTGACTCTGGATAGTTATGTCATGGCATTTGTGGACGAGCTAACTGGCATATTAGGGCGCCGCGCGTTGGAATTTAAATTAAAAACACTGGGTAAACATTATTACCTAGCCATGGTGGATGTGGATCATTTTAAAAAATTCAATGATACCCATGGCCATCAAGTGGGGGATGATGTTTTAAAAATGATTGCAAAACTTATTAGCCACACTCCTCGTGCTTATGCATATCGCTATGGGGGTGAAGAGTTTTGTTTAGTGTTTGCAAAAAGTGCGCAAAAAGAAGTGGTAGACGCGTTAGATAATACCCGAAGGCGCATTGATGAATATGCACTATATCCAAAAAGTCTTATCCGCAATAAAACCAAGCGTGGAGAGAAACAAAAGAAAAAGCCATTACATGTGACTGCCAGCTTTGGTGTGGCTCAGCAAGGCGAGAGTGAAGGTTTTGAAAGTGTGATCGCACGGGCGGATAAAGCACTTTATAAAGCCAAGCAAAGTGGTCGAAATTGTGTGAGCGTGGCTAAATAAACAAGACGGTTAAATCATATTAGGAAATAATCATGGCCAGTATTTTAGCCGTTGATGATAGTGAGGCGATTCGTAACTTAATAAAAGTCGTGTTAGAGGGCGAAGGTCATACTGTCTTTTTAAAAGATAATGGTCACGATGCGTTGGAATTTGCACTAACACATACAGTAGATTTGGTGATTACCGATTTATACATGCCCGGTATGAATGGCATGGATTTGGTTAGTAATATCCGTTTGATAGATCACTACAAAAATAAACCCATTTTAGTTATGACCATAGAAACCGCGGATTATAAAAAAGAAAAAGCCAAGATGGTTGGGGCAACAGGATGGATCACAAAACCTGTTGATAAGGCGCGTTTGTTGCAAGCGGTAAGACGAAGTGTGGATTAAGAAAAGCGTATTTTTTATTCCTTGAAAAATTGCCTCTAAACGCTTGCTTATTTGCTTGTGGTTTTGATAAGTCCCAACGAATATATGTTTGATTAAATCTCTATATTTCATTTTCAAATCGAGCAGTTGATTACATGTTTTTACTGATTTACCACTGCTTAAAGCACTTGTGAGAATGATTGAAAAAAACGTGCTTAAGATTTTGTGGATAGCGCGAAGCAGTCTAGACTAAAAGAGAAATCTAAAGGGGATGATGATGGCCAGTATTTTAGCAGTTGATGATAGTGAAGCCATTCGAACATTAATGAAAGTGGTATTAGAGAATGCAGGTCATACTGTCTTTTTAAAAGAAAATGGCAGGGACGCATTGGACTTTGCCCGAGATCATACAGTTGATTTGGTCATCACAGATTTAAATATGCCAGAGATGGGCGGCATGAGTTTAGTTGGCAACTTACGTCGGCTCGATACTTATAAAACCAAACCTATTTTAGTGATGACAACAGAAACGGCAGATTATAAAAAGCAAAAAGCGAAAACCGTTGGGGCAACCGGTTGGATTGCAAAACCGGTAGATAAAGATCGTTTATTGCATGCGGTAGAAAGAACCGTTGGTTAAGTGTTTAAAAAAATTTAAGCGTTAGGTTTTAATTTAAAGCAGCCTTGCGCTGTGTTTTCTCTTTTGCGCTCAGCAAACTTACCAGTTCCTGACGGGTACGAATCATCTCACGATAATTATGCAATATGGCTGGGTTGTTCATGCCCATGCGCTGCTGTGCGTTACGCATATGACGCTCAATAATTTGAATTTCATTTTCAAGTCGATATATTTTTGGGTGCACACTGTACGTCATCATCAGCTGTCTTCTTGCAATGGCTTTGTGCTTAATCATAGTTAAAAACAGTGACGTGAGTAACAAATCTGAAGGATGATTTTTTCATTAAAAAATACAAAATTTGACACTATGGCTATTAATGCAAATGAAGGCATGAATTGAATCATTCTTGAATAAATTTTGACGCTATTTGTGCAGTATCAAGTAAAGAATTTGGCAAAAATAACGTAGCTGAAAATAAAGAGGTATTATCAAAACCCCTTTATAAGAAAAAAGAATAGGCTGGCAATAAGTCTAAGACAGTAGCAATGTGCGCCAATCAAAATCTATTTGGCCCACAGCAAAAAAGCCCGGTACGATCATGGAGGGTTTGTGACCATAACGGATACTTTCATATTGCAGTGATAACACATCACCACCCACGCAGCGCAAAATAGCGTGACCCGCCGCAATGTCCCATTCGCTTACATTGCCAAATCGTGGATACACCTCCCCTTGGCCGCTGGCTAAATAGGCCAGCTTCAACGCACTGCCAACGGCAATACGTTTAACGGAGGCTACCTTGTGTTCAAGTTTGTCACACAGGCGACTCAGGGCTTCGGTGCCATGACGTTTGCTGGCGAATACTCGTATTTGGTTTAACTCGCCAATTTGTTCATTGGGGTTGCTGGCATGTAAACGAGCAGCGGGCTCATCGCCTATTTTGCAATACGCCTTACCATTGCCGCCGTAAAAACACTCATCTGTCACAGGGGCATAAATGAGCCCAAACACAGGCAGGCCGTTTTCGATTAATGCAATATTGACAGTAAACTCCCCGTGGCGATCGATGAATTCTTTGGTGCCATCCAAAGGGTCTACTAGCCAAAAGTGTGACCAATTGGCTCGCTCTGCTTGGGCAGGTATGTCAGCTTCTTCGCTGATCACAGGCACATTCAAAATGGCCGGTAGACCATCATTGATAATATGGTGGGCAGCCAAATCAGCCTCAGTGAGAGGGCTTTCGTCAGACTTTTCGACGACGGTATACTCACTGCGATTGTATATTTCTAAAATGGCCGCGCCTGCTTTACGGGCTAATTCAATGACCGCTGCATAATTGGGTTCCATAGGCACTCTATAGTGGGTTAAACAATTCATTACGTGCTGCTAGCCAAGACTTTGCCATATATAGTGCAGCAATGGCACGACCTTCTGTGACATCCGCCCGCTGAACCAGAGTATCTATGTCAGCAAGAGGCCATACTACAACCTCTAATGGCTCAGGCTCATCACCCTCAAGAGAGGCCTCGTATAGGTCTAGTGCAACTAACACATCAATGCCACTTTTCATGTAACTAGGGCTCAAACTTAATTTTTTCAAAAAGTGCAATTCTTTTGCCCCAAAGTGAATTTCCTCTTTCAGCTCACGTTGTGCGGCTTGTTCCATGGTTTCGCCTAAATCCATGGCGCCTTTGGGCAAAGTAAGTGTGTAGTCTTCAATACCCGCACCGTATTCACGAATGAGCAGCACTTCACCTTTGGCATTGATGGGTACCATCATCACTGCACCGGCACCCCCAGGAACCAAGCGCTCATAGGTACGCTCAACGCCATTTGAAAATTTAAGCTCCATACTCTCAACAGTAAACAAGCGACTTTGGGCCACAACGTGACGATCTAATATTTGCGGTTTCTGAGTCATGGTCAACACACTATAATAAACAAAGGCGCACAGTATGAACTCTCAAGGGCAGCAATTAAATGATCCACTGGAATGAAATCGACACCGTTTTACTGGATATGGATGGCACCTTGCTCGATTTACATTTCGACAATTATTTTTGGTTAGAGCACCTCCCCCAAAAATACGCCGAGCATCACGGCATAGCTAAACCGGAGGCATTGGCCAAACTCAGCAAACAAATGGCCGCCAAGGTCGGTCAGTTAGAATGGTACTGCCTAGATTATTGGAGCGAGCTAACCGGCTTGCCCATTGCACAGCTCAAACACGATGTATCGCACAAAATTCAATTTCGCCCCCATGTGCCTGATTTTCTTGATGCTGTGCGCAAGGCGGGCAAGCGCAGTGTGATTGTGACCAATGCCCATCGTGATAGTGTGGATTTAAAAATGCACCATACCGGGCTTGATGCCATGGTGGATCGCATTATCAGCTCCCATGACTATGGTTACGCGAAAGAAGATCAAGCATTCTGGCACAGTCTGTCTCAAGATGAGGGCTTTGAAAAATCCCGCGCCGTCCTCATTGATGACAGCCTAGCTGTGTTAGAATCCGCCAAACGTTATGGCATTGGCCACCTTATGTGCATACATGAGCCTGATAGCCAAAAACCCAAGCGGCAGATAACAGATTTTCATAGCATAGATGCATTTACCGACGTCTTACCTGTGCCAAAGGATACCCCAAGTGAGTGATAACAAATCGGCAAAAGTACGCTTAGATAAATGGCTATGGGCCGCACGTTTTTTTAAAACCCGTGCCCTTGCTAAAGCGGCCGTTGAAGGCGGTAAAGTGTTATATGATGGGCAGCGTTGCAAAGTAAGCCGAACAGTTGACCTTGGTGCCACCTTGCAAATCCGCACTGGTTTCGACGAGAAAACCGTCACCGTCCTTAAGATCAGCGAACATCGTGGCGGTGCCCCTGTCGCGCAGTTGTTATATGAAGAATCAGCAGACAGCATCAAAAAACGCATGGACGAAGCCGATCGTCGTCGTAAATTCGCTAAAGCGAATCCACTGTTTGATCATAAACCGAATAAAAAAGAGCGTCGTCAAATTCACAAATTCCGTGAAGACACGATTCTTTAATTACCTGTACATCGAATAAATAGCCAAGTGATACTTGGCCAAGATAAAAGAGAGCCCCATGGCCACGAACGATATTTTACAGCGCTTTACCTTTGACCACAGCCATGTGCGCGGTGAGCTGGTGGGTTTAAAACAAACCTTAGCCGACATATACAAGCGTCAATCATACCCAGAGCCGGTTAACAATTTGCTGGGTGAATTATTAGTGGCTGCAGCATTGTTGAGCGCCACTGTAAAAATTGAAGGGTTATTAAGTTTACAAGTTCAAACTGATGGCCCAGTGCGTCTTTTATTGGCAGAAACCCGTCATGATGGCAAGTTACGTGGCATTGCCCGCATGGATGAAGAAAAAGACGTTAGCCAGGACAGTTTACTGGGTACAAAAGGGCAGCTCATTATCACCATTGAGCCAGATAAAGGCCGTCGCTATCAAGGTATTGTTGAATTAGAACAAGGCAGTATTACCAAATCTCTTGAAGGGTATTTCCGCCAATCAGAGCAGTTGGATACTCACTTGTGGATTCATTGTGAAAACGGTGTAGCGGCTGGATTATTTTTACAAGAGCTGCCGGCCTTGGGCGAAGTGCAAGAAGCCATGGAGGTTGATGAAGACGCTTGGAATCGTTTGAATCAACTTGCACAAACCTTGCGCCCAGATGAACTCATGCACTTAGAAAACGATGAGATTCTGCATCGTCTATACCATGAAGAACAAGTGCGTTTATATGATGGGCAACCCCTCACGTTTAATTGCAGTTGTTCAAAAGAGCGTTTATCAGTGGCGTTAACACAAATCGGTTATGCCGAATGCCAAGACATCATTGATGAGCAAAGTAAGATTCGTGCTGATTGCCAATTTTGTGGTCAACACTACAGCTTTACCCAAAGTGATGTGAATGGTTTGTTCCCACTAGAAAGCGCGAAGAACGGTAAAGGGCTGCATTAAGACTTGGTGACGTTAAAAAAAAACCACGACGATGTCGTGGTTTTTTGTGTGTGCGAAAGCATCTGTCAAAACGACCAGCTGCCCACTAATCCTGCCCGTTGTGCGATGCGTTCATTTTCTGGAATGTATACCGCTAACTGGTTTGAGGTTTGGTTTTGCTGATCTTTGTAATGGTATTGAAAATCATAAACCACACCAAACGAAACGTTCTCACTGATTTTGTACACCAGCGAACTAATAATCTCGGTATGCCAGCCGCTGGTCGAGTCAAAATCTAATTCAGGATAGAGGGAGTTTTCAATTCGGCTAAACAATGGCATGCCCACTAACGCAGAAAAGCGCCATAAAAAGTCTTGGGTGATTGGCACATGGATTGAGCCACCGGCTTGAATAGAAAATTCACCAAAGGTTTCTTCAACCACAGTATTGCCACTGCAGTCTCGCTGAGCCGTATCGCAAACTAGCACGTCATTATAATTGAATGAAAACCGTTTAAATGTCCCCAGTGAATAGGTAGCCCCTGCATCTATCGACCACCATAAATCAGGGTGATAGTGCATGAGAAATTGTGTAGATACTCGTGAATAGGTAAAACGATTGGTTTGCACAATTTGTGGTTCATACACCTGCGTTGCACCAGGGTCAGCACTGCCATCTCCGTCAAGATCAGCCGGGCCAACAATGGTGTTGGTGAGTCGCCAGGTTTCATCCACATGATTTGGAAATAAGGTAGAAATGGCATTAATTGAAAATGACATTTCACGGCTAATAAAGGTACGTGCGCCAGATAATAAAACGCTATTTGTGGCCGAGGTATCGGTTTTAAAATGAGCCCCTCCAATGTTAATGCTTTCTTTGTAATTTATGTTTTCGCTACCGATGGCAAAGTAACTAAAACTCTTAGGTTTATCTAATGGTGTGTTGGATGCATCATTCGCAGCCGCATGCAGTGTGAAAATACTGACAATCAGCA
The DNA here is from genome assembly GCF_030070105.1 of Bermanella sp. WJH001. Taxonomy (NCBI): domain Bacteria; kingdom Pseudomonadati; phylum Pseudomonadota; class Gammaproteobacteria; order Oceanospirillales; family Oceanospirillaceae; genus Bermanella; species Bermanella sp. WJH001. The sequence goes on along the minus strand of NZ_JASJOO010000003.1, from coordinate 588,695 downwards.
ATAAATTTCGGCTGCGCTGAATCATGATGTCTCCAAAGTAAGTGATATAAGAAAAAACCCGACTACTTTTAGAGTAGTCGGGTTTTTGTTTTATGGCATAAGCCAGTTAACGCTTACCAAAAATCAGTTGGATACCATTCATTAGGGTTAGCATTCGTCATTGGTGCTGTCATGGTGCCTAGTACGCCCCCACCGTTAAAGTTCTCATTCATAATGTCGCCATTAGATGTGGCCACGTTACCGCTGCTGTCTAGTGTGGTGAGCATGAGATTATCTAACGCTAGTGGGCTGGCGGCTCTTAAAATTACACGGTAATCAGTGCCAGCGCGACTGACCAAATCGGTTTTACTCAGGTCGGTCATTTTAGTGAAGGTGGTGCCATCGTCGCTGTAATACAGCTCAACCGTGTTGGCAAACACCTTGATGCGATAACGTTTCCATACGCCATTAAAGAGCGTGGCATGGGTGTCTTTGTCCACCCAGTTATGACCATGCTGATACCAGTTGCCTGAGTTTTGAGATGTTGCACTATTGGCGTATTCCAAGTTAGACCAACCACCTAGGCGATAGTTAAAAATCAAACTGGCCCAGTCATTATTCCAGTTGCTTTCAAATCCCTCGCGAGCAATATCGTTAGCTCTGTCATATAACATAACGTCGATGCCATCCCAGCTGAAGTTTTTGGCGGCAAAGTCCACTTGGAAGTGTGCACCCACATTGGCATTGTTAATGTCCCAACCTTTTTTCGCCCAGCTATCAAAACTGGTGGCGTATTTAAGCACCTTGTCGTCTGCAATGGTGCTGGCAACGGTGGTTAATAAACCGGTGTTGTACCAGCCCGTTGCTGGGCGAGTTGTGAGAGTGGAGTCTGTGGTGGTTTGTAATTGGAAGCCACTTAAATCAATGATGCTGCTTTCGTCAAACGCCACGGTGTAGGTTTTAGAAAAGGAAAGTGGCACCGTTTCAGGCAATAACAATGGGTCCACACTGTTTGCTGGCTGTTCTAAGTCAGGCACCATGTGCAAGGTTTTATACAACCATAATTTAAAGGTTGGGATAACACCGTTGTCACCTTCAGCGGTATCCGTTGAGGTCACACTGATGTTGCCATTAATGGTGCTGGCGTCAGGGTATTTATTAAAATCGACACTCACGCTGTAAATGTTCACAGGATCCACATGTACTTCTTGCACAATAAAGTTACCAGCTTCAACCGCTGGAGCACTTGGTGCAATCACCTCGATATCTTGCACTTTTGAGGCCGCGCCCGAGGCGGTAGCAGACTCTTGTATGGTTAAATGTGCAGATAAATCACTGCCCGGGGTGGCTGCCCGTACCGCTAAAGTATCGATTTTACCGGTCACCACTGTGTTTGTGCCTAATTCAAGGGCAGAGAAAAACAGGGTATTGCCACTTAAGCGCCAGTTGTAAATCTCATAACGGCCTGTGGCGTTGGCTTCATTGGGGTCGATTAAGGTGGTGAGTTCGCGGGTTTCTAAATTCACCATACGAATCACGTCTGCTTCATTTAACCCAGGTACCACCACTTCTTCGGTGTAATACAAGAAACCACGAGAAATCTGGAATGGGGTATCTTGCATCCAGCTCCACCAGCCGTCTGTGCCCAAATCTAATTCTACTTTTGGTACACCATCAAACGGCAGCATTTGGAATACTTTTAAATAGGTGTTCCAAGTCCAACTGCCATTGCCACCATTGCCGGTAGGATCAAAATCACTACGGCCACTTTCAAATACACCGTACACACGGCCATCATCGGCCATGATGATGCGACGGGGAGTAGGAGAGTTCCAACCGGAGTTTTGGTCTTGTGCACCAAACAAACTGGTGTTTAAGCTGGCAAATTGAAAGCGCCCTAGATTATCGTCTTTAATGGGTTTGGCCATTTTTAAGCCGCTGCTGTCGTTGGTCCAATCTTCTTCACCCCAGACCAAGGCATTCTCACTGTCTTTTGTGAAAAATTTCACCCATGAATCTGAGCTAAGGTTCACCACCGAGCCTTGGCTGTTCACCACTTTTAATACAAGGTTGCCGTTGTTGGTATCTTGCCACGCTTGATAGGCCACTTCGCCAGATGAGAGTGTTAAGAAAAACTGAACGTGTTCATTGTCTTGAGAAATGTTGGTGACCGTTTGATCGCTGGCATTCATTTTATAAATGAGCGGGTTCCAATCCACTTGGTCAAGCCAATACTGGGTGTGCTCGTCGGTACAGTTGCCATTGTTATCAAAACCATTACACCAAGTGTCTTCGCGGCGCTCGAAGCTGGTGGCGGTGAAATACACGTTGCCATCTTTATCAAACTGAATGGGTTTTTGGTTGCCTGATACATTCTGCATGTAGTTATCATCCATGCTTTGTACCATCAAACCCTCTTTCACGCAGCGGTGCTCGTCGGTGTCGGTATCGACTTCTAACAATCCGCAATTAAGGCCCGCAATGGTGCTGGCATAATCAAAATCACTGCTGCCACTGCTCCAACCGTTATCCAGTGCGATATAGACTTTGCTGCCATCAGGGGATACCACGCTGTACATGACCTTCATTGGCATGTTGGTGTCCACAGCCAAAGACGCATCCCCTTGTTCATCAATCGCGAGTAAGTTAGACACGCCTTGATCACTGCCCTCTTCATTACGGCTATTCAGACTTCTGGATACAGGGGTTCTAGAATCACGAGCAAGGGTGTAACTGAACAACTGGCGACCGTCTATTGCTGAACGGCTTCTAGAAGTATCTTCAACAACAGCATCTTCATTAGCAATTAACGAAACGGCGCCACTTAAGTTAAAACTAACAGTGGGGGTCGTGGCAGCCCCGCCATCGGTGGGCCCTCCACCACCATTGTTAGATGAATCTCCGCCTCCGCCATCAGAACAACCAATTAAGCCAAATATAAGACTGCTAAAAACAAGTGAATGAAATTTAAACCCAGATGGGCGAGAGAGAGCAAAATACGACATAGCCATTCCCCAATGAGAAGAGACAAAAACAAACCTACATCATTAGGTTTAGCTGGTAGGCAAGAAACGTCAAAGACAGGAGTTTCCCAAACACTTAGCCTTTAAGAAGATAAAGTTATGTGCATTTAGCTGGGCGTGAAGGCATCCAGTGTTTGCGTATTGATGCTCCGAAATGGTCATCAAATTGGGGCTAGACGATTTTATTATAATAAAGTGCTAATAAGTTTTAGCGCGTACACCGGAAAGTGACGGCTATTGCCTAAATCAGTGCTTAAACGATAATAAATCCAACTTATAGCAGATATAGGCACCATAAATAGACTGTATACCCATGATGAATACTGGCCTGCAAGTGGCATAGTGGGTCATATGGTAGTCGATTCGGGTCTTTTTCTAGCCAGCCTATTCGCCTAATTTGGATTTTCTGGCATAATCGCGCACCTAAAATTTTTAATTCGTTTAAGGCCTATTTGCCTTGAGCGGTAATGTTTTCAGTTAACTGGCCATAAGCCGGTAACTTAATTTTGTTGGATTGGGCATTATGACCACCGTTTACACCGATCTTTCTTCTGCCTTATTGGTAGAAAAAGCACTAGAGCGCGGCGAAGGCCGTCTACAAGACAATGGCGCATTTGTTGTTGAAACTGGTGCCCGTACAGGTCGCTCACCAATGGATCGTTTCATTGTGCAAGAGCCAAGTACGTCTGACGCTATCGACTGGGGCAATGTAAACCGTCCTTTCGATGCGGATAAATTCGACGCCCTTTGGGATCGCGTAGAAGCTTACCTAGATCAGCACGACAAGTTTGTATCTGAAGTGCACGTAGGCGCTGACCCACAACATTACCTACCAATTAAAATGACCACACAGACTGCATGGCAGAACCTGTTTGGCCGCAATCTATTTATTCGTCCAGAAACGTTTAACCCTTCTGATAAAGAAGAATGGCAGATCCTTAACGTTGCTGGTTTCGAATGTGTACCTGAGCGTGACGGCACCAACTCTGACGGTTGTGTGATCATCAACTTCGCAAAACGTAAAGTGCTACTGGCTGGTATGCGTTACGCGGGCGAAATGAAAAAAGCCATGTTCTCTGTACAAAACTTCTTACTACCAGAAAAAGACGTGCTACCAATGCACTGTTCTGCCAACGTAGGTGAAGACGGCGATACTTGTTTGTTCTTCGGTCTATCGGGTACGGGTAAAACCACACTTTCTGCTGACCAAAGCCGTTACCTAATTGGTGATGATGAGCACGGTTGGGGTAAAGGTACAGTATTTAACATCGAAGGCGGTTGTTACGCTAAAACCATCGATCTTTCTAAAAAGAACGAGCCGGTTATCTGGGATGCCATTAAATTTGGAGCCATCGTAGAAAACGTAGTGATTGATGCGGATACTCGTGTTGCAGATTACACCGACGTTTCTTTAACTGAAAACGGCCGTTGTGCATACCCACTTGAGCACATCGAAAAACGCGTTCTTGAGAACCGTGCAGGTGAACCAAAAGCGGTTATCTTCTTAACGTGTGACATGACAGGTGTTCTACCTCCTGTTTCTATCTTGTCTAAAGAGCAAGCGGCTTACCACTTCTTGTCTGGTTACACTGCGTTGGTTGGCTCTACAGAAATGGGTGGTTCTAAAGGTCTTAAGTCTACCTTCTCTACTTGTTTTGGTGCGCCTTTCTTCCCACGTCCAGCAGGTGAATACGCTGAGCTTCTAATGAAGCGTGTAACCGAATTTGATTCTCAAGTGTATCTTGTGAACACTGGTTGGACGGGCGGTCCTAACGGTGCAGGCGGTGAGCGTTTCTCAATCCCAACGACTCGTGCGGTTATCGCTGCGATTCAATCTGGTGCATTACGCGATACTGAAACCAATACCACACCAGTATTTGGTTTGAAAGTACCGAAAGCGGTTGAAGGCGTAGATGCTAAATTGCTTAACCCAGTTGAAGCTTGGGCGGATAAGTCGAAGTTCGAAGAAGTGGCTCAAGGTCTTGCGCAGCAATTCATTGATAACTTCAAGAAGTACGATGTATCTGATGCGATTCGCGCGGCGGGTCCTCAGCTATAAGTTAGAAATTCCTCACCCTAGGAATTTTAAAAGGCGCAACTTAGTTGCGCCTTTTTTTATGCCTTGTGTTTATGGTGAACGGCTGGTGTTGTAAGGATGACAAGCCAGTGTAAACAACTATATTTATATCAAGTCTTTGTATTGAGTTATTAGTATGTGGTCTTTATTTCGTTGCTTGTGCCTAAGTGTTTGCCTGTTGTTTAGCGCGGCGGGTTTTTCAAATGTTTTATCAGAAACCATTGAAGAAGTGTCCGAGAGTTACCAAAAATGCGAAGAGCTATACGAGCATATTCGCAAAAGTGAATGTGCCAATAGTGTGTTTGGTATATTTGGGCGCATGTATTTTGAGATAGGAGTGAGTTTCACTGAACGCCTAGTGAAATTTCAAAATATTAAAACAGAGGAAGATGCCTTTATTTTATCAAGTGGTCTAAAGCCTAGACCAATCTTTTCAGTGAGTTTGAATGACAGTTATTTTGGTGAAAGTAATTTTGGTTACGGCATCGGGTTTTCATATTTTGATGATTACGCATTTGAACAAGTGGTTAAGCGCGGCAGTAGTGACAGTGATAAAAAAAGTGTGGACCTCGGTACTTACTCCAGTATGAATGTGATCGCGTTGAGCCCAACTATTTTTTACAGCTATGGGCGAGATGATGATAGCCCATATCGTTATATGAAATTTGGTCTGGGATTAAATTTGATGTACAGCGCAGTACGCGGTACCGCTTATTTGACGGAACTTAAAACAGACACTGCATGTTTTCAGTATGGTAGTGACTATGTTGATGGAAAAGTGTCAGATGTAAATGCATTCAAGAGTCTATGTGATAGCACGCGCTTTCGTGAGTCTAGTTACGGCTCTGGCATTAAAATATTCATAGGTACGGATTGGCGTCGCTGGAAAGCCGAAGTTTCCACTTCATTATTTCAGCATCGTGGAAGTGGTGATTACCGCTTTGTCACACAACAAACACAGATTGCGTTCTCTCGAAAATTTGAGCTTTAGACCTGATTGGCCTGTTTAAAAAACAGGCTGATTTAAGCTCTCAAAACCTTCCTTTTTATGCCAATTCAAACCAGTATTTTTACCGCTGGTGCATTATAATTCTTGGCCACCTGCCAAATGGGTTCGGCAGGCCATAACAATAATGTACATGAGTGGTTTATGGATCGTATTTTTCAAACATTAGCAACCGAGCTGAATGTACAGCTGCAACAAATTACTGCGTCTGTGGCGCTTCTTGATGAAGGTGCAACGGTGCCCTTTATTTCCCGATACCGTAAAGAAGTCACCGGCGGTATGGACGATGGCCAGCTGCGTACCCTTGAAGAGCGTTTGCGCTATTTGCGTGAAATGGAAGATCGCCGTGCTTCTATTCTTAAAAGCATCGATGAGCAGGGCAAACTGACTGATGAGCTAAAAGGTCAGATCATGCTGGCGGATACTAAAAACCGCCTTGAAGATTTATACCTGCCTTACAAACAAAAGCGTCGCACCAAAGGTCAAATTGCCATCGAAGCGGGCATTGAGCCTTTGGCGGATGCGCTACTGGCAAACCCAGAATTAAACCCAGAAACCGAAGCTGCCAACTTTGTGGATGCTGACAAGGGCTTTGCTGATGTTAAAGCGGTATTAGATGGTGCCAAATTTATCTTAATGGAGCGCTTTGCTGAAAACGCAGATTTAATTCAACGCCTGCGTGATTTTTTATGGCAAGAAGCCACGTTAAGTGTGCGAGTGGTTCCGGGTAAAGAAAACGAAGCGGCTAAATTTCAAGATTACTTTGAACATGACGAGCCATTAAACAAGGTGCCAAGTCATCGCGCGTTGGCGATTTTGCGTGGTCGTAACGAAGGCTTTTTGAGTTCTAACTTGGTCACAGGTGATCCTAATGACAAGCTCACACCTAGCCCATGTGAAGGCATGGTGGCGGGTTTTTATGACATAGAATTTAAAAATCGCCCAGCCGATAAATGGCTAGCCGAAGTGGTGAAATGGACTTGGCGCGTTAAATTATTAACCTCGCTAGAAAACGAACTCGTTACTCGTATTCGTGAGAGTGCCGAGGAAGAAGCCATTAAAGTATTTGCCATGAATCTAAAAGATTTATTAATGGCAGCGCCTGCGGGCCATAAAGCCACCATCGGTTTAGACCCAGGTTTACGTACCGGTGTAAAAGTGGCGGTTGTGGATGCAACCGGTAAAGTGATGGATCATGGTGTGATGTACCCAACGCCCCCACAAAATCAAATTGCACAAAGTAAAGCTGCGTTAAAAGTGCTGTGCGAAAAACATAATGTGGGTTTGATTGCTATTGGTAATGGTACTGGCTCGCGCGAAACCGATCGCTTAGTGGCTGAGTTCATAAAAGAAAATCCAAAACTAAAAGTACAAAAAATTGTTGTAAGCGAAGCCGGTGCTTCGGTTTATTCAGCGTCAGAGTTAGCGGCCAAAGAATTCCCAGATTTAGATGTGACCATTCGTGGTGCTATTTCCATTGCTCGCCGCTTACAAGATCCACTTGCGGAACTTGTGAAAATTGAACCTAAAGCCATTGGTGTTGGCCAATACCAACATGATGTTTCTCAGTCTGCGTTAGCACGTTCATTGGATGCAGTGGTAGAGGACTGTGTGAACGCGGTCGGTGTGGATTTGAATACGGCATCTGTGCCTTTGCTTACTCGTGTATCGGGTTTAAACAGCACCATTGCCAGCAATATCGTGGCGTTTCGTGAAGAAAACGGCGCATATCAAAGCCGTACCGATTTGAAAAAAGTGCCACGTTTAGGCGGTAAAACCTTTGAACTGGCGGCGGGTTTCTTGAAAATTGCCAACGGTAAAAACCCATTGGACGCCAGCTCGGTTCACCCTGAATCCTATGATGTGGTCAAACAAATTGCAGCTAAGGCACAAAAAGATGTGAAATCAGTGATTGGTGATAGTGCCTTTTTGAAAGCGGTGAATGCTAGTGAGTTTGTGACCGAACAAGTGGGTTTACCAACGATTAAAGATATTTTGGCAGAGCTTGAAAAACCAGGTCGTGACCCTCGCCCTGAATTTGTGACCGCCGAATTTAAAGACGGTGTAGAAGAAATTAAAGACCTACGTGATGACATGATTCTCGAAGGGGTTGTCACCAACGTCACTGCGTTTGGTGCATTTGTGGATGTGGGTGTACACCAAGACGGCTTGGTGCATATTTCAATGATGAGTGATCAATTTATTGATGACCCCCGTGAAGTGGTAAAAGCCGGTGATGTGGTGAAAGTGAAAGTCATGGAAGTGGATGCGCCGCGTAAGCGAATCGCACTGTCTATGCGCATGAGTGACAACGCCAGCGATTACCAAGCAGAAAAAGCCACCCCTCGTGGTGAGCGTAAGCCACGTAATTCGGCTCCGCGTCAACACGTAAGCCAAGCGCAAACTCCAGCGAGTAACAATCCAATGGCGGCGTTGTTTGCTCAAGCGCAGAAAAAGAAAGGCAAGCGACTGTAGATTTGAACTAAACTAATAGCATGCATTCAAAGGTGAATGCATGCTTATTAGGATACAGTGTTGCGCTTAGCTTGTTTTTATCCTGATATAAGCTGGCTATAATCGCCCCAATTTATATCTTAAGGATTATCTCCTTTGTCTCAATTAATCCCGTTTGATCAAGTACTCTCCCATTTGCAGGATATACAACCTGCAGCCTTGCGCTTCTCCCGTGGTATTGAGAAAGAAGGTCTACGGGTAAATAGTGATGCCCATATCAATCAAGTGCCTCACCCAAATGAGTTGGGTAGCACGTTAACGCATCCCCATATCACAACGGATTACAGCGAAGCATTGCTTGAGTTTATTACACCGGTAAAACAAAACGCCGATGAGGTTTTAGCGTTTTTAGATGAATCTCAACGCTTTAGTTACCAGTATTTACCTCAACAATATATTTGGCCAGCCTCTATGCCTGGTGTGATCAATGATGAGCTTGAGGTGCCTATTGCCCACTATGGTCAGTCAAATGTGGGCATACTTAAACACGTTTATCGTCATGGTTTGTGGCATCGTTATGGTCGCAAGATGCAGTGTATCGCTGGTTTGCATTACAACTTTTCGGTTTCTGATGAGCTGTGGCAAGCCGTTGCAAACTGGCAAGGTGAAACCTTAGATAAAGATTTTGTCAGCAAAGGTTACTTTGGTTTGATACGTAACTTCCGTCGCTATTCTTGGTTGCTGTTGTATTTGTTTGGTGCAAGCCCTGCGGTGGATGCTAGCTTTTTAGAAGGGGAAGAGCACAACCTAGAAAAGTGGGATGCCAATACTTTGTATGCGCCTTATGCCACTAGCTTACGCATGAGTGGTTTGGGTTATCAAAACAATGCACAAGATGGATTGTTTGTCTGTTTTAACGGGCTACCAACGTATACCAAAACCCTAAAAATGGCCATGCAGCAATCAGTACCCGCCTATGAAACCATGGGTGTTGAACAAGATGGTATTTTTAAACAGTTGAATACCAACTTGCTGCAAATAGAAAATGAATATTATTCGGATGTTCGACCTAAGCGAAACAGTAAAAACGGTGAAAAGCCGTTAACCGCTTTAAACGAGCATGGTGTTGAATATATTGAAGTTCGTTGTTTGGATTTAAATCCGTTTGAGCCATTAGGTGCCAATCGAGATCAGATTAATTTTATGGATTTATTTTTAGCATATTGCTTATTAAGCCCAAGTGAACGTTTATCTGAAAGTGAATGCAATGAAGTATCTGAAAACCAAAAACACGTGGTAATGGAAGGCCGAGATCCTGAATTTAAACTTAAGCGCCATGGCAAAGACGTGAGCTTAAAAGAGTGGGGTCAAGAACTGCTCAATAATATGACACCACTGGCAGAATTATTAGATGCAAAAAATGAAAACCATGATTTTAAAATTGCGTTGGGTGTGATGCAGCAGCGAGTGGATAACGTGGCGCTCACTCCCAGTGCACAAGTACTGGCCAGTATGAAACAAAACCATCAATCGTTTAGTGAGTTTGCACTACAACAAGCCAAGCAGGTGGCAGAGTATTTTAAAACGCCTGTGAGTGATGAACAGAATGCCCATTGGTTAAGTCTTGCTCAGCAATCGAAACAAAAACAGCACGAAATTGAAGCAGCGGACAGTATGTCATTTAAACAATACCTTGCGGAGTATCTTGTTAAATCGTGAAGCGTGTCACAAATAAATTGGCCAGATGCCACATTGGCTAAATAAGTCCAGTGGTTTGCTTGATATTGGTGCTTTGTGAGATAGATTTACCTCAAAAGGCATATGGATCTGGCTATGAAACTAGTGGAACCTCACTGGGATCTTGAAAATTTAGACAAAGCATACCGGCATGGTTTTATGGCCGGCATGGTTGGCAAGGATCTTATTTCATGTCCTCACAAAGCTGAAATTGTTGTTAATGCCTGGGAAGCGGGTTGGCAAGACGGTAAAGAGCAATTTGATATTAAGCATGCTGCCTCACTCAAGCAGTCCCTATAAAAAAGGCCATGATTACATGGCCTTTTTTGTATTTGAAAAATCTACCTGGCTAATTCTGAGCCACAAAATTCTGAAAGTATAAATCCTCAATATACGGCTTGCCTTCAAGCTCGGTTAGCAATGCTCGAATCTCATCCAGTGCCACTTGACGCAATTTCTCGCGGGCTTGTGGATTATTAATGGTCGCCTCGTTTTGTTGGCTGAGCAGCAATACCAGCTGGTTACGGATATAGGCTTGGTGATGATTGACCTTACCGGCGGCCTCTGCGCCAACGACCCTTAACGCAACATCGGTACGAATATACTTTAATCGCCCCGTGGTATTGTCGTCATAATTTAAAACAAACGCTGGTTGTAAGTGAACATATTGGGTGGTGTTACCCGCTGGTGGGGCATCGGCGGCATAAACAAAGCTGCTAATAGTCAATAAAGCCATTACAATTAAGAGGTAAACGGATTTCATATGGGGTTCCTTTTGCGTTTTATCTATTTAGCATAGAACAGCTTTGCTCTCTTGCTGCAACCAAACCCATAAACTTGTGTCTATTAAATTGCTCTTTGTTCTTGGTCTGTTAATTAAAGGTGTTTATGTTTTCCATATCTAATCGCATGATTTCTCTGGCCGTATTTGTTTCCTGTGCTGCGTTATTAGTTAGTGCGTATTATTTTGAATATGTTTTGTATATGGACCCATGTCCGTTATGCATCATGCAGCGCATTGCGGTATTACTTGTGGGTTTTGCAGGGTTGTTGGGTTTTTTACTTGCGCATAATCAAATAGCGCGATTGATGAGCGCGGTGTTTATGTTGTTAAGTGCATTCTTGGGAATGGGCGTAGCGGGGCGACATGTTTGGATACAGAGCTTGCCTGCAGATCAAGTGCCTACTTGTGGGCCAAGCTTAGAATATATGGTGGATACGTTACCTTGGGCCGAAGTGCTAAGCGTAATGTTAAGAGGTAATGGGAATTGTGCTGATTCGCATTGGGCATTTTTAGGATTATCCATGCCGCAATGGGTGTTAGTTTGGTTTGTGGGATTCGCAGTTGTCAGTGCGTTTTTAATGATAAAAAACACAAGAAAGTAGCAGAAAAACGCCATTCTTGAATGCAAGAAAAAATACGCTTCCAAGCGATACTATTGCAAAAACGAAGCAGGCTCAAGCATTAAAAATATCGAAAAAATTGAGCTTGCAGCGGTCAAAACCAGTGCCTATATTGAAGGGACTGGACCTTAGACCATAAGTATAAGCAAGAGGATTGGCCATGCTAGAAAGTTGCAAAGATGCAAAAGAACGTTGGGGTGGTGTGCATTCATTAATTGATCGTTGGTTGAATGAACGCCAAGAGTTATTAGTCTTGTATTGTGCCATTAAAGGTTTGAAACCCTATAGCCCGCGAGAAACCCCATTATCAATTAAGGTTCAAGCGTTTTGCCAAGTGTTGATGGATTATTGCAGTGCCGGTCATTTTGAAGTCTATGAGCAATTAGTTCGTGAAGCGAAAGAGTTTAATGATGGTGGTATTGAATTAGCTAAGCACCATTATCCACGTCTAGAAGAAATTACGGTTAAATGCGTCGAGTTTAATGACGATTATGACAGTGCTGAGCAATGCATTGAAAAACTAACAGACCTACCAAAAGATTTATCTGAGTTGGGCGAGTTACTTGAAGAGCGCTTTGAACTAGAAGATGAGTTAATTGAAGCGTTGCATAATGTTCATAAAGAAATGATAGCATAATGATTTAGCGGGTATTTGCTAAATAGCCAAAAGGCGTCAAAAGCGCCTTTTGTCACACTCAATCCCCTCTCCCAGTCTTTCAAATCTGCCAAAAATTTCATACTCGCCTACACTCTAAGTATCACGTAGGGATACCGTTTATGAAATTGATAATCACACTCCTTTCTGCACTATTGTTATTAACTGCTTGCTCAAGTGGCGATAGTCCCTCTAAGCAATCCGAAGTCGCCGTGCAAGGTGTTTACAGTGCTTGCTTGTCCTTAAAGGGTGATCATGTATTAGTAGGTTCCATTCATCATGGTGGTAGTTATTGGCAAGTTGATCCGCCAGAGCGTCTGTTTGACTGGAACCATAAAGCGGAAACCTTAACAGGGATTTTATCGTGCGCCATAAGTGATAATGATACTTATGCCAGTACCGCTGAACATCGAAAAATTGTGTTATGGAATGCAAAAACCGGAGAAGCATTTTGGTTATGGGAAGCCCCAGCCAATATTGAAGACATGTCTTTAAGTAATAATGGTCAGTTTGCTCTGTTGGGATTAGATAACTACGAAGCCGTATTATTTGATATACAAAATGGCGGGGTGAAATTAAGAATGCCCCATGAAGGCATTGTGCAAACCGTGAGTATGAGTCGCGACCAAAAATGGGGTATGACAGGTGGTGATGACTCCATGGTCAAAGTTTGGGACCTAGCGACAGGTAAGGCAATTTACACATGGGAACTTAGCAACCAAATTAAAGTTGTAGCTTTGACACAAGACGGCCGTATGGGGTTTGCTGCTAGCCATCGAGATGACAGCATTCTATGGGATTTAAATACTGGAAAAGAGTTGGCGAAATTGCCACAGGATCATGGTTATTATCTAAGTGCTCGCTTTAGCCAAGATGGTTCAAAATTATTAACCGGCAGCTCAAGTGGTTTTATTGTTTTATGGGATGTGAAGAAAGCCGAAAAATTAAGAACTTGGCAGCTATCCGCGCGAAGTGGTTGGGTGAATAAGACAACTCAGGTGCTGGATGTGGCATTTGCCCCCAAAGGATATAAAGCAGTGGGAGCAAATGGATTAACCTATCAACTCGATTGATTAACGATTGATTTGATCAAGCTGCTGTTGGCGGCTATCTAGGTTTTTTTGAAAATCTTTTATTTGATCAAGCATTTCGGGGACTTTTTCAATGGGAGCCGTGGTTAACGGAAAAGAAGAGCCGCTGCCGTCAGTGGGGTCAAAGCGTTCTGATTCTTTAGGTTTGTCTTTATAACCTTCTGGCAGATCAATGGTTTTCATTGAGTTGATCTTATCTTCAACCTGAATTTGTTGGGCATGGGCATCTTGAGGTGGATGGTCACTGTATTGCCAATTGCCTTTTGCGTCTTGCCAGCGGTACAGGGACTTAGGTGCTGCACTAGGTAGTACTGAAGATGTGAGATCTTTAGTGGGTTCTAGAAACTTAGAAATTTCTAAAATTGGAGTGCCATCTGGTTTTTTCAAAATGAAAGGGCTGGCCAGTGCGAGTACTAAGGCGAGTAATAGTAATTTATTGAAAAGTTTCATGAGTTACGTTCCTTGTAAGAGTGAAGGGAATTATACCTCAGTAAACTCAGATATTCAGTGGATGATCAGTAGGAATGTTTTACTCAAGTTAGAGATGTAAGACTTAATGACACAAAACCAAGGAATTAGGTGAAAGGGTGCCAGGGAAAAAATTTGACGCCATCAAACCGCAAACAGCACGAGTGGTTTCGCATACCGAACCAAAGCGGATTCTTATCGCCAATGCAAAAGGTGGCTGTGGAAAGACAACCCTTGCCACTAACACGGCTGCGTATTTTGCAAGCCAAGGTGCAAAGGTGGTTTTGATTGATCACGACCCTCAAGGTTCAAGTGCACAATGGCTTGATGCACGTAGTCAAAATTTACCTTCAATTTATTCAGTAGCGGCATACCGTAAAGATGATAATCATACTACTCGTAGTTTTCAGCTTATGGTGCCGATTGATACCACGCATATTATTATCGATACACCGGCGGGTGTGAGTGGGAATGTGCTTTCTGACCACCTGAGGCATTGTGATTTGATATTGATGCCAGTGGTACCTTCCGTGATAGATATTCGTGCAGCCACAGGATTTATCAAAGATGTTTTATTAAGTCCAGGTTTTCGTATCAAGCCAAAACCCATCGCAGTAATTGCAAATCGAGTGAAACGAAATACCCTAGGCTACAACAAATTAGAGGCATTTTTGAATAGTTTAAACATTCCGTTTATCACGACTATTCGAGATACACAGCAATATGTTCGTGCAGCAGAATTTGGAATGGGCATTTTTGATTTCAGTCAACCTAACGAAAAAGATCGCGAAGAATGGCAGCCATTAATCAATTGGCTCAATATTCAGCTCAATAACAGCAAAAACAATTAAAAAATATAAAAAAATAACGTTTAAATCTGGCGTATCAGTTTTGTGTTTGTATAATTGCCGTACCCACACAGAGCATACCTAGAGGTAATCATGGCAGCACGTAAAAAACCTGCAGTAAAGAAAGCGACTAAAGCCGCTGTTAAAAAAGCACCAGCTAAAAAAGCAGCTGCTAAAGCAGTTGGCCCAGTAGCTCAGCTTCAAAACGAAATTGCAAAACTAACAGCTCAGCTAAAAGCTGCTCGTACTAAGCAAGCTGCTGAAGCGACTAAAGAAGTTGCTGCTGCCACTAAAGCGGTTACCAAAGCAGCGGATGCTGCTAAAAAAGCAAAAGATGCTCAAGCAAAAGTTGCTACTAAAGTTAAAGCTAAGAAAACCCCAGCTGGTGTTAAGCAACTAGCGGCAGCAAAAGCCAAAGCAGCTGACGCAGCTAAAGCACTTAAAGCAGCAAAAGCAGCAGCTAACACAGCAAAAGCGGCTCAAGCTGAAGTGAAAGCTGAAGCGGCTAAAGCCGTTAAAGTTGAAAAAGTACGTGCTGCAGCTGAAAAAGCCTTCTTGAAAGCGGAAGCCGCTAAAGAGAAAGCTGCTAAAGCTAAAGAAAAAGCAAAAGCGAAAGCAGCGGCGGTTAAAGCCAAAGCCAAAGCTAAAGTTGCTGCTGAAAAAGCGAAAGTAAAAGCTAAAGCGAAAAAAGAAGCTGACAAGCTGAAAAAAGAAGCCGCTAAAGTGAAAAAAGCAGCTGCTAAAGCTGCAAAAGCAGCCGCTAAGAAAGAAAAAGCAGCTGCAGCGAAAGAAAAAGCGAAAGCAAAAGCAGCCGCTAAAAAAGCCGCTAAAGCAGCAAAACCTGCTAAAGCTAAAAAAGCAGCTAAGCCAGCTAAAGCGGCAAAACCAGCTAAGCCTGCTAAAGCGCCTAAAGCTAAAAAAGCGCCTAAAGCCAAAAAAGCGGCTAAGCCAGCTAAAGCAGTAAAAGTAGCTGAAGCAAAAGCTGAAATGCCTGCTCCAGCAGCGCAAAGCTTATTTGCTGAAAATAACTAAGACAGGCTGACTGACTTAGGGTTGCAAGTGCTGATATAGCGCTTGCAGCCAACTCTCCTTAAAGTTTAATCCCATCTTATTTGCGTACGCTTTTACACTCACCTTAAAACCGTCTATCCCAGTTTGACTGGATTTTGGCCAGCGCCTGCTTATTTGAAACAGCATAGCTTGTTGCGCTCGTTCGGCTGTTAACTCCAAATCTTTTAATGCTTGATAAAACGGGTTGTTTTGCAAAGGCTTTGCTTTACGGCGAAGCGCTCGAATAGGTCTAACTTTTGAAGCCTGCCAATCATGGGCAGCATTAAGAGCGAGATCGTCTTGGAAGGTTTTATTGTGTGAATTCAACCAACCAATAAACAGCAATATATTAATGTCAAAGTGATAACGGTCTTGTGCATCTAATAAGAACTCGGCACAGCCAGGCTTTTTATATTGCTCGATGGAATATAACCAGAATGGGTTATCCAATGAATTTATGGCATCATGCGCAACCTGAACCACCGCCCACCCCTTTGAATGTGTGAAGTCGAGTTATGATACGTCTGCAACAGGTTAATTTACACCTTGGCACTAAAATAATCCTGCAACAGGCCGACCTGACTGTGCATGACGGCCACAAGCTTGCAGTGGTTGGTGCAAATGGTGCCGGCAAGTCCACACTATTTAAATTGTTGTTACAGCAGTTAGTACCGGACCAAGGTGATTTATATATCCCTAAAAACTGGCGCATTGCACACATGGCGCAAGAAGTCGCCGCCTCAGAAAAAAGTGCACTGGATTACGTGTTAGATGGTCACCAAGAATTTCGCCGCATTCAACAAGCCATGTTAAAAGCTGAGCAAGCACAAGATGATTTAACCTTGGCTGCATTGCACGGTGAGTTTGAAGTGATACATGGCTACCAAGTCACACAGCTTGGTCAAACCATGTTAGCCGGTTTGGGTTTTAAACAGGAGCAAATGTCTCACCCAGTAAGTGCCTTCAGTGGTGGCTGGCGCATGCGTTTAAATTTAGCAAAAGCATTGATTATGCCCAGTGATCTACTTTTACTGGATGAGCCGACTAACCACTTAGACTTGGATGCTAGTTTATGGTTAGAGAGCTTTTTGCAAAAATACAGAGGCACCTTGCTACTAATTAGTCACGATCGTGATTTTATAGATTCAGTTGTGGACGGCATTGTGCATCTTCATCAGCAGGCTATCACACTGTATTCTGGTAATTATGCCGACTTTGAACGTCGCCGTGCTGAGCGTTTGGCGCAGCAGCAATCCTTGTTTGAACAACAGCAAGCACAAATTGCTCACATTGAGAGTTTTATTGAGCGCTTTAAGGCTAAGGCCAGTAAAGCTAAACAAGCACAAAGTCGAGTGAAAGCGTTGGAGCGTATGGAGCGTATTGCCCCTGCCCATATTGATAGTCAATTTCATTTTGAATTCCCTAATGCGGATAAATATAGCGATCCATTGCTTAACCTTGAACATGCAAATATTGGTTATGGCGATAAAGTGCAATTAGGTAATGTGCAACTATCTCTGCGACCTGGCGATCGTATTGGATTACTCGGTGCCAATGGCGCGGGTAAATCTACATTGATTAAAGCCATTGTGGGTGAGCTTAAACTCATGGGTGGTGAATGTTTTCAGGGTGAGTATTTATCCACAGGTTATTTTGCACAGCACCAAGTAGATGAGCTTGATTTACGCCTCACGCCTTTTGAGAACCTATTGCAATTAAAGCCGGATGCATCGGATCAACAAATTCGTAATTTTTTAGGGGGATTTGGTTTTCATGGGGATCAGGCGCTTGAAGTGAGCGATAAATTTTCAGGGGGTGAATTAGCGCGTTTAGCATTGGCTCGTATTGCTTGGCTTAAACCTAACTTACTTATCCTTGATGAACCAACTAACCACTTAGATTTAGATATGCGCCATGCCTTAACCATGGCGTTGCAAAATTATGATGGCGCCATTATGGTGGTGAGCCATGACCGCCATTTGTTAGCGAACACCGTCGATCAATTTTACTTGGTACACCAAGGGAAGGTCAGCGAATTTGATGGTGATTTAGAAGACTACCGTGCTTTCATTAAGCAATCTGAAAGCGTGGATGACACGGTAGCGTTACCCCTTAAGCAAACAGAAAACAGTGCAGAAGCGAAAAAAGACAAAAAACGTCGCGAAGCTGAGATTCGTAAAGCCCTGAGCCCTCTTAAAAAACAAGTCGCTAAATTAGAAGAGCAAGTTGAATCCTTACAAGCACAGCTTGTGGAGATAGAGGCAAAGTTGGCCGACACCAGTTTGTATGAGGCGGCACAAAAAGCCACGTTACAAATGGTACTCAATGATCAAAGCCAAGCTAAAAAACAATTAGAATCAGATGAAGAACAGTGGATGCTGTTACTTGAAGAGTTAGAAGAATTAGAAGCTCAATTAAGTGAATAAGCCTGCTGTATCAAACGGATAAGATTTTGCCTGAGTCTTGATAATCCGGCAGTTCTAGTGGAACCTGCACATGGAACTCTGAGCCTTTATTGATTTCACTAAAGGCTTCAATGGTGCCACCTAGTTGTTGGGTGACAATATTGTAAGTCATGTACATACCTAGTCCGGTTCCTCCGTCGCCACGCTTGGTCGTGAAAAACGGATCGAAGATTTTACTGCATGTTGCTTCGTTCATACCTTTACCATCGTCTTTATATGTAATATGAAGATGGTCTTCTTTTGTATAAATCGTGAGATAAATATTGCCACTATGATCAGGGAAAGCATGTTTAATGCTATTGACGATCATATTACTGATGATGTGATAGTAGGCCCCTGGGTAACTTGTGATTTGTAGGTTATCTTCAACTTCAATATGCAGTTGAATTTGTGTTTGTTTGAGTTGTGGTCTTAATGTTACCAATATCTCATCTATTTGTTCTTGAATCGAGAATAAGCAAACCTCCTCTACTGATTGATTTACCGCCACATTTTTGAAGGTCTGTACCAGTTGTTTGGCCTTGCGTAAATTGGATTCCATGATGTTGACGGACTCGTGGGATATATCTAAAAACTTACCAAAATCAGCTGCAGTTAATGTTTTATTATCAAATTTCTTTTGGATAGCTTGGCTCTCGGTTTTATTAAAAGAAAGGGCCGTAATTGAGTTACCCAAGGGGGTATTTATTTCATGGGCCACACCCGCGACCAGCTGGCCTAACGACGCCATTTTTTCTGCAAGGATTAATTGTTGCTGGGCATTTTTTAGGTCTTCAGTGCGCTCCATTACTTTATGTTCTAGAGTGTCATTTGCCAGTTGCAGGGCCTTGGATTTTTCTTTGAGCTGCTTAGTCATATCGTTAAATGCAAAGCCCAGTGTGGCTAGCTCGTTGTTAGTATTAATATTGACGGATACATTCATATCACCCTTACGCAAGCTATTTACACCCGTTAATAACTCATCAAGTGGAATACGAAGTTTCTTTTGTACCATCAAATAAATCGCCAGTGCGGTAATTAAAATTGCCAATGCGGTGATGAGTGTTAAGCGCATGATCAACGTATTGGTTCGCTTCTTAAGCCCCTCGGTGGGACTAAGTGCCATTACCTTGAAGGTTTTATCATTGTCACTGGGTATATCCAGCAACACCTCAGAATAGATAAAGGGTTCATTACCAACTTCAAGGTCATGCTCAGATGAATGTTGTTGTTTTTTATGGTTAATGCTTGAAACCCAAACATGCTCGGTATCCACAATGGCTAGCTCAGCTCCCAAACGTTCGGAAGTGGTTTTCAGGCTGTCATCATCGGGTTCTTGGATCGCCACAACGATGATGGAATTTTGATAGGATGCCTGCCAATTATCTGGGTCAACTATCTCTAAGGAGATGGGTGTCCACATAATCAATTGAAGTTTATCGTTAAGCAGACTAATAACTTTACCGGATGTGTATTGCTGGGGACGTTTTAATTGATTAAAAAAATCATTAGGTATCACCGGGCTGAGTTCAACGCCCACTGTTTTATAAAAAAAATCAGCGTCTTCTTGGTATATAGCGCTAATATCAAAAAAATCTCCATCATAATTTAGTTGATAGATGGGCAATTTGTAGACCCTAGGGGTTTGGGTTTTAGATTTTTTGTCATAGCGAAATAACCAAATAAATTCGTGATCAATACGCATGGAAGGAATGGGTTTGCTGTCTGTGTATTGCTTAAAAGGGTCCATATGGTAAATGGCCAGTTCATTTAGTTCGTGAGATGGAAGTAAATGAATAAGGGAGCGGGCCAGTTGTAACTGACTTTGCAGATAAAAAGTAATATCCGATTCACTAATCGCTTGGTTTTTTTGGGATGGATCTTCGGTGTAAAGAGGACCGTAATTGTTTAATAAAACTAATTGGTCAGTAATAATGCGATTTGACTCTACAGCACCTAATGATTGGTGTGCACGACTGGCAGTATTTTCTATTTCAGATGAAAAAAGTTTACCAGCAGCTTGAACACGCTCAAATGCCACTTCTTTTAAATCACGATAAGATTGCCAGCCTACCAATGATGCTATACCAACCGCAAAAACAATCAGGGCGATAAACACAAGCCCAATTAATTGCCTGCTGATGCGATTCATTGCTAACTTCATTATGGTACCTTGCGCCAGAGTTTAATTGCCGCTTCATAAGACATTGTCTTAGGCTTTTCTCTTGCCCGCTCAGGTTTCGGTGCCCCAGGTTGTGCTAACCAATATGCTTGTGTCTTTTTAGGGTTTAATTTTGGTGAATACTTTGCCAGTTTTAAACTGGCCATGATGTTATCTTGGCTTTCGGCTATGTTGTCCATTGCTTGTTTGGCTGTGATTTTGCCATCAATGGCTTTATCAAGATTGGGCCACCATGCTCGAAACATTAATGGGTAGTGGGGGACGTTGAGCCCAGTATCTGTCCAAAGATAAATGGCATTGCTTTGATAAAATTCAATCAAGCCGCCCCAGCGCTTTTTATTTGTTTGTACAAAATCGCTATTAAGCGTGGAATGCCTCACCGGTGTGCCGCCTGCTTTAAACTTGGCAACGGCTGCGGTTTTACTCACACAAAATTGAGCCCATAACCAAGCCGCCGCACGTTTAGGGCCACGAGTGTCTTTTGGGATTGTCCAGCTACCGGCATCTTGGTAACCTATTTTCATGCCTTTTTCCCAGTACTTTCCATGGGGGGTCGGCGCGAGTCGCCAAACAGGATCACCATTGTGGTCGATCATATCTCCTTGTTGAAACGCAGGTTCATTCACCCATAGGGTATATAAAAATATTTGCTGGGCCACATTACCTTGAGCGGCCGCTATATTGATGTCGCGGAAGGTTCCGGTTCTGGCTGATGGTGGGCTGTATTTATTTAGCCAATCAATATAACTTTGCAAAGCATAGATGGCAGCAGGGCTATTGGTTGCGCCACCGCGCTCAGCACTTGAGCCCACGGGGATTCTATTTTCAACTCGTATACCCCATTCATCAACAGGTGAGCCGTTGGGTAAACCCACATCTCCAGCCCCTGCAATGGATAGCCATGCATCGGTAAAACGCCAACCCAAAGAAGGGGACTTCTTACCAAAGTCAGTATGACCATATACTTTTTTGCCATCGATGGGTGTGCGGGTAAAAAATTCCGCAATGTCTTCATAGGCCGCCCAGTTTTCGGGCACACCTAGTTCATAGCCATTACCTTGACCGTATTTTTTTTCAGTGAATTTGAAAAACAGGTTTTTAATATCAGGCCGAGTAAACCAGTCATAACGGAACCAATATAAATTCGCAAACTGTTGATCCGGCAGTTGCAGTTGTTGGCCATCATAGTCTTGACCAAATTGAAGATTTAAAAAATCGGATAAATCCAAATATGGATTGGTAAATTTTCGACCTTCATTTTTCATGTAGTCGGTTAGATTAACGACCCCTTGAACACGGGTATGAGTACCAATGTGGTCAGCATCGTTAATGTAAATATCGTAAAGATGTGCACCTTGGCTCACTTGTTTAAAAATATTTTCAACAACCGAGCCTTCACCAATAATGTCGAAATGAACTTTAATACCTGTGATATTTTCAAAGTGTTGCGCTAATACATCCCGCTCCCAGCGATGAGTGGGAATGTCTTCACTGACAACAGAAATGCTTTTTCCTTTAAACGGCATGGCTGCTTGTTGAAACCATTTCAGTTCGCGAGCCATCTCTTGTTTCGATAGGGTGGAGGGTGATAATTGTTTGATAGCGTGATCAATTGCGTTGTCAGCTATTAATAAAGGCGAAAGTAATAATAAAAAAGCATAAGAAAGGCTTTTTAGCATGAGGTCTTACCTAGCTAGACTCTCCATTAACCATAGACAAATTTGCTTTGTTCTCAAGTTTTAAGGGTGGCGAGATAAGCGCTAATGAATGCATCTAACGAGGGGGTAGAGGCTGGCTTGCTATCCCTTGCACTATCGGGTCTCGGGGTGATGCCCGCTTTGAGTAAATCACTTATTTTATGCACACTAATGTGGGTGTCTTCGAGCTGGGGTAGAACATGCTCAAGGTAGGTGATAGTTGTCTTATAGGGATGACCAATGGCAATGGCACTCCCATATTTTTCGGCCACTCGAATGGCTTTTTTAAATTGAATATGAATGTGCTCAATACTGATTTCATTGTCTAAAAAAATGTCGCGCGAGGCACTGGGGATACCCATGGTTTGTGCGGTAGAAAACCCCACGCTTTTAGCATTAGTGCGGCTATCTAAAAAAAATAACTGCTTTTCTTTTAACACTTCCATTACCCACATCATGGCCACTGAGTTGGTGGTCAATTGGCTACCCATGTGATTATTCATGCCTTTGGCAAAGGGGATGCTTTCAAGTGAAAATGCCAGTTTTGTTTTAAATTCATGTTCGCTTAATGATTCATTGAGAGCCCCAGCACCCAACTCTAAACCATTAACGGTGCTCATCGGCGCATGTAAGATGACATCTTTACCCAAGCGGGCGGCACGCTCAGCAAGTCGCTTGCTGTGCTTGCGATGAGGCATAACGGCAAAGGTGATATCGGCTGGAAGGGCAATGGCTTTTAAGCCAGATTGTAAGCTATTGCCTAGGTCATCAATGACAATAGCCAGGCGAGCGGAAGAGGGTTGGCTCGCCAAGCAGGTATTAGCAATACTAGTCAGTAATAGCAGGTACAGCAGGTGTTTGATCATCACTATCACGATTTTGTTTACTGGCTAATAAGCGCATACCTTTAAGCATAGTAAGCGCTTGGTTGAGTTGATAGTCTTTGGCGATGAGTTTTTTGGTTTCATTTTCCTCATCTTCAACTTTCTTCTCTTTCTTTTCATCAGGGTTTTCAAGATGGCCTGTTAAGTCTGCTTCTTTGTAATAGCGTGACTCATTTTCTGGCGTGAACTTGCCTTGATGCACTTCGATATCAGGGGTAATGCCTTGGGCTTGAATCGACCTACCATTGGGTGTGTAGTAACGAGCCGTAGTCAGTTTCAAAGCATGTTCGCCGTTTAAAGGTAGTACGGTTTGCACCGAGCCCTTACCAAAGCTTTGCGTGCCCATGATCACAGCACGGCCATGATCTTGAAGGGCCCCTGCCACAATTTCAGAAGCGGATGCACTGCCGCCATTAATTAATACCACTAATGGCACGTCAGGAGCAGGGGTATCAATGGTGGCTTCATAACGTACGTCGGCATTGGCAATGCGGCCTTTGGTATAGACGATTAAACCGCTTTCTAAAAATGCATCACTGACTGCAACCGCGGCATCTAACACACCGCCAGGGTTATTACGTAAATCCAGAATCACACCACTTAATGGTTTTAGTGGCTGATCACTTTTTTCGGTGAGTATTTGCAGGGCGTTACTAATGTCGGCACCGG
The DNA here is from genome assembly GCF_030070105.1 of Bermanella sp. WJH001. NCBI lineage: Bacteria > Pseudomonadati > Pseudomonadota > Gammaproteobacteria > Oceanospirillales > Oceanospirillaceae > Bermanella > Bermanella sp. WJH001. Next base: position 565,027 of record NZ_JASJOO010000003.1, on the reverse strand, counting down.
TATTTTCTTGAAATTGGGTGATGCGAATGTAGCCATATTGATCGTCGAGTAGTTTGTGTTTCACACTGGTGATTTTAATTTCAGCTCGTTTAATCGTGATTTCTAACGGCTGATTTTCACCTTCACGTAAAATGGTTAATACAATTGGGCTACCTGGTTCACCGCGCATTTTTTCTACGGCTTCATTTAAACCTAAGCCTTTCACTGGGGTGTCGTCTAATTTGATAATGAGATCACCGGCTAAAATACCCGCTTGCTGGGCCGGCGTATCATCAATTGGGCTGACTACTTTAATAAAGCCATCTTCCATGCCCACTTCAATGCCGAGTCCGCCAAACTTACCACTGGTATTGGCGCGTAAATCTTCAAAGTCTTCCTCACCTAAATAGGATGAATGAGGATCAAGGCCGCTGAGCATGCCATGAATGGCGTTTTCCAATAATGTTTTATCATCCACCGTTTCAACATAACTGGTGCGGATACGTTCGAAAATCTCAGCAAAGGCTCGTAATTCTTCAAGGGGTAAACGTGAGGGTGCAACTTTTGCTTCACCTTCGATGATGTCTTGAGCGTGTACTGAAAATGTCAGCACAGCCAACAAGGTGAAGAACAATGGGCGTAACATAGAGAATCTCAATTTATATAAGCTTTATAAGTTATAACAGATTGTTATGAAATTTGAAGTCAGGTGCATGCAATTGGGGGTATTTGACAATAAAGCTGTCCATTTATGTCATCTAAGAAAGGAGTATTAGCCTTTTAACCAGCGTTTTGGGTTTTGCGGTTCACCTTTGTGGCGAATCTCAAAATACAGCCCCGTGTCTTCAAAGCCACCACTGCGGCCAACATTCGCAATCACTTCACCGGTTTCAACCCAGTCTCCTACGCTTTTAAGCAAGGCTTGGTTACGCGCATAAAGGGTCATATAACCTTGTCCGTGATCCACAATGGTGAGTAATCCAAACCCGCGCAACCAATCACTGAAAACCACTCGCCCATGATGGACGGCAAATACTTCTGAGCCGGTTTGTTCAGGGTATATCCAACCTTGCCATCTTTGTTTGCCATTGGGTTGCCATTGGCCAAATAATTTCTGTGCTCGGCTATTAATGGGGCTTGGTAATTTGCCTTTTAACTGTTTAAACGGGCGGCTTTCTTTGTTGCGCTCGTATGGCAAAAAGACTTCTTCTACTTTGCCCAATAGTTCCATTAGGTTTTGGCGGTCTTGTTGTAAGCGAGAAAGCTGTTGGCCGCTGCCTTGGATTTTTTTATCCAATGCATTGGCATGGGCCTGTTGTTGCTTTTGGGTTTGTTTGAGTTGTGCGTGAGTGCGTTTTAATTCACTTAAGTTAGTCTGCAGGCTGGCTTCCCGTGTTTCGATTTTATGTTGCACTTGGCTTAATTCATTAAGCGTGGTGCGGTACTGGTCGATTTCATTTTGGTGGGCGGCATTAAAATATTGCAGGTAATTTAGGTTACGTGAAACTTGGGCTGGGTCTTGTTGGTTAAGCAACATTTTAAGTTGAGGTTCTTGGCCAAGCTTGTAGCTGGCCAAGATAATGTCATTTAAAACGCGTTGTTGTTTGTGCTGGGATTTACTCAGAGAGGCCTGCTCGGCTTTGAGCTTTTTTAGGCGATCTCGTTCCTCCTGCAACGCTTTCTTTAATGACTCCACTTGTTTGCTCATTTGAGCCACTTCTTCATCACTTTTGCGTAACGAGGTGACTAGGTCTTTGTGGTCATCTTGTGCTTTTTTAAGAAAGGCTTGCAGATCGTTAATGTCGTCCCTTAATTTTTTTAAGTGACGTTCGCTTAGTTGTTTGCTGTCAATGCCTTCTGCCACACTTAGTGTGGCAGTGGTAATCGGCATCACGGCAAGCAAAAGTAAGCTTGCAAGTAATCGCATTACGAACGCTTCTCTAATAGAGATTGGCCTGTCATTTCATTGGGCTGCTGTGCGCCCATCATGGTCAATAGCGTAGGTGCGATATCGCAAAGAGAGCCGCCTGCTTTAAGCGCAACGTCTTTACCTTGTTGACTGACGTGTACAAGGTTAACAGGGCCAGTAGTGTGTTGTGTCATTGGGCCACCATTCGGGTCTAGCATTTGCTCACAATTACCGTGGTCAGCCGTGATTAAACACTCGCCACCTACTTTTAAGATGGCATCGGTGACACGTTTCAAACACACATCTAAAGCTTCTACCGCTTTAACCGCTGCATCAAATACCCCTGTGTGACCCACCATGTCGCCATTAGCAAAGTTACAAACGATTAAGTCGTAAGTTTGATTCTCAATGGCTTCCACCAGTTTGTCGGTGACTTCTGGTGCGCTCATTTCTGGTTTTAAATCATAGGTTGCCACATCTGGGCTGTTGATGAGGATACGCTCTTCGCCAGGGTAAAGCTCCTCACGACCGCCGCTAAAGAAGAAGGTGACGTGGGCGTATTTTTCGGTTTCAGCGATGCGCAATTGAGTTTTGCCCAAGTTACTTACGTATTCACCTAAATCATTTGTGATGGGGCTTGGTGGGAACGCACAGCTGGTTTTAATGGTGGCGGCGTATTCCGTCATCATAACAAAATCACTGATTGCAGGGTGTGTGTTGCGAGCAAAGCCATCAAAGTCACTATCGACAAAGGCGCGGGTAATTTCACGGGCGCGGTCAGGACGGAAGTTAGCAAAGATAATGCTGTCGCCGTCTTCAACTTTAACCGGAGTTCCTATGATGGTGTCGTCAATGAATTCGTCGTGAATGTCGCGCTCATAGGATGCGAGTAACCCTTCAACCCCGTTAGCCGCTTGGTATTTGGCCGTGCCCTGGGTGTACATGTCGTAGGCTTTTTGTACGCGATCCCAACGATTATCACGATCCATAGCATAATAACGACCAATAAGAGTGGCCAGTTTGGCATTGTCACCTAAACCCAATGACGCCATATGGGCTTCAATGTCTTCGATGAATGGTTGAGCACTTTGAGGGGCCACATCACGACCATCTAAAATGCCGTGAACATAAATGGCTTTGGCACCGCGTTTTGCTGCCATAGAGGCCAGCGCTTTAATGTGATCTGAGTGGCTATGAACGCCACCTGGGCTTAATAAACCAAGTAGGTGTACCGCTTTGCCTTTGCTGATCGCGGCATCCATGGCATTAACAATGGCGGTATTCTCGAAAAAGTCGCCATCTTTGATGCTTTTGTTAATTCGGGTGAAGTTCTGATAAACAATGCGACCAGCACCTAGGTTCATGTGACCAACTTCGGAGTTACCCATTTGGCCATCCGGTAAGCCAACGGCTTCACCAGAAGTGCTAATCAGAGTGCGCGGGAAGTTGGTTTTGAGTGCATCCCAGGTAGGGGTGTTGGCTGCGCTGATGGCGTTATCGTTAGCGTCTTCACGCTCACCAAAGCCATCAAGAATAATAAGTGCAACAGGTTTGGGCAAAGTGGACATATGACCCTATAAAATTTGGTTGATTATGCGTCAGATTTTACATGTTTGTGGCTCATCATGCCATTGGCGATGCGCGTGGATGATGGCGGATGCGGATTGCGCTTTTGATGCGTGAAAATTGAGGTATACTGCGCACCAAAGAATTTGAGGTGGTATATGGAACAGTTTCTAGAATTTGCAGTAAATAATTGGATGTTGGTCACTGCCCTGTTAGCGCTTTTTGCATTATTAGCGTGGGATAGCAGTCATAAAGCTGGCCCTAAAGTCAGCACCCATGAAGCCACACGTTTAATTAATCAGAACAATGCGTTGGTGTTGGATATTCGTGAAAAAGCGGATTTTAAAGCGGGTCACTTGGTGGATTCGATCAATATTCCCAACTCTCAAGTCACAAATCGCATTGAAGAACTAGAAAAGCACAAATCTGTCCCCATCATAGTAGTATGCAAAACAGGCCAAACCGCCTCAGCAGCAAGCAAAGCCCTTAAAGATAACGGCTTTGAACAGGTATATCGCCTAGGTGGCGGCATTATGGAGTGGACCAATAACAACCTACCATTGGTCAAAAAATAATAACTAGAGAAGTAGTCATGACAGATCAAGCAGCACAAACAGAACAGCAAAAAGGCCAGTTTGGCGTTCAACGTATTTTTGTAAAAGATGTCTCTTTTGAAAGCCCTAACGCACCGGACGTTTTCCGTGGCCAGTGGAAGCCTCAAATTAATATGGATTTAAACACCCGCAGCAACAAGCTGGCGGATGATGTTTACGAAGTGGTATTAACACTTACCGTAACCGCTAAAAACGAAGACAAGACCGCCTTTTTAGCAGAAGTACAACAAGGTGGTATCTTCAAAATTGAAGGCCTAGAAGGCGGTGCACTACATCAGACTCTGGGTTCATTTTGCCCTAACTTGTTGTTCCCATACGCACGCGAAGCCATTGATTCGTTAGTCATCAAAGGCAGCTTTCCTGCATTGATGCTTGCGCCGGTTAACTTTGATGCCGTTTACGCACAAGGTGTACAGCAAGCTAAAGCACAACAAGAAGCAAAAGCTGAAGCCACTCATTAATTTGTGAATGGCATAAAAAAACCGAGATACCTTAGGGTTCTCGGTTTTTTTATGCCTAGTATTTATTAATACCTACTTAGCACCGGCAAAACCCAATTGACGCCAAGCTTCATATACCATTACCGCAGTAGCATTGGATAAGTTCAAGCTGCGACTGTCAGGCACCATGGGAATTCGGATTTTTTCATCTTGCGATAACGTGTCGAGCATGGCATCAGGCAAGCCTCGGGTTTCAGGCCCCATCACAATGGCATCCCCTTCTTTAAATGACACATCCGTATGCCAGCGCTGACCTTTTGTGGTTATGGCATAACAATTGGCTGGTTGTACCGCATCCATAAAGGTTTGCCAGTCTTTATGGATTTTTACTTTAGCAAACTCATGGTAATCCAGCCCCGCTCTGCGTACTCGCTTTTCATCCAATTCAAAGCCTAAAGGCTCAATTAAATGAAGCTGAAAACCGGTATTGGCACACAGACGAATAATGTTACCGGTATTCGGCGGGATTTCAGGCTCAAATAATACAACGTGCAGCATAGTGGAGTTTCTACAATGTTTGGCTAGGATTAAAGAAGGACAGTTTACCTGAATATTAGGTCTAAAGGAGTAGGCATCTGTTTAATTGGGCGCTAGATCCACGTCGGTGGTTTACCAAAAAAATTACTAAGCCAAAAGGTGTGGTAGGCCTTAGCGTGTTTGAGCAAGGCGTAGCCATTAGCCATGGTGAAATGATTAATGGTGAGTTCAAGATATTGAAGTTGGATTTTGAGCCAATTCAAGGACCCAGTGTTTTGCCATATGTGCAGTATTGGGTAAGTAAAAATAAGTTAAAAAATGCCGATTGCCACTATGTATTAGATAAGAGTGAATACGAGTTAGAGTTAATAGAAACCCCTCCTGTGGAAGATGACGAACTAAGAGAAGCGGTTCGTTGGCGCCTTAAAGACCTCATTTCTCAACCAATAGAAGACACTGTCATAGATATCTTTCCGTTGCCCGCCGATGCCTATCGTGGGCGTATGAAAATGCTATATGTAGTAGCAGTGGATCGAAGTGTTATCGAGAGCAAGTTGAAATTTATCCGTAGTTGCGGCCTTGATCCAAAGGTGATTGATATAGAAGAGATGGCACTAAGAAATATTTCATTGCATCTACCAGATATGGAAAAAGGCACCATTGCCATATTGAGCTTGAAAGAAAACAGCGGTGAGATTTTGATGTTTAGTCATGAGGCTATGTATCTATCACGTTCCATAGAAATGGGATATGCCAGTCTAGTTCAGCATGGAGATTCAACAGATAAGCAAGTCGGACGCGCGGATCATCAAGATGAATATGAAATCAATTTTCAAATGGCAGCCCATGAAGATGACACTGAAGAACACGACAGAGTAATGATGTTAGACCGCTTTATATTAGATGTTCAAAGATCTCTTGATTATTACGAGAGTCAATTGGGAAAAGGAATTGCCAGCAAGGTGTATTTGTTGCCAACAGGTGTTGATGGTTTGAAATTACAACAGCCAATGCAGAAATCATTATCGCCTAAAGTGGTTGATCTTGAATGTAAGAAATATATAGCGATGAGTGAAGATATACAATTTCAGGAAATAGAAGAAATGTATTTGTTGCCGGTAATTGGTGCTGTGTTGAGGCGGACAGCTTAATGCAACAGGTTAATTTATATTTAGAAGAGTTCAAAAAAATCGAGCCTGAGTATTCTGCAAATACGATATTTTTGTTAATGGGTTATGTTTTATTTATTGGGGTGATTATTAGTATTGCTTTGTATGTATTAACCCTAAAGGAAGAAAACATAAATAAAGAATTAACTGAGCAAACAGAGTATTGGAAAGAGCAATTTGACATCGCGTATCGTCAAAATCCAGAACCTGAAATAAGTGAAATATTGTTAAAAACAATTGAAGCTTATGAACTTCAAGTTAAAAGAAACGAAAATGTGCTTGATTATCTTGATGGAAGAAGAGGTGTCATAAGAAAACAAACTTTTTCGGTATATTTACAAGGTCTAACAGAAATTAAACAAGATAATTTATGGTTAACAAAAATAGTTATTACCAAGGGCGGTGATTCATTGTCTCTTTATGGTCGAGTGAACGAGCCAAGCAGTTTGCCTGAATATATAAGAAAAATATCAGAGTTAGAAATATTTAAATCAATGCAATTTGAGGTTTTTGATTTAAAACGTGACGGAGCAGAAATGAAATTTGTAGTGAGCTCAGAATTACAGGAGATGTCATTAGATGACTATCTGGAAAAAGCTACAAGTAAAAATTAATGCGCTTAGTATCAGGGAGCGTAAATTAATAGCGCTAGCCACTACGAGCTTTGTGCTAGCTTTGTTTGTGTTGTTGGCATGGCATCCGCTTTGGGTGAACTACCAGGGCATAAAAAATAGAAGTGAGCAGATGATCGTGGGTATTAATGCCTCAAAATATGATATTCGAGTATTGGAAGAGCGTTCAAAAAAAGATGTTAGTTTGCCTTATAGAAATAAACTCAATGCGTTGAAATTAAAGTCAGAAGAGCAGCAAAATAAAATCAACAATATTACCAGTGCTTTGATTCAACCAGAAAAAATGAACATGGTATTTAAAGGTATTTTGGAAAAGAGCCGATTGGAATTCCAATCAATCAAGAATCAAAAAGCTAAAGTAATAGAGTTAAACCAGTCTAAAGATTCAAACCAAGTGTTGTATGAACATGGGTTAGTGATTGAAATGCGAGGAAAGTACTTAGACGGTTTGGACTATATTAAGTCAATTGAAAATCAATCTTGGCAACTATATTGGGATGAAATTGAATATAAAACCACCCGTTATCCTCAAGGGAGTTTAACATTGAAGGTTCATACAATTAGTACAAGTAATAAAGTATTGGGTCTCTAGATGAAGCGATGGGCATTACTTTTTTTAATGTTACTTATAACGAGCAATAGTAATTTTCTGCTGGCACAGCAGTACGACCCAATGGCACCACCTGAATACAGAAGTGTAAAAAAAGACACAACACAAAAAGCAAAAAAGAAGAGCCAATATTATTACAACTTAAGACAAATAGTGATTGCTGAACAAGGCAATCGAGCAGTGATTAATGGGTATGTATTAAAAGAAGGCGATCACATAAATAAAGCTCAAGTTGTAAAAATTGAAGAGAATAAAGTGACACTATCGAAAGACGGTAAGGTGTCAGTTATTAAATTAAGTTATCCAATTAAAAAAGTGAGGCAATAGCAATGATTAAAGCCTTTAAGGTGTGTGGATATGCTATTTTCTTAATTCTATTAGGCTGTACCACTTCGCCTGAAAAAAACTACGAAGTGAAAGACGAAGCGTTTAAAAATATTGCTGATATGTCAAAGCAGGTAGACGTTCCCCAGTCTGCATATGATGCCTTGATGCCAGAGCTAAATGGCAAACTCATACCAGAACGATTTGATGTGGTCGCAAAAAACAACCCCGCCAGTTCATTCTTTTTGGGGTTAGTGGATGGTTTAGGCATCAATATGGTGGTTCATCCTGATGTAAAACAAAAAATCACTATTAATTTAAAAAACGTGACACTTGAAGAAACATTAGATGCAGTAAGAGATAGTTATGGGCTGCAATATATTCAAACAGCTTACGGTTATCGCATTCTACCAAAGGCGCTACAAAATAAAGTATTTAGATTGAATTATTTAAATGTTGCCCGTCAGGGGAGCAGTGGTATATCAGTAGCCAGTGGACAAATATATTCATCTGAAACCAATAGTAATTCGGGTGATTCTAATTCTACGTCACAGACCACATCAACAGCCACCAAGTTAGATACACAGGCGAGTACTGATTTTTGGAAAAACTTACAGCAATCCATTCAACTTATGGTGGGTAATGGGAATGGAAGACGAGTCATTGTTGATGCTCAAGCTGGCTTGATTGTTGTTCGAGCTTTTCCTGATGAATTACATGCGGTAGGGGAATTTTTAGAGCGTGCTGAATTATCACTGCAAAAACAAGTGATAATTGAGGCAAAAATATTAGAAGTGACGTTAAGCGATGGTTTTCAAGCGGGTATTCAATGGGATTCATTTGGCGCAGGTATTAACGCAACCTATGCGGATTCTAATAAAGAGGTGGCGGGATCTTTAACCTCAGAATCCATTGTTAATACTGATAATTTGGCCGGAATATTTTCACTAAATTTTAATACATCGGATTTTACCGGAGTTATTCAATTGCTTCAGCGACAAGGTGAAGTTCAAGTTCTATCAAGTCCACGCATAAGTACGGTTAATAATCAAAAAGCCGTCATCAAAGTAGGTACCGATGAATTTTTTGTGACGGATGTAAGTACCAATACCACAACCACAACCACAACTACTAATACCAGTCCAGAAGTGAGCTTAACCCCATTTTTCTCAGGTATCGCATTAGATGTTACCCCCCAGATAGGTGATAACAATCAAGTCATTTTACATGTACACCCGAGCGTCACTGAGGTGGTTGAAAGAAATAAAATCATAGAGGTAGGTAATAGCACCTTCGACTTACCAATGGCATTTAGCAGTATTCGTGAAACCGATAGCATTATAAAAGCACAAAGTGGCCAAGTGGTTGTGATTGGTGGCTTGTTACAAAATAAGAAAAGTAAAACGGATGCAAGAGTGCCTTGGTTGTCAAGGATTCCATTGATCGGCGCATTGTTCCAACAAACTCAGCAGAGCCAAACCAAAAGTGAATTGGTCATACTGCTACAACCCAAAGTGATTGAAGATAATGCCTGGAGTAATGAAATAGAAAACATTAGGCGAAATTTCCCAAACTGGCAGCAGCAAGGAGCCTCAAAAAATGAGTAGCTTAAACGCCATGAAACCAACTGATTCTATTCAGGCTCAAGATCCAATGGAGCGAGTTCTTGATGAATTTAAAGGTTTTTTTAATTTAAATGAAATGCCATTTTTGTTATTGCCCAATACCAGCTTTTATGTAGATTTACCGTCACATCAGCAGTGCTTCTCAACATTAATGTTTGCAGTGGCCAGTGGCGAGGGGATTATCAAAATCATTGGGGAAGTGGGGACGGGTAAAACATTGCTTTGTCGGCGCTTACTCAATTCATTAAATGAGGATAAGTATTACAGCGCGTATATTCCCAATCCGAATTTGAACCCAATCGAGCTAAAACGAGCGTTAGCAAGAGAATTACAAGTCCCTGACATGGAATGGCTAGGGGATGATGAAATAATGGATGCCATTAATAAGCGGTTATTGAAATTTGCACTTAATAATAAACGAGTGGTGCTGGTTATTGATGAAGCTCAATCGTTGCCTGAAGAAAGTGTTGAAGCATTACGGTTATTTACTAATCTTGAGACAGAAAGTGAAAAGCTTATGCAGATTGTTATGTTTGCGCAGCCAGAACTTGACGAAACATTAAGTAAACATAATTTAAGGCAATTACGCCAACGCATTACATTTAGCCAGAATATTGAAAACTTAAATAAATCTCATGTAAGGCAATATGTCTACCATCGATTGGCTGTTGCTGGGTATAACGGAAAACCAATTTTTAATGAAGGAGCCATTAATGCTCTTTATGAATACAGCAAAGGTATTCCTAGGCTGTTAAGTATTTTAAGTGGCAAGTCACTTTTAATTGCCTTCTCAAAAGGTAGTCGAACCGTCACTCGAGCCATGATAAGACGAGCCGCGCAAGACACAGAAAGTATTGAATATAAACCCAAATGGTTTTTTGGCTGGGTTTAGGAGTTTCTATGAGTGTTGTTAATGATATTTTAAAAGATTTACACCAGCGTCGTAGACAGCACCATTATATTCCCAATATTCCATTTGAATATGGCGAAGATGACGTTTCAAAATTTAACGCTTTTAAGCCGTATTTTATATTTATAGTCCTCATCATATTTATCAGCTTAATGCTTTACTTTGCAATGTTAAGCTTTAATTCGTCACAAGAATTAAGCGTTGAGGAAGATGCTATCAATTCTTTATCCACTATAGTTACTGATACGATTACTAATGATGACGATACCATTATTACTTTGCCAACCTTAGTATCTTCAACGGAAGAAAAATCTGCACACATTAATGCAGTTGAAGTTAAAGCCCCATTACCAGTTACTGATGAAATGAAGCCTTCATATCAACCTGTTTTAGTTGAACAAAAGCATAATATAACCAAGCCATTAATATCTGAAATTCGCCATACTGAGGCTAAAAAAATATCTAATATCAATAAATTAGAAAGGGCTAAAAATAGTGATGTTAAAAGAAAAGCGAATGAAAGAAGTAAAGAACCTGTAATAAAATCCATTCAAAATGATGAGTTACTGATCAGAAAATTAATGATTTCTCAACCAGAAAAAGTGTGGCCATATATTCAGAAGTTACTGCCTAAGACAAATAATAAAATAAGCCTGATTGCCATGGGTGCTCAGGGCGAGCAAAGAAGCAAAAATCATCAAAATGCCATTGATCTATATAAGGCACTTGCCGAAATTGAGCCCAATGAACCTAAGTGGCGAGTAGGAGCGGCAATCAGTTTTGATGCATTATCAAAATACGATGATGCCTTAATCGAATATCAACGCTCGTTGAGGTCCAATACGTTACCAGCGCCTCTTTATTCTTTTGTTAAGCAAAGAATCACACAGTTAACTGGTGATCAACATGAAAGATAAATTCAGCAAAGTAAGGGTTGGGGATTTACTCATTGAAAAAGGCATCATCACTCAAGAACAATTGATGATGGTTTTAGATGAACAAAAACGCTCTGGTAGAAAGTTTGGCCGGGCTGTGATTGATCTTGGTTTTGTAAGTGAAGATGACCTATTACTTGAATTGTCATCTCATTTTGCAATGCCATTTATAGACATATCAAGGTTTCAATTTAATAGTAAAGTAACAAGGCGATTACCAGAAAGCATTGCTCGTCGTTATCGTGCCATTATCTTAATGGAAGAAGAGAATCAATATTTTGTAGGGTTTATGGACCCTCTTGATATTTTGGCGGTAGATGAGGTTCAACGAGCACTTAAGAAAAAAATAGTACCTGCGTTTGTTAAAGAGCATGAGGTGCTTAATGCCATCGATAGGATTTATCGTCGTACTGAGCAAATAGCATCAATTGCGGGTGAGCTAGATGAAGAACTTGGTCAAAGTGATTTAGATTTAGAAACATTATTAGCCGAGTCCGATGCTTCTGAAGCCCCTGTTGTACGCTTATTACAAAATATATTTGAAGATGCGGTACAGGTAACGGCTTCTGATATTCATATTGAACCTGATGAGACCGTGTTAAGGGTTCGCTTACGCATTGATGGCGAGTTACAAGAACAAGTCATGAAAGAGCGTCGTGTCGTGAGTGCGTTGGTAAGTCGTCTTAAGATTATGAGTGGCTTGGATATTTCTGAAAAGCGCTTACCACAAGATGGCCGTTTTAATATTCGTATATTAAACCGTAGTATTGATGTGCGTTTATCAACGTTGCCAACTCAGTACGGTGAAGCGGTTGTGATGCGATTGCTTGATCAGAGTCAGGGTTTACTGAATATCAGCTCGTTGGGCATGACGCCAAAAATATTAAAACGTTTTCGCACGCTCATTACTCGTCCACACGGTATGGTGCTGGTGACTGGACCAACCGGTAGCGGTAAAAGTACCACGCTTTACGCCGCATTAAATACTTTAAACGCTGAAAATAAAAAAATCATAACCGCAGAAGATCCTGTTGAATATCGCTTGCCTCGTATTAATCAGGTGCAAATCAATACAAAAATAGATTTAACGTTTGCAAAAATTTTGCGCACTGCACTCAGGCAAGATCCAGATATTATTTTAATTGGTGAGATGCGGGATACGGAAACCACAGAGATAGCACTTCGCGCAGCCATGACAGGGCATATGGTGCTTTCGACTCTTCATACAAATGATGCCATCTCCACGGCGATGCGGTTGATGGATATGGGGGCAGACTCTTATCTTGTCGCTTCAAGTTTGCGCGCGGTGATTGGTCAGCGTTTGATTAGAAAAATATGTCAAAACTGTAAGTCCCCTTATTCTCTATCGCCGCAAGAAAAAAGTTGGCTGATTGGAATAGGCAGCGACCCAGAAACCAATACTTTTTATAAAGGTGATGGCTGCCATCATTGCTCTAATACGGGTTATGTTGGGCGAACGGGCGTCTATGAATTGCTCGAACTCGATGATGGGATGTTAGATGCATTACGTCGTCAAGATACTTCCTTATTTATTAAACTCGCAAAAGAAAGTGACTTGTATTCGCCTTTGTCGTCTTATGCGCTTGAATTAGCCGTACTGGGTAAGACATCCATAAGTGAAGTATTTAAGGTTTCTGCCAGTCTTGATGATAATGCTTTGTCGCTTGAGAGCTTGAGGTGATGATCCATGCCACTATATAGCTATAAAGCACGAGATAAGCGTGGGCAGTTGCATAAAGGCGAGCAGGAAGCCAGCCATAAGTCATCTGTGGCGGCGCGCTTATTAGATGATCGTTTGACGCCTGTGTCTATCGAAGAGATTGAACCCTCTATCAAGCTTGAAGATTTACTTAAGCAATACCTTCCCAAAAAAACCATTCCGCTTGATGATCTTGTATTGTTTTGTCGTCAAATGCATGCACTGACAAAAAGTGGCATCCCCATTATGCGCGCTGTTTTTGGTTTAGCCGAAACCACAAATAACGAAGCTTTAAGTGAGGTGCTGCAAGATATAGGCAGTGTACTAAGTCGTGGTAAAACTTTAAGCCAAGCTTTGCATCAACATGAAAATTTCTTTTCCCCAATATTTATTAGCATGGTGCACGTGGGTGAGAGTACGGGTAATTTAGACCAAGCATTTTACCAGTTGGTTCATTATCTTGAGATGATGCGTGATACCAAGAAAAAAGTATCCAGCGCGCTGCGTTATCCAACAATGGTGATTGCTTCTATATTGATTGCTTTGGTTGTGGTTAATGTTGTTGTGATTCCAAGTTTTGCCAAAGTATTTGACAAGTTTGGTAGTGACCTGCCCTTAGCCACTCAAATGTTACTGGCGACATCACATTTTTTTATTGAGTATTGGTGGGTATTAATTGGCTTCATCGTTAGTGCCTTATTTGGCATGTCGAGATACTTAAAAACTGAACGAGGTGCGTTAAATTGGGATCGTATCAAGTTAAAGCTTCCCATCGTTGGTGGTTTGTTAAATAGAATTTGTCTGTCACGTTTTACCCGTACTTTTTCAATGTTGTTTGCATCTGGTGTACCTATTTTGCAATCTATTGATATTAGTGCTGAGTCTATAGGCAATCTTCATATAGAAAAAAACGTAAGAGAAATGCGCATTGGTATTGAGCGAGGTGATTCTCTTTCGCGAACCGCCAACAGTTCAGGCATGTTTACACCACTTATTTTACAAATGATCGCGGTGGGTGAGGAAAGTGGTGCACTAGATGCGTTATTACTGGATGTGAGTGAGTTTTATGATGAAGAAACCGATTTTCAGGTGCAACGGTTAAGTGGTGCGATTGAGCCCATCATGCTGTTGTTTATGGGGGCTATGATTTTAGTGTTAGCGCTCGGGATTTTTCTTCCACTTTGGGATTTAAGTGCAAATGCACGGTAATAATTATGCAGACAGTTCTTGCAGACTGTAAACAAAATAAAGGTTTTACCCTCATTGAATTAGTGATGGTGATTTCTATCATGGCCATTTTGGCGGTTGTCGCATTACCGAGGATGATGAGTAATTATGACGATGCCCACTACAGCAGCATTGCATCCACAGGGGGGGCATTATCCAGTGCAGTGATTTTAGTTCGCAGTCAGTGGGTTTCCAACGGCGCACGGGGAGAGGTTGATGTGGTGCGAGGTTATGGTAAAGACGATATTGCCACCACTTTAAATGGCTGGCCCAGCGATGCGCAACAAGGTGAAAACTCAAATCATAGCCCAAACTTATCAGGCAATGTGCAGCGTTGTATTCGATTATGGGAGTCTTTAATTGCCAGTAACGGATTAAAGGTAGCGGCAACCCCTGCAGAGGGTGTTAGCTATGTGGTGAGTACCACAGGTGCCTCAACTTGCACCTATACTTATCAACAGAGTAATTTTAATAGCCGAATAGAATATGATTTGGGCACAGGAAGCGTACTTACGGTTTTGAAATAAAAAATATGAACTACACTTAAATATGAAAATAAGGAATTAGACCATAGGCCTAATCTAATTTTAACGGAGAGCAGTATGAACCTAGCCAGCCATAAAACAGCTAATAGATCCTATCAATCAGGTTTTACCTTGATTGAACTCATCATGGTAATTGTCATCTTGGGAATCTTAAGTGCCTTTGCATTGCCAAAATTTGCAGACTTTTCTGGGCAAGCTGAAAGCTCCAGTTTAGAAGGGGCCCGTGGTGCGGTGAAATCTGCTTCCGCTATTTCACATGCCGCATGTCTGGCGAATTCTGGTTGTAATGCTTCTGCTGCAACAGCAACGGTGAAAATAGAGGGTGTGGATGTTGATATGGTTTATGGTTACCCATCTAAGGCGGGCATTGAAAATGCGGCAGATCTTGATGGTTACATTGTCTCTCAAGGTGCAAACGCAGCGGCACCTCTTATCATTGCGGTTGAGGGTGATGGTACTCCGTGTTTTACCTATTCCATTGCAACCAGTACAGGCTCGGGAGCGACCCAAGTTATTACTGCACCAGCGATTGGTACGGCGGCCACTTATAGTGCCGGTGCAACCACGGCTGATACAGATGATACCTGTTCATAATTAAAATATGCATTCGACAAAAGGCTTTACATTAATTGAGCTGATTGTTGTTATTATTTTGCTCTCAATTTTAGGTGCAGTGGGTATCGGATTATTCTCTGCACCTTCGCAATATGCGGTGAAGCTTTCCGCTGATCAGTGGCTTTCACAGTTGCAACTTGCGCAGCGACATTCTTTTTTACGTCAAAGCGCCAGTTTACCTATTCAGCTTTCCATTTCTCAAGCAACGAATCGCTGGCAAATGTTATTAAGTCAGGGGGCAACGCAATTGAGTAATTCGGATATAAATTTTGATTCTGTGAACGTACATTATTCGCAAACGGATTTTACCAGCCCTTGTGGCTCACTGCCGTTAATAACGTTTCCAGTAAACTTTTATTTTGATGGCTATGGCAATGCCGTTAACGCCAGTCGCGTGCAACTTAGTACAAATCAGCGTGTATGTTTAACCGCAAGTGACACCGTTGAATTGTGCATCAGCCCAAGTGGTTATGCTTATGAAGGATCATGCTTGCCTTAATAGCTTTAACTCCCGTCAAAAAGGCGTGACGTTAATTGAGTTAATTATCACAATCGTGATACTGGGGATCGCATTATCGGCCCTCGTATCAGCGTTAAGTCAGGGGATTAGTCAAAGCGCAACGCCAATATGGGAAAGTAAATCCCTTGAATTATCGCAAGCGTATTTAGATGAAATTCTCGCCATGAAGTTTGATGATGCAACTTTATCCGGTGGCGGTGAAGTGCTTGCTGCAAGTGCACCTTGCACATTGTCGAATGAAGGGCAGGCGCGTGCCCAATTTGACGATGTTGATGACTACCATAATGTCACCGATGCGCCACCTGCGCTGATCGAATCCAGTATTAATATGGCTCAATACGCTCAATACCAAGCCAGTATTTTGGTTGCATGTGCAGGCACAGAATTAGGTTTAGCTGAGAACCGTCTAGCCAAAAGAATTACGGTGACTATTCGAGCACCGAGCGGTGATACCCGAAGTGTGTCTGTTTATAAAGGTAATTTTTAATATGCCTTTAATAATCCAGCATCAAGTTAACCGTAACAAACCAACTAAAAATGGTGAATTTTTAAGGCATCGTTCATCGGGTTTTACCTTAATTGAAATCATTATTGTGATGGTTATTTTATCAGTATTGTCCATCGGCAGTATTCAATTTATCAGCTTTAGCGCACAAGGTTATGTCGATACTGTAAGGCGCAGTGAGCTTGCTGCAAGTGCAACGGTTATTAATGAAAAAATCACTCGTGTTTTAAGAGAAGCGTTACCTGGAAGTGTTCGGGTAAATGCTACCCAATCATGTATTGAATTCATTCCCATCGTGGGTGCCAGTACCTATATCAATGCGCCGTTTTCATCCCCTGAAAGTACCGTGACGGCCATTAATCTTGATAGCTTATTGCAAAGTGATGGCCGTCTAGCCATTTACCCAGTGGTTTCGGATATTAATGAATTGTATACCTTATCGGGTACACAAGGGTATATCAGTACGCAGACTGTGAGCGCTACTGTTCTGGCAGATGAAATTACGTTTACGTTTAATGGTGGGTCTGTATTTCGTTTTGAAAAAAACTCACCTCAAAAACGGTTATATGTGGTTGATCAGCCCAATGCATTTTGTCAGGTGGCCGATCATATTTTTTATTATCGTAATTATGGCTTTGTGGGCGATATTAATAATTTAATAGCCAGTTTGCCCTCTACCGTGCCAAATAGATTGCTCATTGGTAAAGGGGTTGTGGCTAATTCATTGGTATTTAATTATTTGCCATCCTCCTTAAGGCGTAATGCACTTGTGACTTATGAATTGCAATTACAAGATGACTCCAATGCCAGTGAAATTCACAGCATTAATCAAGAGGTGCAAATTCGAAATGTACCGTAATAAACAACTTGGCTTGGGTCTGCCATCGGCGATTTTTTTGATTTTAGTGATGACATTAATACTCGCTGCCATTAATCAAATCAATGAATCCAGTGCCATTTCACAAGGGCGAGAATGGCTAAATATACGTGCCTTTTATGCAGCAGAAAGTGGCGCACAATTAGCAGCGGTTTATCAACTTACACCTCAGGCTAGCCCAAGTTGTGATACAAGTTTTATTAGTAATTTAGATTTAACATCTACCGGTCTAAATAATTGCTCGATAAGTGTTTCTTGTGAAGAAAAAATAGTGAATCTGCAATCATACATTACGCTTACCAGTACAGGTGTTTGCGGTGTTGGCTCTGATTCTGCTACGCGAGTTATCCAAATAAGGTTAGCTCCATGAGAAAACTTGCATTTTTAGCTTTAATATTAATGATTTCAACTTCGAATGCTGATTTGTTTTTGGATACTTTTTCTAATGAAAGTTATAGCAATCAAGATGGTGATCAATTTTGGTCTAGTGACTGGCTTGAAACAGGAGATGATAACTCACCTAGCCCCCCATTTTTTAACGATGTAGGTATTTTAGCTGGTAGCTTGATCTTAAGTGGCAGTAATAACGATATCGAAAGGCGTCTTAATTTATCTGGCTATACCAGCGCGATATTGACATTTGATTATGATGAATTTGGTTTTGATAGCAATGTTGATCGCGTTGATATTTATGTCTCATCAGGGAGTTCATGGGTAAGAATTGGGCGCTTACAAGGCTCTTTTTTAAATTCAGGTTCGTTTAGTTTTGATATTAGTGCTTACATCTCAAGTAATACGGGCATACGTTTTTCAACCTCAAACGGATTGGGCGCAACGGATTATTTATTTATCGATAACGTGGCGGTCACAGCAACGCCAAATAAAGTGTTACAACATATTAGCATCTCACATGATGGCAGTGGTGTGAGTTGTGTCGCTGAAAATATTACGTTCACTATCCACAATAGTACACATCAAGTATTAACTGGATATACAGGTGTGGTCACTGCTTCAGCTAGAATCGCAACGAGTGGTGCAACTTCTGGAACATGGGTATTGGCGAGCGCCGCTAATCCAACGAGTTTTGTAGATAATGGTGATGGAACATTTAACTATACGATGGTCGCTGCTGATAACGGTAGTTTTACGATGAAATATAGTTTTAAACAGGATGGTGTGATTAATTTTGATGTGGCTTCAGGTTTATTAACAGAAGCCACTACGGAAGATCCTGATTTAATCGTAGAGGCTACATTTTTAAGTGAAGGTAATTTTCGAGATGAGTTTTCAGAGATAGGAAGTAATTATCGGGATCGTTTTGACACCGTGAGTTATGATAATAATGATGGGAATTTAAATTGGGCGAGCAATTGGATCGAAACCGATCGCATCTCAGGCGGCAGTCCGTCAGCAGGTGATGTCAGAATCACAGGTGGGCGACTTGAATTAACCGGTAACAACACTACATTTCCTAATCTTATTAAAAGTGCCGCACAACGAGAAGTGGACTTAAGCAGCGCCACCACGGCTACCTTAAGATTTACCATGCGCACCACTTCGGTTGAATCCAATGACATTGCATCGGTAGCGGTGTCTTCAAATGGTGGAGCAAGTTGGACTACTTTAGGTACTTATAATGATGATATTGATAGCTTCCAGCCATTTAGTTTTGATATTACACCTTATATTTCAAGCAATACTCGCATCCGGTTTCGCATAGAAGACCAAAGTGGCTCAACATGTTGTTTTGGTCCAGCTGATGAAATTCTACAAATTGAGGACATTCAAATAATCATCAATGGTAGTGGTAGTTATGGTAACAATGATGGCAGTTTAGCATTCAGTAACGACTGGGTTGAAAGTGATGGCACTGGCCCTGCCAATGGGCCAGTGAGTATGTATTACGATGCCTTATATTTATATGGTAGCAGCTCTCAAGTGACAACCATGAGTCGTTCCATGGACTTATCTAATTATGATGATGCGCAACTGAGTTTTGATTATGAAGCAATAGGTTCTGTTGATGCTGAAGATGAAGTAAGAGCTGAAGTTAATTCAGGATCGGGTTGGGTCGTTTTACAAACTATTACAGGTAATGTTTCTGGTTCAAGCAGTTTAAATTTGAAAAATTATTTATCCAGTAATACCCAAATTCGTTTTGTAATCGATGATCCTGGTACGGGTGGAGACTGTTGTTATAACAATAACCAAGAAGTTTTTAAGATTGATAATGTCGATATTGAGGTGTTCCAAATCTCCAGTTGCCAGGGGGCGGATCACTTTAGTATTGCCCATAGTGGCAATGGTGTTAACTGCGAAGCGGAAGTCATAACGGTAACCGCTAAAGATTCAGCAGGTAACATTATTACCGATTACGAGGGTACTATTGATCTTACTACATCCACAAGTCATGGCGATTGGACATTGTTAAGTGGGGTGGGAAGTTTTACGCCATTAGGCAGTAATTTAGGATCGGCAGAGTATGTGTTTTCAACATCAGATAATGGACAAGTTAATTTTAATTTTGCCAATACTTATGTTGAAACCTTAAGTATCAATATATTGGATGATCAGGGGATCTCGGAAACCAGCAACAATGCCACTGCCAGTGACGACCCTGATTTAAGTTTTGCTCGATCGGGTTTTAAATTTATTTATGGCACTGGATCTGCGCCCGCATCTGAGGTAATACCGGTGCAAATCTCTGGTCGTAATTTTAATAATACACTGGGCTATGATCCACTAAAAATTCGTGCAATCACCACGGATGTTGATACAGGTGTTTGCACAGGATTGTTTACGGGTAATCAAACTATCGAGTTAGCGTTAGAGTGTATAAATCCAAGCAGTTGCCATGTAAGTAGTGCGTCTCAGTTTTCAATTAATGGCACAAATTTAAATAAAAATAACCAAAATACTGTTACTTCATATACACCCATTACGCTTAATTTTGCTAGTAATAGTACGGCTGATTTATCAAATAGTTTGTACAGTGATGCTGGCCGCATAGGATTACATGCTCGTAGAATTCAAGCGGGTGATAATATTTTAGGGAGTAGCAATCAAATGGAATTCTCCCCTGCTGGTTTTTGTACCACCACGACAGATCCTGATTATGCCTGTAGTGGCCCCAATTATTGGAATTGCAGTAAATTTAAAAAAGCCGGTGAGAATTTTAATCTAACGGTTTCCGCACAAGGCTGGCGCGCCAATGCAGATAGCAACTTTTGTGATAACAACTTTATATTACCCAACTTTAATCATGGTGTGAGCATCACTCAAAATTTAATCTCACCGGTTGCTGGCAATCTGGGTGCGATATCTTTCAATACTGTGAATTTATCTTCTGGTACGGCTAGTCAAAGCGTTAACTGGAGTGAGGTTGGTGTGATTAATTTTACTGCTGGTGGTAATAATTATTTGAGTCATACGTTAGTAAGTACCCCATCCCATGAATTTGGTCGATTTTTTCCAGCGGACTTCGTCGTGAATAATATTAACAACGGCAGCTATGGCGATGCCAATACCGGATTTAGTTACATTGGTGAATTAGATGCAAGTAACACTGGTGGGATAAAATATGGCGTTCAACCGCAGTTTGATTTTATCGTGCGCAATGTTCAAGGGGATACACTTAAAAATTACCTAGTGGGAAGTTTTAACAAAACCCCATTGCCAGTTATTAACACCACATCGAATATTTTGGGTTTAGATGGGATCAATGATCTCACCATTACAACCGGGTTCAATGGGCCTACCTCTAGTTACGATGCAGCGACCGGAATATACCGGGTTAGTCTAAATAGTAGTGATCACTTTAGGTATGACCATACGGCTAATGCATTGGTAGCGCCATTTACAAACGATATCCAAATTAATATCACCGACTATGTGGACAGTGATGGCGTGAGTCTGTCTAGCGGGGTGAGTCTCAACCCTATTGGGGGAAATGTGCGATTGGGGCGATTGCGTTTAGCCAATGCCTATGGCTCTGAAAGTACGTCACTGACCCATGTTTGGTCTACGGAATATTATGATGGTGCTAACTTTATTTTAAATACGGATGACAACGGTACAACGTATGACATAGCGGGTATTGGTGCACTAACAGTAACGGATATTGGTGACCCCAGCGACCCTTATCAAATAACAGATAGCACGGCTTCTGGTGAAATAGCGGACACAGGTTTATTTGTGAGTGGTGCAACCAGCGTTGTTTGGTCAGCGCCGGTTGCAGGGCGTTACGGTAAATTTACGTTTCCCTATGCTAGCCCAAGTTGGTTGCAATTTGACTGGAATGGCTTGGGTTTTGAAAATCCAGAAGCTGAAATCAGTTTTGGCCAGTATCGGGGTCATGACAAAATCATCTACTGGAAAGAGGTTTATTATAAATAATGGCTCTATCGCTGAGCGGAGCAATACACATCATGAACTATACTATGAAGTAGATTCCCATCCAGACATGTTGTTCATATGTATCAATTTAAAACTCCTCTCGGGGGGTATGAAATGGAGATAAATGACAGAACATTATGCTTAACCATTCACGGTGTGATTGAGTTAGAGCTAGCGCTTAGGTTTATGTTGCAGGCAAAAATATTGATTACCTCTCTACCAACCAATCATTGGGCATCCTTGGTGGATTTGAGCGAATGGGGTTTACACCCACCAGAAATCGTGGAGTTTATTGAAGGCTTTGAATTATGGGCACAAGACAACGGTCAATTAGCAGAAGCGGCTGTGGTAAATGAAAGTGTTCTGAAAATTATGGCCAGAGATAAGTTGGTGGGAAAAGCTCGTAAGACGGTGCATCAAGAATACTTTAAATCAAAACCCGAAGCTCAAGAATGGCTTCGGGTTTTGTCGTTATACCAGTAGTGAAATGAACGGTTAGTCCATTTCTTCCTCTTCCGCTGTTTCTTCCATGCCCAGTTCTTTAATCTTACGAGTAAGGGTGTTTCGACCCCAACCCAATAAAATAGAAGCATCACGACGACGACCAGCTGTATGCTTAAGAGCCGTTTCAATCATAATGCGTTCAAAAATCGGTACGGCATTATCCAGAATACTTTTTTTGCCTTGAGCTAATTGTTGATCTGCCCAGTTGCGCAAAGCTTGTTCCCAGTTATTACTGGTTGTGGATTTTTCTTCTTGGTTAAGTAACTCAGGTGGCAGGTCATTAATATGAACTTCACGACCAGACGCCATCACCGTTATCCAGCGACAGGTATTTTCTAATTGGCGTACGTTACCTTGCCAAGGCAGGGTGCATAAATATTCTTCGGTATCGCTTTTTAACACCTTCGCTTCAACGCCTAATTCTTCTGCTGCACGGCTTAAGAAGTGGTGTAATAAACGAGGCACATCTTCACGACGTTCAGCAAGTGCTGGCAAGTGAATACGAATCACATTTAAACGGTGAAATAAATCTTCACGGAATGTGCCGGCTTTTACCAAACCTTCTAAGTCTTGGTGAGTCGCGGCAATGATGCGCACGTTTACTTTGACGGGAGTGCTACCACCTACGCGATAAAATTCACCATCGGCCAGTACACGCAACAAACGGGTTTGTGTATCTGCTGGCATATCACCAATTTCATCTAAAAATAACGTGCCGCCATCAGCTTGTTCAAAGCGACCACGACGTTGACCACCGGCGCCGGTAAATGAACCTTTTTCATGACCAAATAATTCACTTTCGATTAAATCTTTTGGAATCGCTGCCATGTTTAACGCAACAAATGGCTGCTCGCTGCGTGGACTGTGTTTATGTAAAGCATGGGCAACTAATTCTTTCCCCGTACCTGACTCACCATTGATGAGAACCGTGATGTTTGAATGACTTAAACGCCCGATAGCGCGAAACACTTCCTGCATGGCAGGGGCTTCACCAATAATTTCGGTATGTTTATAAGGCTCAGTTGGTTCGGCATGATTAAGCGACGCGGTTTCATGTTTATGAGCGATTGCGCGCTTAATTAAACTGACGGCTTCATCTACATCAAATGGTTTGGGTAAATATTCAAATGCCCCTTTTTGATAAGACGTCACAGCGCTATCTAAGTCACTGTGGGCCGTCATAATAATCACAGGGATATTAGGGTCAACCTGATGAATTTGATTTAACAGGGTTAAGCCATCAATACCTGGCATGCGAACATCACTGATGATGGCATCTGGAATTTCACGGTTTAAAGCGTTAATAACTTTGTCGCCATTTTCAAACGATTGGCTTTCAATATTGTCTTGCTCAAGGGCTTTTTCTAATACCCAGCGGATAGAGCGATCGTCGTCAATAATCCAAACTTTATTCATGGCCTAGTCCCAATGTTAAAATATATTTTTCTGTTCTTGCGCGCTGTAATCGTTTTGATCAAGCTCTAAAGGCAAGTAAATAGAAAACTGCGTTTTACCCGGCTCACTATCACACTCGATAATGCCCTGATGTTGATTGATAATGGATTGGGCGATGGATAGCCCTAACCCTGTTCCCTCTGCTCTTCCGCTGACCATAGGAAAAAATAAACTTTCTCGAATATTTTCAGGTATTCCTGGGCCGTTATCTGAAATGGATAAATGCAATACTAAACGATGTTTGGTGTGGCCAATTGTGAATTGGCGAATCGCTCGAGTACGCAATGTGATTTCGGGAAATGCATGCTCTGCTTGCTGGGCAAGTAATGCTTGCATAGCGTTTCGGGTAATATTTAAAACCACTTGAATTAATTGTTCTTTATCGGCTAAAAACTCCGGAATGCTTGGATCATAATCTCGGCGTAATTTTAATTGCCCAGTTGCTTCAACACTGATTAGGCTGTGAACGCGTTCAAGCACTTCATGAATATTTGTCTCGATGCGCTCAAGCATTTTATTTGGCCCAAGCATTTTATCTACAAGGTTTCTTAAGCGATCCACTTCTTCAATAATAATGTGGGTGTATTCTTTGAGCTCATCACTTTCCAGTACACGCTCTAGTAGTTGTGCACTGCCTCGGATACCACCCAAGGGATTTTTAATTTCATGAGCCATGCCGCGCACCAGTGTTTGGGTGGTTGCTTGGGCGGTAATTAATTCTTCTTCACGGCTGATGCGCATCAAACGATCGCGAGGATGCATTTCAACCACAAGGCAAATAGTTTTATCAAATTCAACAGGGCTGACGCTGTAATCCAGTGTAATGACCTGCTGGTTCATTAGGCGTACCTCTGCTTCACGTTTGGTAAATGAGGTTTCTTGTTCTAATGAATTTGCTAGTGTTTGTACGTCTTGCTGCACGTCACAAAACACCAATTCAGCCGGTGTGCCAACGCAGCGTCGGCCGCTAACCTGAAGCAGTGCCTCTGCGGCGGGATTAAGGTATTGCACTGTTAAAGATTCATCTAGTACTAAAATTGAGCTATCTAAATGATTAATCAGTTGCTTATAAAAAACGAAATCGGCCATAACATACTTTTCCTGAGTAATGGCCTTGTAGCAAGAAGCAAGCCATATTCATTTTGCACTGTTATAGTCTTAAGCCTCAGCAAGTACGCGGCTTTAAAGCCTATTTAAGGTGCGAGAGCTCATAATAGTCATCACTATAGCACTATAATGGTGCGGATGATTCCAATTAGGTGCGAGGACGATTTAGAATGGAAGGGCGCTGTACATAGATACGGCGTTTTGAGCTTGAAATAAGGAGTTTACCTTGGTGTTTAACCATGACCTGTATCAGGTGAGTCCCGCGGTTCAGGTTCTCGAGCTTGAATTCTAATTGCGCGCCTGTTTCGATTGTTTTGCCATTCAATAGCAGGGTGACTTCATGTTTTGGTTGTAGCTGTGGTTGGATATTAATCTGAATATTAGTACTTCCAGCGTAGCCAGTTGTGATCATGTGGTCTTCTTTGGGGCTAATAATCTCTAATATGCGATAACCGGTAAACCCCGATTCCGACTCAGTTGCGTCTTCTTCTTCTTTTTGCACCACTTTGGGCATCTTTACTTCTTGCAGCTGAGGTAGTTCGGCTTTGCTGGCGTGGGCAGGAGGTTCATCGCCATAAACACGAATACCCTCATCATTAATCCAAGTATAAACCTGTGCTTGCACAGAAACAGACAGTAGTAACAGCAGTGGTATCAAAGATTTCATAGGTGGCTCTCAGTTAGGCCTCTACTGTAGCGGGTTTTGGTTTGAGTTGCTGGGCTATTTCCTCAAATTGGGAAAAGGTTAGCATGATGATGTCTTTGATATATAAAAAAGCAGCTCGCAGTCGCAGGCTACTGCTGTCCCGCACATTAGATTAATTC
The DNA here is from genome assembly GCF_030070105.1 of Bermanella sp. WJH001. Lineage (NCBI taxonomy): Bacteria > Pseudomonadati > Pseudomonadota > Gammaproteobacteria > Oceanospirillales > Oceanospirillaceae > Bermanella > Bermanella sp. WJH001. Next base: position 539,482 of record NZ_JASJOO010000003.1, on the reverse strand, counting down.
TAAACAAAAAGGTCATGCCAGCGATCTTTCTTTGCGTCTGACGTCTGTCTCCAGACGTCCGGCTGATCTTATACTAAGTAGTATAGGTCGTACTCAACTGGGTCATGGGTTGAGAGTTATGCTCAACGCGTTTATTTCTCCCATAAAAAAAGGCCGCCGAAGCGACCTTTCTTTGCGTCAGGCGTCTGTCTCCAGACGTCCGACGGACCTTATACACAGTAGTATAGATCGTACTCAACAGGGTCATGGGTTGAGAGCTATGCTCAACGCGTTTGTTTTTCCCACAAAAAAAGGCCGCCGAAGCGACCTTTCTTTGCGTCAGGCGTCTGTCTCCAGACGTCAGACTGATCTTATACGCAGTACTATAGATCGTACTCAACTGGGTCACGGGTTGAGAGTTATGCTCAACGCGTTTATTTCTCCCACAAAAAAAGGCCGCCGAAGCGACCTTTCTTTGCGTCAGGCGTCTGTCTCCAGACGTCAGACTGATCTTATACGCAGTAGTATAGATCGTACTCAACAGGGTCATGGGTTGAGAGTTATGCTCAACGCGTTTATTTCTCCCATAAAAAAAGGCCGCCGAAGCGACCTTTCTTTGCGTCAGGCGTCTGTCTCCAGACGTCAGACTGATCTTATACAGAGTAGTATAGATCGTACTCAACTGGGTGAGTTGTATGCTCAACGCGATACACTTCTTCCATTTTAAGTTCGATGTAAGCATCGATCATGTCTTGAGTGAACACGCCACCTTCAGTTAAGAAAGCGCAGTCTTCTTTAAGACAAGTTAGAGCTTCACGTAGGCTACCCGCTACTTGTGGGATTAGAGCTGCTTCTTCTGGCTCTAGGTCGTACAAGTCTTTGTCAGCTGCATCGCCAGGGTGAATCTTGTTTTTAACACCATCGATACCCGCCATTAGCATTGCAGAGAACGCTAGGTATGGGTTAGCGATTGGGTCAGGGAAACGAGCTTCGATACGCTTACCTTTAGGGCTAGCAACGTAAGGAATACGGATAGAAGCAGAACGGTTACGTGCAGAGTACGCAAGCATTACAGGTGCTTCGAAACCAGGGATCAAACGCTTGTAAGAGTTAGTACCTGGGTTAGTGAATGCGTTTAGTGCTTTAGCGTGCTTGATGATACCGCCGATGTAGTAAAGAGCAGTTTCAGAAAGACCAGCGTACTCGTCACCAGCAAACATGTTCTCGCCATCTTTCCAGAAAGATTGGTGAACGTGCATACCAGAACCGTTGTCACCAACGATTGGCTTAGGCATGAAAGTAGCTGTTTTACCGTATGCGTGAGCAACGTTATGAACAACGTACTTAAGCATTTGCACTTCGTCAGCTTTCTTAACTAGAGTGTTGAATTTAACACCGATTTCGTTTTGGTTAGCAGTTGCCACTTCGTGGTGGTGAACTTCAACGTCAAGACCGATCGCCATCATGGTGTTACACATTGATGCACGGATGTCGTGTGAAGAGTCAACTGGTGGTACTGGGAAGTAACCGCCTTTAACGCGAGGACGGTGACCCATGTTACCGCCTTCGATTGAATTTGCAGAGTTCCAAGAACCTTCTTCAGAGTTAACTTTGTAGAAAGCACCAGAGATGTCAGCACCGAACTGAACGTCATCAAAGATGAAGAATTCAGGTTCAGGACCGAAGAATGCAGTGTCACCTAGGCCAGTAGACTGTAGGAATGCTTCTGCGCGTTTTGCAACAGAACGTGGATCACGCTCGTAACCTTGCATAGTAGAAGGCTCGATGATGTCACAACGTAGAACTAAAGTGGCATCTTCAGTGAACGGATCAAGGAAAGAAGTCGTGTCGTCAGGTAAAAGAATCATGTCTGATTCGTTGATGCCTTTCCAACCAGCAATTGAAGAGCCATCGAACATTTGGCCAGTTTCAAAGAAGTCGGCGTCAACATAAGAAGCAGGGATAGTAACGTGCTGCTCTTTACCTTTGGTGTCAGTGAAGCGTAGGTCAACCCACTTCACGTCATTGTCTTTAATCAGCTTCAGAGTATTCTCTGACATGGTGCTCTCCAATTGTAGAAGACGATTTGCGTCTGATGATTTAACGATTGCTCTTATTCTAAGAAGCCTGCACATGGTGCACTGCCCAAACTCAGAGCAAAACACATGCCAGTCACTATTAGGGCGAATATTAAAGGCTTTCAAGGCGCTCAATAATGCTCACCCCAAACAACCTTGATTCATATTAGTGCATCAATCAAGATTTGTGCTCTAATTTGGTGCTGAAACGATAGTAAGTATTGAGTTCCAGTGCCACCATCCCTTAAGGCCTGCACATTATAGGTTCAACTGTTCAGTGATGATAGCTAGATTGTGCCTGCTAGCAGGACATTTTCAGGTAATTTTTCTTATTGGGTGTTTTTTGCACAAAAAAACCGTTTTTTATCCGGGTTTTCATAGCTTGCATGGCATTAGATGGCTATAATCGCCGCCTAAATTTTTGAGGCAGTCTCCTTGCAGCGTATTTTTAGGTTTCATCCGTGAACCATAAAGATGCAGTGTCATTTGATGCGGGGTTTTAAGGTTTTTTAACCTTAACGAAAATATACACCACTAATGTCGAAGGATTTAGTGTGAGGCTTAACAGCCTTAGTGTCGAATGCGCAACCCACTGCAGATTGCGCCATGCAGTTTTATTATTTGGGCATGTTAACAGCAAGGCCTGACAGGACTATATATGATTGAAAATCTACGTAATATCGCCATCATCGCTCACGTTGACCATGGTAAAACGACCTTGGTTGATAAGTTGCTTGAGCAGTCTGGCACCTTAGACCGTAAAGAGCTTGGCGGCGAGCGTGTAATGGACTCGAACGATCAAGAAAAAGAGCGTGGTATTACCATCCTTGCGAAGAACACCGCAATCAAGTGGAATGAATACCGTTTCAACATCGTGGATACACCGGGACACGCCGACTTTGGTGGTGAAGTTGAACGTGTTATGTCGATGGTGGACTCTGTACTTCTAATCGTTGACGCGGTTGATGGTCCAATGCCTCAAACTCGTTTCGTAACACAAAAAGCATTTGCTCGTGGTTTGAAGCCAATTGTTGTTATCAACAAAATTGACCGTCCAGGTGCTCGCCCTGATTGGGTAATGGATGAAGTATTTGATCTTTTTGACCGTCTTGGTGCAACTGAAGAGCAGCTAGATTTCCCTGTTATTTATGCCTCAGCTATCAATGGTATTGCGGGTACTGATTTTGAAGACATGGCGGAAGACATGTCTCCACTTCTGCAAGCGATTGCTGACAATGTACCTTGCCCTGATGTTGATCCTGCTGGCGATCTACAAATGCAGATCTCTTCATTGGATTACGACCCGTTTAAAGGTGTTATCGGTATCGGCCGTATCACTCGTGGTACGCTAAAAACCAATGCACAAGTAACGGTTATCGACGCTGAAGGTAAAACTCGTAACGGTAAAGTTGCTGAGATTAAAGGTTATCACGGCTTACACCGTGTTGTGGTTGACTCTGCAACAGCTGGTGACATCGTATGTATTACCGGTATCGACAAGCTAGGTATCTCTGACACCCTTTGTGTGCCAACTAACGTTGAAGCATTACCACCGTTATCAGTTGATGAACCAACTGTAAGCATGACTTTCCAAGTAAACGATTCTCCGTTTGCGGGTAAAGAAGGTAAGTTTGTAACGAGCCGTAATATCGCAGAGCGTTTAGAAAAAGAATTGATCCACAACGTGGCATTGCGTGTTGAGCAAGGCGACAGCCCTGAGAAATTCAAAGTATCTGGTCGTGGTGAGCTTCACTTATCGGTATTGATCGAAACCATGCGTCGTGAAGGTTTTGAAATGGCGGTTGGTCGTCCTGAAGTGGTTCAGCGCGAAATCGACGGCAAAATTCAAGAGCCTTACGAGCAAGTTGTGATTGACGTTGAAGAACAGCACCAAGGTGCAGTGATGTCTGAGATGGGTGACCGTCGTGCAGATATGACTAACATGGTGCCAGATGGTAAAGGCCGTGTACGCTTAGAATTCATCATGCCTGCACGTGGCTTGATCGGTTTCCGTGGCGACTTCATGACCATGACTTCTGGCTCTGGTATTTTGACCAACGTATTTGATCACTACGGTGAAGTGAAAGCGGGCCCTGTTGCAACTCGTCACAACGGTGTACTTGTTTCAATGGTAACCGGCAAAGTATTAGGTTATGCCCTATTCACTTTGCAAGAACGTGGTCGTTTGTTTGTGGTGCCTGCTCAAGAAGTTTACGAAGGTCAGATCGTTGGTCTGCACTCACGTGATAACGACTTGGTGGTTAACCCAACTAAAGCGAAGCAGCTAACAAACGTTCGTGCATCAGGTACCGATGAAGCCATCAACTTGGTACCACCTGTTAAGCATACGTTAGAGCAAGCACTAGAATTCATCGAAGATGATGAGCTAGTAGAAGTAACGCCTGAAAGCATCCGTCTTCGTAAGAAACATCTTACTGAGAACGAGCGTAAGCGTGCTAACTCGGCTAAGAAAAACAAGTAATGAAGTAGCTGTCAGTGCTCAATGAGCACTGACTAATATTACTTGAGACATAAAAAAAGCGATGAAGTGATTCATCGCTTTTTTTATGTCTGTAATACGTGAAACCTTAACTGGTTGAAACCGGCAGGGCGCGAACAGGAAGACGTAGAATTTCAGCGCCTTTGTATAGCTGCTCTAATAATTGAAAAACTTTATCTTGGATGGGTGTGAGCAGAGCTTTGCGTTTTTCAAGTGTTAGGGTGTCGATGTTTTTAGGTAGCTTACTGATATCTAAAAGCAGTCGCTTAAATAAAGCGGTGCTTTTATCGGCGGTCTCAGCGTCTTGTAATTTAATTTCGCTTAACAGGCCGCCTTCCATATTAAATAGGCTTTCAATACCAAACACTAGATCGTGCATGTTCTGCGTGTCTTGGCTTGAGAATGGACTGCGCAAATCATCTACTTGTTTTTGATTCATTAATACTGCGAAATGTTTAGCCAATAAGGTTTCTTGAATGGCATCCAGTAATGCTTGATAAATTAAAGTAAGGTTCACCGTTTGCTGTTCACTTTGAGTTTGACGCCATTGCTTCGCGTAGTAACCATGTGCAGGTTCCCAGCGGTCGGTTAATTTTTGCAGGTTACTGACAACCAGTGCGCTTAATAAGCGTAAATAATCTCGGCGACGATTATGATTTTGAGGCCCATTGATTTCTGCGTGAACATGCTCGTGTGCTTCTGAGGTGTTCGCTTCGTTAAGATCATCGGCATCATCTTCTTTAATGGCGGTATCGGCGCTCACCACTTCAATGCTATTTTCTTGGGGAATAAAGTCTTTTGCGCTGCGTTTGCCATTGACCCCAAATAATAAAAACTCCATTGGATGAAAGCCTAGGCTGGCAAAACGCATATCAGAAAATCCGTGTTGCGCGCTGATATCACTTTCATTCATTTTTAGAGTTAAATCGTTGACGATGCCGCTTAAAGGGTACAGAGGTAAATAATCAATGTAGCCAGGTTCAATGGGCCAGCTATCGATGCGCTCTTCAATAAGCAGGTAGGTTTCGTTTTGGTCTTTAAATTGCGGTTTCTCAAAGCGAGGTACATTGCTAAAAAAGCTTACCTTTACATAGGCGCTATAGGCTTTGATCCAGGCATCTTGCGCTTCTTCTAGGGCGCCTGGGTTAGGTTGATTCAGTAAGGATGTAATGATGGAATCAAGTTCTTGCGCCTTGCTGAGTGCATCCGACATTTGTGTGTAAACATAAAGATTGGCCGCACTTAATAGCGACTCAGAATTAATGTCGGCGATGACAGGGGTGTTTTCCACGTGTTTGGGTTTATCAAAAAATTGATCGCAACCGCTCAGGCTCAGCACAAGTGTGAGCCAAAACGTAAATTGCAAAGAGCTTAATGTGATATTTGACTTCAAACGTCATCCCTTAAACTGATGATTGGCCAGTTATTCTGTTGCGCGTAAGCACTCAAGGTTTCGTCGGCATCGACGGCCACTGGAAATGTCACTTGTTTCAGTAGTGGCAAATCATTGTGGGAGTCGCTGTAAAAGTAGCTACCCTCTAATGATAACGTGTTTTGCGCAAGCCAAGCTGCCAAGCGTTTCACTTTTCCTTCTTGAAAGCTAGGGATGCCAGATATTTTCCCCGTATATTGGCCATTTATGACTTCAGGGTTGGTGGCGATGATGTCATCCACACCTAAAACAGTGGCGATTGGCTCGGTGACAAACAAATTGGTGGCGGTGATGATGAGCAGGTAATCGCCGGCTTCACGGTGTTTTTGCAATAAATCACGGGATTTTTGCGTGATGATTGGCAGGATCTTCTCTTGTACGAATTGCTCACGCAGTTGAAATAAGCGCTCAGTGGGGAATAACGTCAGAGCTTGTAAAGAGAATTCTAGGTACTCAAGAATATCCAATTGACCCAGTTGGTATTGTTCTAAGTAGTAGTCATTCTTTTCTTTAAATAATTGAGGGTCGACTAACCCCTGCTCAACTAAAAACTGCCCCCAGCCGTGATCACTATCGCCAGAAATTAAGGTGTTATCTAAGTCAAAAATTGCCAGTGCCACGGGGTTCCCCAGCTAAAAAATTTGAACGCATTTTAGCTTGTGAGGCCAACAGTGTCTTTAATATTGTGGAAACTGACCATAGAAAACTTATTTATATTAAAAAGGAATAAAAAAACACTGGTTTCCAATGGCAATGTTTTAATAGTATGGTGGCAAGATAAACTTAAATTTTGGATGAAACCGTGATCGATGCTGAAGGCTACCGCCCAAATGTCGGCATCATACTGGTGAATAAAAAAGCTCAAGTGTTATGGGCTAGGCGAATTGGGCAAGATGCGTGGCAATTTCCCCAAGGTGGTATCAAAGCGCAAGAAAGTGCTGAGGCGGCCTTGTTTAGGGAGTTGCGGGAAGAAGTGGGCCTGCTACCTGAAGATGTAGAAATACTAGGGTGCACAAAAGGCTGGCTGAGATACCGCTTACCAAAACGCATGGTGCGTCATAACAGCAAACCAGTATGTGTTGGCCAAAAACAAAAATGGTTTTTGTTGAAACTTGTGAGTAATGAGAATCGCATAAGCTTTGATTACGCCGATAAGGCGGAGTTCGATGGCTGGCGTTGGGTGAGTTATTGGTATCCACTAGGACAAGTGGTGCCGTTTAAGCGAGACGTTTACCGTCGCGCTATGCGTGAATTAGCTCCCAAATTGTTTGAACTGCAGGCGAAACAAACATGCTAAATGTATTGCGACAAATTGTACAAGAGGTAAACAACGCAGGCGATTTAGATGCTGCGTTGAATATCCTTGTGGATCGCGTACAAAAAGCAATGAATACAGAAGTATGCTCCGTTTATGTATATGACATTGAGAGCAAGCGTCATATTCTGCGGGCCACAAAAGGCTTAAATGCCGCTTCTGTGGGCAAAGTCAGTCTTAGTAATAACGAAGGTTTGGTTGGCTTTGTAGCCGCCCGTGAAGAACCCATTAATCTTGACGATGCCTCAAAACACCCAAAATACCACTATCTATCCGGAACCGGTGAAGAAAAGTTTAATAGCTTTTTAGGTGTGCCCATTATCAATCAAAAACGTATCTTAGGCGTTTTGGTTGTGCAGCAGTCTGAACGTCGTAAGTTCGATGAAAGCGAAGAAGCGTTCATGGTCACCATGTCGGCGCAATTGGCAGGCGTGCTTGCCCACGCTGAAGCCACTGGGCATGTTTTAGAAAGTCCTGACGAATTTCAAAAGAAAAAAGTCAAACATGATGTGGCCATAAAAGGCTCACCAGCGGCACCGGGTATTGCAATCGGTACCGTGGTGGTGCTGTCCCCGACGGCAGATCTATACGATGTACCTGATCGCAAAGCGCAAAACATTGATGAAGAAGTGTTACGTTTTCAACATGCCATTGCCGGTGCCCGTGAGCAGATCAAGCAAGTGGGCGCTGCCTTAAAAGATCTACGCCCAGAAGAGCAGGCGTTGTTTGATGTGTACATTCGCATGCTTGATGACGACGCATTGGGCAGCGAAGTGATTCGACGCATCAAAGATAACAATCAATGGGCGCAAGGCGCGCTAAGGGATGTTATTTTTGAATACGTCGCCCACTTTGATCGTATGGATGATGCGTATTTGCGGGAGCGAGCAACCGATATAAAAGACCTTGGTGCGAGGGTGTTAGCCCAGCTGCAAGACACCATCGAATTAGTATCGGATTTAGACTTCCCAGATAAAACCATTTTAGTAAGTGAAGAGTTAACACCTTCCATGTTGGGTGAAATCCCTGAACATAAGTTGGTGGGTTTGGTAAGCGCAAAAGGCTCAGCTAACTCTCACGTTGCGATTCTTGCTAGAGCCATGGGGATTCCCACCATTATGGGGGCTGTGGATCTACCGGTTAAACAAATGGATGGCATAGAGCTGGTCATTGATGGTTACCGTGGCTATTTGTATACCCATCCTTCTGAAAAAATGCTGCAGCAATTTCAGGCCATTGTGCGTGAAGAAAAAGCCTTGGTTAAAGGCCTAGAGGCCATTAAGGATTTACCGGCACAAACTAAAGATGGTCACCGCTTAAAGTTGCTGGTAAATACGGGCCTTATCACCGATGCATACCGTTCATTAGATAAAGGCGCTGAAGGTGTTGGCCTTTACCGCACTGAGGTGCCGTTTATGATGCGGGACCGTTTTCCATCTGAAACCGAACAGGCTCAAATCTACCGCTCCCAATTAGAGGCGTTTGCGCCGCAACCTGTGACGATGCGAACTTTGGATATTGGTGGTGATAAAGCATTAACGTATTTCCCAATCGAAGAAGATAATCCGTTTTTAGGCTGGCGAGGCATTCGAGTCACGTTAGATCATCCTGAAATATTCCTTTTACAAATCAGGGCCATGCTCAAAGCCAGTGAAGGTTTGAACAATTTAAAAATCATGCTGCCCATGATTACCAGCACCAGCGAAGTCGAAGAGGCGCTGCACTTTATTTATCGTGCCTATCAAGAAGTGTTGGAAGAGGGTGTTCAAGTTGAGATGCCTGAGGTGGGTGTCATGATTGAAGTGCCTGCTGCGGTTTATCAAGCCAAACAGCTTGCCAGTATGGTGGATTTTTTATCGGTTGGTTCAAACGATTTAACCCAGTATTTATTGGCGGTGGATCGTAACAACCCAAGGGTGGCTGGTTTATATGATAGTTTTCATCCGTCTGTTTTGGCAGCGCTGCAGCATATTGTGGATGCAGGTAAGAGTGAAAATTGTCCGGTCAGTGTTTGTGGTGAGTTGGCCGGCAACCCAGCTGGTGCATTATTGTTGATGGCAATGGGTTACGACATGTTATCCATGAACGCTACTAATGTGCCCAGAGTGAAGTCGCTGATTCGTCAGTCTGAATTGGTTTATGCAAAGCAACTGCTAGCAGAAGTAATGCAGTTAGACAGTGGTCATGTGATTGGCAGTACTTTGGATTTGGCGTTGAGTAAATTAGGCCATGGCCGTTTATTTGGGCCGGTGAGTTCTAAGTAGAGTATTAGATTAAATCTTAACGCTTAAGTGTACGCCTTTATATTGCTGTTCTAGCATGATTTCAAAGCGCCTATGAGTAGGCTCCCCCCTTTTACCGATGCGACGATTTGCCTCTCTTACGCAGGGCTTAACCTGTTCTGGTTGTGTCATCAATTGGTCGTAGGCGTGACATATCTCGATAAAACGTTGGCGCTGGTGAGGATTTTTATCAGGGTGATAAATGCTTGCCAGACGGCGAAATGCTGTCTTTATGCTAGGTAGGTCGGCCTCATGGTTAAGACCTAAAATGGCAAGGTAGCTTTGGCGCACGTGAAGTTTTTATTATGTCGAAAAACGCCATTGTAACAAAATATACGTGCTTGAGAAGAAAACCCTTTTAATTCAATTGCTTAGTTAAGTATTGCTTATCGAATCCAGCTGCGTTGCCTGCCAGTATCCAGATGAATAAACCCACTTTGTCGGTAGTAACCCACGCCACCATCGCTAACGGCTAAAGTGGCTTTATGTAGGTATTTATTACTGACCCCAGGAATACGAAAATCCAGTGCTCGTCCTTGCATGTGGAAGCTGTGCTTAGCGACACCTTCTGTATTTTTGCGTAAATCCTTATTGGTTTCAGGGCTGCGATAACCAGAGACAAGGTAAATTTCTTTTTCAACTTCTAGGGTTTGCTGAATGCGATGTAATTCATCCAGTAAGGTTAAATCCATTGCCGCCACCTGATTGGCGCGGTGGTCGCGCATTAAAAAATAAATTTCAGCGAGCCCGTCTACCAGATATTCACCTTTTTCCCAATATGTGGTGTTGACCTTTTCACCTGTGTGAAGGTTCTTCAGTTTTAAGCTACGGGCCTCAGGGGAAGGTAAAATCAGGGAGGAATTGGCCGCAAACAGCGGCGTGCAGCTCATGCCCAGTGATATAAGACCAGTATGTTTGATGAATTGGCGGCGATTCACTGTAAGTTCCCTGACGATTTTTATTATGTGGTAAAAACGGGCAGGGATTGTGCCACTTATGCTCGGTTATAAGCAAAGCGGCTATCTATTACGTTTTATAAATCTAGAGGGAATGAAGCAGCCAGCGAAGGTTTGCTGCAAAGTAAATTAAAGCACAATGGAATCGAGTTTATGACTTTCGCCATGAATTTGATCGCGCTTATAAACATCATCGCGTACTTGTAATTGCCCATTGTCATCAACCCAAGTGGTCCAATACATAAGGTAAACGGGAATCGGATCTTTTAGATGAACGGCACGGGTTTGTGCCTTTTCAACGACTTTGTTAATGAGAGCCTTATCCCAGTTCTGTTCTTTTAAAAGGGCGTGAGCCAGCTCTAAAGGTTTTTCAACACGAATGCAGCCACTGCTTAATGCACGCATATCATAATCGAATAACTCTTTATGATTGGTGTCGTGCAGATAAATCGATTGGTCATTGGGGATGACAAACTTAACATGACCAAGTGAGTTGTCTTCGCCTGGGCCTTGCACAAAGCGGTAAGTGTTCACACGAGAGTCGAACCCTTGCCAGTCAATGTCAGAATCGATATCAATTTCTTTTGAAGGCTGCTGCCAACCCTCATAAATTTTAAAGTTATGTTGTTTTAAATATTCAGGTCGACGTTTAGCCGTAGGAATGATGTCGCGTTTAGCAATGCGATGGGGAACATTCCACTCAGGTGCCAACACAATGGTGCTGATGGTCTCGGTTAAAACTGGGGTGCGCAGTTTTTCACGACCAATGATCACTTTCATGCTGAGCTGGCTTTCATTGTCCTTGATTAAGTCCAATCGGTAGTTGGCCATATTAACTAATATATAACGATCGCCTAAATGTTTAGGAAGGTAGCGCCAGCGCTTCATATTTAACGCAATGCGCTGAGCCATAAAGTAAGGGGCCACGTTTAGACGTTCTAACGTGATGGCATCAACAATACCACTTTGTTTAAGGCCGTTGCGTTTTTGGAAGTGCTTAAGCGCCGCTACCGTGTCGGAATCCAGCTCGTAGATGCTGCGCTGGTCATCGGGTTTGTAATCTTGTTCAAGCAATAATGGGTCTTGTTTGGCTTTCTCTGGTTTTAACCAATCCAGCGTACCCTGATGAAAGTCCCCATAGGATTGCAACATCCAACGAATGCGAGGCACTTGCGGATGGCGATCCCCTTTGGCTAAGGGTTGGGTGATTTCAAGGGGATACCACATGCCACTATCGGCAATTTCTTGATAGCGGTCTAATTCATTAGTGAGGCGCTCATAACCTTTATGGCTGGGCACCAATTGGCTGACCAAGCTGTAAAGCTTGCCTTGTTCTAGGCTTTGCGAAAGCAGGCTAATCACATCCAGCGATGAGATGCGGGCACCTTGGGCTGAGGCAACCCTTTTAAACGATGGGTGATCCAACTCACCGTTATTCGGTAGCAGTTCGTTGTTCATAACTTGCTGGGCAAAGTCGATGTAGGCGTCACTGAGTAATACATCAATGGCGGCGGCATGTTTTGGTTGGTTGCTAAGGCGTTCTATTTCGGTTTGCAGTTTACTGATACGGTAACGATAGGCTTTCCACTCATCACTGGCGGTATGGCGTAAACTTTTTACAAGTGCATTACCGGCTTTGTTAAGTTGGAAGTGATCCATCCAAATGGGCTGGTGATTGTTCTTTCGGTAAACCAGATGGAGTTCTTCGCGATATTGCAGGCTAATGTTTCCGGCCACTTCACTGGGAGCATCATATAACCAGTATTCAATGCTTTCTTGTGCAACCAAAGGGGCAATCACAGGGCGTGTGGAGCCACTGATAAAGATAGCGGCATACAAAAGTGCTAAGCATACGGCACCCAAAATCAACATAATGTGATTATTTGATTGGGCACGCTGACGCCTGACAGGCGCTGTATAAAAGTACTTATCCATAGTCAAAGTATGGCAGGGGTAAAAGCGTTATGTGATGGATTTCACGGTGCTTTGTGGTGGGTTTTGGTTACCAAGTGCAAGCGTTTGTAATTCAAGAAACTGACGCCTTATGTTTCAAGGAGTTAGGCGTCTTTTTTTCAGTTTTAAATTTACCGTCATAAGAAAAAACATCTTAAATTTCAAAATATTCTTAAAAAAACTATTTTAGAAATTAAATGTTTCTAATTGGAGGGTTTCTCCATTGCAGTCGTAACTGGCTTCTTGAAATTGGATATTGTCATTACCAATAATCAGCCCTGTACTGGCTCGAGTACCGTAATTGTCACTGACTATAAAGGCAGATGACAGTAGGGTCTCCCAAGGCTCGCCAATGCCAGTGTCGGGTAAAAGCGGTTGTGGATAAGTGTTGCGATCTTTCAGCAATGTGTGCAATAGCTCAATTTGGGGATTGGGCTGATAGAGCCACGTTTGCAGGCTATCTTTGGCGGCTTCAAGTTTGGGCCAAGGTGTGTCCAGAGAAGCGTTGCTTAAACCATATAAGCCAGCTGAAAGCGCCATGGGGCTTTGAGTTTGGCGATTGCTATAAAACCAGCACGATTCACGATTGCCAACCACAAGGTTGAAACCGTCATATAAATCAGCTTTAGCTTGAATACCCATTAAATAGGTTTGAGGGTCCGCTTCCTGGATTAAAAAATCCAGCACCAGATTGCCCCTAGAAATGGAACCTTGATAGGGGGCAGGTAACTGGCGAACATTGGTGAGGGCAGCAAAAAAACCGCGTTTCGTGACCCCAAGCCAAGTGCCACCACCTGACAAGTCTTTGCCGGCCAATATGTGGGGGTATTGCGGCCAGAAATGAGCAGGTGCTGCAGGGCGCTGATGAAATTCATCACGATTGGCCACGAGTGTCAGTGGCGTCGCTGAGTTGGGGTCAAAATGAAAGCTAAGTAAACACATGACAGCAGTGTACTTGCCAGTAAGCGTGTAGCCAATAGGTGCTTAAGCCTTCATAATGCAGGCCCTTAAAATAAGATGATATGACGATGTTGTTATTAACCTATCTTGCTGTGGGTGCATTTGCTGGTTTGCTGGCGGGTTTATTTGGTATTGGCGGTGGCATGGTGATTGTACCGGTATTGGTCATCACCTTTGAAAGCTTAAAATTTGCGCCTGACGTTCTGACTCATATGGCGGTGGCGACATCACTGGCCAGTATAGTATTCACTTCTATCAGCTCTGTGCGTACGCATCACCAAAAAGGGGCGGTGGACTGGCCCATTGTGAAGCAGTTAAGCATAGGTATCTTATTAGGCGCCGTATTGGGCGTGCTCACGGCGGATTCATTAAGCGGTTCAGGGCTGCAAATTGTAATTGGTATTTCGGCATTAATGATGGCGGCACAAATGGGTTTAGGTTTGAAACCCAAACCCAGTCGTGAACTACCGGCAACCCCAGGCATGGTCGGTGCGGGTGGAGGTATTGGTTGGGCGTCTGCCTTATTTGGTATTGGCGGTGGCTCGTTAACTGTGCCGTTTTTAACCTGGTGTAATCACCCCATGCAACGCAGCGTGGCGACTGCTGCAGCCTGCGGTTTTCCGATTGCACTGGTGGGCGCGCTATCTAATATTGTGGTGGGCTGGGGGAACCCTAGTTTACCGGCAGAATCGGTTGGTTATGTTTATTGGCCTGCGTTATTTGGCATGGTATTAACCAGTGTGCCGTTTGCCCGTGTGGGTGCTAAATTAGCCCATAAATTAAGCGCGGATAAATTAAAAAAACTATTCGCTATCATGCTGGTCTTAGTGGCCATCAAGTTTTTAACCGCCAACGTATAAAATTGATTTTTATAAAAATATAAATGGAATCTTAATGCTGACTTATCCCAACATTGATCCTGTGGCCGTAAGCATTGGCCCTTTAAGTATTCATTGGTACGGCCTGATGTATCTAGTGGGCTTTACCCTTGCTTATTTGATGATGATGCATCGTGCCAAGCAGCCCGGTTCCAACTGGAACAAAGAGCAGGTCAGCGACCTTATTTTTTATAGCGCCATGGGCGTGGTGATTGGTGGCCGCTTTGGTTACGTATTGTTTTATAACTTCTCAAAATTCTTAGAAGATCCTCTATGGTTGTTTGCAGTTTGGGAAGGAGGCATGTCGTTCCATGGTGGATTATTGGGGGTGATTGTCGCTTGTATTTTGTTTGCCCGTCGTTACGGTAAAACTCTTTTTCAAGTCACAGACTTTGGTGCGCCTATGGTGCCAATTGGTTTGTTAACAGGCCGACTGGGTAACTTCATTGGTGGCGAACTGTGGGGGCGCGTGTCAGATGTGCCTTGGGCCATGGTGTTTCCAAAAGGCGGCCCGCTTGCGCGCCACCCTAGCCAATTATATGAAATGTTTTTAGAAGGCTTTGTACTGCTGATTATCTTATGGGTATACAGTCGTAAGCCGCGCCCAACCATGGCCGTGAGTGGTTTATTTTTAGTAGGTTATGGTGTGTTCCGCTTTATGGTGGAATTTGTACGTGAGCCAGATAACCACATAGGGTTTGATTTGTTAGGCTGGATGACACGTGGACAAATTTTATGTGTGCCTATGGTTTTGTTTGGCGCAGCATTGATTTATGTGGCTTATAAAAAACAAGCTACCAAGGCACAACAGAAGAGTTAAGTATGAAACAGTATTTAGATTTGTGCCGTCGCATTATTGATGACGGTGTTTGGATTGAAAACGAACGCACCGGTAAACGTTGTTTAACCGTGGTAAATGCCGACCTAGAATATCGCGTGGATAAAAATGAATTTCCATTAATCACTACGCGTAAAAGTTTTTACAAAGCGGCTATTGCTGAATTTTTAGGGTATATCCGTGGTTACGATAACGCAGCAGACTTTAGGAAATTAGGGGCAAAAACGTGGGATGCAAACGCTAATTTAAACGACGCTTGGTTAAACAATCCTCATCGCAAAGGTGAAGATGATATGGGCCGTGTTTATGGGGTGCAAGGACGTAGCTGGACAAAGCCGGATGGCGGTTTTGTTGATCAGTTAAAAAAGATTGTGGATAACTTAAAAAAAGGGATCGATGATCGCGGTGAAATCATGTCGTTTTATAATCCTGGTGAATTTCACATGGGTTGTTTGCGTCCATGTATGCATACCCATAACTTTTCACTACTGGGCGATACCCTGTATTTAACCAGCTACCAACGTTCCTGTGATGTGCCATTGGGATTGAATTTTAATCAGGTCCAAGTATTTTTCTTTTTGGCGATCATGGCGCAAATTACTGGCCACAAACCGGGTGTGGCCTATCACAAAATTGTGAATGCCCACATTTATGAAGATCAGCTAGAACTCATGCGTGATGTGCAACTTAAGCGTGAACCCTTTGCATCACCAAAACTGATTATTAATCCGGATATCAAATCCCTAGAAGATTTAGAAACATGGGTCACCATGGATGACTTCAAAGTAGAAGGCTATGAACATCATGACCCAATTGCGTATCCGTTTAGTGTGTAAGTAGCGGCACGTTTTCTATATAACATGATTTTAAAAGGCAGCTTATGAAATTAGCATTAATAGCGGCATATGCACAAAACCGTGTGGTGGGGATTGATAATAAACTACCTTGGCATTTGCCTGAAGATTTAAAATATTTCAAACGCTGCACATCGGGTAAAGCCATTATTATGGGGCGTAAGACTTATGAAAGTATTGGTCGCCCTTTGCCTAACCGTACAAATATTGTCATTACACGTAATCCAGCTTTTAAAGCGGATGGTGTAAAAGTCGTGACGTCATTAAATGATGCCATTGAACTTGCAGCAGCGGTTAATGAGGTCAATGGTGTAGATGAAATTATGGTAATTGGTGGTGCTGCCATTTATGAGTTAACTCTACCAATGGCAGATCGTTTATATTTAACCCATGTACATGCACAGGTTGAAGGGGATGCTTATTTTCCTGAAGTGGATTTTTCGAACTGGCGTGAAGTTGAGCGGGCTGATTATGCATCAAGTGAGACCAACCCTTACGATTATAGTTTTGTGGTTTACGATAAATAAAGCAGAGCTATTTTATATCGGCGCTAAATAAAACAACCTGATTGCGACCCTGTGCTTTAGCTTGATAAAGCGCTTGGTCGGCTTGGTTAACCATAAATTGTTGATGTCTCTCATCACTCTTGTCAGGCTGCATACTGCTAATACCGAGACTGGCCGTTATTTTTAATTGTTTGTTGCCCCAAGTTAAGTACAAACCTTCAATATCCTTGCGAATATTCTCAGCCACTTCTAACGCACCGGACTCATTGGTATTTGGCAATACCACTGCAAATTCTTCACCCCCATAACGACACACAATGTCAGGCTCGCGCGCGGCATGATGTGCAATGCAATTGGCCACATGTTTTAAGCACATATCCCCAGCTGGGTGGCCATATTCATCGTTCACTTTCTTAAAAAAATCAATATCTAACATGATAATGGAGACATGGTTTTTATCGCGATGGGCGCGCTTATGTTCTTTGGGCCAGTTTTCATTAAAGTAATAGCGGTTGTTTAAGCCCGTTAATGCATCTGTAATGCTTATGGTTTTTAGTTTTTCGTTAACGGTGGAAAGTTCATCGAGCGTGTTTTGTAATTCTTGTGTACGAAGATTAACTAGTGATTCTAGTTTTTGTGTGTGTTCACGTTCAATTCTTAAGTTTTCGATTTCGGCATTAAAGCTGCGCTCTTTTTCATGGTTAACTTGATGGGCCAACTCAAGAGATTGCTGCTGCGCTTTAATTTTGTCTTTTTGAGTATTAGCCATTCGATCAGCAAGGGCTAAGGATAAAAACATGATCTCTAAGCCCGCACCCAGTTGAACACCGTATTCACTAAAGACGGTAATCGATATGATGCCAAGTTTGTTACCCAATAAGAATAATGCACCAACTAGAAAAACCGTCCAGGCTATGACAAAAAAACGAGCACTAGGGTGATTTAAATTCAACATATACAAAGCGACAAATATCACTAAAAAAACGGTATACAGAACAAACAAGGTTGAAATATAGATAGATAGATAATAAGGCAATATAAATGTAGATGCGGTTAGTATGAGAGATAAATAGGCACTGATTTTTATGGTTCGATATAGGTGGATATTAATGTTTTTAATATGAAAAAAATCTTCTAGAAATGAAAACAATGCAAAGCAAACTAAGCTCATACTGACAGGGGTAATATATTGGTTGACGATAGGAAAATCTGGCCACAAAAATTGATAACCAATACCATGTAGACTCAACTGAAACGTTGCAAAGAATAAAATATAACTGACATAGGATACATAGACCCGTTCTTTTTCTGAAAGCCATACCATGAAATTATAAATGGCCATGATAAGCACCATGCCATAAAACAAGCCCTGAAATAAAAAGTGTATCAGTGTATGGAAATTAAAATCATCCCATTCCCAAAACACAAGAGGCACTTGAATAGCCCCTTCACTTTCAACGCGTGCATAAATGGTGGTGGATTCATAAGGAAATAAATCAATAGGAAAAACAATATTAGGATGGCGAACGAACTTCTCTTTTACAGAGACCTTATCACCACCGTAGAAATACGAGATCACTTGTCGATGGCTATTTACAACATAAACATCAACACTATCCAATATGGGATAGGCGAGTTCTAAGGCCCATTCCTGATTGAGAATATTATGATTTTCAATATTGAATTTTAACCAGTATGCATGGTTGCTAAAGCCAAAGTTGACATCGTCATCTTGATTCTTTTTCCATTGTAGATTGGGCGATAAGATTTGTTCGATTCCAATTTGTTCGCCTTTTTCTTCTAAATACTCTATATAAGGTGCAACACGATAATTGCCATCATTCGCCAAAATTAATGTATTAGCGGTTGCTGGTGAAAAGCTGATGATTAGCGCGATATAAGCTAAGACTTTGAGCATGTTTGATCTGGTTCCTTTCTCTTTATAGGCTAGATCAATGAGTGGATTCGTCAATTATGCAGGTGGTCAGTTTAGGTTAGCTGCCGATAGCATTGCCCTTAATGTCTTTTGCTTTATACATCCGCTGATCGGCTTCTCTAATCAAGTCCTGCCCTTCGATATCGTAATTATCAGGCCCAGCTTGGGCCACACCAAAACTAAGGGAGAATGCGCTATAACGAGTTTTGAAGTCTTTGATGATCTTTTTACAAATTGCCTTGGCAGAATCAAGATCACAATCCGGTAGTATTAGGCAGAATTCATCCCCACCATGACGGCAGGGAATGTCTGTGTCTCTTGTGTTTTTAAGCAGAATTAACCCAATGGTTTTAAGGACTTCATCGCCTTTGAGATGACCCTGTTTATCATTAATCGCTTTAAAATTGTCGACATCAAAATAAATAATGGAGAGCTTACTTTCATGTCGCTTGGCGAGAGCCAGTTCTCGTTTAAGAAAATCATGCATGGACCTTTGATTGTATATGTTTGTTAAAGAATCCATCTGTGCCAGTTTTTCTAGTTGAGAAGTGCGCTCTGCTACTTTTTGCTCAAGGCTAGAGGCATACTGCTCAGTACGACGTTTAGCGTTTTCTATTTCACCTACAAGGCTGTCTATATAGGTATCAAAAACCAATGTGGTATCAAAATATAAGAGCTTATCCAAGACCGTGATAACGTCTTCAAGTACCTGTTTATCTTCAATTACACGAAACAAGGTGCGAATGATGATCTCTTTTAAAGACCACACCGCAGACAAGTATAGTTTGGGTTCGACGCCAATGCGTTTATGTACCATACCAATACGTAAGCGGTTATTGACATACTCACTGTCAAAGCGGCCTGAGAAAAGATTAAGCACATAAATTCGCTGGGCAGAGCGAAGCCGCTTTAGGGTATCAGCATCACCGATGAGTAATGAGATCTCATCAATTTCAGTTTGTTTTTCGTAAAATTCATCAACAATAATGTCGATATTGTCTTCGATAAGGGCTCTTTGACTGGATAAAAGATGCAGGCCATCCTCATCTAAGCCAAGCAGCTGTTTGCGGCGAGCAATTTCAATATCGCCAAGTTGCATCTGCTCAAGAAGAGTTTGCTGGGTACGCCTCAAAGAACACTCCTTATTCTAGTGCCGCAGTCAAATTCAGATGTCTACAAATAGCGATTGACTTCTAAAGTATAGGCATAAAAATGAAAAAGTATTTTGAAGAGAGGAAATTGTCTTTTTAGCTTAAAAAAGCCATAAAAAACAATACATTAATTGGTGGGCATATAGATTTGAAGGCCATTACGGCCACTGTTTTTAACCGCATAGAGTGCTTCATCGGCTTGTTGCCAGGCGATAGTTAAATTGGATTTGATTTCTGTGACACCAATGCTGACGGTCAAGTTGATTATGGTATTCACGCCATTTGGCTTGAAGTTATGTTCGCGAACTCGTTTGACAATATAGTTGGCTTTATCTCTTGCTTGGCTGGTATCACAGTCACTTAATAAAATAATGAATTCTTCTCCGCCTACCCGGGCTACAAGGTCATGCATGCGACAGCAGGATTGAATAATTTCTGTGAATTCAATTAAACAAAAATCTCCCACATGATGACCATACTGATCATTAATGCTTTTAAAAAAATCAATATCTAACAAGAGCAAACAACTGCTTTTTTTCTGTCTGCTTTCTAAGCTAATCATACGCTCTGCATTTTCAATGAAACCACGCCGATTCATGATTCCGGTAAGAGGATCGCTGATGGCTAAGCTTGCAAGCTCTTGGTTGCTTTGTTTAAGGGCAAGAGATAATTTTCTAAAATGATAGATGGAAAAGCTGCAAATAATAAATACAACTAAGCTAATGGCCGTAATCAATATATGGTAAAAGTAATCTTGCTCTTTAACATAATTAAATAAAAAACCATCTACCGGTTTGTGGTTGTTGACGATGCCAAGGTCTTTATAGACATCGACAATATGTTGCCATCTGCCTGGATTCATATGACCTATCTCAACCAGGTCTGGCAATATGGATTCTTTCATCACTTGCGCTTCATATAAAAGATGATCGTAGCTTTTATTTTTTGCGTATTTTTTAGAAATGATATCAACAGATTCTTCTAAATTATTTAACGCATATAACCAGCCTTTAAGGCTGGCTTCTCTGAAGCGCTTGACCAGCTGAGGGTTCCTTTTTGCTAAATTTTTATGTGTTATTAATACATCACTATAAAAATTGATGCCGTAATCTCTTGGTTTGATGAGATGAAAATCGATATTTTTCTGTTTTAATAAATAGGGTTCATTGGATATATAGCCATTATAAGCATCTACTTTGCCAGTAATTAGATCATTGATGTCAAAGCTTGTTGGTATGATTTCAACACTGTCAACGGGAATGCTCTCTTGTTTCAGTAATGCGAATAATTCAGAATTTTGTGGCGATGGCATACTCATTAATTTATGCCCAGGCAAATCTTGCACTATACGAATATTTTTAGATTTCAGGGTAATCCAAACAAGTGGAGACGTTTGGCTAATGGCGGCTAAAGCAATGATAGGCTCATCATTTAAGTAGTTAATAATAGCGGATGAGTTGGTGACACCAAATTGCGCGTTATTTTCTAAAACGGCCGTCACTGAATTGGCTTTGTCTTTGCCACCAGATAATATTTCTACGTCGATGTTGTGTTCTTTATAAAATCCTTTTTCAACTGCCATGTAATAGCCTGCGAACTGGAATTGATCATACCATCGCAATTGCAAAGTCACCTGATCTGCTGCTATTGAAATAGCGGGTGTGAACAAGAGCGAGATCAGGACAGCCAATAAACATCTAAACTTGGCGTTCATGGTGGGGCCAAAGTTAATAGGATTCAGTATCAGTATAGGTCAAGAATTGGATTTATCTAATTTTTACGTAACGGGTAAAAGTGAGTGGCAATAGGATTGTTATGCTTCGGCGTTTTGACTTACAAGCTTTAAATAGGCTTTAGTTCTAACGGCCGATGGTCTTGCTATACAGGTTGACGATAACCACCCCCATTATGATCAGGGTCATGCCGATGAGGGCAGGTAAATCTGGTATTTGCTTAAACTTAATCAGTGCAACTAAGGTGACCAAAACGATCCCCAGTCCGGCCCATAAAGAATAGGCGATGCCCAAAGGCATGGTTTTGATTAACAAGGCAAAAAAGTAAAACGATATCCCATACCCTGCTATTACAATAATACTGGGGATGAGCTTGGTGAAACCTTCTGAGGACTTTAGTGCGCTGGTGGCGATAACTTCCGCGATAATCGCAACGGTAAGGTACAAGTACATAGATTGTCGCTCAGTCAGATTTGCCATGGGCCATTCTAGTATCATTATTGCCGTATCAGTGGCAGCGGGATCAACGAGTTAATCATAGGTTAATGGATGGTGTTTCTAGGGGCTAGGATGTGGGTTTTATAACAGACACAGCCCTTAATCAGGCTGTGTCTTTTTTTACCACATCAGTTACGCCGTTACGGCATCGAGTGCTTGGCTAACATCTGCAATGATATCGTCAATATTCTCAATGCCCACCGAGATACGAACCAAGTCGGTACTTACACCTGCTTTCGCGAGTTCTTCCTCGTTTAACTGGCGGTGTGTGGTTGAAGCTGGGTGACAGGCAAGTGATTTAGCATCGCCAATATTGACAAGGCGTAAAATCATTTGCAGTGCATCAATAAACTGGGTACCAGCAACCAAACCACCTTTAATACCAAAACTTAAAATACCGCTGGCCTTACCGTTGGTGATTTTTTTGCAGGTCTCAAAATAAGGGCTATCTTGTAAAGCCGCATAATTTACCCAGCTCACTTTTTCATGTGCACTGAGGAAGCTTGCTAGTTTTTCTGCATTCTCACAATGACGCTCCATGCGTAAGCATAGGGTTTCTAAGCCTTGTAGGATTTGGAACGAATTCATCGGTGAAATAGCGGCACCAGTATTACGTAGTGGAACAACGCGGCAACGGCCAATAAAGGCGGCTGCACCGAGTGCCTCTGTGTAAACCACGCCGTGATAAGACGGATCAGGCTCATTTAGCACAGGGAAGCGCTTCTTGTTGGCTACCCAATCAAATTTACCAGAATCAATAATAACACCGCCGATGGAAGTGCCGTGGCCGCCAATATATTTTGTAAGTGAATGCACAACAATGTCAGCACCCAATTCAAATGGGCGACATAAAACGGGGGTGGCAACCGTATTATCAACAATCACGGGTACACCATGTTTGTGAGCGATTTCGGCCAGTTTGCTAATGTCCACTACGTTACCGGCAGGGTTGCCAATGGATTCACAGAAAATAGCACGGGTATTTTCATCGATGGCGTTTTCAAAGCCAGCATAATCATTATGAGAAATAAGGCGCACGTCGATACCTTGGTTAGGTAATGAGTGGGCGAATAAATTATATGTGCCACCGTATAGTTGGCTGGTACTGACGATGTTGTCTCCGGTTTTACATAAACACTGAATGGCGTATGTGATCGCTGACATGCCAGATGCTACAGCAAGTGCGCCAATGCCACCTTCCATTGCCGCCATGCGTTGTTCTAATACATCAGTGGTGGGGTTCATGATGCGTGTGTAAATATTTCCAGGTACTTTCAAATCAAATAGATCAGCGCCATGTTGTGTATTATCAAATGTATAAGATGTTGTTTGATAGATAGGTACAGCTGCTGATTTGGTGGTCGCTTCAGACGTATAGCCGTGATGCAGAGCGAGTGATTCGAGTTTCATGGGATATCCTTAGTGAAAAAATTAATACCTTGCACGGTATGGGATTACTTTACTGTATTTTTTACAACAAGTGCATGGCTAAAAGCAAACAATGGTACAATTAGCTTTATTTATATCTTTTTAATACGGGTGGCAATTTTGAGCGTAAACAAGCAATTTTATTCAATAACAGTGAAGTGGTTATTGCCTTTACTGGTTTTGGTATTGCTGATTCAAATCGTTGTGCCCGCCATTGGTATTCATTATTTAAAAAAATGGTATAGCGAACAAGGCAATGACCATGAGTTATCGATTGGTAGCTGGTCATTTGTGCCTTGGCGAGGGATTGTGAGTTTAGGTGACGTGGTATTTAGTCACGACGGTGAAGTATCAAATATTCATAAACTGCATGTAAATATCGGTGTGTTAGATTTACTGGACCATAAGATCACGGTTGAATCTCTGCTGTTTGATGGGCTGGAACTGACGATTAAAAAATACGCCGAGGATACCCATATCGTTGGCTTATCAATCAATTCCATGACGAAGTCCAGTGATCAAACGTCACAAAATGAGCCCATAAATCCAGTGGATGAAGATCATAGCTGGGCATTTGAAATTAAAAAAATAGACATTAAAAACCATAAGTTAGGCTGGTTGCAGCCCAATTTAAATATGAAGTGGGTGATTAATAATATTAATTTAATTAACCCTAGTAACTCTAAGGGATTGATACTAGGCGCTGAACTGACGTTACACGAATTATCCATTCCAGATCAGGGTGTCAACATAAGCAAACCATTTAGGATTTTATTAAATGGAGAAATAACTCACATAGTTGAACAGCCTGAATTTAAAGGAAAATTAGAACTAGGAGCCTTGCAAGTTCAGACACAACTTGTATCTGCAATTGGATTTGAGCGTTTAACGTTAAGTGATTTGAATCTTTCAGTGACGAAACAAACAGTGGGTTTATTTGAGCTTGAAGGTTTAGTGATTGGTGAAACATTGTTGGCACTTAATCGCTATGCAATTGACAATATTCAGCTCGATGATTCTCAGCTAACCACGGGATTACACGAATTTTCTGGTCTCAATAGTGTTATCGAATTGACCACTGAAAATACCATTAAAGGGTTAGTGGTTGAAAGTGACGCAAACGAAGTTGTGGCTGTTCGGTCAGATCAGGCATCAGTAAATATACGCGAAGAAAATGAACACGCGATATTTAAAATAGATATTGAAAATATCAAACAAGCGGATAACGACCAGGGTCGTATTCGTCTTATTAATCGATCAGTTGATCCAGAAATGGATATTACATTTACGATTAAAGATTTATTGATAACTAACATTAATAACCATGAAAGCCCTTTGGGCTTGTATTTGCTTGCTAACACAGATGAATACAGCCAAGTTAAATTCGAAGCAACGACAAACTTATTAGAACAACCAAGCGGGGAAATTAAATTAGAAGTTAATCAATTCAATTTAATCGCTTTGAGTGGCTATGTAGAAAAAGCAATTGGCTACCATGTAAATCAAGGGCAGTTAAATTACACAATGAATGTCATTGTGGATGAGGGTAAGTTGGCCGGAGAAGGTAAGCTTAAAATTAATAATAGCCTAATGACACCGTCTGATAAAAGTAGAATGGATCAAATAAGTAAACAGATCTCGATGCCTATAGAGACGGTGTTGTCTTTAATTAAAGATGATAATAATAATATTGAAATGAGCGTTCCCATCAAAGGCAATATGAATGCGCCGGACTTTGGCTTAGATGATCTTATTTCTAAGGTAGGGCAAAAAGCATTGATGGCGGCGAGCTTGCATTATATCAAACAAGCCATTTTTCCTTATGGCTTGTTAGTCAATGTCGCCGATTATGTGGGCAGTGAGTTATTCTCAATTACACTTACCCCTATTGTGTATGAAGAAAATGAATTAACACAAGATCAGCTTAATTATCTCAAGAAAATTTTGGCTATGATGCAGGATAAAGACAATTTGCAGCTGCATGTGTGTGCTCAAGTGGACCAAGCAATAAAGCTTGAAGATAACTGGTACGCAGTGGCATTAGAAAAGGCAAATAAAATTAAGCGAGTAATGGTTGAGGCGGATAAAGATATGTCAGGTCGAATAGTGGTTTGCCAGCCAAAACGGGCAGATAAAACTCAGGTGCTGATGGGTTTTTAATGGCTTAAAAAGTCGAATTATAAAAATGAATTTACTGTATCATCCATATTATGAGCATAACTAACACATACAACTCCCATATTCTAATCATTGATGATCATCCAATATATTTGGACGGTTTAGAGATGTTGTTATCTATGTCTCTTGAAACGACTAAAATTCATAAGGCAAGTAATTTAGAAGAGGTGACTAAGCTTCTGAATTCAGAGGTTCAAATTGATTTAATATTATTGGACCTTCAACTTAATCAGATGAATGGTTTTGAGTTGTGTCAATTAGATATATTTAACGATCAAGCCGTGGCAATTTTATCGGCATCTGAAAATATGCAAGATATCCAGCAGGCAAAAAATCTTGGTTTGCTAGGATACTTGAATAAGGGTTGTGAGAACCAAACGTTAATTGATGACATTCGTCGTTTGCTGAATGGTGAGTGTATCTTTCCAAATGTACAAGCGTCTGTATTATTAACACCGCGCCAACAAGATGTGCTTCAATTACTTGCCCAAGGTTATCCAAATAAAACCATTTGCAATCAATTAAAGCTAAGTGAAGCGACAGTTAAGACCCATCTTCGAGCCTTGTTTAGTATTTTAGACGTTCATACACGCACCCAGTGTGTGAGTGTGGCACGAGAGAAAAACCTTATTTAATGTTGATGAGTTTTGCTCTTAATCGAGAGGGGCTAATCGGCTTTTGTAAGAAAAAGCTGTTATAACGTTTAGCGCAAGTGGTGATAGTGTCACTTGCATGAGTGGAAATTAAAATACTGGGTGTTTTATTTTCATTGGCATATTTAACAATCTCTTCGCCACACCCGTCTGCCAAATTCCAATCACTAATAATGCAAAACCAATCTTTATTTAAATTATGTTTGGCATGCTGAATGCCTGTGACGCATGAAACATCATACCCCCATTGGTTCAGTAAAGCCGTTATGTTTGATAGAACATCAGGATCATCATCAATTAAAAGGATTTTTGGTTTTATATTGTTGGGGCTGTCACCGTCAATATGATCTAAAACCTCAGGTATGGTAATGCTAAATCGTGTGGCCCCGTGCTCACTGTGAAACGCGAGCGGATGTGCAAGTTTTTGACAAAACTGAGATACAATCGCCAAGCCTAACCCTAAGCCATCTTGTGACTCATTGCCTTTTATAAATTCATTGAAAATAGATGTGTGTATGCTCTTTGAGATACCGCTGCCATTATCAATGATGGTTAATTCAACCTGATGATTTACCGTTTTGCTGGATATTGTAATCTCGTTGCATTTACTATGGCTAATCGCATTCTCAAGTAGATTATGAAGAATGCGGCTGAGCATTGTGAAATCACTGCGAATATGGCAAGGCTCGATATGAATTTTTAATTCAATATTCATTTTATTGAGTCTTGGAAGAAAGCTTTGTGTGTTTTGCTCGATTAAATCAATTAATGAAAAGCTATCCATTTTGGGTTGTATGAGATTTAAGTTCACCTTAGAGATATCAAGCATTTGAGTAAACATGGTGTTTAAAGTTTGGATGCCCTGATTGAGGCTTTGTATGTGCTTATTATCGGGTTGAGATTTTTTGAGAACCTCTCCCATAAGAGTGATGCCTTGTAATGGTTGGCGAATATCATGGCTGGCTGCTGCTAGGTATTTGTTTTTTTGTTTTATGGAGTGCAACGTTTTTTCGTGATGAATGTCGAGTGTGCGTTTACGTAAAAAATTGGCCCGTTGGTTATGCTCAGTTACATAGGCACCAATTGCGGCAGATATCAGTATGGTCGTTAAAAAAAGCACATGATTGACATAAGTAGCAAAATCTAAGAAATACAATGGCTCGGTCAAAGCGTAGATAATAACCACAAGTAGATTTATACCAAGTGCCAAGTAAAAGGGCAGAGCCATAATAAAAAAACCATACATCATCACTATCATCAAACCTTCGTAGGGCAGGTTAATACCCTGAATATGGGCAAGCCAAATAATGTAAATAATACTTAAGCTAGAGATAAGTAAGCTGGTGCTATATACCCATAAATAATATTTTGGAGGTTTAAAA
Source organism: Bermanella sp. WJH001 (assembly GCF_030070105.1). NCBI lineage: Bacteria > Pseudomonadati > Pseudomonadota > Gammaproteobacteria > Oceanospirillales > Oceanospirillaceae > Bermanella > Bermanella sp. WJH001. The sequence goes on along the minus strand of NZ_JASJOO010000003.1, from coordinate 511,992 downwards.
TACAGCCATGCTGTCGCGATAATGATAATGGGCAGCACTAAACCAATACGCACTATGGTGGTATGTGTGGCAATCCTTGGATGAAGCAAATACCAATCAAGGGCACAAAAAAGTAAAACAAAGATAGCGGCCGAAATACCAACGGGTAGGACGCGATTTAAAACCCGTTGACGTACAAACCCTTGGAAGTCCGCTTCCAAAGGTTTGGGGAATTTTAACCAAGGGAAGCCCTTGGCCATGGTGTGATTAATCAATGTTAGCTTATCCATGGCGGCAGTTTGCCAATGGATGCCTCTGGGCTCAAGTAAAGTTTTACGGTTGGCCTTGTTTTGCTAGTTGCCAAGCTTGAACCATGCTGTACTCCTCATGAGTGAAGTATTGTGCAGCCATATCTTTAATGGCTTGTTGTTCGCTTGCGGCATCTAAGCCTTGATTATTTAGTTGTGCGATAGCCTGGCTAAATTGATTGTATTTATTTTTTAGAGTGGTTTGTGCTTGATAGTCTTCAATAATCGCTTGTGCTTGTTCGCTATCAAAATGTTCAAATGCAAAGGCCGTTACCTCTTCGGTACTAGGATTATCAGCCAATAAGTTGCTATAGGCTTGCATGGCGTGCGCTTGTTGTTCTTGACGAATAATGATTTCTTTCATGTTTTCTGGCAATTGTGCTTTTGCGATGGCCTTTAATTGCTGGCGTTCTTCCACACTCAGGTTTTCATTTAAGTCCGCCTTCATTTTGGTCAGTGTATAGTGTGCATAAGCTTCATCTTCATAAAATAAGGCTTCAGCCACCTGTGCACCGAGGTGTGTACGGCGAAGGTCATACAAGGTTTGCAGACCTTGATCTAATATATCGTATCGATAATTTGCATCGTATTCAGAGCGCTCAGCATCAATGGGACGTGCCAAGGCATCAAAACTGTCTTCTTTAAAAGCTAAATAGTTTTTAAGTACTTCCATTGCTTGTTCTGCTGCATGTTCTGGTAGGTCTTTATAAAAATGCAAACGTAGACGTTCAAGGGCTTCTTGTGGAGTAACTTGTCCGACACTGCTTAGAAAGTAATCCATGAACGCTTTAAATTCGGTATCAACAATTAATTGACCATTGTCATCTGTGCGAATTAAACCTGCGATTTCAGTATCCATACTATCTTGCGAATAAGTTGTATTAAGCAGGCTAAAATCTAGATTTTTTTTATTGAGATCAGCCAGAATGGTTTGTGCACCTCTTAATGGATTATGGTTCTTAGTAAATTCATTTGATGTGTATATGGATGCGCTGTTATTAAAAACATAGGCAGTTACTAAGAGTGCAAGAACGCAGACGCCGATAAGATACTTCATGATTAGGCCTTTAAAAAAATGATGGTGTTTGCGCACATCCTTGTGCGCGATGTTTAGGCTGTTTTTATAAGCCTTTCCCTTTCAAACGATTAGCATGCTTGGTGTATAGCGAAACCGGATTGGTCCAGCCATTAATGCCAAGCACTTGGTTTGTGGCATCTAGGTGGTTCATATGGTAACTATCACCGATAACCTGACCTAAATATGTGGCACAAACACCCACTAAGCCATCACTCTTCTCGCTGCCAAATACTTTTGATGTTAAGTATAAGAAAGGATCAGAAACATCCAGAATGTTGGTGGTAGCATCGTCACCTGTCCATGAGAACAGCTTGATGCTTTTACCATTTACATTATGGTTCTCACCACTTTTAGCACAGTAGCTTGAAGTGTTAATGCCCCAAGGAGTGTAATTATTAACTTGTGCAGTACCTGCCGTTGTTAATGTTTCTAAGGCCGCCACTGAGTTTTGACGAAGGTTTTGACCATTAGATGAGATCGCATCAATAAAGTCACCTACTGCATTTGCAACTGCCGCTACGGTTGTTTCGGTAACTGAGCCTGCTGGTAGTGCACCTCGTAAAAAGTCCGCTACTTTAGAGCCTTTGTTCACACCATTGATCGATGTGATTGACGCAATGTAGTTCTTAGAATCACCGTAGTTCAGCAAAATTCGTGAAGTTGGTGAGCCTTGAGAGTGGGCCATAATGTTTACTTTGCCACTACCATACTGCTGAGCACAGCTCTTAACTTGAGGTGCAAGAGACGCTGCACGATCGAAGCTAGAAGAAAAGCTGCTCACAGCCGCTACGCATACTTTCGCGCCGTCTTTGGTTAGGTTGTAAGGGATATTGTAAAAATAATCGACAATACCACCTAAGCTATCCCAGCCAGAAACGCCATGAACAAGCATGATAGGGTGTTTAGTTTTGGTGTATCCCCACCAGGCTAAGCTGGTATTGGAAAATAGCACCAACAATAGGGCACTCAGCCCTAAGGTAATTGCACGCATGTTGTTCTCCACTTGTTATTTTTATATGTGAAAAATCTGTTTTTGTTGATCAAAAACAGCACAACATTTTATTCTAAGCACTGAAGTGTCACATCGCCCATATGGTCTGGGCTGGATGCGACATAGAGATTGTTAGGGCTGAGTTAACCTATTTTGTAAAATCAAATCAGCTTTTGATGAAATGATTGACCTGATCCATTGGCATATGATCACTGGTATCGCGTCCGTACCAAACATGCTCAATTTTACCCATTGGATTAATTAAAAAATCAGCGGGAACCAGTTTTACGTTTGGATTAGGTTGTGGGTATCCACCTTTTATCATGCCTTTAATAATACGAGGTAATTTGAAAAACAATGCCTTGAAAAGAGCGGTAGCACTATGTTCAACACCATATTGATTATAAATATTTAAATCAGTATCACTGATAATTCGAAATGGACGAGGATGTTTTGCTACGTAGCGGCGAACTTCGTCAGCAGGGGAGCTGAATACTGCAATGATTTCAAAGTCTTTATCTTTCCACGTTTTATATTTCTGAGTTAGCTCATAAACACGAAAATTACAAAACGGGCAGGCAGCATCTCGAAAAAAGGCAAGCATAACTTTCTTACCTTTGTATTCGCTCAGCTTAATAGGGTTTCCGTAAACATCTTGTGTGGAAAAGTCGATACTCGGACATGGGGGAGTTAAACGCATAATGGTCCAAAATGAAGGGTTGTTTAACCTGTACGTGTATTTTTAGGTTTTGGATCACCATGATTAGTAATTAAATTTAAGTGGGATCTATTAATAGGCTCAAATTTAATAAGGGTATTGAGGTTCAGGGATTAAGGTTAGAGATTCTTGGTGAAATGCTCACTACCAAATAACTGTGAAAATACATCTTGTCTATCTATGAAATATTTTACAATAATATTTTTACGTGAATTAAGCATATCTGATTTTACCCAGATGCTTAATCTGGCATGGTCGGGTAGTGTTTGTATAAGTGTTAACTTTTCTTTTATGGTGCGTGGCTGAAGTGTGAAAAAAGGTTTAGCTGAGATAACAGTATTCACTTCTTTTCGAAAGCATGCCTCTACGATTAAAAAATAATCATCATAGGTTAAAATATTCACATCTTTATTAATTTCTGCGTAATAGTGCTTTGCTGAATATAGAGCGGTAGAGTTTTTTAATATGCCAATTTTTCGATCCGATTCTTTGATCATGCCAGTATTGTTAAATTGATACATATTGATTTGTAATGGACTGGAAACCAAATGCTGGTATCCATTTTCTTGCATAAATTGATTAATTTCATCTGAGTATCCCCAAATTAATAAATCAAATGGTTTATTTGTAACGGCGAGTTTGATGTCATCTATGGTAGGGCCACCATAAAACCTAACGGGCTGATTAATACTTAGTGTGAAATCCTCAAAGATCGTTTTCACACTATTTAATGTCACCTGATCGCTGAAAATGCCTTGGAAGAAAAAACCAAAATCCCTAGGCTTTTCTGCCCATATATTGGCAGTTGTGCACAGCAATACAAAGGTGATGATTACTTTATGATATTTATATGGTTTCATTTTTTTAACAGTATTATCTCAGTAATCAAGTCAGCCTCTTGTACTTGATCGGGCTGATTAATATAACGCTCAATCCCCATGGGGTCGTGTTCTGTTTTGATTTTATATGCTCGACTAGCCATCATGGCCAGTGACCATGCATTGCCTAAAAATCGATAAGCGCCTTTGTGTTGTATGACATAGGTTTCGCACTCTTCAAGGGTATCACACACAAACGGTGGTTCTATCTCAATGGTTTTTTCAATGGGGAGACAGCTAAAAAATTCAGACTCGGTTGTGGTTTTATCCATGTTTTCATACAAAACAAACCTAGGCCCACTGATGCTTATATTATGTGTCTCACAGTATAAGTTTAGGCGAGAAAATTGGTTTTGTACGACGACAGGCAGCTCGGGAATAGTGGCTCTACCTTTTAGAGCGATATAATGTATTTTTGGCTGGTGACGCTCCCCGACAATAGCAGGTAAGCTGGGTATTGACTGGGTTTCCATTTGGCTTTTTAGCATTAACAAACCACGATCGAAATCCATGCCGATCAATGCTTTCATCATGTTTTTTAGAAAGAAAAAATACCAAGGTAATTTGCTTGTCATACACCAAGTGACCACACAATGGTGGTCTGTTTGCACAACCTCGAACTGCACCTGTGCTTTTGACTTAAATGGGCTTACAAATTCTAAAGCCATCTCTAGGTTGTCGATATCTTTATGGGTAAGGGTCATGCTACCTGAACCTATCAGGTTGCCACTCCAGTCATAGCGAGCACTAATCTGCCCTTGAGTGCCTTTAAATTGAATTTTAGATGAGGGCTCTAAAATCAACCAAGGAGACCATTTAGGCCAATTTTGGAAGTCAGATAAGTAGCCAATGATAGTGGCGCAAGGCTGCTCGATTGTGATCGTTCGGCGTACTTCGTAAGTAAGCATAGCCATCTCGATTCTATGATCATATTTTCAGTGTAAATAGCTTTGCTCAAAAGGAAAGCTTAAACGACTAAGTCATGTAACAGATTTGCATTAAATGCGTCATATAACCCACATAGAGCTGTCATACTCCTTTTATAGCCTGTTGTTGGTCATTAAGTGGTAGGCCAATAATTTAATGACAGGAGAAACCAATATGCGTCTATATCATCAATTACAGGCAGGTGTTTTTATCTTGCTTGTGAGTTTGCCTCTTATGTTTGCTCAAGCTGTTCAGGCTCATAATGGCGAGCAGTATTCATTTTCGGATTTCTTTAACAAATGGCATAAACGTCATCATCAGGCTCAGCTTGGACCAAGGCCTCAGTTTTTAGTGAATGATATGGCGCAAAGTGACCTCAAACAAAAGCTGTTAAGTTGTCATGCCGGTCCATTTAAGTCGAGTAAGTTTTCAATTGGTCATCGCGGTGCTGCACTGCAATTCCCAGAGCACACAAAAGAGTCCTACATAGCGGCGGCAAAAATGGGGGCCGGCATTGTTGAATGTGATGTGACCTTTACCAAAGATAAAGCATTGGTATGTCGCCATTCACAATGTGATTTACATACAACCACCAATATTTTAGCCACACCATTGGCTTCGCAGTGCTCAGTCCCCCCTGAGTTTGATAGTGAAGGTAAGTTGGTGAATGCCAGCGAAATTAAATGCTGCACCAGTGACATTACCGTGGCCGAATTCAAAAGCTTAAAGGGTAAAATGGATGCGGCAAATTTAGCTGCCACCAGTATCGATGAATACATGAATGCCACGGCCAATTGGCGCACCGATTTATATTCAGCGAACGGTACATTGTTAACCCATGCTGAAAGTATTGAATTGCTGAATGACTTGGGTGTGGATTTTACCCCAGAACTAAAAACCCCATCGGTTGCAATGCCATTTGAGGGAAGTTACACCCAGCAAGATTATGCCAATCAAATGATAGAAGAATACCGTGCCGCAGGTATTCACCCAAAACGTATTTGGCCGCAGTCATTTAATCAACAAGATGTTTTACATTGGATTCAAGAGTATCCACGTTTAGCCAGACAAGCTGTGTATTTAGACGGTGTTTACGATACCAATGTGAGCCTAGCAACCATGCTTGAATGGCGCGCGCAAGGCATGAATGTGCTTGCACCACCACTATGGATGTTATTGGATGTGAATGCTTATGGTGACATCGTTCCATCCCAATACGCGCTTAACGCGAAACAAGCGGGTTTTAAATTGATTACTTGGACGTTAGAGCGTTCTGGTTTATTAAAAGACAATGGCGGCTGGTATTACCAAAGTGTGAATGGAGATTTGGGTGGTGAAGACGTTATCAATACGGATGGTGATGTTTACGAAGTGCTGGATGTGTTAGCAAAAGAGGTGGGTGTAATTGGTGTGTTTTCGGATTGGCCCGCAACCGTGACTTATTATGCGAATTGTATGGGGTTGAAATAACGCACGAAAGCAAAACAAAAGAAAAAGCCGTTTACTCAGTGTGACGAGTAAACGGCTTTTTAATTTTATTAAATAATAAAATTATTCTGCATCAATCAACGCGTTGTCACGTACTGCACCTTTGTCGGCGCTGGTAGCAAACTTAGCGTACACTTTTAATGCACGGCTCACTTTACGCGGGCGCTCAGCAACAGGTTTCCAACCTTTTTTATCTTGTTCGTGACGACGGTGTGAAAGTTCTTCAGCACTTAGATCTACATTGATAGAACGGTTAGGGATGTCGATATTAATAATGTCGCCATCTTTTAATAAACCAATGGCACCACCAGAGGCCGCTTCTGGTGAGCAGTGACCAATGGACAAACCAGAAGTACCACCAGAGAAACGACCGTCAGTTAATAATGCACAATCTTTTCCTAAGCCTTTTGATTTAAGATAAGACGTTGGGTAAAGCATTTCCTGCATACCTGGGCCACCTTTAGGGCCTTCGTAACGGATGATGACGATATCACCAGCAACCACTTCGTCTGCCAAAATACCTTTTACAGCATCGTCTTGGCTTTCAAATATTTTAGCTTTACCTTGGAAGACGTGAATGCTTTCGTCAACCCCAGCGGTTTTAACCACACAACCATCTAAAGCAATGTTGCCGTAAAGTACCGCTAAGCCACCTTGTTTGCTGTAAGCGTTTTCAAGGTTACGAATACAACCATTTGCACGGTCACCATCAACGGTTGGGTAACGAGTGCTTTGGCTAAAGGCGGTTTGCGTTGGAATGCCAGCTGGGCCCGCGCGGAAGAACTGCATCACTTCTTCACTTGGGTTACGCATGATGTCCCACTTATCTAATGCTTCTTTCATGGTTTTTGAGTGAACGGTTGGCAGGTCTGTATGCAATAAACCTGCACGATCTAATTCGCCCAGTAATCCCATTACACCACCGGCGCGGTGTACGTCTTCCATGTGATAAAGCGGGGAGTTAGGAGCGACTTTACTTAATTGAGGTACCACGCGAGAAAGACGATCAATGTCTTTTAGATCGTAATCTAATTCGGCTTCTTGAGCGGCGGCTAACAAGTGAAGAATCGTATTAGTTGAACCACCCATGGCGATGTCCAGTGCCATAGCATTTTCGAAGGCTTTGAAGCTGGCGATATTGCGTGGCAATACAGACTCGTCGTCTTGCTCATAATAACGCTTAGCATTGGCAACGATGGTGCGACCTGCTTCTAAGAATAAACGCTCACGGTCCGAGTGCGTGGCCAGTGTTGAACCGTTACCAGGAAGAGATAAACCAAGTGCTTCGGTTAGGCAGTTCATTGAGTTAGCAGTAAACATACCAGAGCAAGAGCCACAGGTCGGGCAGGCGCTGCGCTCGTATTCGGCTACTTTTTCGTCTGATGCTGTATCATCAGCGGCGATCACCATGGCGTCTACTAAGTCTAACTTGTGCTCAGAAAGCTTGGTTTTACCGGCTTCCATTGGGCCGCCAGAAACAAAGATCACAGGGATGTTTAAGCGTAAAGAAGCCAATAACATCCCTGGGGTGATTTTGTCGCAGTTGGAGATACATACAATGGCATCTGCACAGTGAGCATTGACCATATATTCCACTGAGTCGGCAATAAGCTCACGGCTAGGTAAGCTATAAAGCATGCCGTCGTGACCCATGGCGATACCGTCATCCACAGCGATAGTGTTGAACTCTTTGGCAACACCACCTGCTTTTTCAATCTCACGAGCAACCAGCTGCCCCATGTCTTTAAGGTGTACATGGCCTGGTACAAACTGGGTGAAACTGTTGGCCACGGCAATGATCGGCTTAGAAAAGTCGTCATCCTTCATGCCTGTTGCACGCCATAAGGCACGGGCTCCGGCCATGTTACGGCCGCCGGTTGAGGTTTTACTGCGATATTCTGGCATGTTTGCTCTCTTAAAAAAGGGTGGCTAACAAATAAAGTGGGCTGCAGTATAGCAAAGGATGAGAGCTGGGAGTATAGATTCAAGCTTTGGTAATAAAGGGAATTACCTTAGAAAAAGTAGGAATAATGAGTGCTTCGATGTATAAATCACTGATTTTAAAACCATGCCATTAATGGTTATATAGTGGTATTAAATACTGAGATAGCAATAAGAAGAAAACACTATGTTGAAACCAATCATCTTACTTACATTGATTCTTACCGCGGGTTGTTCTGACTCTTTATCCACTTTAACGTTGAGTGTCGAAAATGCTCATGTGGATTTAGCGCAACAAGTTGAAGGTGATTGGGATAGTGTTTGCATTTTGACCCCTTACACCACAGATGAGAACGCAGCGAAGGTTACGGGCTTAAACATTACAGATGTAAAAGGCACCGGAATTGAAAACTCTGACTCCTTTCAAGTATTAGTCTTTCTTAAAAACCAAGCGCTTCATCGTAAATATCGTGTCAGTATGGAAAACGCACGTTTCGAACTGACTGCCCCTTGGTGTTTCGATAAAGAGCAAAGTTATTTAGTAGCAGATTAATAGTCATTTATATCTGTCGCTTTTATTTCTAATGTTTATTTTTGATTAGTATGAACGGAAGCTGCCTTTGTGGTTCGATAGCGTTTGAAATTAGTGTTGATATTTTGCGTGCGTATCAATGCCACTGTTCTTTGTGTAAAAAGCAAAGTGGTAGTTCATCAAACTCAGCGACACTTGTTGAGCAATCTTGTTTTAGATTGATCAAAGGCCATTCCTTCATCAACTCATGGGTAAAAGAGAGCGGATTTCGATCAGACTTTTGCTCTCATTGCGGCTCGCCGGTTCCCAATCCAGTTAGAGACTTGGGTTTGATCTGGATTCCCTTGGGGCTTTTACCCATTAATGTGCAACCGCAGGAGGTTGTACACCTATGCACATCAACTTTATCTAGCTGGCATCTGGTAGCGGATCACTCGAAGCAGTATGAAGCGCTGCCGGATCTAAATGCATTAAAAGATTTACTTCAAATAAAATAAGCTATTTTGAGGTCTCACCGTTCATTTTAATGAAATGGCCTGTGTTGAGTGAAAATAACAGCTACAATTATTGGCATTGGATAAGTGGTCACTTGATATGCTCTGTCAAGGTGAGATACCGTGGTTGCTTGGGGTTTTGAAGGTGGTTATATGAAAAAAGTATTTCCATTATCGCAAGACGATAAGCTTGCTTTACTTTATCGAGTGGAGCCTGGTTGTTTGGGGCCAACGGGTGATCGTTTAGTGGATGACTTTTGTGAGTTTGCCCGCGTAAAATTACAGTCACTGGATTGTGAATATCTAACGTGTCAGTTTGTGCCAAGGCGAGACAAAACCTCATCAGAGATGCAATACAGTATCGCAGATAAAAAGCTTAACCATCTTCAGGCCGAAAAATACCTAGCTCTATTTGGTGTTAGTTTGGATGAATTTGAAGATCGATTAAACGACTCATTAACCGCTTTAATTAATGATTTTATGGGCCGTTAAATTACTCGTGTGATACAGAAAAGTCCTGTTATTAAAAAACCGCTTATGGCTCTCACCATAAGCGGTTTTTGTTTGTGTGTGATCATAAAAACTAAAGCGTTTTAATGAACACCTTGCTGTTACGCTGGTAGTTATATAACTCTTTTTTCTGTGGTGGTAAGTCGTCGATATCGGCTGCTTTAAAACCGCGCTCTTCAAACCACTGTGCGGTCCTAGTAGTCAGCACAAATAAATTTTTAATGCCTTTGTTTTTGGCTTCACTTACTAAAGTATTTAATAAACGATCACCACGTTGACCACTGCGGTACTCACCGTGAACCGCAACGCAGGCCAGTTCCGCCATGTCTTCGCCATATGGATAAAGTGCAGCACAACCTAATACCATGCCGTCTTTTACTAAGACTCGAAAACGATCGATTTCGGTTTCCAGTACTTTGCGTGAGCGACGTACCAGAATGCCTTTTTCTTCTAGTGGGCTAAGTAAGTCAAGAATACCCATGACATCTTCCATGCGGGCTGCACGAAGCTGCTCTTGATGGTGCTGGCTGACCAGTGTGCCGCAACCATCAAGAGTGAATAACTCTGTTAGTAGTGCGCCATCTTGAGTATGTTGAATTAGCTGACAACGTTTTACGCCACTATTGACGGCATAACTGGCAGTATTCAAATGCAGCGTTTGTTCGTTATTAAGCCCTTGTGCAAGCAGTTGAGGAATGGCGCTGGTCACCACCTCTTTCACTAACTGACCATCACGTTTAATGCAGTTATTCTCACCGAATAAAATCAGTTTATCTGCTTGTAAAGCAATGGCAGTTTCAGTGGCGACGTCTTCAACTGCAAGGTTAAATGTTTCACCTGTGCGGCTATACCCTAAGCAATTGAGTAACGCGATGGCGTTATTATCAAGGGCTTTATTAATAGCACGCACGTCAATTTTACGAACTTCACCAGTGTGGCCAAAATCAACGCCATCAATCACACCCATGGGTTTAGCAATGACAAAGTTACCACCCACCACACGAATATCTGCGCCGTGCATGGGGCTGTTGCTCATACCTGTGGTTAATATGGCTTCAATTTGTGAACGTAATTGTCCTACCGCTTGTTGCACTGTCACCAACATGGCTTTATCAGTAATACGTTTGTTATCACTGAAGGTGGCACTTTGATTTTTTAATTCACATAGCTCGTCGATTTGTGGTCGTGCACCATGAACCAAAACTAAGCGCACCCCTAAACTGTTAAGCAAGGCGATGTCGTGAATAATGTGTTGGAACTGGTCGGAAGCGAGTGTGTCACCCCCTAACATGATGACAAAGGTTTTACCCCTATGTGCATTAATGTAGGGGGAACTTTGTCTAAACCAGTTGACGTGTTGGTCAATAGAGTCAGTCAATGTGTTTTATCTTTTGTATGTTAATTGGTTAAGTGTAAGGGCTTTTGCTGCTCACAAACAATAATGTTTAATAAATTGTCCGATGTATTTCACCATGGGTTCAATTTGATCATGGGCCATATACTCATCGGGCTGGTGCGCTTGGTCGATCGAGCCTGCGCCCATTACTACGGTGTCGATATTGGCGGCGGCTAAAAATGGCGCTTCGGTTGCAAAGGCCACGGCCTCAGCACCGTGGCCGGATAATTTTTCTGCCAAAGCCACAAGTTCACTATTCTCGCCACTGGCAAAGGCATCCACACCGTCGAATAATCGATAAAATTCGATGTCAGTTTGGGTTTGTTTTGCCACCCTGTCTAGGCGATCTTGAATGCGTTGTCGCAGTTGCTCGGTGTTCATACCCGGGATCATGCGTAAGTCAAAATGTAACTCGCACTGCCCACAAATACGATTAGGGTTATCACCACCATGAATGCAGCCTAGGTTTAAGGTTGGGCTGGGTACGCTAAAAGCTGTGTGTTTAAACTCTTGTTTCAGCTGTTGGCGAAAATCTTTTAGCTCACTGATGACAGTGTGCATGGCATCCATGGCATTGTTGCCTAATTCTGGGTCAGAGCTATGGCCGGCTTGCCCTGTGATTTTAATGCCTTCCATTAAAATGCCCTTGTGCATATTAATGGGCTTTAAGCTGGTGGGTTCACCAATAATGGCGGCACGGGCTTTTGGTAAACCCAGTGTGGCTAATGCTCTTGCGCCACTCATACTGGTCTCTTCATCAGCGGTAGCTAAAATGAAAATAGGCGCTTTTAATTGACGCGCGTCCACTTTTTCAATGGCCGCTAATGCAAGGGCAAAAAAGCCTTTCATATCACATGAGCCTAAACCATAAAAACGATTGTCTTTATCTGTTAATTTGAACGGATCGCTTTGCCATTTTTCAATATTGCACGGTACGGTGTCTGTGTGACCAGATAAGATTAATCCGCCAGGGCCACTACCAAGCGTAGCCAATAGATTAAATTTTCCACGGGCTTTATCGATACATTGAATATCCACTTTAAAGCCTAATGTTTCACACCAGCTGGCAATTTGGTCAATGACGCCTTTGTTGCTCATATCGTAATCGGGCAAGGCGCTGGAAATACTAGGCAATGATAAAAGTGTGCTGAGCTGCTGTTTGATATTCGGTAAGTGCTTCATGCCCTAAACCTGTAGTAAGGAGTGTGATTAGTGTATCAAAGCGGTTAAAAATGTCTTGGTGTTTCTATGGGGATAACTGTGATTAATTAGTCAGTGTTGCATTAAGGTTACTGAGTCTTGGGCGGCTTTCTGCTAAGCTCGCGCATATAAAAAATTATAAGTAGAAGGCTATGGCGAAAGAAGTCGAACTGAAACTCTCATTACCCAGTCATGGGGTCGCAAATTTCATTCAAGATGAGAATCTAGGTTTACCCCAAGGTGCGCCGTTAGAGCTGGATAACCAATATTTTGATACGCCTGATTTAGCACTGAATCAGGCCCATGCTGCATTGCGAGTGCGTAAGTCCCAACATGGCTATAAACAAACTCTTAAAAACAAAGGCCAAGCCATCGCAGGTTTACATGAGCGTGGTGAGTGGGAATACGATATTCCCAGCGCGCAGCTGGACTGGTCTTTATTTGCAAATGATATTCAATTAGATGCCGCTTTGCGTGAGCAAATCCAACCCATTTTCAAAACTGATTTTTCTCGTCACGTTTGGTTAAAGCAATTTGGTGAAAGTGAGATTGAGTTGGTGCTTGATGAAGGGGTGATACATAACAAATTTGAGCCACCTGCCCAAAGCGCTTCAAGCCAAAGCATTAATCTTTGTGAGATTGAATTAGAGCTAAAATCGGGTCGAGTAGAAGACTTGTTTGCGTTCGCAAAACAGCTCGCGCAACAACACCCGTTAGTACCATGCGATATCAATAAAGCCGAGCGCGGTTATGGCTTATTGTTTCCTAAGTTAAGTTTTTTCAGCCCGCAAAATTTTGCAGGCGCTTGGGCAAACAATGAATTACCCACTTATGCCGTCTTGCAAGAAGCGTTAACTCGACTAAGTCGTCACTGGGATCAATTCTCACAACAAGAGAATTGGTGGTCATTGTTAGTGATGAATCGTCAGGTCAGTGCCATTTGTTTATTGTTGAATGAACTGCCCCATTGCCCTGATCATATTCGTGGCCGTTGGTTGGTATTACAACTAGACCTGCAAAAATTACTGCAACCAGCAGCTGTGGTGGTGGGTTTGTATGTGGATAACAACAGTCACAGTCGTGGATTGAGTCAGCGTTTATTATCGTTATCGGCGTCACAGTTAAGTGCTGGCCTTGAAACTTGGATGGCTAATAATGGTCTGGGTATGGCCATGTTAGAACTGGGCGAATATTTATATGCCCAAGCACAACAACCGGATGTGAATGGAGCGCCTTGGATTCAAGATTTATTAACCCGTGTAGGGCAAGGACAAGGTGTGCATGAATCGTCATTACAAGCATTGGCCTATGTGTTGCTGCGTTGCCAAGATGACCGTTACCAAGCGGTCAATGAAGTGATACGGTGTCAGCTGGTGGTGAACGCCATGATTGCTGCGCAAGGTATTCAACAAGCCATTACAGATGAAACCAGTCGCGCCAAATTGGCCAGCTGGCAACGTCGCATAACGGTTGAGCGACGAAATTTATTGGATGCAAAACAGGCGTTAATGACACGTCTTCAAGTTAATGCATAATCATTTTGCTAAAGATACGCGCTTTGAAATGAGCGAGTAGTGGAAACAGATATGAGCCAGGTACAAGATTTAAAACTCTCCATAGGGGCCATCATCAACCTGTTAAAACAGGATGGTCACCTTAGCCCTGAACACCTGGCTGACATTAAGCAAAAAGGCATGAATGGCAAATCGCACCCAGCCACGGCCATACAAAGTTATCAATTTAAAAGTGCGGTTAATCAAGATGTAAAACTGGATGAAGAATTCATCATGGGTTTACTGGCAAAAGAATCCAACCTTGAATACTTCACGATTGACCCGTTAAAAGTGAAAGCCAGCAAGGTGACACCCACCATGTCATTTGCATTTGCAAAACGCCATGGTCTATTACCGGTGGGGTTGTCTCAAGATGTGGTGACTGTGGCCACAGCTGAGCCGTTTGATCGCCGCTGGATTGCGGATATTGAACACATTAATCGTCGCCAAGTTGATATCGTTGTGGCCAAACCTTCTGATATTCAGCGTTACCAAGTGGAGTTCTTTTCTTTAGCGGCGTCCGTTAGTGGTGCCAGTGCCCTGCACCAAAAACAAGGAAGCAACTTAGAGTCCTTGGTTGAACTGGGCAGTAAAGGCAACTCAGACGCCAACGATGAGCACATAGTCAACATTGTGGATTGGTTGTTTCAATATGCGTTTGAGCAACGTGCCAGTGATATTCACATTGAGCCGCGCCGTGAGATATCCAAGGTGCGTTTTCGTATTGATGGTGTACTGCACCCTGTTTATGAATTTCCGGCAAGTGTATCCAATGCTGTCACCTCGCGCATAAAAAGCTTAGGGCGCATGAACATTGCCGAAAAGCGTAAACCCCAAGACAGCCGCATCAAAACTCGCACACCCAATGGTCACGAAGTCGAGCTGCGTTTAAGCACCATGCCCACCGCCTTCGGTGAAAAACTGGTCATGCGGATTTTTGATCCCGATGTATTATTGCGCAACTTCAGTGAATTGGGTTTTAGCAAAGAAGATTATGCTCTGTGGGATCACATGGTGCATCAAACCTCTGGCATCGTATTGGTAACAGGGCCCACGGGCTCAGGTAAAACCACCACTCTCTACAGCACCTTAAAACAGTTAGCCACTGAAGAAGTGAACGTGTGTACGGTGGAAGATCCAATTGAAATGGTAGAAGCCACCTTTAATCAAATGCAGGTGAACCCAACCATCGATTTAGACTTTGCATCAGGTATTCGAGCACTGATGCGACAAGACCCAGATATCATCATGGTGGGTGAGATACGTGATAGTGAAACCGCCGAGATGGCGATCCAAGCAGCACTAACGGGCCATTTGGTTTTATCTACGTTGCACACCAACGACGCCCCCAGTGCCATTGCTCGATTACAGCATATAGGGGTGCCCCATTATTTGATTAAAAGTGCGGTGTCCGGTGTCATGGCTCAGCGCCTAGTGCGTACCTTATGCCCCCACTGCAAACAGAAACAAGCCACGGACATTAAACAGTGGAATGAACTGGTTCAGCCCTGGAGTGCCAAAGCCCCAGAATTCATCTATGAACCAGTAGGCTGCCTTGAATGCCGTAACACAGGTTATATGGGCCGTGCTGGCCTCTATGAAGTTATGCCCATGAGTGATACATTGGCAGATCTTATCCAAGTACAAACAGATATGGCGCAATTAAGACGCCAAGCCATGAAAAACGGCATGCGTAACCTACGCTTAAGTGGTGCGCAGAAGGTGGCGGCTGGACTCACCACCATAGAAGAAGTATTGCGAGTCACCCCTAATGAAGTGGGTTAACCAAAGGACTAATCGCACAGCGCCGTTATTACGCCCGGATTCCGCATCAAGTACGCTTGGTGCCATAAAAAAAGGTACAACATAATGGAAATGCCGGCCATTATTGATTTAGAAGCGTCCGGCTTTGGACGCGGTAGTTACCCCATAGAAGTGGGTATCGCCCTAGCAGATGGCTCAGTCCATGCACTGCTGATTAAACCTGCCGATGGCTGGGACCATTGGGACGAAAAAGCGGAAGCCATTCATGGCATCAGCCGTGATTACCTGCAAGAGCACGGTAAAACCCCCCGAGAGGTTGCCATATTTCTTAATGATTTATGCAGCGGCCTTACTCTCTACAGCGACGCATGGAGCTTTGACAGCTCTTGGTTGGGTCGCCTGTTCGACGAAGCTGAAATTATCCAGCGCTTCAAACTGGATACCCTTACCCGATTATTATCCGAAGACGATATGTCTGTGTGGAGCGACACCAAAGACGCCATGGTCAAGCAGCTAGGTCTAGAAATGCACCGCGCTGCCAATGATGTGATGTTGCTGCGTGAGACGTATAAAAAAATCAAAAACGTTTAGTTTTTTATACGCCTACATCTCGCCCCTTTTTTTGGAAAACTCGGGGCAGGCTCAATCGTGCGCTTAAAAAGAACGGTTTTTTGGGCGCGCGTTTGATGATGAATATCCCCTTCAGGTTTTGCTGAGTTAAATTTTTGTGATCAACGGTTAGATAATTAATATTTGCTTAGCATTGTCCAAACCCGTTCGCACTGAGCGCGAGGAACGAGCTGTCGAAGTGTGGCTCATACCAAGATATCAAACACAGTATCAAGGATAGATACATGGCCTTTTATGTTTATATTTTAAAGTGCAGTGATGGCAGTTTTTATACCGGCCATACCGATAATTTAGATAAGCGAATATACGAGCACCAATATAAAGTGCACGGAAGCTGCTACACCGCGTCACGCTTACCTATTCAATTAGTATTCCAAGAATCATTTCGCACAAGAGAAGATGCACTAGCAAGTGAGATGCAAATTAAAGGCTGGGGTCGTAAAAAGAAACAGGCTTTAATTGAGCAAGACTGGGATTTAATTTCGAAATTGGCTAAACCCCTTAAGAAATAACCTTATCAAGAGTTTTTTCTGTTGAAGAGATAAGTAAATTTAGGGGCCTGTTTGATAAGTGAATACGCTGATGAATGAAGTACCGTTGGCACGGAACTTACATTAGGAGCTTTGTCATATCGATGTAAGATTATGTGTTGAGTTTGGCCACACTTCGACAGCTCGTTCCTCGCGCTCAGTGCGAACGGTGTAGGTGCAGATAGAAGTGTCAGTGAGTTTTTGGTTTATTAAATTATGTGTTGAGTTTGGCTGCACTTCGACAGCTCGTTCCTCGCGCTCAGTGCGAACGGTGTAGGTGCAGGTAGAAGTGTCAGTAGTGAGTTTTTGGTTTTTTCAATTATGTTTTTTGCAGTTTATACTTTGATGGATAAACGGATAAACGGATAAACGGATAAATGATTAATACGCGTTTTGGATTGACCAAACCCGTTCGCACTGAGCGCGAGGAACGAGCTGTCGAAGTGTGGCTAAATATAAAATAAGAATCTAAAAACAAAAAAAACCGCTTGTATCTCTACAAGCGGTTCTTAATATAGAGCGTCTAACGTCTAACGTCTAACGTCTAACGTCTAACGTCTAACGTCTAACGTCTTAGCGATTCTTCAACGCCCGCATATCATTTTGCACATTACGATGAAACTTAGTAGTGCTTCGATCGATCTCTCGCTTTTGCGCAAGCGTGGCCGCATTAAAAGCCTGTTCACGTATGAGCTTGTGATAACTTTGTAAGCGTCGTAATTCCAAGTCACCGTCATCAATGGCTGCGTTGACGGCGCAATCCGGTTCGCCCTGATGTTTGCAGTTGGTAAAGCGGCAGCCTTTTGCAAGTTCGGCGATGTCAGAGAAGGTATGTTGGATACCATCTTCGCAGTCGGCTAATTGCAGTTCACGCATCCCAGGAGTGTCTAGCAGTAAGCCACCTTGTGGCAAAAAGTGCAGTTGACGTGAGGTGGTGGTGTGACGGCCTTTACTATCATCTTCGCGAATGCCTTGGGTTGCGCTGGCGGTTGTATCGTCTGACGTTAACCCTTTTAATGTATTCACTAAAGTGGATTTACCCACACCAGAAGAGCCGAGTAGGGCGATGGTTTTTCCGCTTTTGCACCAAGACTGCAAACCATTTAACGTCTCAATATCTAACGCGTTCACCACTTCGATCATTAGATGGTGATCAATTTTACGAAGCTGTTCAATGTAGCCATCTACATCAGCACAAAGATCTGCCTTGGTGAGAACAACCACAGGGTCACTTTGTGCCTCATGGGTAATGGCAAGGTAGCGCTCAATGCGACTTAGGTTAAAGTCATCATTTAACGATGCCACAATAAACACGGTATCCACATTACTGGCGATACTTTGTGAGTGTATTTTGCTGCCACTTGCTTTGCGATAGAAATGACTTTGGCGTTCAAGCAATCGCTCAAATTGACCTTCTTGGTTTAATAAAACCCAGTCACCTACTGTCATTGAGGGCATGTCGTGATGAATCACAAGTATGCCTTCACCTTGAGCCGAGAGATAATGGTATTGGTTTTTATGTTGTTCGCTGATGCGAACAGGGTAAAACGTTTCTAGTTCTTCAAAACTTAATTGTGTTTGAAAGAAACCGCGCCAGCCAAGTTGTGGCAATGTAAAACATGTACTCATGTATAAACCCCAAGTAACAAACGTTACTCGTTAAAAAATTAGTAAAGGGGCAAATCCCCGGTAAACCGGAAAAGCAAACGCTTAAGCGCCAGGCTTCTCCGCAAGGGTTTTACATACAATCATCAACATGTTCCTTATTCAGTTAGGGAGGAATGTGTATAGTAGTCTTTTTTTTAAAAGCGTCTAGATGGGCTGTGCTTATTTTTGTAAGCTTTTTTCAAGCTCGAAAGATAAAGCACTTTGGATATTGGGGTGTAAAAATTGGAACCCATTATCCAGTAATACTCTAGGGATAACATGAGCACTACCAAGCAATAATAATTCACCCATTTCACCAAATAGAGCCTTAATGGCAAAGGCTGGCATGGGGAGTATGGTGGGTCTTTTCAGCGCGGCCCCTAAAGCCTTTGTAAATAGAGAGTTAGTCACAGGGTTTGGGGCGGTTAAATTAACCGGGCCATTGATGCTGGTTTGATTTAATAAAAAATGTATGGCGCGCAATTCATCACTGAGACTGATCCAGCTCATCATTTGTTGTCCGCTGCCCACCTTACCGCCTAAACCCAATTTAAACGGAAGCAGCATCTTTTTAAGGGCGCCACCATTTGGAGAGATAACCACGCCACTGCGAATCAAAACCGTACGGATACCGGCGTCTTGAGCGGCTTGGGTTGCGTCTTCCCATTGGCTGACAATTTCAGTCAGAAAATTATCCCCGCTCGGGCTGGCTTCTGTCACAGCGGAATCTTTTGTATCACCATAATAGCCAATTGCGCTGGCGTTTATTAACACATCCGGGCAATTAAAACGGTCAGCAAGTGCTTGGCTTAATAGTTTGGTGGAGATCACTCTGCTATCAATCAAGGCTTTTTTACGCTCGCGGGTCCATGGCTTGTCGCCAATGTTGACCCCATTAAGATTAATTACGGCATCTAAATGAATGTTTGAATCTAAATGTATGACGCCCTTTTCTGGTTGCCAGTAAAAGCTGCCGCTGCTGCGACCACGGTGCAGAATATAAACCTGATGACCCTTGCTTTCTAAATATGGACGCAAGGCCGTGCCCACTAAGCCAGTGGCACCACTAATTAGAATATTCATCAACGTCACTCAGTATGCATATAGTTAAGTATAGTACGTGTGAGAGAATATTTTGGATGGCCTATCTATTTAGGGATATAGGATAGTCTGGTCAGTATGACCCATACTTTGCGTTATTTAGTGAAAGGTTTGACATTATGGCCGCTCAAGGGATTCAACCTAATCATGTTCAATCTATTTATGAACGTGAACAAAAGCGCTTTCATCTAGCTAGGCCTAAGTCTGCGGCCTTGCTTGCCCGTGCAGTAAAACATATGCCAAATGGTGTGCCTTGTGCATGGATGGACGGTTTGTACTTTCACAACCCCATGTTTGCCAGCCATGGAAAGGGTGCGTACTTTTGGGATGTGGACGGCCATCAATATCTCGACATGAATCAAGCAGACTTAAGTATGAATTGTGGTTATGGCCCGCAAGCATTAGTCGAGGCGGTGCAGCAACGGGTGGCTACTGGGGCACAGTTTTTGTTACCGGTTGAAGACAGCATTGAAGTGAGTGAGGCGCTGGCTGAGCGTTATCGCTTACCATTTTGGCAATACACCTTATCCGCCTCTTCAGCTAACATTGAAGCCATTCGCATTGCCCGTGCCTATACACAAAAACAAACCGTGCTGGTGTTTTATGGTAAGTATCACGGCCACATAGATGACACCATGGCCGAGCCTGATGACGATCGCAGCCTGGGCTTTCGTCATAACTTTCATCAACACACAGTACATGTGGAGTTTAATGATTTAGAGGCAGTGGAGAATGCGTTTAAGCACCACGACATTGCCTGCATCATCTGTGAACCGGCGTTAACCAATATTGGTGTAGTGCACCCGCAGCCAGGTTTTTTTGATGCTTTAAGAAAACTGTGTGATCAAAACCAGAGCCTACTCATCATTGACGAAACCCATACTCAAATTTGTGCTTGGGGTGGCTTAAGTCGCGCTTGGAATATTCAAGGGGATATGCTGACGCTGGGTAAAACGGTGGCAGCGGGCATTGCCACCGGCGTATATGGCATGACGCAAGAGATTGCAGATTTTGTTGCTAACCATTTAGAAGCAGACAATGCTCAAGATGCCCGAGGTGCCAATGGCAGCTTAGCCTTAGGGGGCACTTTATTTGGTAATGCATTGTCTATGGCCGCGGCAAAGGTTGCACTGAATGAAATATTAACCAAACCCGCTTATGAAAAATCCACCCTGCTTGGGCAACAGTTGGCCAATGGTTTACAGGCCCTGTTTGATCAACACGGTTTACCGTGGCGAGCACAATCTTTATTTAGTCGCAGCGGTTATACCTTTGGACCGCAACTACCTCGCCAAGGGGGTGAGGTGGAAAAATACCACGACCCCATTTTATACAATGCCATGCGTGCATTTTATGCCAACCGTGGTGTGTGGGAGTCTATCTCCAGCGCGGGTCCTGCGGTGTCGTTTGTGATGGAAGAAACAGACATTGAATTTTATTTATCGGTAGTGGATGAGTTTTTAAACGAATTAGTCAAAGCTTAATAATCAAAGCCGATGATCGGTGATCATCGGCTTAACATTACACACCTTCAGCTTGACTGGGTTCGCTTAGAAATAAAAGAAACTCTTCTAAAGTCATAATATCCCCCTTAAACCGATGCCGGTTTTTTAATTGTGCAAACCTGATCACCATAGTAGTTATTACTGTAGTTACATTGCACCGTCGATTTTGCATCGGCTGCTTGTTGAGTGCGTGTTTTACGCACAAGCTGTTTTAAAAAAGTCATGGTTTCTCTCCCCTTTGATGGTGCTTCCATCTTCTGATTGGCTTTGATGCGCCCTTGCTTGATTATCAATATAGAAGGGGTGTGAATGTTTGAATAATTGATTGTTACTGTTCGGTTGATAGTTTAAAGCTATTGCTTTTGACTATCGATGCTAACTTATTGATTGTATTTGTTAATGAGTGAAGCCAAGGCATAAAAAAGCCGGTCAATGACCGGCAAGTGGAGAACAAAAAAGGTATCAAATATTACTGGCTCACAAGGTGTTGCCCTTCGTCTTGATAATAGGCTTCAACTCTTGGGTTCATAATGGCTTTCCATAATGGCGGGAAAAGCGCAATCACAAACATAGTGGCGTAACCAAAAGGCAACTGGGGGCTTTCATCATAATGACGCAGCACTTGATAGCGACGGGCTGCGTACGCATGGTGGTCACTATGGCGCTGTAATTGAAACAAAAACATGTTGGTTAAGAAGTAATTGCTGTTCCAGCTATGTTCAGGTGTCACGCGCTCATATTTACCATTGCTCATTTTGCGACGATGCAAACCATAATGCTCAATGTAGTTGATGATTTCTAATAAGGTGAACGCGATAAAACTTTGCAAGAAAAAGACACCGACCCCTAACCAAAAGCTACTGCCCAGCACTTCAAAAAACACACCTAATAACACACTGACACACACCGAAAATAAGTAGTACCAAATCAATTCGTTATCACTGCTCAGTAAGGTTTTACCTTTTTTAGCGAGACGATTCTTTTGTAGCTTCCAAGCATTTAAAAAATTATGCACATAAGCATGAGGTAAAAACTGATAAAGGGTTTGGTTGAAGCGAGATGAACTGGCATCTTCAGGGGTTGAGACATGCACGTGGTGGCCATAAACATGTTCAACAGTAAAACCGCCATAACTCACAAGGGATAACAATAAACCACCACTGATTTTTTCAAGCTGGGTGTTTTTATGAATGAGTTCATGGCCCACGTTAATTGCAATGATACCGCCCACAACCCCTAATGAAAGCACATAACCGATTTGCCCAAGTAGTGATAACTCGGGCCAGTTGAGCAGCAAATATCCGCTTGAGAAAATACAAATAAAATAAAGAGGTAAACACGAAAGGGTTAACCAGCGATAAAAACGTTCTTGGTTCATGCCCGGCACCTGGTCTTCTTCAGGGTTGACAGGATCTTTCCCCAAAATGACATCAACAATAGGCACGATCACGTACACCACTAACAATGGGAAAAAAGCAAAAAAGGTATGCAGGCCTGTTTCATGGGCCCAATAAAAGCTAAGAGCAGGTAAAAACAAAGGCATCAAGTAGATGAAATAACCATACTTCTTAATAGTTAGCGCCGTTTCAGGCTTTAGTTTGTCCAGCAACATGGGGCTCTCCTGTGGCTTAGGCTCTTTGGCCTATTGGCTGTGCATTATTGGTACAGGATTGAGATTAGACCCTTCTTGATAGGATTGTCAAACAATCCGGTTGTTTGGTGCTAAATATGGCCGATTAAGTGGTATTTTCGGACAACATAGAGCAAATTTAGATCAAATATGGCTTTTAAGGCTTAGTAGAAGGGGGTGTACGAAGATATTGCTGCTCAAACACATCAAGGGGGATGGCGGGGCACCAGAAATAGCCCTGAGCAAAGTCACAACTTAAGGATGAAATACAGTTGAGTTCGTTTTCGTTCTCAACCCCTTCTGCGACGATAATGGCGTTATTTTGGTGAGCCAGCTGCACAATGGTTTGAACAATGTGCTGGTTTTTTTCATTTAGATGAATATCTCGAACAAACAGCATGTCCACTTTGATTTCATCAGGATCAATGTTTTTAAGGTACATCATTGAGCTATAGCCCGTACCAAAATCATCAATAGAGATTCTAAAACCCATCGCTTTTAGTTGATTTATGGTTTCAACAAATAGCTCAATATTTTCCATTGCTGCGGATTCGGTTACCTCTAAAATAAAATAGGTTGCTTCAATTTTAAATTGTTGAAGAGTCGCTTGAATGAAACTAACGAGATTAGGCTCAGCAATATCCAAAGCGGACAAATTAATTGAAACCGTAAAATTTTCAGGCAGCCCAGCATGGTCCTTAATCTGAGAAATCCAGCTAAAGGTTTTGGTAATGACCAGTTGTGTTATCTGAAATACAAGCCCACTTTGCTCAGCCAAAGGGATAAATCTAGCCGGAGAAATGCTGCCATGTTGTAAGTGATTCCAGCGCAGTAAAATCTCACCTGCGTACACTTCATCCGTTTTAATATCAATTTGAGGCTGAATGTAGATATCTAAATTATTGTCTTTTAATGCCACTTGCAGATCATTGAGAATAGAAATTCTTTGGCTAATAGCTTGGTCTTGTTTTGCATCGTATAGCAACCACTTCTTCTTGATTTTGACGCAGCTCAGCAGTGCAACTTGTGCTTGTCGAAAGGTTTCTTGCACATCGTTATCTGCTAAATAAGCACATCCTAGGGTAAATTTAATTTGGCTGGTTTTTTGTTTGTTGGTGTAAGTTTTTTCAGCAACCTCGGATATTTCATCGATGATACTGGTTAATGATTCGTTTGCGTTTAACGTGGGCAAATCTATCAGTAATAATATTTGTTCAGCCGGAAGAGCCATAATAAACACAGTGTCACCAAATGGCATGGGTAAAGGTATTGCCCATGATTTATGCGATAAATATTGTGTGATTCGATCGGTGTGTTTTTGATATAAATCGGTTAATACATTTGGGCCATACAGCCCTACCACTTCACGAAATCCCTGTATGTCGGCGATGATAAAAACAGGATTTGAGTATTGGGATTTAATATCATCAATGTGCTCAGGTAGTTTGTATTTTAAATAGTTAAGGTTCGCAATGCGTGTGTCTGGATAATAGTAAAGTTGATTAAGTAAGCTGTCCTCCATGTGTTTCATCCGACTGGCTAAAGCGATAGATAATAAAAACAACTCGATTAGTGTGCCGAATAAAAAACCATGCAGTGTAAAAAAGTTAATAGGCATAGCGTCTATGACAGTGGCCATGCCAACCGCACCACCTGCTAAGGTGAAAATCCAAGAAAGCAGAAAATACTTCGCAGGGGTAAAACCGTTTCTGAGTGCCACAATTCCCATGCTGATGCCATAAATTGTGGCCGCAATTTGAAAAATAATAAAAAACGGGATCATATTGTATTCGGCAATGATTAAACTAAAAAATGCCCCCGCTGCTGTTATGGCTCTGAAGTGTGGAATGAACGTGTAATGCCAAGGTGTGTTGGTTTTAGATTCTAAGAATGCGTTGGCAAAATTCACTACAAAAAATATCAGTATGAAATTTAAGAACATGATGTTTTGTGCAAGCCATATGTGAATCGACTGTGGCCAGAACAAATTACCAAAGCCGTTTAACGCAGAAAAATAACAAAACGCAACCGAGTGAAATGCTAAATACCAAAGGTAGGCTGAACTTGGATGCATGGCATAAACCAATACATTGTAAATGGCCATGGCAATTAATACGGAAATAATACTTGCCCAAAAAGTATCTTGAAATCTGACCAGCTTATTAAAGCCATCCTCGTCATAAATACTCATGGGTAAAATAGCCGGGCCGTCATTTTGTTTTTCTATCAAAATGGTGAGTTGTTGATTGTCATGGAGGTAAAACTCCAATTGGTTACCGGTGAAATCCTCAAGAGGGCCCAGTGTGCGGTCCAGTAATCCAAGTTTTTTATGGCGGATGAGTTTATTGCCATCAAAAATATAAATATGTAAGTGACGAAGAATGTGACTTTCAATATCTATGATACGTTTTTGACTATAAGGCCCATCAAATTGACCTTGCACCGTAAATTTATGCCAACTGGTATGGGGGCTAGGCTGTGTCGATGAGACGAAGGCATCGACAGAGAAGGGTTGTTTGAGCCAGTATTCTGGGGGATGTTGCTCATTATTAAGGTTAATAATGGTAGGCAAGGGCTGGCGCAGCTGGATGCGTGTTTGATCATCCAGCACCACCTCCATGCTAAAAGCGCTTTGGCTTATAAGCAGGCAAGCAATGCACAGTCTTATTAACGAGCCCATAGGGGGTGCCCACAGAGAAAATTGTTCTGTTAAGCCTAGTTCAAAATCACTTAATCGACACGTGCCTGTATTTGCCAGGTGCTGCCGTTCTCTTCATGGGTGTTTACGCATACTAAACGCTGCTTAAAACAAGGCAACAGGTCGCCACTATGGTGTGTGACATACAGCATAGTAGTATGGTTTTGTTGGGCTAAAAGTGAGATGAATCCCAGTACCAGCTGTCGATTTGGCTCATCTAACCCCTGACATGGTTCATCGAGTATCAACAGGGCTGGCTGTTTAATCATGGCGCGGCAAATGAGCACCAACCGCTGCTCACCATAACTTAACTGGTGTAATGGCTCATTGGCTTTATGCTCGAGTTTCACTTGCTTAAGCCAAGCAAGTGCCAGGGCTTTTTGATGGTCTTCCACTTGGTTGTAAAGACCAATGCTATCGAATAATCCACTTACCACGGCACTAATTACGTTTGTGCTGGCTTTGTAATTCCATTGCAACGCAGCACTGATGATGCCGATGTGTTGTTTAATGTCCCAAATACTTTCGCCACTGCCGCGTTTAATGCCAAATACGGTTAAGTCATTGGCATAACACTGAGGGTGGTCGCCGCTGATTAAATTAAGCAAAGTACTTTTACCGCAACCATTAGGGCCCAATACGGCCCAGTGTTCACCGCGCTTAATTGTCCAGTTAAGGTTTTGAAAAATAAGCCTGTCGCTATAGGCCACCTTGCCATTGGCTAAGTGAACTAAAGATTGAATATTACTATCTAAAACAGGGCTGCAATTATCGCGCTCTGGCAATGACAAGGTTTGATCATTAAAGGTTAAAAAAGCTTTGACCGTTTCATTATTTAATACGGTTTGTTTTTCACCTTGGGCCAGAAGTGACAAGTTATGTAAAAAACCAAGATGGCTGACCCAAGAGGGCACTTCGTCTAGGCGATTTAAAATGAAGATAATCGGTCGGCCATGTTCAAATTGTTGTTTCAGAATATCTTGAAGCGCTTGCTGGCTATGGGCATCTAAACCGTCAAAAGGCTCATCGAGTACTAACAAACTATTGGTTTGCAATAGTGCTCGAATCAAAATCACCTTGCGGCTTTCGCCTGTACTTAATTTACGAAACCCTTTTTCTAATAAATGCTTGATGGCAAACGCGTTTACCCAATGTTGGATTTGTTTGTCATCGTCACTGACTTCTTGCAGAAGCTCCAGAACAGGGGTACCCGGCCAGACTTGATTGGTGATGTCGCTATCATCCCGTTCTTGTTCTCGGTCAATGAGTTGTTGCTGTATTTCAAAACTGACAGCGCTGACGTTAGCGCTATTAAGCCCTGTTATTGTGCCCTGGGTGTATGCAATATGGCCACTTAATAGAGAGGCTAGCGCGCTTTTGCCACTGCCATTGCTACCAATGATTGCCCAGCTGGAATTGCCCTTGATACATAGCTCTTCAATGTTGAGTGATAGGTGATCCCCTAACGGGGCACAAATATTGTGTAAGTGAATCATAGGTAACTCAGGAGAAAATGATGAACAATAAAAGGCTTGGCTCAGTGAGGATGATTTAAAATGGTTCGGGTTCTTCGATATCCATTAATGCCATGTCGATAGATTGAAACTGATCTTCTATCACTTCTTTGGCATCTTCGATGCCTTTGTTATAAAAGAAAACGCCCACTTCAGTTGCAAAAAAATCCAATAAAAACTCAGCATCAAATTGGCCAATGTCCTGTTGCAGCTCTTGATCAAAATACGTTTTAATTTTATCGACAATAATATTTTTTTGTCGTGCGTCTAATTCAATCATGCTTTGCTTACCCAGTCATTATAGCCAGCGACGTACTTGTGCACAGTACTGCAAATATTGATCGCCAAATTTTTTTGTTAAAAACCGCTCTTCCGGTTTGATTTGAAAGCGGGTTAGATACAACACAAAGCTGATGCTTATTAACACACTTAAAATATTCCCCTGCGCAACACTTAACGCTAACAAACAGAAAAACATACCTACATACATAGGATTACGGCTTATGTTGTATAAGCCTGTGACAACCAGTTTGTTACTTTTTTCAGGGGTTCTTGGGTCAACGGTTGTCTTTTCTTTAAAAAAACTTAGTGCAGCCGGAACGATGAATATAAGACCTAGCGCAAGGAAAAAACTGGCGATAATCGACTGTCCAGCAAAGCTTGTATGCAAAGGTATAAGCGTATCCATTGCCCACATCAAGCCTGCAAAAACAAAGGTTAAAGGTAATGGCGGTAAAAGCAGTTCTAACTTGTTTAGCATGGTTAATTCACTTGTCTTAGGCAATAAAAAAGGGCATATGTGCGTACACAGTATGCCCTTAAGATTTATTCACGACTAGGCGGGTACTTCGCCATTGTGATACACATTTTGCACGTCATCTAGATCATTCAACATGTCCATGAATTTTTCAAACATAGGCATATCATCTTCAGTGATGGCTTGTGTGGTTTGAGGAATGAATTGGATTTCCTCAACTTCAAAATCAATGCCTTCAAAAGCATTTTGTAATGCCGTTTTGGCTTTGAAGAATTCTGTGTGTGGTGCGAATACCGTAACCATACCGTCTTCACATTCGATGTCTGATACATCCACATCTTCCATCATCAGGGCTTCAAGTACGGCCTCTTCGTCATCACCTTTGAATACAAAAATGGCGCTATGATCAAACATGTGAGCCGCGCTGCCTTGGGCACCAATTTTACATTTGGTTTTGGTGAACGCTTGGCGCACATCACCAAAGGTGCGGTTTGGGTTATCGGTTAAGCAGTCCACAATCACCATGATGCCGCCAGGGCCAAAACCTTCGTAACGGGCGGTATCAAAATCTTCACCACCGCCGCCTTTGGCTTTATCAATGGCCTTTTCAATTACATGGCCAGGTACTTGGTCTTTTTTTGCACGGTCAATCAAGCTGCGCAAGGCAAGGTTGCCATCGGGATCAAGACCGCCTTTCTTAGCGACAACATAAATTTCACGGCCGTATTTACTGTACACCTTGGCTTTAGCGTCAGATGTTTTGGCCATGGACTCTTTACGGTTTTGATAGGCGCGACCCATTTTGTGCTCTCGTTCATTTCTAAAGGGGCAAATTCTACCTGTAAGGCGGGAACTAGGGAACCTTTGCGCAATACGACATTAGCTTTGCTATACATTATATTAGTATTTACTGATATACATCAGGGTGACGGATGTTGTTTTCATGTTGAATGTTAACCCATAGGGGTTACAGCTAGTTGATTAATGGTTAGTGGTCTGAAAAGAGCCTTTTTCTTGACATAAGTCAGTTTAAGTTCATAATTTTCAGAAATTTCTGAAACTTTAAAAGATTTGAGCCATGGAACTACCAGAAAAAGCAAAAGTGTTTGTCTTTCATTTTGGCGAGATGGGCAGTCGCTGGGGATTTAATCGTACGGTTGGGCAGATCTTAGCTTTGTTAGTGATTCACCCCAAAGCGCTTAATGCCGACCAAATAGCCGAAACCCTCAGTATCAGTCGGGGCAATGTGAGTATGGGCCTTAAAGAATTGCAGTCGTGGCGCTTGATTCAGTTGCAGCATGTGGCGGGTGATCGAAAAGATTATTTTGTCACCGCTGGCAGTATTTGGGATATGGCAAAAACTGTATTCGAAGAGCGCCGCAAGCGTGAAATTGATCCCACCTTGTCATTACTACGGGCCAACTTGTTAGAAGATGCCCAAAACGCGGATGAAGAATACGCCCAGCAGCGTATTGAAGAAATCCATGACTTACTCGAGCTACTCACCCAATGGGGCGACCACTTAAATACCTTAAGCCCTGAAAAATTAGAAAGCCTGATGAAGTTAGGCTCAGGTATTAGCAAGCTTTTAGATATGAAAGACAAAATCATGGGCAAAAAACACCAGGACTAAACTGGGGGTATTGTGCAAAAGCAACAGCAACAATCAATTTTTAAGATTCCACTGGTACGAGAAATCACCCTTGTTTTGCTGATTAAGTTGGTAGTGATTTTTATGATTAAGTGGCAGTTTTTTTCTGATCCAGTGGATTTAACGCAGGCCAATAATAGCGTTGAGCAACATATGGGTTTACCGAATTCACCTTCTACTATTAAACACACGGAGAATTAACGATGGATGATACGGTTGTTGATCTGTCGCGGTTGCAGTTTGCCATCACGGCGTTTTATCACTTCTTGTTTGTGCCGCTGACCATAGGTTTGGCGTTTATTCTTGCCATCATGGAAAGCGTTTACGTGATGACGGGCAAACAAGTCTATAAAGACATGGTGAAATACTGGGGTAAGTTATTCGGTATTAACTTTGCGCTGGGTGTGACGACGGGCCTTACTATGGAGTTTCAGTTTGGTACTAACTGGGCTTATTACTCACATTACGTGGGAGATGTGTTTGGTGCACCGTTGGCTATTGAAGGTTTGATGGCATTTTTTCTCGAATCCACATTTATTGGTTTATTTTTCTTTGGTTGGGATCGCTTAACTAAATATCAGCACTTGGTTGTTACTTGGTTGGTGGCCATAGGCTCTAACTTATCAGCCCTTTGGATTTTGATCGCCAATGGCTGGATGCAAAACCCAGTGGGTGCCGAATTTAATTTTGAAACCATGCGCATGGAAATGACCAGTTTCTCTGAATTAATTTTTAACCCAGTGGCGCAAGTAAAATTTGTACACACAGTATCGGCAGGTTATGTCACGGGTGCCATGTTTGTACTGGCGATCAGTGCTTACTTTATGCTGAAAAAACGAGACCTTCCGTTTGCACGTCGTTCATTTGCTATTGCTGCAAGCTTTGGTTTGGCGTCTATTTTATCGGTTATCGTTTTGGGTGATGAATCGGGTTATGAATTGGGCGATGTACAGCGTACTAAGCTTGCAGCCATAGAAGCCGAATGGGATACCCATGAACCACCGGCCTCATTTACGTTAATTGGTTGGCCAAATGAAGAAACCATGCACACGGACTACGCCATTAAAATTCCTTATGCGTTAGGTTTGATTGCTACCCGTTCATTGGATGAAGAAGTGACCGGGATTAAAGACTTAATTAGTGAACACGAAGTGCGCATTCGCTCTGGTATGAATGCTTATGGCATTTTGCAAGAACTAAAATCCGGTAACGATAGCCAAGAAAATATCGCCGCCTTTAATGAAGTGAAAAAGGATTTAGGTTATGGCTTATTGCTTAAGCGTTACACCGATAACGTAGTGGATGCCTCAGAGGAACAAATTCAAATGGCCGCAGAAGATACCATCCCCCGTGTGGTGCCCATGTTTTTTACCTTCCGCATTATGGTGGGTTTAGGTTTCATTATGCTGTTCTTAATCGCCGCATCATT
The DNA here is from genome assembly GCF_030070105.1 of Bermanella sp. WJH001. Lineage (NCBI taxonomy): Bacteria > Pseudomonadati > Pseudomonadota > Gammaproteobacteria > Oceanospirillales > Oceanospirillaceae > Bermanella > Bermanella sp. WJH001. Next base: position 481,143 of record NZ_JASJOO010000003.1, on the reverse strand, counting down.
TTACTACTCGGCGAAACACACAGTTGAGCATCAACGTTGGTTATTAAAAGCATTAATCGTGTGTTTACCAGCCCCTTGGATCGCCTGTGAAATGGGTTGGTTTGTGGCGGAGTTTGGTCGTCAGCCTTGGTCTATTGGTGAGATCTTACCTACTGCATTATCGGTATCGTCACGCAGTGCGTCAGACCTATGGTTAAGTCTAAGTGGCTTTATTGTGTTTTATAGCGGCCTATTAGTTGTTGAAATGTATCTGATGATTAAGTTTGCACGCTTAGGCCCAAGTGCTCTGCATACTGGACGTTATTTCTGGGAGCAAAAAAACTCAGGTGGTGTTGACGCAGCGGTGCCTCAGCAATCACGCAAAGAATTAGTGTAAGGAGCCATCATGGATTACGAAAGTTTAAAACTGATTTGGTGGGTGCTCATAGGCGTGCTGTTGATTGGCTGGGCGGTGACCGACGGCTTTGATATGGGTGTGTTGAGTTTATTAAAAGTGGTGGGTAAAACCGATAACGAGCGTCGCGTGATGCTTAACACGGTTGGCCCGCATTGGGATGGTAATCAGGTATGGTTTATTACCGCAGGTGGCGCTATTTTTGCGGCTTGGCCTGTGGTGTATGCCACGGCCTTTAGTGGTTTGTATTTCGCATTACTACTTGTGTTATTTGCCATGTTCTTTCGTCCGGTAGGCTTTGAGTATCGATCAAAAATTGAAGAAGTAAAATGGCGTAATAACTGGGACTGGTTGTTAACTATAGGTGGCGCTGTACCTTCATTGGTATTTGGTGTGGCATTTGGTAATTTATTTTTAGGTTTGCCTTTTACCCTTGATAACACCATGCGTAGCTTTTACGAGGGCGGCTTCTTCGAGTTATTGTCACCGTTTGCATTGTTGGTGGGTGTGGTGAGTTTAGCCATGCTGGTAATGCATGGCGCTGCGTATTTACAAATGCGTACTCAAGATGAACTGCATGAGCGTACCCGTAACGCCACCTTGATCACGGCACTAGTCACTTTTGTTGCCTTTATGTTTGTTGGTGTGTGTTTAATGTTTTGGGTGGATGGATATGTGATTACCGACATGAGCAAAGAAGTGGGCCAAGCCATGACACCTATGGCGAAAACGGTGACAACCATGCAAGGGGCTTGGTTAAACAACTATACGCTTTACCCTGTAACCATTGTTGCACCGCTTCTGGCATTTGCATGTTTATTGTTGACCATGCTGTTTACCTTAAAAAATAAAAGTGCTTTAACATTTATATCAAGCTCAATGGCTGTGAGCAGCATCATATGCACCGCAGGGTTTAGTCTGTTCCCATTTATCATGCCCTCTAGCATTAATCCGCAGGTCAGCTTGACGGTATGGGATGTGGTTTCTAGCGAAAAAACTCTTAATATTATGTTTGTGGTAGCGATGATTTTTGTGCCAATTATTTTGGCGTACACCACATGGGGCTACTACAAAATGTGGGGACGTATTAGCACACAGCACATCGAAGATAATAAATACGGCACTTATTAATTATTACGTTTAGAAATTGAGGATAATATTATGTGGTATTTTGCTTGGATATTAGGCGTATTATTGGCCTGTAGTTTTGGAATCTTAAACGCACTATGGTTGGAGGTGAACGAAAATTTAGATCGTGAACCTGATCTTAAAGACTAAAATAAACGTGATATAAATAGGCGGTTATATGAGCAATGAAAATATAATAATAAAGGTACTTGCAGGCTTTGATCATTCACTTGCTCGTATTTTTTCATTTATTATTGCCATTGCTTTGTCAGTGTTCGTTTTATTGTTCCCGCAGCACATAGCCCGTGATTTAACAGAATTAGACCATGGCTTGTTGAGTTTAGCGATGCTGGCCATGTGCGGCTGCTTTGTGCATGGTATTGGCTTTAAACCTTATAATATGGTGGCTAAAGTCATGTTTAGCCCCATATTATGTTGGCCCGTAGCGGGCCTTGCGGTTTGGATGTGGGTACTTTAATTAGACTGCTGGTTATACGGAAAACTCAAATTGAGCGTAGAAGGCCGCAGAAAACATTTTGTGACCTCTTCAAAGCTAACAACGGCCCCATTTACGATTTCAATGTCTGTTGTTTTGGTACTGTACGTGTCACCTTCACAAGCGGTTTTTTCGGTCTCCCCAGTGACTTCTTTTGTATTACCTAAAAATAAAGCTTTATCTGAGATGTAGGCAATTTGTTTGACCAGTGGGTTACTATCGCGATCATATGTGAGGTTTATTTGATAAGCCGTTAGTCCAGATTCAGTGGTAATGGTTTCATCAAGTATTTCTAAAGTCCCCTTATTTTCTGTCAGTGTATATTTTCCTTCAGAATTTTTAAGTGAGATGAGTTCATTAAACTTATTACCATCAAAATGATAAATAATATCACTCAGTTGGCCACTGCTAGCAAATTCTTCCGACTGCCATGTGCCTTCTAAAGCCGTACTGTCTTCGTCTTCCACTGTGCAGCCAAGCAACAATAGTGGTATGGCTAATACAAGGATTTTACTAGTATTCATATAAATATACTCAGAATAGAAAAAGCCCATATTAATATAATGGGCTTTAAAAAATAGCGAACACGTTGTTAAAAACGTAATGATATAAAGAATGAATTAACCAGGAGGCCACTGCAGCGTGCGTCCACCGATCACATGGTAATGTAGGTGAAACACACTTTGGCATGCCCCTTCACCATTATTCACCACTAAGCGAAACGCATCGCCAATGCCCGCATCTGCGGCTACTTGGTTGGCAACTAGGTTTAAATGACCCAATAAGACTTTGTCATCTTCGCTTGCATCACATAAACGAGGAATAGGCTTTTTAGGTATCACTAAAATATGCACAGGGGCGCACGGGTGAATATCTTTAAAAGCTAGGCATAGATCATCTTCATATACGATATTCGCTGGGATTTCTTTATCGATAATCTTACTGAATATCGTGGCATCAGCCGGTGCAGGTTTTTGCATGATGATTCTCCAATATGAACGCTAGGTTTTTGCTTTTGATAAGTTATCGCGCAGGCTCGCCATGTCTTTTAAGCGGTTAAACCAAAATGGTGCGCCCAATGAAATTAATATACTGCTAAAAATAATGCCTAACCAATGACTTAAAGTAGAGACCTCTAAGGCAAAATAATAGCTAGGCCATTGCTTGGGTGTTATTTCAAATTGCAGCGATGATAAATGATTTTGCAGGGTGTCACTTTGCATATCCGCTGTTGAAGCTTGTGTATTAAGTTGATCAGCCAGTATTAATGTTTGCTGGCGAAAGGCACTGTCGTGATTCAGTTGGCTTAATACTGAAAAACAATTAAGTTGAAATACAAAGCAAAGCACAAACGCTAATGCAATGCTGATTTGATGCATCCACTGTTTAAAGCGTTGACTCATGATCTCTTCAAGGGTTTGAAAGTGATCCTGCACTTTCTTTTTTAACTGCTCTTTTTCTTCAATGCTCACATCACGGGTATTATTAATAATGGTAATGAGTTCTTGTTGACCAATGCTGGTCAGCTTTAGACGGTTGCCAGGAATATTCAGCGGCAAGGCGGTGGCATACAGGCCATTTGGGAATTGATTTTCAATATGACTGAGGATGGCATTGGTAACCTTTTGCTCAACAAAATCCATGTTTTGAAAAAATTGATTAAGCACCACTTTAAGATTTTTAAATCGTAAGTTCAGTGCGGCTTGTGCACCGTGAACTAATGCCGTGACCAATAAACTGAATAGGAGCATTATGGCAATAAATCCAATTAAAATGCCCAGCACATCCATTAACATGATATTCCCTTACAACTTTTTATTTGGGCTAAGTATGCCAGCCAAATCTCAAAGGGACTAGCCATTTTGCTGTTGATGGTTTTTTGCTGTCCTTTAAAGTCAACAATCTGTTCTAAAGTAACCTTGTTTGCATAAATTATGAGATTTAGTATCACATGATAATAGTGAGCAGGAATCCAGTATGACGGCAAATATTGAATCAGCAGAAGTCAAACCTAGGTTAGCTGTTATCGGTGCTGGTTTAGCTGGGTTGTCTGCTGCGTGGTTGCTAAGTAAACAGTACGATGTGACATTGTATGAGCGCCACCCCACGGCTGGTATGGGGGTGTTCACAGCGGATTACCATTCCAATGGTTTAAGCACCCGTATCGACATTCCTTTGCGCATATTTACTCCCAGTTATTATCCTAGTTTGTTTTCTCTTTATGAGTATTTGGGTATTGAAATGGAAGCCAGTGATCACGCTGGTGTGTTTCAATATTTATCAGACAAAAATGTGATCAGTCCTTTTTTCCAGTATCACAATCGTCAAATATTGGGTTTCCGGTTAAGTTATTTAAATCGCAATAGTTTAACCAAAACCGGTTTAGCGTTGACCTATCAGCAATGGCGATTTTTTAAAACCATTAAAAAAGACTTTGTGAAAAATAGATCTTATTTAGCGGGCATTACGTTTAGAGAGTATGTATCAAGCCAACAATTTTCACCTCAATTTATTGATCACATGTTGCTGCCTGCATTGGCTGTCACCTTAACCTGTGATTTTGAATCAGTGGGTAATTATCCGGCCGACTTAATATTAGAATATTTAACCTGTGGCGTGATGAAACAAGGAATTGTGCGGGCCAAACAAGGCGTAGATGGGATTATTCCTAAGATCACAAAAGGTTATCGGGTTAAATGTTGCCATGAAGTCATAAAGGTTGAGCAGCGCGCTGCAAGCGTTTGTGTGACGGTCAAAGATATTCAATCCAATCAACTCACCATTAATGAATTTGATCAGGTGGTGGTGGCATGTCAGGCTGACATTGCGGCCAATATACTATCGTTAAGTGACAGCCCTGTGCAGCAACAGCAAGCTAAACTACTTGCTTCTATTCCTCTTGAGCACTCGACCATGGTTTTGCATACGGACTCTTCCCTTATATTTGATGCCAAGCAAGCCAGTCCAGTGAGTTACTTGCTCAGTGAAGATGAAAATAGAGCGGCCACAACGGTGGATTTAACCAAGGCGTTTAGTACTTATAAAGAGCAACAACCGGTTTTTCAAACATGGCATCCAATTAAGCAACCTGCTGCAGAATCGGTCATTAGCCAAGCACAGTTTTCACGCCCACTGGTGACACTGGCAAGCCGTGAGTCTATTCAAGCCCTGCAACAGCTGAACAAACAAAGTTCGGTTAAAATTTGCGGCTCATATATGGCCAATCGGTTTCCGTTATTGGATGCCGCGGTGGAGTCCAGTGTGGCAATTGCAAAAGAGCTGGGCGTTGAAGTACCTTGGGCGGCCTCAAACTCAAAACCCGCACGTGATGTGCATACAGACCCTGCGTATGCTTAATGAATAATCAACATCAATGGCCGGTTGATTTTGGCCAAGAGTTTCATGACCTACAAGATGTTGTCTTGAATCTTAATTGCCAAACTTTAGAGCTTGATGGCAGCTGGGGAAACTTAGGTTATTGGGTTGATGAACATGGCGAGTGTATACATCAGTACAGTGCAGCGGCTGCTAGGCTCGCCGATACACTCGGCCATGCCACTCAATTAAAACCGAATCATCATATTTTAGATGTGGGCTTTGGTTGTGGTGATCAGATCATTCATTGGCAGCATCAGTTTGGTGTGAAAAATATCTGGGGTATTAATTATTCGCAGATACAAACACAGTATGCCCAGCAAAAGTTAGCAATATTGAACGGCAAGGCTCAACTGTGTCGCGGTGATGCAACACAAGCTAAAGCATGGCAAGGCTTGCCAAATACGTTTGATCGTATTATTGCGTTAGATTGCGTTTATCATTTTTCAAATAAAACCAACTTTTTTTCATTGTGTGCTGATCATTTGCATCATCAAAAAGATCAAGGTGATTCATCTGAACTGGTATTAACTGACTTGATATTAACGAAGCCCGTGCAAAACCCTGTGCTGTTGGTATTGCTAAAAATGGTTTGTTATTTTAGTCATATCCCTTTTTCTAATCTTAAAATTCGTCAAGATTATGAGGCGCAATTAAAACAGGTTAATCTCAGTCTATTAGAATACGAGGATTTATCAGCACAGGTTATGCGGCCTTTTTCACACTGGGTATTTCAATTCAGGCAGAATGTAAAAAACCTGAAGAATATTGATGATAAACAACGTGTGCTAAAAAATATCGGCTGGTCAAAATACATAGGAACAGCCCTGTTTTTACGTTGGGCTGCTCGGCATAATATTTTTCAGTATGTATTAATGCGCATTGGTAAAGATAACGCCTAAGGCTTCAGCTTTTAACAAGCATTGTTTCTGGGTTGTGTTTACTTTCAAATGACGTGCCTACAAACAGGGCTTGCTCGTTTAGCGCTTCGATCACTCGTTCTGAAATATCCGTTGCCATGGCGCGCTCTAAACGGACATCAAGTACGTAGGCTTTAACCGTTAGATTGTAGTAAAACGCTTTATCAAATACGGGAAAAACCGTGGCAGTTATTGGTTTTTTTAAATACACATAATGGCTACATTTTGCTGCATTTAATGCAATGGATTTTAACTTTGCAACAGGAATGCTAACAGGCAGGTGTAAGTTTATGGCCACTAATTCATTCAGCTCGCCACTATTGGCATTACTAATGGGCATTTTTAAAATGTCACCATTGGGCACCGTAATTAAGTTGTCGTCAAAGGTACGTAGTTTGGTGGTGCTTAAATCTAAACTGGTGACCTCACCGTAATGCTCGCCAATTTGCACCATGTCTCCCACTTTAAATCTTGGTGCAACTGCCATCATCACGCCCGCTACAAAATTACGAATGGCATCTTGAGAGGCTAAACCTAGCGCTAAACCTAAAGAACCAAGAGAAGCATATACGATAGATTGAGGTGGCTTTAAAATAATAAATACAATGTAGTGAATGGTTATCACCCAAATCATAATGCGTACAGCAGGAAAGATTTGTGATAACTGAATTCTGTATTTTGGCTTGTAAGCCACTAACGTATCAATTGACCAACGGGTGCCAAATAATAAGGTCCAAGTGGCTAGAATAACCCCTACAATAGATAGTAGAGTGGTGAAAGAAAAGAGCGAGAAAAACTGCTGAACAATATTATCTTCCATGGGTCACCTAGTATAAATAATTCATAGAGATTAAATAACGAATCACCATGGCTGAGGTGATCAGCTTTAAGCTGTAAGCGTCGCTGCGAGTGATTTCTTCGTTTTTATCTAAAAGCCCTAAAACGCGTAAATGTTCTAAGATCATTTTGCTTTCATTTAAGCTGATGCGAAAAATTCTGTGATGCTCTTTAATCGACAGTTGGCCATGAGTGCTTATTTCAGCCAGCGTAAATAATTCAACTTGAGTGAGCCTTTTAAGGGCGGTCATGTCCACTTCTTGCGGGGGCATGATAAAAATACTCTGTGGCTTAGTGCCATAGGTTAGATTGTTTAAGCAATAAAATAATCCAAGTTCGACACAGCCTTTACTGCGCTTGGCCACGTCATTTATTGGGCTTTTTTCCTGCGCTAATTCTTCAATAGAAATATCATTAATGGTGTGAAAGCCACCATAAGAAAAACGCTTAATTAATAAATCTCGAATTTGGCGCTCATTAAAATTGGGAATTTGTTGCTGGTGAGAAAATAAATGCTCAAATTGATAACCATAACATAGGCGTCGCCATGCTTGCTCTTCACTGGCGAGCACCCAAAAGTGAAGCCCGCGGCTTGCTAAAATAATCGCACTTAAAGTGTCGATAACCACTTGCGCATTGACGGTGCGTTGCACCAGAAAGTGAATATTATCAAGAATCACCACCTGTGCAGGCAATTGATTAATGGCCTCAATAAATTGATCCAGTTGATATTCGTTTGATTCAACATTCAGTAAACGGCCAATTACTTCTATGACATCTTGCTCGCTGCTCAAGCGTCGCTCTAGGCTGAGTAATTTATAGGTTTGATCTTGTTGTTTGAGATCGTGTGCAAACATGTTTAGCAAGGTGGATAAACCGGTACCTTTCTCACCATATATGCCGCAGCTAACATTGCGTCCGCTTTTCCATAAACGATGGCAGTCTTGTAAAAACTCGATATCTTTTCGTTCGATAATACGGGAATCTAAGCCCCCTAGTGGGCCGTCATAAAATGCGCTTTTAAGGCCAGCATCAAGCGATAAATAAAAATCCGTTTGATAAAAACGGCTTACTTGATCAAGTGGTACGGTGGAGTCTTCTTTGCTTGGAAACCAGCGCTCTTTCGCTTCTAGCCAAGTATCGCTAATAGATTGCTTGATGTTAATCATATACACGTCGCCCTGATGATTGCATCAGTATGCCAGTGTTATCAGGCCAGTGCCATTATGGGGTTTTGAGGATACAAAAAATAAGAGGCCCAACTTAAAAGACCGGCTCAATGAAGCCGGCCTTTTTAGGGTATTTAAGAAAGGGTTAAGCGATTCTCACCCGTTTTCACCAATGCAGTGGCACCACGGGATGTGACTTCTTGGAAAGAGGTCGACAAAATCGTATCCACATAATGCCACTGGGCGTTCGCTTGATCAGCGCTGAAGGTTACCGTCATAAAGCCGCGATCACGCAAGTTACAGTATTTAAGGTTTTCGATTAGCCCCACAATGCCCGCTTCATAGGTTGGTGCAGAAGCCGCAGGAATATTCAGGTAATACTCAAGGCCTGGTGATGAAACCGAAGACGTTGCAAATTCAACCCCAACGTGATCACCGTTTGCATCTTTAAGATCACTTGCCCAAGCGTTGTGGGTATCACCGGCCAATACCACCAGATTTTTAGCGTAGGCTTTTGCGGTTTGTAAAATGGTTTCACGCTCAACGGCGTAACCATCCCAAGCATCTAAATTATAAGGCACAGCAGGTAACTGTAATTGTGCCATGACCTCATCGGTCAATTTATTTTGGTTGGCAGCAAGGTAAGCTTTTTCGGCATCGGTAAGGCTTGGGTCACCCGCTTGCATGCGTCTAGCTAACACAGCGAGCGCGCCCAATTCGCTGTATTGCTCAAGTGTCATTAACGTGAGTGCAACCGCTGCGGGTAAATACATGCTGCCCATTAAAACTTGCTGGCCAAGCAATTGCCACGTGCTAGTGCTATTACCCAATTGAGTTTGTAGCCATTGCAATTGCTCTGAGCCGAGCATGGTGCGGTTGGCATCACTAATATCTTGGGCAAATGTATCGGCATCAAATGCACCTGTGCTTGGGCTGATGTAGTTGGCGTAATCCAATTGTTTATCACGAGCCAATACACGGGTGTCGAGCATATGAAGATCCACTAAATCACCAAACTGAAAGCTGCGATAAATTTCCAGCTCGTTATCTTGTGCAATAGGACGAATAGGCAGCCATTCAAAGTAAGCTTGCAGAGCCGCTAACTTGCGCGTTTCAAAATCCCCTTCACCGTCGTTGTGATTTTCAGCGCCATTTTTGTAGGTGTCGTTACATACTTCATGGTCATCCCATACCGTAATGAATGGCACGCCAGCGTGAAGCGCTTGTAAATCGACATCGGTTCGATATTGGCCATAACGGGTGCGGTAATCATCTAGGGTGAATAACTCACCCACGGGCAGTACTTCACGGTTTAATTGTGCCGCATTGTCGCTGGCATAACCGCCACGAGGGTATTCGTAGATGTAATCCCCAAGATGCAACACCGCATCCAAGTCATCCATTTGGCTGGCTAACTTGTACACGTTAAAGTGACCAGCAGGGTAATTTGCACAAGACATTACCGCCAACTTGGCCGAAGTGATGGCCCCCTCAGGCAGTGTTTTGGTTTTACCCGTGGTAGTGGTTTCACCGTTGGCAATAAAGCGATAATAATATTGGGTGCCTGGGGTTAAATCAATGGCATCCACTTTTACGGTGTAATCACGTGCTTGATTGGTAAGGGTGTTGCCGCTGTTTACGATATTCATGAAGGCAGCATCGGTAGCGATTTCCCAAGCGACATTAATAGCGGCGGTTTCTTCTGGGGTTATGCGTGTCCATAAAATAATGGCCGTTTGAGTGGGATCGCCACTGGCCACACCATGATTAAAGCGCACGTTCACATCACGATCGCCGTCTGAACTGTTACAGCCCATCAGGCCAGACGAGATGACCGCGGCCCCCACACCTTTTGCCGTTAAGATTAAAAAGTCACGGCGTGAAATGCTTGTTCTCATTATGAATACTCATCAGATAATGTGGTGAGCGCACATGCTAGGGGGCAATTGTTAAAATATAGTTAAACGCGCGTTTAATAAAAAATAAGATTGTTCTATACACGCAACCGTGAGTTTTCACTAAATTTTAAGTGAATGCTTTCATTCCAAGACGATCGGTCATATTCTGACCCAATGAGCAGACCAAGACGCAGCGAACATATACGTGAAGCCCTGATTCAAGCGGGTATTGAGCAAATCTCAACCCATGGTTATCACGGCACAGGTATCAAACAAATACTGGATGAAGTAAACGTGCCTAAAGGCTCGTTTTACAACTTCTTTGCCAGCAAAGAGGCGTTTGTAGGCGAAGTAATTGCTCACTACAGTCAAGACTTATTACAGCAGCTCGATGATTTTATTAAAGGCCCAGGTCAGTCATTAAGCGCCAAAGAGCAGCTGCAATCGATTTATGAATTTAGCCTGAACAAGGTAGCTAAAAGCGATTTTAAACAAGGCTGCTTGATCGGGGCCATGTCCAGTGAAATCGCCTCCGAAAGCACCGAGTGTCGCGAGCAACTTAAAATAGCCACGCGTAAATGGGTGGCCTTTTTTATTGAGCGCATTATTGAAGGACAGGACGCAGGCCAATTTAGGCAAGATGTCAGTGCCAAAGAATTAGCCAGTGTGTATTGGGCCACGTGGGAAGGTTCTCTCATTAAAATGAAAATGAGCAATCGCCTAGAGCCAGCCAAAGAAGCCATGCATCTTATGCTCAACGTATTAATGGCACCGGCAAAATAAACAGCAAAAATGAAAATGCAGTGCACCTGCATTTTTTTATAAACAGTTAAAAGACGATCGGTCTAATTAACAACATGAATAAAAAGAACAACTAGGAGTAAGTTATGACTCAAGCCGCACAACAGGCCAACCGCGCAAACACCCTGAAACTTGGGGATAGTTTCACGTTAAAAAACGGCCAAGTGATTAAAAACCGTTTATTTAAATCCGCCATGAGTGAGCAACTAGGGGACAAACAATGCAACCCTCAACCGGGTCTGGCTAAGTTGTATGGTCGCTGGGCTGACGGTGGCATCGGCATCGCCATGACAGGTAATGTGATGGTGGACCGTGGCGCGTTGGGTGAACCTAAAAACGTGGTGTTGGATGAGCAATCAAATCTTGAGTTGTTTAAAGCATGGGCACAAGCGGGCAAAAAAAATGGCGCGCATATTTGGCCACAGCTAAATCACCCAGGTAAACAAATCCCAAGTTTTATTGTGAGTGAGCCGGTTGCCCCTTCGGCAATTTCGCTTGGTCGAGGGTTAGAAAAAGGCTTTAACAAACCGCGCGCACTGACTGAGCCAGAAATCGAAGTGATCATTCAAAAATTTGCAACGGCGGCGCGCTTATCAAAACAAGCGGGTTTTACTGGCGTGCAAATTCACGGTGCCCATGGTTATTTAGTGAGCCAGTTTTTATCCCCACGCCATAATCAACGTGACGATCAATGGGGCGGCAGTTTAGAAAACCGCATGCGTTTTGTGGTATCGGTTTACCGCGCGATTCGTAAAGAAGTGGGGGAAGACTTCCCAATTGGTATTAAGTTAAACAGCGCTGACTTTATGAAAGGTGGCTTTAGTGAAGAAGACTCCATGCAAGTGGTGCAAACCCTAGCCAATGAAGGCATGGATTTAATTGAGATTTCAGGTGGCACCTATGAAAGCCCATCAATGATGGGGGCCGATCCTAAAAAACCAGTAAAAGACAGCACCATAAAGCGTGAAGCCTACTTTTTAGATTACATGGAAAAAGTGCGTGAACTGGTGGATACCCCGTTGGTGGTCACCGGTGGCTTTCGCAGCGCCCCTGCCATGACCCAAGCCTTGCAAAGCGGAGCTACCGATTTTATTGGCATTGCCCGCACCACCGCCGTGGATTCAGAATTCCCCAATAAACTCATCGCTGATGACCAATACAGCATGCCACTTGAAAACCCAACTACAGGTAATAAAGGCTTGGATACCATGGGCATGTTAAGCATCACTTGGTACGAACACCAAATGTGGCGCATGGCAAAAGGTAAAAACCCTAAACCAAATTTAAGCGCAAAGGGCGTGGTATTTAAAACCGTATTAAGTGCCGGAATTTATGCGTTTAGAAAACGCCGCGCATAATGGATGCTTTAAATCTTTGAAACCCGTTTGAATAAGGCCCGCGAAAGCGGGCTTTTTTATGCTTAGCTAAAACCCACATATTATTTGAAAAGTAAACTACGCAGCGAATAATCTTCGTCATCCCGTGACTCGAAGAGCGGGATAGCCAACGCGGATATCCATGTTTTTAATGATTCACTTGTATATACGTCACTCGACATATATCCAAGAATTTAAGGTCACGTGATAGTGTATTAAGATAAACAGTCATACGACGTATATCCACGAAATAGCGCTTGAAAAAGGTGATAATCAGCTAAAAGCAGTGGTTACAAAAAATGATAAGTAAATAAATGGGTTAGAGGTGTACAAGTGTTTTACCTTGACGCAAAAAAATGTACGACATATTTGCCAAAGCGGGCTGAATCCCACATGATTGCTGCCATTAAAAAAATGAGAGGCGTGAAATGCCCCGGCAAACACGTCACCGATAAAAAACGTCATGCGACGTTGAATAAACTGTTATAACACTAAAAGGAATTCAGTGTGATTGGAAAACGAGTTTTAGTAATTGGTGGTAGCTCGGGCATAGGTCTTAGCTTAACTTCCAAGCTATTATCTGAAGGTAGTGAAGTGGTTATTGCTTCTAGAAATATTGATAAACTTGAAGTAGCTAAAAATGAATTCGCAGGCAAAATATCATCATACCAACTTGATGCTAGTGATGAACAATCCGTCATTCGTTTCTTTAGAGAAATAGGAAGTTTTGACTGTCTTGTTTCTACAATAAAACCAGACCATCTTATTTCTGATTTTACAGATTCAAATGTAGAGGATGCTAAAAGGGCATTCGATGCGAAGTTCTGGGGGCAGTATCAACTTATACGCCACTCCCTCAATACAATATCTAAAGATGGCTGTATCGTTCTTACTTCAGGCATTGCCTCAAATAGAGGTTACAGAGGGTTTTCTGGTACGGCAGCGATAAATGGTGCTATTGAATCATTAGTAGGATCACTTTCTGTAGAGTTGGCTCCAATAAGAGTTAATGCAGTTTCTCCGGGGTTTATTGAGCGCTTCGGCGAAGATAGTGAGCGACTATCATTGGTTAATGACTTAGGCAGTAGAATACCTCTGAAGCGTCTGGGCACACATGATGAGGCATCAGAATCTTATTTGTATTTACTAAAGAACAAATATACAACGGGCACAATATTAAAAGTTGATGGTGGTGAGCTATGTGCCTGACTTGTTATAACAAAACCATGTACGGGATGGCCCGTAATGGCGAGCGTTAACTTACTAAAGTAGAAACCAAATAAATGAACAATCGAAATCTTATATTAACCTTTATCGCGTTATTTCTAACGGCGTGCACTTCTATTCAACCTATATTCTCTAAAACAGGGGATATAACTCTTAGCCCGTTAAAAGAAAATTGCCCTATTAAAGTTTATACCGCTCAGCCAAAACATGAATTCGATGAGATTGGAATTATCGATTTACATTGCGGTGCGAACGGATGTCCTGTTGAGTCTGCAATTGCAAGCGGCGTAAAGAAAATTGTGTCTAAAAAGGTTTGTAAGGCTGGCGGCAATGCAATCCTTCTTTGGGAAGCAAATGGTCATGGTGTATATACAAAAGCTACTGTAATTAAAACCAAGAGTTAACAAAGCCAGCCAGAGGGTCGAATTCTTCGCCCCTGCTGGCAGGCGTTATAACTAGCAGGCAATACGATGCATAGATACCTTGTGATTGTTTTTTTGTTATTTGCAAACAATGCTTTTTCATCAGACGTTCTTCAACAAATAAGAGGTGTATGGCAAATATCTGGAGCCCACTTTGGCAGTACAGCGTGGTTTAACAATGCTTTGCTTATAAAAGACAATAAGCTAATCACCATAAGTGGAAAGGATGTGGAGCGAATTCTTCAATTTAAAGTGATAGAAGAGCTAGATGCCTCGGTAATACTTGAGACACGCACTCCTGAATCGCACAAAAGGTTAGGTGTAGAAAAAGTTTATTTCCGTTTCAATTTAAATCAATGCCTAACCAAAGGGATAAATACTGAGGGTAAAAAGTGCTATAACTTTGAAGAGGACGTAATTTTTAGTTTTTGTATGTATAAGTCGCTCAAGGGTGCGCAAGTTCGTGACAAGAGCGAATGCTATGCAGGTGCTAAATACTATCCATTTATAGATCGTCACCTTAAAGAGCTTCAGGAAATGAATGAATTGTTATAACAAGGTAAAGAACAATAACTAAGACACTCATGTTAATAGCTGTGTGGTAGCTTAACCTAAACCGTTCGCACTGAGCCGTGAGGCACGAGCGATTGTCGAAGTGGGGCATTATGCAAAGTCTTGGTTATCTTATTAGTTATTTCATTGGATATTCGTCACATGACATATATCCAATAATTTATCCTCACGCGACGCTGCATTAAGATAAATGGTCCCATGACGTATATTCCCGAAATTATCCATAAACAGGGTGATCATCCTCTAAAAGCAGTGGTTACAAAAAAGATTTGTAAATGAATGGGTTATATATGCACAAATGCTCTATCGCGACGTAAAGAAAGAATTGGGTGTTTGCCAAAGCGTGCTGAATACCACATGATTGCTGGCATATAAAAAATACGTGATGTAGTTAGTCTCGGCAAATGCGTCACCGATAAAAAAACGTCATGGGACGTTGAATAAACTGTTAGGTTTCTAATGATAGTTCCTCTAATGTTCTTCAGCTATCTAGTGATTTATATCGTCTGGGATATCAAGTTTTCCAGTGCATCTAAAATTCTTGGTGCATTAAAAGCTAGAGAGCCTCGAACGATTGTCTCCTTAGAAGGTTGGCTGCCGCCGTTACCAAGTATTTTACTTGGTAGGATTATAGGGTCAGGAGCATACCTTAAGCTCGAGTCGGAAGATCTAAAGAATGAAATTATGCAGTGGCAAGAAAAGCAGTTCAGGCAGTCTTTTATTCCTATGGCCTTATTTGTACTTTACATACTAGTATGTCTAGTGATTAGAGCGAGCATATCAGCATGAGAAACCTAACAAGGACAAGCAGACAGGGACGCTCTCGATTCCCACAACTTGGGGTGAGATCTAATGTTATATCTTTATAGGAGATCTTTACTTTGAATGGACTAGACCATCTAGAAAATCAATTAGATAAAGTGGAATATCTTCAGAACTTACTGGTTGCTAGGGCGACGGGTGGTGAAGCAAATGATGAGCACTATCAAATCATCAGGCAGGAAATATTAAACTCCCCAGTAGTGTCGGAAATGATTCCACGATGGATAAAGACAAACAGAAACTTGTCCCAGTTTTGGGAGTTTATAAAAGCAAAATTTCCTAGTTACGCAGAGCGTAGGCGTTTCATATGGGATGCTTTTAATCCTATATTAGAATTTGTCGAGAGTGCTTTAGATCACCCAGCAAAGAAGACAATTGATGAGGTTCTAAGTGATTTCGATTCAGAGAGTATTCATTTCGCGTGGTCAAAGGCACTTGAAAGAAAAGCATCAGATCCTGAGGGTGCAATTACTATCTCAAGGTCAATGTTAGAAAGTGTTTGCAAGCACATTCTGGATGATAAAAGAGTCAGCTATAATTCTTCTTCAATTGAATTGTCAGAACTATATAAATTGACGGCTAAAGAATTGAATCTTGCCCCCGAACAACATACTGAACAAGTTTTCAAACAGATTCTAGGGGGATGCTCTGGTATTGTTAATGGCCTCGGAACACTTCGCAATAAATTAGGCGACGCTCATGGACAAGGTAAATTGCCTGTAAAACCCCAAGCTCGCCATGCAGAGCTGGCTGTAAATTTAGCAGGTTCAATGGCATTATTCCTTATTTCAACGTATTCCAGCCCCAAAATATAACTCAATAACTCAGCCCCCCATACTTATGATTACTTCTTCTTGCACTGCTAAAAGTGATTTCGATAAATATCAAAGCCAATTCATTTGCGTATAGTTGAAAAAATTACGTTGGGTATTAATTCTTAAAACAAAGAGGGTGTCTTCACTGGGATCTGAAACCGGCCCAACTAATATTTTGATGCATGGTTTCTCTTCAATAAAAGAACTTGATGAGTGGTGTGTAAGCCTCTATCAGCACTCAGAGTGCTTGATTTTATTCTCATGTATTCCAATCTATTCTCTATGGCTACCCGTATCTAATTTAAAGCCATTAAAAAGCCCAAACCAAATGAATACCATCAGCAGTAAAAAATTATTAAACACTAAGTGGACGGCCCTAAAACCCACCAATAAAGAAAAGCACTTTATGGTCACCGAAGTGGAATACGACGAAGAGGGCAACGTGATTTTATGTGTGATCCAAGCGGTGATGACCAAACGTGAGCAGGCCATTGATTTCCAAGGCTTAAAAGATGGTGACACCTGGCGTCAAGGTTGGAAATAACGCTGAACGGATTTGTGCATGATTAAACTTAATTAATAAGTTGTATATAATCGCGGCATCTTTCAGGAAAAGTTATATGGACAAGTACCGCTGTCGAGGATGCAACAAAGACTTTCTACCTTCACAGGCCATTGATGGTTTTAAACAAGGCTTTACTCAGGGCTTTTTATGCCCCTATTGTCAGTGCAATCTAATTGAAGCGGGTGAGTCGGATGATATTATCCATTTGGAATATGGCTTTTCTTATATGGGTCTTATGCTTTTATTGTGGTTGTTGGTTGATCTGCAATATATCGTGTATACATGGCCGGTAGCGGATTTTATTAATGATCTGATTACCATGGTTGCAGTGATGAGTTTACCCACATTGTTATTTATCTGGATAAATCGAAAGGTTTTATTTTCTTCACGAGTTATTTACACACGCAAAGTGATTTCAAACACAGTTGATAAAAAGGAATAGAATATGGCATACGAAAGGATTATGGGGTTGTGTGTTAGTGATGACGAGCAGTATCAAAAATATCGCGAAGGCATGATGCCTATTTTGCATTCTTATGGTGGTGCCTTTGGATTTGATTTTAAAGTCTCCGAAGTGCTTATATCCAAAACCAGTGATGATATTAACCGTGTGTTTACCATTGAATTTCCAAGCAAAGAAAAAATGGATGCGTTTTTTGAATGTGATGAGTATTTAGCGGTAAGAGAGCAGTATTTTGATAAGTCTGTGACCAGTAAGACAGTGATTTCATTGCATGAGAAAACCTAAGATTTTTTAAGATTTTAATCGCTGTTTTCGGGCGCGGGGCACCCTCGTACAATTGTGTGATTTTTTCGGGGGGTGGACACCCTCGTGCAATTATTTAATTTTTCGGGCGCGGGGCACCCTCGTACAGTTATTTGAATAGTTTTCGGGGCGGGCACCCTGGTACAATTATGTGATTTTTTCGGGGGTAGACACCCTCGTACAGTTATTTGAATAGTTTTCGGGGCGGGCACCCTCGTACAATTGTGTGATTTTTTCGGGGGGTGGACACCCTCGTACAGTTATTTGAATAGTTTTCGGGGCAGACACCCTCGTACAAATAAAAAAGCCGTTTGTGGAAACACAAACGGCTTTTGGTTTTTTTACCTGCTTTTTATAAACCGCTAGGGTTTTGAAAAATTAAATCTTGGTTAACCAACCAAACTTATCTTCTGCACGGCCCCATTGAATATCATTCAATGCTTGGCGCAGTTTCAACGTAGTCTCACCGGCTTCACCAGACCCTACAGTAATTTCTTCACCGTTATGAATCAAGGTGCCTACTGGTGTTAGTACAGCGGCTGTGCCAGAAAGGGCGGCTTCTGTGCCAGGCTTTTGTGCGCGTTCGATTAATTCGTCTACCGTGAAGTCACGTTCGGTGACGGTCATGCCGGCATCGCGGGCGATGGTTAAAATGGAGTCGCGTGTAATACCGTGCAAGAACGAGCTGTCTAATGCTTTGGTGATGATCTCGTTGCCGTCGATTAAAATAAAGTTGGCCGCGCCGGTTTCTTGTACGTCACCGTTAGGGCAAAACAAAACTTGGTCTGCATTACTTTGTTTGCGTGCACGGGCAATTGGGCCAAGGGCGCTGGCGTAGTTGCCACCGCTTTTGATCATGCCCATGTGCGGCGCGCAACGCATGCCGTTATCTTCAAGCAATAAACGTAATGGTTTTACGCCCCCTGCAAAGTAGTCGCCAACCGGTGAAAGCAATACATATAGCAAAGAGGTTTCAGATGAAACCGCGGCTTTACCAATGCTTGGCTCAGTACCAATGTGAGTTGGGCGGATGTACATGGAACCCGGTGCGCTGGGTACGTCGTCAACATACATGGCAACGGTTTGCTCAATCATTTGTGCAAGTTGTTCTTTATTGATTTCTGGTAAGAACAATAAGTCACTGCTTTGTGCCATACGTTTGATGTTGGCATCCATGCGGAAAATGTTCACGCTGCCGTCTTCGTGTTTGAATGCTTTTAAGCCTTCAAAACAGGTGCTCGAATAATGTAAAACGTGTGCACCTGGGTGCAGTTCTAGTTTGTCCGATGCGACAATGCTCGCTGGTGTCCATTCGTGGTTTTCGTATGTTGCCAGTGCCATTTGCGGCATGAAAACGGTTCCAAATGCGGCCATTTCGGTTTCCTAAATGTATATTGGGAACCTATAAGGTTCCCGATCGTAATAGTATTAGGTGCAGTTAGACGATGTCGTGGATGCTCGTTCGGTTACTGCCCT
Organism: Bermanella sp. WJH001; assembly: GCF_030070105.1. Taxonomy (NCBI): domain Bacteria; kingdom Pseudomonadati; phylum Pseudomonadota; class Gammaproteobacteria; order Oceanospirillales; family Oceanospirillaceae; genus Bermanella; species Bermanella sp. WJH001. Next base: position 462,083 of record NZ_JASJOO010000003.1, on the reverse strand, counting down.
GAATTCATAATTTCTTGCCAAAGTGCTGTAACCGTGTCGATGTGGGGGGTTAACCCAGCTTGGTCGAGCTCATGGGGGTCTAACAGTAACTTTTGGTTCTGTAAGACCCGACGGTGTGCCAATGAGCGGTAGGCAATATATGCCTGTATGAGGGCATCACTTTGCTTAGGGTCGATGATGTTTTGGGACGCTAAGGTTTCCAGCAGACGGATATTATCTGTCCAAGACAGAAGTTGTGGATGTTGTTCACAATTGGCCAGTACGAGGTACTGTACGATGAATTCAATATCCACAATGCCGCCAGCATCTTGCTTAAGCTGAAACTGGGTTTTGCCCACACTTTGGGAGCCGAGATTATCGCGCATTTTATCGCGCATTTCTCGTACTTCTTGCTGTAGTTGGGCGGGATTTCGATCTTTTGTCAGGATTTCACGTCGGATTTGTGTGTATTTTTGCGCAACACCCTCATCCCCAGTGATGACACGGGCGCGAATCAGGGCTTGGTGTTCCCATGTCCAAGCTTCTTGTTGCTGGTATTTCTCGAAGGCCGCAAGGGAGGCTACGATCATACCGCTGGCACCACTTGGGCGCAGACGCATGTCCGCTTCGTATAATTGGCCTGCGCGGGTGGTGGTGTTGAGTATGTGAATTAAACGCTGGCCCATGCGGGTGTAAAACACGCCGTTTTCTAATTCGCGCTCACCCTTGGTGTATTTGTTTGGGGTGGCGTTATGCAAAAACACCATGTCTAAATCTGAGCCATAACTTAATTCAATGCCCCCCAGTTTGCCGTAACCTAATATTAAAAATTCAGGTTCCATGACGGCCTCACCTTCGGCATTGCTTGGGTAGCCGTACTTGTCGACCATTTGTTGCCAAGACATCCACAAAGCCCGCTCTAATATGGTTTCAGCTAACCAGGTTAAGTGGTCGCTGACTTTCATTAACGGCAAGGCGCCTGTGATGTCACTGGCGGCAATTTGTAATTTATTGGCACTGGCATAATGCCTAAGGGCATCCATTTGTTCTTCTAGATCTAATGGATCAATACGCAATAAGCGTTGGTCAAGGTCGCCAATCATGCCCGCTTTGTCATTGGGGTTGTATAGGTGAGCAGGGTGAAGCAGCTCGTCTAATAACAATGGTGCTTCAGCGATACTTTTTGCAATCCAAGGGCTGGCACCACATAAACGCACTAACTGCTGTAACGCCGCAGGGTTTTCACTTAATAAAACTAAGTAAGCGGTTCGACGTAATATCGCCTCAAGCAGGGGCACTAAGCGCTCTAGGGTTTGCTGGGGATGTTCACATTGCCATAGGGCTTTGAGTAATAATGGCATCGCCTTATCAAGACGCTGCTTGCCAATGGCTTGCATTTTATTTTCAGCAAGGTCGCGTAATTTTTGTAATGTTTGTTGCAGCAATGGGGTGTTAATCGGGTCACTGGCATTGTCAGATGCCTGCTCATCGTCCCCATGTTGAAGCCAAATACTTTGCCAAGGCTCTAGGTCTTCTTGGTTTTCTTGTTCGCTGTCATCGGCCACGATATTTTTAAAGTGCAGCATGACTTTGTCGCGGTGTGCATCTAGTTGCACACAGAACGTAGGCCAATCTTCACAGCCCATGTAACAGGCAATGCGCGCTTGGTTAAATTCATCACTGGGTAGTGTTTGGCTTTGTTCGTCGTTTAAACCTTGAATGGCGTGCTCGGCATCGCGTAAAAAGTGATAGGCCGCTAATAATTCTTTAATGGCATCAAAAGGTAGGTATTCATGTTCTTTAAGATAATGAAACACCTTAAAAATATTGGGTTGTTGTAATTCAACCTCTTTGCCACCGCGTATTAATTGAAACGCTTGGGCAATGAATTCAATTTCTCGAATGCCACCGCTGCCCAGTTTTACGTTGTTTCCTAAATTACGGCGAACGGTTTCTTGGCGAATGCGGGCTTTCATTTCACGTAAAGATTCAAACGCACTGAAGTCTACGTATTTGCGATAACTAAATGGCCGTAAAATTTTCATCAGCTCTTGAATGTGAGCTGGGTTGCCTGTAACTGCGCGGGCTTTGATCATGGCATAGCGTTCCCAGTCACGGCCTTGATCATGGTAATAGTTTTCAAGGGCAGAAAAGTTCATGACCAACGGCCCAGACTGACCATAAGGGCGCAGGCGCATATCAACACGATAGACAAAACCATCTTGGGTTACTTTGTCCAGTGCTTGAATCAAACCTTGTCCGAGTTTGGTGAAGTACTCTTGGTTTGAAATACTTTTTTGCCCTTCACCTGCAGCCGTATCCCCGTTTTCATTGAAGGCAAAAATTAAATCAATATCACTTGATAGGTTTAACTCACCGGCTCCTTGTTTACCCATGGCAATGACAATCAGTGATTGAGGGTCCCCACTCTTTTTGGCCACAGGTTGGCCATAGCGCAGTTGCAGCTTTTTATCTAACCACGCTAGGGTGTAACGAATATGGGTATCTGCTAAAAACGACAGCTCAGTTAGGGTATCGGATAAAGGTGACAGGCGATTTAGGTCGCGATGAATCAAACGCATTTGATGCAAGCGGCGCAGTTCTCTTAATGCTTTATAAAGCTCGGCTTCATCTTGGCAGTTTTCTAGTTGTTGATGAAATGCATCTTCAACCTCAGTAACGTTCAAGGCTGTTGTAAGAAAATCATCGCTTAAGAGTGTTTGCGCAATAGCCGGACAGGATTGAAAGCTGGTAAACACATAATCGCTTAAGGTAAGGGTTTTAAGCAATGCATCGTTCGATAAGGCACTTTTAAGCTGGGAATGGGTGTTAATGTGCGTGGTTAACAGGTCTTGGCGTTTACTTGCAAATTCACTAAGACTGTTGGGTACCTGAGACCACATGGGAGCTTCCTTAAATAGACGCGTTTAATACTTATTAGATTAATCCTCTTAGGTCTAGGGCGCCAGTATTCTCGGTGAGAATTTCTATATTTTACAATACTCACAAAGCAGATTTGGGCTATGAAAGTCGCCTATCTTTGATGATTATAAAGAGCATGTTTTGCCATATAAAAGTAGCTAGAAGAGACATCTGATGTTGTATTGATCAACCGGTTAAACCCGCCGCTGGTTATACTAAAATAATATGTAACCTATAATGTGCTTTACACTTGAGGGGAGGTTGGGCTTTGTGCCATAGTGCGGGCTCAATTGGGTTTTGACTTGTTATGAAAATTTTACCGTTACGTGATAATAAAGAGCCAGCCGTTAATCAAGCATTGATCGGCTCGGATGCGCGCATATTGTCAAAAATTAAGCGCACCGTATTTATGATCATGAGTCTAATGGTGTTGCATGTGCTCGCCATGATGACACTGGAATCACTGACACTATGGCAAGCTATTTGGCTGACATTAACAACCATTACAACGGTTGGGTATGGTGATTTAAGTGCTAAAACCATGTTTGGGCAAGCGGCCACCATTATTTTAATTTTTATGTCGGCCATTACACTGGTGACTTTTTTAGTACGCGATTATGTTGACTATCGCATAGCACGAAATGAACGCATTCGCTCTGGATTATGGGATTGGAATATGAAAGACCACATATTAATTATTAATGCACCTAAGTATAACGCTGACCAATTTTTTCAACGTTTAGTGACTCAGATTCGTGAAGATGAAGCCAATGCGGATACAGATATTTTACTGTTGAATACAGAATACGGTGATGGTTTATCAGCGCAATTAAAAGACTTAGGTGTGCGCCACATTTTAGGTAATGGTAATAATGATGCGGATTTAGCCCGTGCTGAAGCGAAAATGGCAACCCATATATTTGTGTTAGCCCGTGATGAATACCATGCAGACAGTGACAGCATCAGTTTTGATATTGTGCATCGCTTAGCCGATTTACGCTTGGCACACATCACACTTGTGGAATGTGTGGTGGATGCAAACCGCCCTCGCATGATTGACTTAGATGTTAAGTCTATTTTACGCCCAATTCGTTCTTACCCTGAAATATTAGTGCGCGCCATGGATGCTCCTGGAAGTGAAGTGGTGATTGAAGATATGTTCACCCGCAAAGATGATCACCCAGAGCGTTACAGTATTTGGCTAGAAGGTGAAAGTTGGGCTGATGTGGTAACCGCCATGTTAAAAGCAGGCATTGGAACACCCATGGCGTTTATCAATAAAGACGGGGATATCACGGTTCACCCTCGTGGTGATGTGCGTGTTTATGCGCAAAGCTTAATCATTTTAGTGAAAAGTGATCAAGTGCCAACACAAGCTGATGTAACCGAAGCGTTTCAAAATGCGTTTCAAAAGTTTGTGGTGGAATCTCAAGATCCGGCTTAATTCAGCGCTGTCGTTCAAACCAAAAAACCGATCAGTTGATCGGTTTTTTTATGCCGTTTAAACCCTAGGCATCAGCGGCTTCTGTTTCTGTTTTATAGTGAATAAAACCACGCGCTTCATAATTGGCTTTTGCACTAGGATGATCAAGTGTACAGGTATGTAGCCAAACTCGTTTTGCATTCGGTAGTGACCATGCTTGTTCAAGGGCATAAGTTAGTAGATACCCACCTATGCCTTTACCTAAAAAGTCCGGTGTTAAACCAAAATACACAATTTCGACATCACCTTCATCTTGCAGTAACTCAAAATAGCCAGCTATTGCCCCTTTGTAATAAGCCACCCATGTATGCAAGTTGGGATTGTTTACATAAGTCTGCCATTGCTCGTCTGTTTCACTGAGCTTATCGGTCCATGTCCAAGGGCCGCCTACAAAACTGTATAAAAATTTATTCAGCGCCCATTGTTTGATTTCACAATATCGAATGTCTAAACCATCAATTACCGGCTTGCCTTTGATTTGTGCAGGGCTGTTCATTTGTAAATAAAAAATATCAATATTAGACATGTGGTTACTTATGCAATGTTGCTATGTGTTCGATGTTTTTTGTGCGATGGCGCAGCCATATTATTAATCCTAATGTCACACCACTGCAAATAATAAAACCGAGCACCATGGGTGTAACTGTGCCGTTATAATGTTGTCCGATATAGGTACCCACCACCACAGAGATCAATGTTTGTACGGTGCTAATAACCGATGTGGCAACCCCTGCGATGTGCCCTAAAGAATGAACCGCAAGCGTATTAAAGTTGCCAAATAAAATACCAAAGCAAAAGAATGTGCTCATCATATATATCATAAAGCTTATTAGGCTTGGATCGTCATCCACCATATTAATATACAGTAAAAACAATGCTGAGCAGGCAAACACAACCCACAGGGCAGCCAAGCAAAGGGTTTGCATAGAAATTTTCATGACCAACTTTGAGTTAGCAAATGATGAAACCCCAATTGCCAGCGCCAAAATGCCAAAATAAATTGAAAATAAATCCCCTGTTTCATATTGCACTTGTAAGATTTGTTGTGACGAACTTAGGTAGCCCACAAACGCACCAAACATAATGCCTGCTGCCAAGGTATAGGTGCGAGCCTCGGCGTGTTTAATGGTTTCGATCATGCCGCGTTTAATGTTGGCAAATGAAAACCCGATGCGTTTTTCCTGTGCCAGTGTTTCAGGTTGACGAAGGCACAGCCATAAACAACTGATAAAAGCGAAAATAAACAAGATCACAAAAATGTAATGCCAATTGGCAAATAATAAAATAAGCTGCCCAAGCGATGGCGCAAGGGCGGGCACCATGATGAACACCATCATGATCAGTGACATGTTTTTAGCCATCTCTTTACCGTCAAACATGTCGCGCATCATGGCTACGGTTATCACCCTGCACGCCGCGGCACCAAAACCTTGTAATACTCGACCAAGCAGCATCTGGTTAAAATCTTGTGCAAAGATTGAAATCAAACACCCTATTAAAAAAATACCAATGCCTAGGTAAATGGCGTTTTTACGACCGAACGAATCAGAAATTGGGCCATAGATAATTAAACCAAAGGCCATGCCTAAGAACACACTAGAGATAATCAGCTGGCTATCGTTGGCATTGGCCACATTGAGGTCCTGGCCGATGATACCAAGTGCTGGCAACATGGCGTCTATTGATAGGGCGACCATAGACATAAGGGCGGCCATTAAGGCAATGAACTCAAAACGGCGCAGAGATAACGAGGGATTGGGCATAAATAAACTCTAAGAAATTAACCAAGCTTAGATGAAAAAAGGGAGACTGAGTAAAGCATAATTTTAAATGCTCTGTGAGCATAAAACGTGAGACAGACTATTGCATGTGAATATGATGGTTAGATCATTTGGCTATGAGTGAGCAGTATGTTGTGACTTGAAGATCGTATTTTCTATGCCATGAGCATTTGTTATGTTTTTTATTTATAGGTAAACCATAGCTACAACTTTTTACATATAAAATGTTATTCAGATTGAAGCCAATAGTTACAAATCGTATGATAGCGCCCATGAAACTTATCCAGCACCCGCGCTTGCGCAAACATAATGGCTTAATTGCCTCTATGTTGACATTGGTCATCTTGATCAGTGGCAGCTTGCAGTTGGTGCATGATCAGCTGGTTGATCACCATCATACCGTTGATTGTCCGATGTTTGTATTGGATGGCAGCTCGGTATTACCTGAGCAGAGCTCTAGCTGCATCATTGCTAAACAAGCCATTGAAAAACAAACCTACCACCCTATTGCCTTGGTGTTATCTCAGCTTGAGAAGCAACAAGCGCGTGCCCCGCCAGTATCTCTTTAATTTCCAATACATAACTGATTCAAGACCCAGCCTAGCTGCGTCTGTTTTTTGTGTGGCTCATGGAAGTGAGCCGCAATGTAACGCCGTATAGTCGATTTGCTGTTGTCAGCAGGGCGTTGCGTGATTAAAAGAAATATTTAGAGAATTCAAAATGAAAACATTTAACAAAAACTTACTGTGGGTAAGCATCGCTGCTTTGGCGTTAACCGGTTGTGGTAGCAGCGATAACAATAGCAGTGACACCACTGATGAACATGAGCATGACTCGTCTGTATTGGTTTCACAAAGCAATACGTCAACATTGTCATTATTTGAAGAAGGTGAATTAGAGGCACTAGACGATGCTGCTGCAGGTAACGCTACAAAATTAATATTAAGTGAAACAGGCGCTTACGCTGCGGTATTAAGTACGAGCACGGTTAACTTTGTGCATGGTTTGCATGAAGAAGGGGAAGAAAGCGGAGACGCTCACGAGGAAGAAGCCCATGTTTTAGCATACAGCCTGTCAGGTACTGACATTAGCGTGGTGCCTACAAGCGGTCACTTTGCTGTTCTAGTGGATGGGGATACTACATTTATTGAATATGATGAGCTAGCCAACGAAACTCCCGCCACAGAATCCACTTCTGGGCTGTCTGTTAATGAAGTATATCCAGCCTTAATCTTAGATGAAGTGCACGACTTGAAACTGGTATTTGATGATACCAATGCCAAGGTGTTTGAAGGCACAACCGAAGAACTGAGTTTTGCCTGTGCTAATCCAACCAGCCATGCACAAACGAGTGAGTTGATCATCATCAGCTGTACGGAAGGCGCGGTCACCTTACTGGTTGAAGAAGGTGAAACGGAACATGAACTCACGCCGGGAAATCTTAGCGATTTAGATGGGGCTGATTCTAGTTACATTTGGCGCGCCCAAGGCCATGTGATTGTGGGTTTTGAACCAAACACTAAAAACTATGCCATTGTTGAATTAGACGAAAGTGGTGCAACCCCTAGCATTGTAGTGATTAAAAGTTCAGATACCGGTACTTACGCATTTACACAAAATATTTGTAACCTTGTTTTAGACACTGACGCACAAGATATTTTAGCCATCAGTGCAGCAGGCACCTTTGTGGTGTTGAATCATGAAGCCGAGATGCTTAAATCCATCACGCTCGATGAATCAGCCGCTTCAAGCTGTGGTGATTTTGTTATGGCCGGTGCCGCTAAAATGGCATTAGTAATCGATAACAAGGCACAAAAAGGGTATGAGATTGACGTGGATGAACCAAGCACTAATGCAAATGGATACCACGTGCATGAACGCTTTGACTTAAGTGTCAGCGATGTGGCGAGCATGGTTATTTTTCATGAAGTAGGTGAAGAAGCAGGTGACCATGCACACTAATTTATTACGCTTACTGACGGCCAGCCTTGCGCTGGTTGTCAGTGCCAGTGCCGCCAGTGAAGAAGTGGCATTGGATAAAGTAAAAGTCACGGCATCAGGGCAAGTGCTTGATGATGTTGCGCAACCTATGCGAGTGCTCAGCAAAGAAGAGATGCAAGCGCAAAACGGTGACACCATTGGTGAGCTATTGGAAGGTTTGCCCGGTATTGCTAATGCCAGTTTTGGAGCCGGTGTTGGCCGGCCAGTTATTCGTGGTTTAGGTGGTAACCGTGTAAAAATGGCCATCAATGGTACCGACAGTGCCGATGTATCTGCTATGAGTAGTGACCATGCACCTATGGTCGATGCCGCAAATGCTGATCAGCTAGAGGTGATTTATGGGCCGAACACATTACGCTTTGGCAGTGGTGCCATGGGCGGTGTGATCAACATGGCGGACTCACGTTTTCATGAAGTGCCGTTGCACGGTTATCAAGGTCGAGTGCAAAGCTCTATTAGCAGCGCCAATGAGGGCACCAATCTCAGCACAAGCTTTGATGTGGGCCAGGGGCGCTGGGTGATGCATGTAGATGGTTTTGCTCGCAGTAGTGAAAACTTTCAAGCAGGTAATGGTGAAACCATTAATAACACCAGCAGTGATAGCCAAGGGGTAAACTTAGGTGTGAATCATATTCACACGAATGGCAACGCCCATGGTTTAGCGGTTTCTATGTTGGATTATGAGTACGGTGTACCCAACCCAGATAATGATCGCGCAATGGTTGAACCCTCTCAGCTTAGGCTGGATGCACAAAGCATTGTGTACTCGCTACCGTATGTTGAAAAAATCAAAACACAATTTACCCATATTGATTATGAACATGGGGAAACCTTTGATGACACTGTAGTGGGGTTGTTTGATAAAACATCCAGCGAGTTTAAAACCACATTGAGTTGGTCAAACATCGCAGGTTGGCAATCGAACTTAGGGTTACAGTGGTCGAAACAAAACTTAGAGCTTTGTCATGATCACAGTGGCTGCCCTGATATTCCAAACTACAGCCAACTAAGTTGGAACGGTGAAGCAGGCAGTAACTTAAATAACGATGTGGTAGACGGCATTCAATTTTCTCATGATACGCCTATGCCATTAACCGACACACAAGACTTAGGTTTGTTTTGGGTGATGGAACGTGATTGGGCAATGGGCTTGTTAGAGCTAGGTGCCCGTTATGATCAGCGCACCATTAAAGCCGACCCTGTTTCAATTCGACCGTCATATCGCCAAGCGGCTAGTTATTATGACGACAAGACATTTGATTCGGCTTCGTTAAGTGCTGCCATGACCTGGCGTATTGATACTCACAAACTGGGGTTAAGTGTGTCCCGTTCACAGCGAGCGCCCGCAGCCGATGAAATGTATTGGAATGGTGACCATCATGCGACGTTTAGTTTTCAGTTAGACAATACGGCGTTAGATCTCGAAACTGCCCACAGTTTAGATTTAACCTGGTTGTACGACGGGCGTGACTATCGCATGCAGGCGGCAGTTTATTATTATGACTTTGACGGTTATATCTATAATGATCTGAAAGCCATGGTGGATCCGTTTCATGGCAATCCGGTTTATCGTCATGAACAAAAAGACGCATGGTTTAGTGGCGCCGAGTGGCAATTGGATTATCATTTGAATCCAAATTGGCAATGGTTTATGCGCGCGGATGTTGTTAAAGCGCAATTAAAACAGGGCGATAATAAAAACTTACCTCGTACACCGCCGATCACAAGCACTACGGGCGTGAAATATTTTGCAGGGCATTGGCAATTTAGCAGTGATATTAAATATTACGCTGAACAAAATGACGTTGCCGAAAACGAAAGCCCTACGGCGGATTATTATGTGTTTAATCTTTATGGCGCATATACGCTGGTTATGGCTAAGTCTGCTGTGGAGTTTTACGCAAAGGCTCATAACTTAACCGATGAGTTTGGACGTAATCATGTCAGCTATCTTAAAGAATATAGTCCGGTGGTTGGGCGTAATATTAATTTAGGTGTGACGTACACGTTTTAATCTTGGCGCGGGTTATTCGGTTAACTAAAGCTTCCTTGATGCAAATCAAGGGGGCGCGTTTATTGAGTTTTAGAATGATCCTGTGACTCAATATAAATAAGGACGCGCCATGCCAATCGAAAACCATAGCCTAGCAAATGAATTTCCTGAGCATAAAGAACGTATTCACGATTTGAAGTCTAGCGATATGCATTTCCATCGTTTGTTTAATGAATACCATGACGTCGATAAAGATATCCATCGTTTTGAAAGTGGTGCACAGGCCACAACCGATGACTATCTTGATTCGTTAAAAGTTCAGCGATTAAATTTAAAAGATAAATTGCTGGCGATGTTAGTTGCCCAGCCTGCTTAATTTATTTAAGTGTTAATGCTTCGTGAACATATTGCACCTGAATATGTTCATGGGGTGTTAAAGCGGTTTGGGTTTCAATCCAAAGTGTAAACGCTTCAAATTTAACTTGGTTACGATAGCGATGACCGATATACAAGCTATCAATCACCAGCCCTGTTAGACCTTTCTCATGTGATAAAGCAAACCCATTCTCGCGTAATAATACCCAATTATCTGACGCATCTAGTGTTTGGGAGGTTGCAAATAAATCCCTCGGAATCAATTGCGCTTCAATTAAATTACCCGACTCCATAAACTCAGCTACAAATGGATTAATGGGCTGCTCAAAAATCACTTGAGTATGATCCACTTGCTCTATTTGACCGTTATTTAAGACTGCGGTTTTATCAGCAAAGCTAAAAGCCTCTTGTTTGCTGTGTGTAACAAAAATGCAGGTGATATTGTGTTGCTTTAGTAACGCGCGCATTTGTGCCATGAGTTTGTATTTAACTTGGCTATCAATATTCGAAAATGGCTCATCCATCAACAATAGCTTAGGGCGTTTTGCGAGCGCACGGGCAACGGCAGTGCGTTGTTGTTGACCGCCACTAAGCTCATGGGGATAGCGATCTCCTAACCCTGTTAGGTCCACAAGATTTAGGCTCGCTTCAATTTGGATATGTTTCGCTTCTTTGGAGAGGTTGGATAATGAAAAGCCAATATTTTCAGCCACACTCATGTGAGGAAACAGGGCATAATCTTGAAAAATAAAACCAATGTCTCGTTTTTCTGGCGGGCGTTCATAGCTATTCTTTTTTAATAGCTGATCAAATAAATGAATGGTGCCTTGTTGTGCATCCATTAAGCCGGCAATGGCTTTTAGCGCAGTGGTTTTGCCGCAGCCACTAGGGCCAAGCAAACACAAGATATCCCCTTCGTTTAACGATAACGAAAAGTTTTCTAAAATAGATTTGTCTTGCAGCTTTACCGCCAGATTTTCAATGTGTAGTGCAGGTTGGCTCATGACATCCTCTGGGTACGGCTAAGCAGTATGATCGGTAATAGACTAACAATAATAATTAATAACGCAGCCAATGCGCCGTGCTCAAGTTGATCATCACTAGCGTGTTGATACACGTAAGTGGATAGGGTTTCAAAATCAAAAGGGCGCAATAAAATAGCGGCAGGCAGTTCTTTCACACATTCGATAAACACCAATAAAAAAGCACTGAGCGCCATAGGTCGGATGAGCGGAAAATGAATAAACCGGAAAACACCACCATGGCTTTGACCAAGACTGGCAGCGGCCAAATCAAGATTCGGACTGATTTGCTGATAACCACTGTGAATACTGCCATTGGCAATGGCTAAAAATCGCAGCACAAACGCAAATAATAATGCCACGCTGGTGCCTGAAAATATTAACCCTAGGCTATCCATGTTGGCCCAAGTCATAACATCATGAATGGCCACATCTAATGCACCCAGTGGAATCAGCACGGCAATGGCTAATACTGTACCCGGTATGGCATAACCTAAAGAGGCAATACTCAGTTGGGTTTGATTAAATCGAGTTGGGCGCAGGCGCAATTGAGCATTGAGCATCATGGCAATGACCATACAAATGGTGGCGGCAACCGCGGCTAATAAAAAGGTATGCAAGCTATGTTGCAGTAATTGAGGTTGCCAATTTTGCTGTAAATAGGTGAAGGTGAAATCCAATAAATAAGCCACAGGAATCATAAAGCCCAGCAACAAAACGCTACCGCAAGCAAGCCAAATGCCGATGGCTTTTTTAGCACTAATGGTTTTGCGTTGCAGTAATTGTTGGCCGCGGGACTCATACTGCTTTTGTGCTTTGCGTTGACGGCGTTCGAGCAGTGAAAGGGTGACGATAAATATCAATAATAAACAAGATAATTTAGCGGCTGTGGATAAACTGCCATAAACCAGCCAGCTGTCATAAATAGCCGTTGTTAAAGTGCTAATGGCAAATAAATGCATGGTGCCAAAATCCGCTAATGCTTCCATAGCAACCAGGGTACAGCCAATGGCCAATGCTGGGCGAGCCATGGCTAATCGAATTTTAAAAAATACCTGACGAGAACTGGCCCCTAATAATCGAGCGGCGTGATCAAGGTGGTCGCTTTGTTTGGCAAAGCCATAACGCAGCAATAAATAAATGTAAGGGTAAAGCGCCAGCGCCAACATCAGGCTGCCACCAGTGATGGAGCGCATGTCGAAAAACCAATAATCGTTAGGGCTTTGCCAATCAAACCACTGGCGTAATGACGTTTGCACCGGCCCAGGGTAATCCAAGGCTTTGGTATAAATATAGGCGCTCACATACGCAGGAATGGCTAACGGAAATACCATGGCCCACTGTAAAAAGCGGCGACCTTTGAATTCATAACGAGCGCACCACCAAGCAGGGGCGATGGCAAATAAACAAGCAAATATCAGAGTAGTGGCCACCACTAATAAACTGTTTTTGATGTACTGCCACAGCACGCTGTCTAAAATGTTATCAAAGGTATGATCGTTACCATCGGCAATGAAAAACGCTTGATAGATCAGCGCGAGAATGGGGATAAACATCAGCAGTGAAACACTCAGGCTAATGCTTGGTAATATTTTATGAGATTTGGCCATGGCGGCGATTATAAGGGATGCAGATAAGAAGTGGAAAACATCTGCACGATTTATCCATGCAGATGTTTATTAACCAGTACAAAAGAAAGTTATAGGTCGAATTGAACCTTATCTACAAGGCGTAAGGCATCTTTGCGTTTAGCGGCTACTTTCTCAAGGGCAAGAGGGTCCGCTTTAAATTCCCCCCAACTTTGCACTAACTTAGAAGGTGCAACCCCAGGTTTTACTGGGTATTCCATGTTGAGCTCCGCATACATAGCCTGTGCTTTATCAGAGCTTAGGAACTCTAGCAGTGCTTGCGCTTGGGTTTTATGAGGGGCGTATTTCGTGATTACGGCACCACTTACATTAATATGAGAGCCACGGTTTGCTTGGTTCGGGAAATTCAACTCAACGGCATTTGCCCAGTGAACTTGCTCTTCGTCTTCAAGCATTTTGCCAAAGTAATAGCTGTTACCTAGCGATACATCGCACAAACCTTCTTTGATGGCTTGCACTTGTGCACGGTCACTGCCTTGCGGTTTACGCGCAAGATTGGCTTTTACATCTTTAAGCCACTGCTCAGTTGCGGCCTCACCGTTGTGCACGATAAGTGATGCAATCAAACCTAGATTGTATGGGTGCTTGCCTGAGCGAGTACAAATGCGGCCTTTGTATTCTTTGTTGGCTAGGTCTTCATAGTTGATATTCACTTTGCCTAGGCGAGCTTTAGAAGAATAAATGTTGCGCACACGCTGTGTCAGCGCCACCCAGTGTTGTTCACTGTCACGAAACTGAGCCGGAATACGCTGATTAATCAGCTCGCTGTTAAACGCTTGGGTTAAACCTTCTTCTTTAACTTCAAGCAATTTTGAGAAGTTAGATGTTAATACCACATCCGCAGGGCTGAGTTTACCTTCGCGTTTTAAGCGTTGAATGAGGCCGTCTTTAGCAAATACCACCTTGGTTTCGATACCGGTTTCTTTGGTGAACTGCTCTAGGATGGGCTCAATTAGAAATGGCTGACGGAAAGAATAAATATTAACGCTGTCAGCCCATGAAAATTGGGTCGTTATGGTTAAACAAACGACGAGAATAAGATTGCGCATTGATTTAATTCCTATATGAGAATGCTTATCATCTTAGCATAGGTCATAGAGGAACCTAAAGAAATGTCTTTAAAAATTACATACTTATTGGGCGCTGGGGAAATGGGCACCAATGTGTTCAATTTGGCGCTCGATCAATGCTTGATAATTGGGGTTTAAAGACTCAACCCAGTAACACACAACAGGCTCAGATAAGTTTACTTGTACCAGATTGTGGTGCTTGTTGAGGGTCAGTTGGCTGGCTAGTTGGCCTTGTTCAAAACAGGTTTTACTCATTAATAAACCACCGGCTTCACTGTGTTCACATAATAAAGCCGCGCCGTTGCAGGCTTCTGTTTGGTTGTTCATTGCCAACCAAGGAAAGGCATCGGCTTGAGCGGTGTTTGGAAAACGTCGCGTTAGTATGTCGCCACAATGCAGCGCTAGTTTGTATTCCACCAAACATTGTTGGTTTTTAACTCGGGCTTGGTTAGCAACCTTAATCAGGCCAAGGGCTAACAGGCCAGTACATACCCCATGAAAACAGTGTTTTTGATCACTTTGCTCTTGGTTAAATAACACCATGACGCCATCGCCTTCAAAGTTCACCACAGTACCGTTATAAAGCTTGGCTGCTTGTTTGATTAGGGCGTAGTGTTGATCAAGCAGCTGGGCTAATTCTAACTTGTTCATATCTTGCTGGGCCTGTTCAAGGTTGGCCAACTTGAAAAACAAAACGGCGCCGGTTTGATAATCTTCTTCAATGACTAAATTACGGTTTTGCCAAATGGGGAATAACTGGGGCTGCATAAAGTGGCTTAACGATTGATGTAAGCTTTTTTGCTGGTTGGTCAGTTGATGGTGCTTGGCCAATGCCTCAGAGAAATCTTTAAATTCACCGTTTTGATGTTGCGTGACCTGTTTAATGGTCCCAAGGTGCTCAAGTTCATAACGACTTTGTTCAAGTTTTAGCCCTAAACGGTGACCAATGAACCAAGCCACAACCGCGCAAACGGTAGAAAAAAGTAAACTCAATACCAGCCATAAACCATATAACTGCCAGATGCGCTGCTTGAGAGGCTCATCGTTTAAGCGCACTTCAAGTAGGCCGATCACTTCGTTTTGATATTGAATGCTCATGGGAATACCGGTGCTGTCATCAGCATTGCCTTGTTCGGCCACGGTTTGGTTGTTTAAGTCATAGACCGCAGCAAAGCGGATATTGGGGTATTCGGTAAGCGTGGATAAAATGACATTAAGGCTAAGTAAATCTTGGCTAAAAATCGCTTCAGCGGCTTGCAGGCTCACCTGTCGCGTAAGGGTATGGCGCATGTCAGCTTGTTGCTGCTCTAGGTGTTCAATGGCCGAGCGGGTAATGGGTAAGCCTAAGATGGTGCTGGCTAAAATGGAAATGAGTAAGGCAATAAATAAGGCACGAATACTTAAAGGCCAATTTTTTTCTAATAATGTCATGGCGTAGGTAAATCTAATGAAAACAAATGCTAATAGTATCGGTAATTCAAGTGTGCGCCTACCTAGGGGATTAACTATAGTGATAAAAAACAAAAATTGTTTTTGTTTCACGCCCAAAGGCTAAATGGTTTATCATAACGGCCTTTTTGAGCAGGCAGTCAGCCCAGATTTAACATTTGATGCATAAAAGGTGTACACCATGAGCGATACTAAAAAGCTTCTTGAAGAAAAAACAGCCCAACTTGAACAGGGCTTGTTCTTTATGAGTAAAGACCGTGCTCGCGCACTATCTAACCACGAAACTGAAGATTTAATCGAAGAGCTACGCGCAGCGGTTGCCGAGCTAAAAGCACACGCTAACCAGCTGTAATTCCTCTTATACACAGGTGCCCAAGTGAAAGAAGTTGTTCTGATTAAGGTCAGTGGTGAAGACAAACCCGGTGTGACCGCTAGTATTACCGGTATTTTGGCCCAGTATGGTGTGAACATACTGGATATTGGCCAAGCAGAAATTCACGACAATCTTTCCTTGGGGATTCTGGCTGAAATGCCAGGCACAGCAGAATCTGCGGCTGTGTTAAAAGACGTGCTATTTCGTAGCCATGAATTAGGCATGTCAGTGCGCTTTACCCCTGTTTCCACCGAAAAGTACGATAGCTGGGTCGCCGCACAAGGCAAGCCTCGTCATATCATTACTTTGCTGGCCCGTAAGTTAACCGCAGAGCACATTGCTCGGGTGACTGAAATTGTGGCGAGCCATGAATTAAACATCGACAATATTTCCCGCTTGTCTGGTCGTATTCCTTTAGAAGATGACGAACGCCAAGGGCCTAACAAAGCCAGTGTTGAGTTTTCTGTGCGTGGCCTTGTTGATCAAGCGGCTATGCGCGCCGAATTTTTACAAATCTCCAGCGATCTTGGTGTGGATATCGCCATGCAAGCAGATAGCCCGTTCCGTCGTAATCGTCGTTTGGTGGCATTTGATATGGATAGCACCTTAATCGAAGCCGAAGTGATTGATGAACTCGCCATCGAAGCAGGTGTGGGCGATGAAGTGATTGCCATTACCGAAAGCGCCATGCGTGGTGAAATCGACTTTAATGAAAGCTTTCAGCGCCGTGTGGCTTTATTAAAAGGTTTAGATGAATCTGTATTGGAACAAGTGGCGGCACGTTTACCCATTACAGAAGGTGCCGAGCGTTTAGTTTCAACCCTTAAAAAACTGGGTTATAAAACCGCAATCTTGTCTGGGGGTTTTCAATACTTCGGTCGCTTTTTACAAAACAAGTTAGGCATTGATTATGTGCACGCCAACGAATTAGAAATTGTGGATGGCAAGGTAACAGGTAACGTAACCGGCACCATCGTCAACGGTGAGCGCAAAGCGTTTTTATTAGAAGAAATTGCGAAAAACGAAGGCATTTCTTTAGAGCAAACCATCGCGGTAGGTGATGGTGCCAATGACTTGCCTATGCTGAGCAAAGCCGGTTTAGGCATTGCATTTCGTGCAAAACCCTTAGTTCGCCAAAATGCAGAGCAAGCCATTTCAACTCTAGGCTTAGATGGCGTGTTGTACTTATTGGGCATTCGCGATCGCGACGATATTTAAGTGGTTTATCTCGGCCAGGTAATAAAAAACCGCGTGTAGTGATACACGCGGTTTTTTTAAATGAGAAAAGCAGGCTATAAAGATCATCAGTTCGGATAAAATGCAAAGGTGTACTGCACCTCAAAATCAGTCTCAGACATGGGTGGGTACTGAATCAGCATCAGCTTTTTTACTACTGTAGTAACCAGGTCACTGGGTAAGTCAGAATCTTTTTTAAACACCATAAGGCGTCCATTTGGTTTAATATAAAAACGAAAATTTACACTGCCTTTAAGATCAGGTTGCTTTTCAAGATAGGCTAAATATTCTTTATAGATATTGTCTCTCGCGGCCTCCATATAACATCTAACAGTATTCAATCTTCTAGAGCTTAACGTCTCCGCTCTCCATTCGGCCAGAGAATAGTTAAGGTCACAAGGAACCTCATCATACAAAAATGCTTTTGCTTCTGGATCAATTAGCGTATCAGGTGCTGCCCACGTGACTCGCAACATATCAATATCATTCGATAATTGCTGAGCCTCTTTGTTCATAACGAGGTAGTGACTCTCTTCCTTACCTTCCAGTCGTTTTGTTACATTAAGCATTAAGGTACTCATATGATCTAAACGCTGTCTTTCCGCGCCACTAAGAAATGGCTTATTAGATATTAGCGCCATATTTTTTTTAATTAATTCTAAATCGGCCTTTATTGAATCATCCGATACCGCAAAATGAGATATGGATAAAACAATCATTAATACCAGCGGATTTACAAATACCATCTTAAAATCTTTAATTATTTTTATCATAAAAAGTAAATCGAATATTTATTAAAACTGTGAAGTATCCATAGGGTTAACATCATACCGCTAGTCACACATCAGGCCGCTAACTACTGCTCATTGAGCACGTATCGCCAGCTCTTTAAACCTAAGAGCAGCAAACCGGCACACGTTAAAACAGGAATAAGATGATAAGAAATATGCACATTGGTGTCTGGGGTAACAATAACCATAATCAGGTAGCCTGAGATAACCCCAATAAACAACCACAATAAACTGAGTTGTACTTTTTTGACGTATTTTTCTAATGTAACTAGTGCTAAAGCAAACATTGCAAAACTTACAGCACTCACTGGCAATTCCATCAGCCAAAGTATGGCCCTTGCTAAAGGGCGGCAAGCATTAACGCTAAAGGCATCACGGCATGGGCCAATCACAGAATGAAGATTAATACTAAAAAACAAGTCTTCAAATAATACAGGGAAGCTAATTGAGTACCAATACAGGCTTAACCAAGCAAACATAATATTGATGACAGGCTTCATAGTAGTCGCTTACAAGTGTAGCGTTTTAGCTGCTTGCTGATTTTAATTTCCATTTAGTACTCATCCTTGCTTACCCGATATCGATCACGTATCACTGTGTATAAAAAATATATAAGGGTGCTAGTTTATTCAATTTTGATTTGAGAATCATCTGCTGAATTTTCGGGTATTAAATCTGGAACTAACAAATACAACACACTATTAATAAAGTTTCGAATGAATACACTAGAAGCTCAATTTGATTACTGAATGGTGCGAGCTAATGACTAAACAGTAGGCAAAAAAAACGCGTGTAGTGATACACGCGGTTTTTTTATGGTTTGCTTTTAAGCGTTAGAATTAGTCATCATTAAATTCGTAATTCATTTGTGTACTTGGGCCACTTAAGTAGAAGCCTTGGATAAAGTTAACACCGCTTGTCCACAGTTGTGCCACGATATTTGCGTTTTCCACAAATGGGACGATGGACGCTTTTTCGTGTTCACTGATGCCGGTTAGTAGCTCTTTCAAGCTGGCCATACCTTCTTCGGTGTTTAATTCTTGTGTGAACGAACCATCGACTTTTACAAAGTCGCTGTGAATATGTTCAAACAATTTATACGGATCAATAGCTGAACCAAAACGGCTAATGGCCACTTTACAACCCAGTTTGCTTAATGACTTGGTCATGACCTGAGCTTGTTTTAAGTGGTTAATGGCATCAGCCTCGGTAAACTGAAATATCATGGCATGGCTTGGCAGTTTAGATGCCTGCAATAGTTTTTGTAGCCAAGGTAATAATGATTCGTCGGTCAGAGACTCATTGGTTAAGTTAATGAATAAACGCGTATCATGACCTTGAACACGTTGCTGCGCTAGGCGTTTGCCTGTGTTAAGGATCACCCAGCGATCAAGTTTGCGTTTTAATTCAGGACTAATGTCCGCTAAGAAGTTCTGTGGCGAAACATCGGTTTCATCACTGTCTACTAATCGCAGCAGTGTTTCATAGTGCTCACCACCTTCGTCGCGTAAATTAATAACAGGCTGGAATAACAGTTTCAGCGTGTTGTTTTTTATGGCGTCTTGAATTTTAGCTTCAAGTCGCTCGCTGTCGGTGTTGGCAAGTTGGGCTGGATTGTATAAATACACGCCATTGCCTTTTTCGTGGTTTTCTAACTTACGCACGAAATAACTGGCTTCGTGTGCATGTTGTAATACTTCTTTGGGTGAGCGTGAGCTTTCATTAATCAACGCCACACCAATGCTACAAGTCACTTGAATGGTGCGTTGATCTACGGCCACTAAATGTTCTGAAATGGCTTTTCTGATGTGTTCCGCAAAACCTTGGGCTTGTTCCGCTTTGCTGTCGTGTAACAAAATAGCAAATACATCTTCGCCAACACGTGCGACCAAATCTTCTTCGCGGCATTTGCTGCGAATCAAATGGCCCACATCACAGATCACCATGTCGGCCCCTTCAATACCCACGTCCACTTTGCATTTACCAAAGTGATCAATATTCACATAAGCAATGGCACCGTTTGAGCCACTAATAACCGCTTGGTCAACGGCGTCGCCTAGCTGTTCGTTAAAGTATTGCTTGTTGTAAAGGCCTGTTAATAAATCTTGCGAGCTAATGAGCTTGAGCTTGCCTTCAAGATCGGCATTGCCATTATTGGCGCGTATCATGACCTGAATGCAGGGTTCATCATCATACGTGGCGCGAGCAAACATCATGCGGCTATCAACTTCTTTACCGGCGATGTCGAGCATTTTACATTGGAATTCTGCGCTACGGGTTTTACCCGCATTAAAGTCTTTAAGGAATATTTTAAAGCGGCCTTGGTCTTTGCTGTAAACCATATCCATCAGCGGGATGGTTAGTAGGTCATCAGAGTCATCATAACCAAAAATAGAGGCGTAGCTGTCATTGGCAAACAGATGCATACCATCTTGAATGTAGGCAATGGCATCTTGTGCACTTTCTAATAAAACTTGGCAACGTTTTTCAGCTTCACGTAACAGTGCTTCAGCTTCACGCAATTCACGGCGCAACTTAAGGTTTTTAATTTCTCGAAGCACGACTTGTAAAATGTGGTTGTATTCACCTGAGGGTACTAAATCAACCGCTCCGCTTTTTAGGGCTTTTTCAGCCATAACGCTGTCGATATCATCATGGAAGTAGATGGTGGGAATATCTTTACCTTGACGCTGAATCTCAGTTAATACGTCTTTGCCGCTGAGTTTGCTCATTTCCATGTAACACAAACAAACATCCCATACCTGGTCGTTAAGCTTGGCTTTTAGGGTGTCCATGTCTTGTGCAATGTGCGCTCGGGTTGCGTGCCCAGCGTTACGTAACAGACTGGTGACGGTCTCGGCTTCGTGCTGAGATTCTGAACAAATCAGCAATCGAATCGCTTCTTTAGCCTGCATATATTTAAGCTCGCTGCCGTTCTTATAATTAGTATTTTGGCGATTATAGCGGTTTGTGGCGTTTGCTTTAAGTGTTACGAAAGGCTTTTAGTGTGAAAAAGTACCGTTTATCAGTGAATTATGGCCGTTGGTGGTCAATTGACTGGTCAGGCAGCAAAATATGACTTAGCAAACTCGTTATTACAGCTTGTCCCAAATGGAAGCAAATTCGTCATCACCATTGTCTTTGTTCTCTTTTTTCTCATTGAAGACCTGGGTAAGAGATTGATACTGGTATTGCACAAAACTTCTAGAGGCGTTTTGACGCTTTATTAATTGGATTCGCTGTTGCATGTTGCCATCTACCAGCTCGGCTTTGCAGCCCACCTTAAATGGCAGAATAGGCAGCACTAAGGTCTCAGCAAGACCAGCAGCAGGCAAGGCAGGTAGACGAATGCCTCGTAAGTATTCGCCGTTATCCCCTGTTTTATTGAGGATGCGTACCGCTACGGCTTCGGCTTTAGGGGCTAATAACTCTATACCCAGCTGCGTGGGTTGATTGTGACGAGTACGAATCCAGCGAATGGAGCCAATGGACCAGGTGTTCATACGTGGTTCTTTGATGACAACCAATTCGCCGGTTTGCACCGTTGCTGGTGGGTCTGCGAGTAAAATGCCATACCCACCTGGACTGGTGTTTTCAATTTTGGCGGTTAGCTCTTTGCCTTTAGGGCCGGTGTCTTCTTCTTCCGTGGCGTTTTTGCTAATAAAGGCGATGCTATCAAAGGCAATATTTTCGGCGTCGTGAGTAAAATGGTTGCCAGCATCAAAGCTGTTGTCCCATACGTCGTTACTGCGTTTTTTCTGAGTTTTATTTTCAGCTAAGTCCACGTTCCATTTTTTTAATAAATAGGGAAAGCTTTTTTCAGCGGCACAGAAAAAATGAGAGGACACTAAACCAATCGCAATTTGCATATCTCCAGAATTTTGGGTGCGTCGGAAGCTGCGTTCTTTCATGCCGCCCCAAGCGTGGAGTAAGTGGTTAAGCAATGACTCTGAAATATTACCCGGTACGGTAATAACACTGCCTTCTTTGTTAATGTGTTTTTGTAGGGCGTGTACTAATGCACCAGGATGAAATGTGCGTACATAACCACTGGGTGCTGTTTTAACCAGCGAACGGTAAACCGGTGCGCTATCCCCTGTTGCCATGAAAATAAACTGGGCTTGGCTGTCTGTAATGGGTGTAATTTTTGTTAAATTACTCCATAACTCTGTGGCAGCAAATAAGTTAGCTTGTTCGGATTGACGAAGCTGGTTGGGTTTACTGCAACCAAGTAACAAAATACGTACGTAACTATCAAAAATATTGGTACTGGCACGAAAGCTCGTCTGGCTGTCTTTTACATCGTATTGTTGAATCTGTTTTCTTTCAGCCAGCAAATAGAGTTGATGCAGTTCAAGCCAAGTATTTTTTGGCGCCTGAGTATAGAGTTGAAAAGCTCGCAAAATAGTTTGGCTTAAATCGCTGATGGCTCGGTGAATAGCAAACGTGAGTAATTTCGGCGTGTCATTTTTTTTAACTGGTGCGTCGCAAATATCGAGCACTATGTGCTTGTAGCCAATGGCTAATTGGTTTTGCAGAGTTTGGGCGAGCATGACGATTTTAAGGTCGTTGTCGTTTAGCACCACAGACTGATTTAAAAATCGTTTGGCCAGTAGTTCGCAGATGCTATAAATCTGGCTGCGAATCACTTCGAGCATTTTATAGCGTAATACCGGATTGATTTTAGTTAGGTTTAACTCTCGGCTGGCTTGATACAATAACTTAGCAGCAGCACCAACATTTGCCATAGGTAGTTTTTTGCTCCAAGCTTCAAAACCACTTACGCTACCATCGCAAAAACTTAGGCTCTTTTGTTGAATCTCTGGAACAGAAATTCGAATGTTATCGTTAAGCCCTTCCATGTGTTGTCTCTCGTCAATTTCAGCCAACAATTGAAATTCCTCTTTGAACTTTAATGGGCTGAGCATTGTGAAATGCTGCAAATCCATTCTTCCTTGAACGGTTATAGGTTAAATAGTAATAACTAACGTCAGTATTCGCCAACATTTATGCACTATTACGGCTTTAAATGGGTAAAAATGGCGAGATTGGGGCAGAAAGTGTTTGTTTTTTAGACATTTTAGGAGAGGAGCGATCGTCTAATCAATAGGCGGCTCCCATTTTAAGCCGCCAAGGGGTTACCAAGTGCTAACCGACGGCCTAGGTCAGAAGGCCCATTTGGTACCAAGATTAATAGAGCGCGATTTACCCGGGCGATAGCCATATGGTTTGGCGGATACGATATATTCATTACCCAATATGTTGTCCACAGAAGCATAAAGCTGAAGGTTGTGTTCAAGGTCATAACGTGTGGATAAGTCCACAACGGTATAGCTATCAACACGCTCGGCTGCGGGAATACTTCCGGTGCCTGGTATATTACGCATTTCACTTTGATATAAAACAGATAGGTTGACCTGCCATTTGTCTTGGCCAATACCGGCTTGAATATTAAGACGATGTTCGGGCAGATAGCCAATCTCAAATCCCTTTTCGATAGCTAGGTCTTTTTCCCCAAACGCGCCACTAACATCAGTAAATGACTCACCGAATTCACCATGACTGTAGGTGTAACTGGCACTTAGGGGCAGTTTAAACGCAGCGTATTGGAACGCCTGTTTCCAGCTGGCTTCTATACCATACACTTGAGCATTACCAGCATTGGCTTGTTCACCCACTTGGTTATTGGAACATGAACCTTGGGCGAAGCTACATGTGCCGCTGAATTGGCTGTAATCATTTAAAAACGCAATTATTTCAGCATGACCGAAACCAAAGTAACGAAAGCCCATTTCATAATTGGTGCTTTCTTCAGGTTTGATATCCCCACTGCCACCGGGAGTAGCGGCAGTAAAGCCTTTATGAATGCCGGCTAAAACACCAAGGTGCTCACTGAGTTGAGAGTAGATGCCAATACCCGGTAGGGTGACTGTTTGCTCGAGTTTGTCTTCTTGCTCCGCAATGCCCGTCAGTTCCCCATAAGAGGTTTTAGTCGAGGTGATGCGTTCATGGCGAATACCGGCAGTAACAGTGGTGTCGTCAATATGCATGTCATTTTTTGCATAAATGGCAATGGCTTGGGCGTCGTTTTTATTTAATGTGGTTATGCGGTATGAGCCATCAATGACCTGCAAAGAACCGTCTGCAAGGGTGGCGTAATCTTGTTCGGTGTGGGTGCGTTTAATTTGGTCTTGGTGATAACGAATGCCGATTTCTAGTTCATGGTTTAGATTTAAAAATGCAAGGGGTTTGCTAATTCGGGTTTGAATTCCTTGTGAAATAAACACACGCCCGTTATTTCCAATACGTAAATATTCATCACTATTATTGCTGGCGGTTTGGCCACTTAATACTTGGTAGTAACGTTGATATGTATCTGGGTTGGCTAATACTTGCTGGATGGATACATCGGCCGATTTAAAGCCGTTAACTTTAAACCAATCACGATCAAAATTATTACGATATAGATCAGAGGTTATTTGCCAATCTTGTACATCCATTTGATGTGTCAATTGAATTTGCTCATGCACCCATTCCATTTCGTCCATGGACGATGCGTTGTAACGACGAAACGGATTATTGTTTAAATCCTCTTGAGTTAAACCAAGATACGTTTCATTTGAATGCTCATCGGCATAACCTAACTTTAGGACAAACGAATGGTTGAATTGCCCAAAACTTTGCCAACTGGTTTTTAGGTTAATATCATTTCTTACAAAGCCAGTATCGCCACCGTTATCCAAGTCTTTAAAACCATCAGCGCTGACACGTAAGCCTTCAATTAAGTAACCAAAGTCACCCACTTGCTGGCCTTGGTATAGGTTTAAACGCTGAAAGTTGTCGCTGCCGTATTGTAAATCTAATTCACCTTCTGCTGCATAAGGGATTGCGCGGCTCACCATATTAATGGCACCGCCCACTGTGGCGGGTCCGTATTGTATGGTGGCTGGGCCTTTGAATACTTCAACTGCGCTCATACGTGAAATGTTTGGAAAGTAATAAGCCGCTGGTGCTGCATACGGGGCAGGCCCTGAAAGTACGCCGTCTTCCATTATTGTGATTTTTTTACTGCGTTCAGGGGACGTGCCGCGTAAGCCAATATTGGGACGTAAACCATAACCATCTTCTTCTTGCAGATTGACTCCTGGCACGGCATTCAATACACGATGGATGTCGGTGTACTCAAATTTTTCCAGTGCCACATCATTAATTAACGTAGCCGAACCCGGTTGACGAAGAATATCGTCAGCACCACCTGTAATGTACATCCTCTCAAGTTTTGCTGTTTCGTCTTGAGCAAATGCATTGACAGACAAAATGAAACTAGTGAATACAGTAATCGAAAAAAAATTTTCAAATTTGAACACAACTGGCCCCGCTTATAAATAATGTAAAATGCGTGTAATAAGGCTTATAAAAAACTAAAATTAAAGTCCGCACGCCGTGACCTTATTGCTGTCTAGTAAGTGCTCATAACGTGCATCGGTTAGACTCATAAAAAAGCACACCAATGCTTCGATATTTTCAGGGGTTAGGTTTTTATCATTTTTACCCAAGGTGTCGTGTTCGATGTTTAAGTTAACCTCAGGCTCTGCCCAGGTTAATCCCGTTTCAGGATTCAGTGTGTTATCGGTTAGATTTAATGCTCGTAGCTTTGCGTGTTCGTAAAACGTTATTACGGTTTCTAATTGGTTAAAGACCCCGTTGTGCATATAGGGAGGTGTGATCGCCACGTTACGCAAAGTGGGTACTTTAAATTTACCTTGATGGGCAATAGCATCGGATTTTTTGTTCACTTCTGGGTTGTTGAATAATCCTAAGTCAGCTTCAGTGACGCCATTGATAGCGCGCAATCTTGTGTTTTCGGGTACGCCAATATTGTGGTACTCAAAACTTGTAAACAATTCACCTTCCACACCAATTTCTCTTAACTGGTGGCAGGCTGCACAGGTGAAGTCGCTGCCAAAAAATAAAACCTTGCCAAGAGAGGCTTTGCTATTTGGATCGTATGAATATTCACCGGTCAAAGAAAGATCATATTTAGAATCAAATGGGTAAAAAGTTTCTCGATTTAAAAATTCAAATTCGCCAATGACTTCTGCCATGGCATCGTAGGCCGTTTCCACATCACTAAAAACTTGGTTGTTAAATAAACGCTCGAAGGCCTCTACGTACTCTGTATTTTCTTGAATGCGCTCAATCACGGCCGCTTTGTTTGGCATGTTCATTTCACCGGGATTAAGCGGTGGGCCGCCGGCTTGAGCGGCTAGATCGTTTGCGCGGCCATCCCAAAATTGTCCACCTAAGAAACCTGAGTAGGCTGCAATGTCCGAGCTTTGATTTTGTACACGAGCACGAGTGCCATATTTAAAAGTCGGGCTAAAAGCCGCGTAAGCGGCAGTAGGCGCATTACGATCACCAATGGATACACCGTCATCACCTAAAGAGCCGGCAGCAACATGAATGTTGTGGTAAGTGGCGTTTATGCGGTTATCGACAAAACCATGTTCGGGGCTGTGGCAAGTGGCACAAGATTGAGTGCGATCAAGTGATAAATTTTGATCTGAAAACAAACGCTCACCTAATTCTGCTTTGCTAGCAATGCCTGTGTCGTCATGGGAGCTGCCACAACCAGTCAGCAAAATGAGCAGCAAATAGGGGGTTAAGGTGTGTTTGAGAGAGGCGAGATTATTGATCATTACGTGCAAACCATAGGGAAGGCCTTACTGCCAGTGCGGATACTACAATACAATTTCCAATATTAAAATGAGAAGTGTTCCCATAATTATTGGTTATTGCAAATCATTTGCATTTATATTAACGTGCCGCACACTATTTAGTGAACAATCTAATAAAACGGATATTAGGGGTACTTATGAAACTGACTCAACTGGCGGCATGTATTGCAGCGGCATCACTTTTAACGGCCTGTGGCAGTTCAAGCGATAGTGACTCGGCCCCAGCCATCAATATGGAAAAGGCGCAGCTTGTTTTAAATACCAATGCGGATATTGCACTTGCGGCGTATATCGATTCAGTTGAAACAGCAAAAGCACTTAAAACTGCATTGGCCACATTGAAAACAACCCCTGATGCCACTAACCTAGAAGCGGCAAAAAAAGCGTGGTTGGTTTCTCGTGAACCATACGGCCAAACAGAAGTGTACCGTTTTCGTAATAGCCCAATTGACTCAAGTGATTACGCAAGTGAAGACGGCCCTGAAGGTGACATCAACGCATGGCCATTAGGTGAAGCGTTAATTGATTATGTCATCACTAACGATAACGATTTCACTGCTGATCAAGTGGGTGTGACGGCAAATGAAGCGGGCATTAATGAAAACGGCGCAGTGACAGGTGCCGTTGCCAACCAGAATATCATTCAATCTACAGTGACGATTGATGCTGAGCTTTTGGCTAACACCGCAACCGCCAGTGACGAGCATGATGTGATTGCCGGTTATCACGCCATTGAGTTTTTACTTTGGGGTCAAGATTTAAATACAACAGACCAGAGCGCGACTAACGGTGCCGACCGTGATCAAGCTGTGAATTTAGGTGCTAACGGTGGTCAGCGTCCTTTAACTGATTTTACAGCCGATGTGGCCAACCCAGATTCACCAGCAGCACGTCGCCATGCTTACCTAGAAGTAGCGGTTGATAAATTAATTGAAGACCTAGAAACCGTACGTGATGGTTGGAAAGCCGGTGCCGATTACCGTACAAAATTTACGAGTATCGAAACCGAAAGCCAAGCCAAACAAAAATTAACCGAAATTTTAACCGGTATGGGTACCTTATCTGAAGGTGAATTAGCTGGCGAGCGTATGCAAATTGCTTATTCTTCTAACTCACAAGAAGATGAACACTCTTGTTTCTCAGACAATACTCACCGTGATGTGTGGTTAAATGCTGAAGGGGTCGCAAACAGTTTTTACGGTGAATATGCCGGTTACGATAGTAATCAAGATGGTGTTGATGATGTAACCACAAACGCTGTTGATGGTTATGGTATTAATGATTATTTACGTGATGTGGGTTTAGATTCATTAGCGGATGAAACAGTAACAGCACTTGCTGCTACCCAAACACATTACACCGCCATTGATGCTAAGGCACGTGATGCACAAAATCCTCAACCATTTGATGTGTTAATCATGGATGAAAATCGTAATGCAACCAACCCAGTAGCACTGACTATTATTGCATTAAACAAACAGTCAAATGTGATTCAAGATATTGCAAGTGAGTTAGGACTAGGTGATGTAGTGGATGATGAGGCATCGTCATGTAATACCACCACTCCCGGTGTAGCGTGTGATTAAAACGTTACAATAATTTGCGTTTTTTTGAAGCCGGGCATGCCCGGCTTTGTGCGGTTTCAAATCTGCATTTTGTTGTTCAGGTATGACGCGTTATGAAAAAAGTGTTGGCTTTAATTTGTTTGTTGCTTAGTGCGTGTGACTCGTCATCACCTGCATTGGATTACCGTACATGGCAAGCCCCAGCGTACCAATCGGCTGAAGCATGGCCAGGTGGTGCTACATCGGTTTCAGAGCTGCCATTTGCGAGCTTAGAAAAACCTGCTGCAAATATGGCTGATGATTTACGCCCAAATTTTCATGCGGGCAAAGCGTTAGCTCGACAACCTTGGATTAAAGCCCCTACCGCAACGGATGCTCGTGATGGTTTAGGTCCTGTGTTTAATGCGCGTACTTGTTTAACCTGCCACATAAAAGGTGGTAAGGGGAATATTCCGCAAGATAATGATTCACCCATCACCACAACGTTAGTACGTTTAAGTAAACCTATTTTAAATAAAAGCGAACATCAAGAAGCGCTGAAAACACAGGGGTTAATCCCTCATCCTGTTTATGGGGATCAAATTCAAAATCACTCCACCTCCCTTGCTCATCATTTTCGTCATAATAAAAGTGCTCAACACTTAAAACATGACGTGGCACCTGAAGCCTACCTGTATGTGATTTGGCAGGATTCAACGTTTAAATATCCAGACGGTCGTGAGGTAAGGCTACGTAAACCCAGTATTGAATTTCGTTACTTAGGGTATGGCCCAATAGAAGACGACACGTTATTAAGTATTAGAATGGCACCATCTATTCACGGAATGGGTTTGTTAGAATTAATTCCTCAACAAGACATTGATGGACTTGCGGATGAATTTGATAAAAATCAAGACGCTATATCAGGGCGTGTAAACCAAGTATGGGATATTAAAACGCAATCCATCCAACCTGGACGTTTTGGTTTAAAAAGTAACAAACCTACCCTGGAAATGATTGTGGCTGGCGCATTTGCAAATGATTTAGGTATCACTAATCCGTTATTTCCGGATCAACCTTGTACTGATCAGCAGCCCACTTGTAAAACCCAAGTGACAGGTAATGATGCAAATGGTTTTGAGTTGCCACAGCATCTGCTTGATTTGGTTGTGGATTTTAATCGTAACCTTGCGCCATTAAAGCGCCAAGACAGCCAAACTAAAACGGTCATGCAAGGGCGAACATTATTTTATCAAACGGGTTGTAATCAGTGTCATCAGCCAAGGTTTGTTACTGGTGAAAGTAAAAAGTTTCCGCATTTATCAAAACAAGAAATTTGGCCGTATACCGATTTACTATTGCATGATATGGGGCCAGATTTAGCAGATAATCGCCCTGAATTTTTAGCTAATGGGCAAGAATGGCGCACCGCTCCTTTATGGAATTTAGGTGATCAGCCTGCAGTGAATGGCAGTAACGTCATGCTGCATGACGGGCGCGCTCGAAATGTAGAAGAGGCTATCTTATGGCACGGCGGCGAGGCAGAAAATGCAAAAAATAAATTTATCCACCTGCCACTTTTACAGCGTGAAGCGTTAATAGAATTTGTCTATTCATTATAATTTATGGCACATAAAATTTTAAATCACACATTATCACGTCGCCGTTTTATACAGTCAGCATTAACGCTGGGTGTGGCCGCACCTGTGGTTGGTGGGTTGTTTGCACAATTTCACTCAGCCCATGCTGGTGAGTTATGGTTATCAGCCCAAGGTAAAAATACAGAGAGCTTCAGTCTGGGCTGGGTCAATCCTCAAGTGCAGAAAAGCCAAATGGTATTATCAGGCTTTCGTGGGCACGGCATGTGTCAAAATCCACAAAAGCCTGAAGAGGTGATCATGTTTAGTCGTCGCCCAGGCACCTTAGCTGTGCGTGTAAATGCCGTGACGGGTGAGGTGGATGGACACTTTCAAAGTGATGTCGATCATCATATGCATGGTCACGGTTGTTTCAGTGCTGATGGTGCAGAACTATTTTATACCGAATCAAATTACGCAACCGGTGAAGGCAAAATAACGGTCCGTGATGCAACAACCTTAGAGTTTAAACGTAGTATGGCAAGTTTTGGTATAGGCCCCCATGAAGTGGCTTTGATGCCAGATAATAAAACCCTAGTTGTGGCAAATGGTGGTTTGCGTACCCACCCAGACACGGGGCGTAAAGTTTTAAATTATCAAACCATGCGTTCGACCCTTACTTATATTAACAGTGAAACAGGGCAGTTACTTAGCGAGCATAGTGTTGATGAACCTAAAGCGAGTATTCGTCATTTAGATGTGGCAGCAGATGGAACCGTAGCGGTTGCACTTCAAGTGCAAAGAACAGCCATGAATGATGATCACTTGGTGGCACTGGCTGCTGTACATAAACCAGGGCAAGCATTACAAGTGTTAAACGCACCTGAGGCTTTAACTCGTCGACTTAATGATTATATGGGCAGTGTCAAAGTGCACAGCGAAAATCGTTTAGCTGCTTTTACCAGTCCAAAAGGTGACATGGCTTTGTTTTGGCATTTAGATGATTTAACCCTACAGGGATTACATGTATTTGATGATGTTTGTGGTTTAACGATTAGTGCCGATACTCATTATTTTGTACTGTCTAATTCGGCGGGTAAAATTCGCCAAATTGATAGCGCTACGTTACAAGAAGATAAAAGCAAGCGGTTGTACTTTGCAGATAAAAGCTGGGACAACCATATGATGACGGTCATATTACCGGTTTAAAATGATCAATTGGCAGATTTTAAAGCCTACGTTTTGGAAGTTGTATGTTGAATAATTTAATGTTTTTTAAAATATGTTTATTAACCATAACAAGCAGTGTATTACTCACTGCTTGTGGTAGTGATAGTTCGACCACATCAAAAGTTCTGGGTAGTGAAGCAGACTTAGCTGCTTTTCAAGTGGCTAACAATACAATTGTTCCTGCGGCAAATGGGTTTCTGGATCAAGCACAATTATTGGATGATCAAGCAGAGCAGTTTTGTCGTGCAGGTAATACAACACACGATAATTTGTTGAGTTTGCAAACACAGTGGAAACAGACGGCACAAGCTTGGTATCGATTATTGCCCTTTAAATTTGGCCCAATGGAAGGTGGTCTAGATATTCATTTAGTTGAACCCATATATGCCTATGTGGATTATTTTCGTTTTAATAAAGGCAGTGATCTCACACTGACTGTTCGTAATAAAATAAAAGAATGGGTCGACGGGCCAGCTCCCGCAACTATCACAGATACATTTATTGCTGAAAAAAGTGCGAGTCTTGTGGGGTTTTTACCTATTGAGGTGGCACTATTTGAAACAACCAATACACAGTCTAATGTTACTACAGATGTGGTAGCTGAGTTTTCAGCGCTACCTCGTAAGTGTCAATTGTTGACGGCATTATCGAGTCAACTTCTTGTGCAAGCAAATAACATTGAAGCTGGTTGGGTGACGGATTATGCCAATACAGGTAAAAGTTATTTAAGTCTGTTTTTGAATAATGAATTAGAAAGTGCAGATGTGAATGATGACGGCAAAAGTGCCATTTCAAAAATAACCGTATCGGTTCAAGATTATTTTGATTACTTAAAAAATCGAGATGTTACCGAAAGTACGGGTCAAATTTCCAATTCCATTTGGCAAAGTGTTGCAGCATCTATCACATCAGTAGAGCAAGTTTTAGCCGGTACCGATGCCACTACTTTAAGCTTGTATCAAATAATGAAGAATAATGGTAATGATCTGGATATGACCGCCGTTACTGCCAATCTCGAGGTTTTAAAAACGACTATTAGCGAACAAAACAGTACCAACTTTAAAGCGGCGGCGGGTGTGTTAGATGGTAATTTTAAACGAGAAATCCCAGATGCAATCGGCGTCAGTTTGGGTTTGAATTTTAGTGATGGTGATTAATGTAACGCTGTAAAAAAAGGGCGAAAGCCCTTTTTTGTTTCTGCGATTTAAGCAGGATGACTTTTAATGGGTATTAACGTTTTAGAGGGGCGTCCATCAACTTCGCGTACAAGTTTCGGCACAAGAAAGCCCGGCAAGGTTTTTTGAATATCTAACAATAGTTGAGTGGCCACTGATTCACTCACATCAAAATGATGAGCACCCACCACAGGGTCTAGTAAGTGTAAATAATACGGCAATGTATCAAATTCAAATAAGCGCTCGCTTAAATCAATTAGACTTTGTGCATTATCATTAACCCCTTTTAATAAGACGCTTTGATTTAAAACATGAATGCCAGCGCGCTTCATGGTTTGCAACGTGTTGCCAACGTCATTATCTATTTCATTGGCATGATTAGCATGTACCACCATGATGATTTTTAAACGGCTGCTGGTTAAGCGCTGAATCAACTCTGGGGTAATGCGATCTGGAATCACAATCGGCAAGCGGCTGTGAATGCGTAAGCGTTTAACGTGGGGAATGGCCTCAATAGCCTCAAGCAAATCAAACAATCGCTTGTCTGAACTGCTAAGTGGGTCGCCGCCACTGAAAATCACTTCATTAATTTCAGGGCGTTGCTGAATGTATTCAAGGGTGTCTAGCCATTGTTGTCGGCTTAAGCGGTTTTCGTCATAAGGAAAATGACGGCGAAAACAGTAACGACAATGTATGGCACAGCTGCCGTTCACCACTAATAACACACGGTTTTTGTATTTATGCACAATGCCAGGGGTGGTATTGCTGCTGGCTTCTCCCAGTGGGTCAAGCACAAAGCCAGTGGGTGGGGTTTGAGTTTCTTCAAGCAAAGGCCAAATTTGGCGCAATAGCGGGTCGTTAATGTCGCCTTTTTTAATACGATTTAAGAACGCCAAGGGCACACGTATCGGAAAGTCTTGTGCGCCTTTCTCCCCTGCACTGAGCAAACTTGTAGGTAGCTCTAGCTGCAAAAGGAAGGCTTTTGCACTAATGGATATATCGGCTAATTGTTGCTGCCAAGGGGCTTTCAGCGCACTTGAGGCTATGATTGGGGCGACATTTGATGGGTGTGAATTCATGACAAGCGGGTTACCAAAGTCGACCTTAGGCCGTAAATACAAAGCAAATAACGTATTTTGAGCTATTTTACACAGTTTGCACATGGCTTTATGCAGGATTGCTATTTTCTAGCTAGTGCCTAAAACCACGGTTATGGGGTATTATAGCGCCCCTAATTTTTTGATACCTACAGCTAATCGGTGATTTCCCATGGCGAGCTATTCTACGAGCGAGTTTAAATCTGGTCTTAAAGTGATGTTAGATGGCGACCCGTGCTCCATCTTGGAAAACGAATTCGTAAAACCGGGTAAAGGTCAGGCCTTTAACCGTGTGAAAATGCGCAACCTGAAAACCGGTCGTGTATGGGAGCGTACGTTCAAATCTGGTGAGAAACTAGATGGCGCGGACGTGATGGATTACTCCATGGAGTACCTATACACAGATGGTGAGTTCTACCATTTCATGGCCACTGACGGTTCATTTGAGCAATATCCAGCTCACCCAGAGGCAGTGGGCGATACTAAGAACTGGTTAAAAGAACAAGAAAAGTACGAAGTAACCTTATACAACGGTGCTCCAATCTCGGTAACGCCTCCTAACTTTGTTGAGTTAGAAGTGGTTGAAACTGACCCAGGCCTTAAAGGTGATACGGCGCAGGGTGGCTCTAAACCCGCTTACTTAACGACAGGTGCGATGGTGCGTGTACCATTGTTCATTAACATTGGTGAAGTATTGCGTATTGATACCCGCACCGGTGACTACGTTTCTCGCGCGAAAGGCGAATAAGTTTTTTAGAAACCTAAAACCTTGTTTGTGCTCAATTCGTAGGGTGGGCAGCGCCCACCATTAATTTGTCGGGCATTGCCCGACCTACGGTTTTATTACAGCAAACAATTTAACAAGCGCTCTTCTTTTTAGTGTCTACCTTAAGCCTTTCTTTAAAAGGACTCCCATGTCTTGGCAAGCATCTGCTTCAATTGAATCATTACAACAGCGCGCACAATTAAACGCGTATATCCGTGATTTTTTTCGTCAGCGTATGGTCATGGAAGTGGAGACCCCAGTGCTGTCAAAAGCCGCAGTAGATGATGCAAACTTGCAGCCTATGATTGCTCAAGCATGCGAGCAGAACGTGTACCTGCATACCTCACCAGAATACCCAATGAAGCGATTACTGGCTTCAGGCAGTGGGGATATTTATCAAATTTGTAAAGTGTTTCGTGATGGTGAAGTGGGACGCAGACACAACCCTGAATTTACCATGCTTGAATACTATCGTTTGGGTTTTGATTTAAAAACACTAATGGATGAAGTAGCCGCTTTGGTGGGTGATTTTTTACAGCTACAACGTCGTATTGATTTAAGTTATGCCCAAGCGTTAAAACAGTATGCACAGATCGATGTCTTTGACATTGGCGATGAGCAACTTAGGGATTGTGTGACAGAATTTGTTGGTGCTGATTTAGCACTTAGTCGTGACGAATGTTTAGATATCATAATGAGTCATGTGGTTGAACCTTGCTTACCTAAAGACGCCATGGTATTTATTTTTAATTACCCAGCAAGCCAAGCCGCATTAGCACAGACATTTGAAATTGATAATGGTGCTCAATTAGCAAAACGATTTGAGTTATACGTCAATGGTTTAGAGCTTGCTAATGGCTATCAAGAGTTAACCGATGTGCTTGAACAGAAAAAACGGTTTGCCAATCAAGCTCAGCGTTTTAAACACACCAGACCATTGGATGAAAACTTTTTACAAGCGTTAGAGCAGGGTTTACCCGATTGCAGTGGCGTGGCCATTGGTTTAGATCGTATTTTAATGCTAAAACAAAACACCTGTGATATTAACGATGTGCTCAGTTTTGGCTTTTCACAGGCTTAAGGTTTTT
Source organism: Bermanella sp. WJH001 (assembly GCF_030070105.1). Lineage (NCBI taxonomy): Bacteria > Pseudomonadati > Pseudomonadota > Gammaproteobacteria > Oceanospirillales > Oceanospirillaceae > Bermanella > Bermanella sp. WJH001. Next base: position 426,744 of record NZ_JASJOO010000003.1, on the reverse strand, counting down.
GTTTACTCAGTGGCAATGGTTTTGAATGCGCGATTGAGTTTTTCTTGCGGCCATTTTCGTGGCGACAGTGGCGGTTTATTTGGTAGCAGTGTGGTGCCTTCCCCTTTTTGAGTTAATACCACTTTGCCGTATTGATTGCTGACTTCTACTGTGTGTTCGCTTTCAAGTAACACCACATCAATACTTTCATCATTGCTTAAATTGCCGCCCCAAAAATCAGTCCCTCTTACGCCAATAGAGCCTATGGGCGTGTTAACGGAGAAATTCGGATTGGATGTTTTGGTGATGGCGCCAGTGACTATTCGGAAGGCCCCTTTGAGAAATTCAAAACGCGCCTGTTTTTTATTATCACTGAAGATAAAGTCTTCAATTTTCATCTGAGTATTACCACCCATTGTGAGCATGGTGCCTTCGTTAAAGCGTAAAATAGCTCGCGCATTTTCACCACTGGTTAAGGTGTCATGTGAATGAATATCGCCACCGAGTTGTATCTCGCGCGCAGGGGCGTCGGCAGATTTAGCCAACACACTTGGGGTAATTAAAATGGCCTTTGCAACGGGTTCTGCCTTTGTTATTTGAGCAAAGGTTAAGAGCAGCAGTAGCGTCAGCGTGATGGTGTGTTTACCAGAAAGCATCATCTTGAACATCCGGTGGTGGTTGATCGTATTGCTTGGTGTCTTCGCTGCGCTCTTGCAGCTCTTGCAGTAAGCTGCCGGTTTTACTCACGGCTTCATCACGTTCTTTGTCGGCTTCACCTAAGTCGCCTTCCACATCTTGCGCATCTTTGTCGGCGTTATAACCGCCGGCACGAGAAGCTATGGCTTTATCGCTGCGTTTATTTAATACCACAATGGCAATACGGCGATTGATGGGATCAGTTGGATCTTCAATGTTAAAGTGGGCTTTGTCACCCATGCCCACAACTTGTGCAATTTTAGGTTCGGGCAAACCAGCATCCCCAAGGGCACGACGGGCTGCGTTAGCACGGCTGGCGGATAATTCCCAGTTACCTGCATCCCAAACATTAGCGCTACCGCTGCTATCGGTATGGCCTGTAATAGACACTCGGTTAGGCACAGATACAAGAATGGGTGCCAGCTCATACAGAATATCTTCAGCGTAATATTTTAGCCGTGATGAGCCTGGGTCAAACATGGGGCGATTGGTTTTATCCACAATTTGAATACGTAACCCCTCGCTGGTGATGTCGACTTTCAACTGATCTTTGTAAGGGCTAAGGGTCGCACTGTCGTTTATTTTTTCTTTGAATTCCGCTTCCATGGATTCAAGCCGTGCTTGTTCTATGGCTTCTGCGGCGCTTTCTATTTCTTCGGCTTGTAACACTTGAGTAGGGTCAACGGTTTGGCTGGTGGCCACGTTGTTTTGTACCGATGGGCTACCGCCTAAATCAATGACCCATTTGCTGGGTACTTTTTTGCCGTCTTCATAGGCGGCAGGGTCATTAAAGTAACCGGCAACGGCGGCAATTTCTTCTTCGTTGGATGAGTTGATTAACCACAAAATTAAAAACAGGGCCATCATGGCCATGGCAAAGTCAGCAAGCGCTACTTTCCACGCGCCACCATGATGACCATGGCTGCCTTTTTTAATACGTTTGATGACAATGCTTTGTTGGTCAAACTTATCCATGTTACGACCTCAAGTCACGCGGGGGTGATATTCATTAACGGCCCCGAACTTTTGATTCGAGTTCGTTAAAACTAGGCCTGCCATGGGCAAATAACACTTTGCGGCCAAACTCCACGGCCAACTGAGGCGGTAGACCATTTACCGAAGCAACAATGGTGGCTTTGGCGGACTCATAGAGTTTGATCTCTTCGTGGGCATTGTGCTCCATTTTACTGGCAATAGGACCAAAGAAGCCGTAACCAAATAAGATACCTGAGAACGTCCCCACCAATGCCGCTGCAATGTGGCGGCCTAATTCTTCCATGGGGCCATCAATGGCCCCCATGGTGATCACGATACCTAAAACCGCCGCCACGATACCAAAGCCGGGCATGGCGTCTGCGATTTTTTGTACGGCGGTTGCTGGGCCGGTTAGTTCATGCAGGCGAGAGTCGATCTCCATATCCATTAACGCGTCTAGCTCGTGGGCTTGCATATTACCGGCGGCGATGAGGCGGAAGTAATCAGCAATAAAGTCGGCCAAGGCGTGATTGTTTTGAATAGCAGGGTACTTAGAGAACACACCGCTTTGTTGGGGGTTTTCCACATCCCCCTCGATGGACATCATGCCTTCTTTACGGCTTTTATTAAGAATGTCGTAGATTAAGCTCAAACAATCCATGTACATGGCTTTATTGGCTTTGCCGCCGGTGATGACCTGAGGGAGCTGCTTAAAGGTATCAATGTGAACCGCGCTGGGGTTACTTATTATGTGGGCACCAATACCGGCCCCTAATATGATCAAAAACTCATAGGGCTGCCAAAGCGCGGCAAGCACACCATGGCTGCCAATGTAGCCGAAGACCACACTGGCACACACTACTATTAAACCAACTATGAATAACATTCCTGTCTATCCCTCTTAGCCCGTTCGTCCTTTTGAAATTAAAGGTGAAATCCGTGGGCCAGTTTGCTCAAAGTCCGACTATAGTTAATTAAAGTTTAGAAAAGGTCTTTCCTCAAATCGAATGGAAGCAAAAACCATAAAAGGGGCACGAGCTTGGCTTGAATTGGCCACATCAGCGCAACTGCCTATCTTAAAAGTCTCTGCCCAACTGCTCACAAAGCAAATTAAATCTGGGGCGTCTCTTGCAGATATGGCACATACCATAGAGCGAGACCCTGCTTTGTGCCTGCATTTATTTTTAGCGGCTAATCGTAAGAATCCCAACCCAGATACCGCTATTTTGAATTTAAATCACGTCATGACCATGCTGGGTATGCAAGGGGTGATACATTACATCAAACAAGCCCCTAAAATGACCCTGCACAAGAGTGATGCCATGCAAAAGGGCTATTTGCAAGCACAAGCCGTGAGCACATTGGCAGGCACGTTAGTCGAGCATTGGGCTAAACAAACCCACAGTGGTTCTGGTGAAAAATTAAAATGGGCCACCATATTAGCCGGGGCACCCACTTGGTATATGTGGCATGTGGGTTATAGCAAGATGCTAGAAAGTCAGTACTTAATACAACATGACTTTAAAGCCAGTGCCAAGGTAGAAACCAGTGTGTTCGGTTGTTTGCTTGAAGATATTTACCGCATGATAGGGCGACAAATTCAGTTACCAGAACTTTCGCAACAAATATTAGAACGTGCCCAGTGGCCTAGTTTGCGTCATTGGGGGCAAATTTTAAGTCAACACCATATGCGCTTAAGTGATGATGACCATGTGTTGCGTCATTTAAAAAGCAAACCCAGCACAATTATGTTGCTGTTAAGTCATCTGGCGCAGCAGGTACAAAATGGATGGATGAGTCATCGAGCCTTGCGCAGTCAACGGGCGCTTGCCCATTTAAGTGGTTTAGAACTGACTCAAGTAACGGCACAGAATCACCAGTTAGCCATTAAGATGAGTCGCCAGCTAATGGTTGAGCAAGTATTGCCTCCTGCGGTTTCATTGTTGTGGCCACAATCACGCATTAATGATCCAGCTTGGGTCAGGCCGGTTTATAAATGTTGGTTTGATGTGCCAACAGATCAGCCTGCTAAGGTTAAAAAAGCGCAGCCTCTCAAGCCCGCAGAACGGGTTTTAAAATTAACAGAGATTCCACCAAGAACGGTCAATAAAAAAGTAATTGTAGAAGCCCTGTCTCATCTTAATAAAGAGATTTCAGATTTTGACGAAATCCATAATATCTTTTTAAGTTGCAATAAAGCGCTGAATCAAGGCATTGGCATGAGGCGAGGATTTATTTGCATATTAAACAAAACAGGGGACTGCTTACGCCCTGTTTATTGTTTTGGCATCGACAGTTCAGACCCATTACGCAGTCTCAAAATTGACCTTAAAGACAATCGTTTATTTGAGAAATTAGTGGCCAAAAAAGCAAGTTTTAAAGTGGACCGCGCTAATTCAGAACAAGCCTTGAACATGCTAACAACAGATACCGCAAGCACACTAGGCAGCCAAAACTTTATGATCATGTCATTGTTTTCCACTAATCGCCCTGTGGGTGTGGTGTACGCGGATGTTAGCAATGGCGAGCAACCCATCAGTGATCAAGAATACAAAGCCTTTAAAACCGTCTGTCAAAGTACCAGTCACGCCCTTGAGCGATATAAATTGTCCCGATAACACCTGACACACGGGACAAGCTTGTTTAAAATGCCCCCAAACTTATCGAGGCCATCATATGACGCTGCCACTCATCATTGAACCCAGCCAACTGGTCAGTGAGCTGGATCAAGGGAAGTTATTGATTTTAGATCTGGGCAAAGCTGAAACCTACTCAGCTGCGCATATTCCAGGTGCTATCCATGTTCCTCCTAGCCACATTCAACTGGGCGTGCCACCTGCCCCAGGTTTATTACCCACCAAAGAGCAATTGAGTTTATTGTTTGGTCGCTTGGGTTTAACCCCAGATACTCACGTAGTTGTATATGACGATGATGGTGGCCCATGGGCGGGTCGAATGATCTGGGTGCTCGATGCCATTGGTCATAAACATTACAGTTTTTTAAATGGTGGTATTCACGCTTGGCTTGCCCAACAGTGCCCAGTTCAAAGCAAAGCCAATGAAGCGCAGCCTAGCGATTATCAGGTGACACAGATTGATGAGAGTGTGACGATTGATAAAACGCAATTGCTACAAGCGATCAGTGATAACAGCATCGAAATATGGGATGCTCGTTCTTTTGCAGAATACACAGGCGAAAAAGCCGTTAGTGCCCGTGGCGGTCATCTACCTGGTGCAAAAAGCTACGAGTTCACCCGCGCTTTAGATACACAAGCGGATTTAGTTCTGCGTGATTTGGATGCAGTGAAACAAGAATTAAATGAATTGGGCATCACAGGTGAAAAAACCATTGTGACCCATTGCCAAACACACCGCCGTTCAGGTTTAACTTATGTGATATGTAAGCAATTAGGCTGGCCGGTTAAAGCATATGCAGGTTCATGGAGCGAATGGGGTAATGACCCAAACACTCCCATCGAAACCTGCCAATAATTTTTAAAAAAAGTGGAATACACAGTGAATAAAAACGCACTATTTGTTTTAAGCCAATACATCATCCCGCAACATACTTTAAGTCGTATTGTTGGTTGGTTTGCCAGTACCAAAATAGAGTTTATTAAAAGCACGTTCATTAAAAAATTCGCGGCAAAATATGACGTGAACATGAGCGAAGCAAAAATTGAAGACCTAGATCAATTTGAAAATTTTAATGACTTTTTTACCCGTGAACTAAAAGATGGCGCGCGCCCAATTGCCGATGCCAAACTGGTTAGCCCAGCTGACGGTGCGGTCAGTCAACTTGGTAAAATTGAATTAGGTCGTTGCTTTCAAGCCAAAGGTCGTGACTTTAGCGTAGTGGAATTATTAGGCGGCGATAACCAACGCGCTACCCCATACATGAATGGTGAATTTGCCACCATTTATTTAAGCCCAAAAGATTACCACCGCGTGCACATGCCATGTGCCGGCACACTAAAAGAAACCGTTTATGTACCGGGTGATTTATTCAGTGTGAACCCAGCCACCGCCGAAGGGGTGGATGGTTTGTTTGCACGTAACGAACGCTTAGTGTGTATGTTTGATACCGAGTTTGGCCCAATGGCCATGGTGCTGGTGGGTGCCATGATCGTAGCGGGTATCGAAACCGTATGGTCTGGTCAGGTATGCCCACTACCAAAACAAGCTCAAGTACAAAACTATTCACAAGGTGAAATCAAATTAGAAAAAGGCGCAGAAATGGGCCGCTTTAAATTAGGCTCAACCGTGATTCTGTGTTTCCCAGAAGATACGGTTAAATTCTTAGATGAAATTAAAGCCTCTTCACCGTTGATGATGGGCCAAGCCATTGCTTAATGGTTAATGTGTGATTGAGTCAATATTAAAGGAGCTTCGGCTCCTTTTTTGTGCATGCTGGTTTTTGATTCATTGGCTTTACGGTTAAAGCTTATAAAAGTTGGCACTTTTGAATGTAGGTAGACATAATGAGGTGTTGTTACCTTGCAAGGTAGTGAAGCTTGCAAGGTAGTGAAGCTTGCAAGGTCTGATTATTAAAATGTTATGCTAATAGGAACTATATGAGAATATTATTAATAATACTTTGTGTATTTACGCTCGCATCTTGTGGGAGTTTACAACCTAAAAGTGAACGTATTATCTCTAATGAAATAATACCAAAAGTAAATTTAACCTTTAGTGATAGTGTTGATGGACTTGCGAAGAATATTAATTCAGTGTTTCAGGATAATGGCTGGACTATACTTCACTCTTCAGAAAAAGCTCCTCTCCCTAGAGGGAGTAGTATAGATAAAGAAGATAATCGAACTTACGTAAAACTTAGTGAATATTGGTCATGGAAACCTGCATTGTCAGATGTAAACAAGCCTGAGTATTTTATTAAAGGAAAAACACCAACATCTGCTTTTAGCTTTGGTTCATATTTTTACATAATATTGTCTAAAAATGAGATTAATAAAGTAAATGCATCCTTCGTTTTAACAACAACACAGTATGCTGAAAAGAAGAAGCTAGGTGAATATACAGATAGCCTTATTAATGGGTTGCATTCTAAATATTTACATAACAAGTAAATTATCTCGCCCACAAAAATACGTGGGCTGGGACACGCAAATAATTAAGTAAGACACTCACGTTAATACAAGGTTAAAAATATAAGCTGAGGTGAGCTAGTTTAAATCTTCGCCCCATTAAATGTTTAAGTGAAAGGTGTATAAATAAGTAAGACACTCACGTTAATAAAAATAAGTAAAAAATAAGTAAGACACTCATGTTAATAAAAATAAGTAAGACACTCATGTTAATACAAGGTTAAAAATATAAGCTGAGGTGAGCTAGTTTTAATCTTCGCCCCATTAAATGTTTAAGTGAAAGGTGAGATTTACCCTCATTAGTCTGATTTATTTGTGTTTAAATCTTGATGCAATCGTTTTTTTTGAAAAACCGTGCAGCAGTCATTCCGCCAATGAATAGCGTCTTAAGCTGATTTTTGTGTGATGTTTACGTAAGTAAGGTTTGGCAGTTTTTGAGGTTAGGTCGCCGCTTACGATCAAGCAACTCGATTGCTTTGCCTAAAGCAGTGGGGTTGCCAACTAAATCTTTAAAATTCGATTCAAATGACGTGGTTAATTTTAACCAGTTATCTGGCTCTATGTTCAAAAGCTCTAAAATAGACGGTAATGTATTTGAAATACTGCCACGCTTATCATCCCGAATCATTCGTCCAGTCAGCTCAACCAGCTCTAAATAATCCGTTAATTTAAATGGTAAACCAAACGGCATTTCTTGTTTAGGGTTACCTGCAAACGGCATTAAAGATTTCACTTGTTGGTTAGGGTGATTAGACGAATGTGCGGCTTTAGCTTTCACTGCTCGTTGTTTGATTGACGTAAATTCAGATGTTTCAGGGGTATTAGCCATACAAGCTCTAACAGGGTTTAAATCTACATAGGCTAAACATGCGGCTAATGCCTTTTCATCGAGTAAGGCTTGAGATTTAAAACGGCCTTCCCAAAAACGACCCGTGCAGTTATCTTCATTATTAGCTTGGCGCGAAACAAATTCATTTAAACGCCGCATAAACCAACTGATATCCATTAAACGTTCACGCCATAATTCCATGTATTCATAAAGTTTATCGATTTCAGCTTCTGACAAAGCAATACCTGATCGAAAACGCTGGCTAAGTGCGTTACCTTTATAAAGTTGATGCCAACGATCTATCACCTCATCAAAAGACCAGTTATCGGCTACTTCTTTGTTGATATGTAAAACAACGTGATAGTGATTCGACATAATCGCATAGGCCGCAATATCAATTGAAAATATTTGTGCTTGTTTGATTAACTCATTTTCAAGCCAGCCACGGCGATGTTCATAACTTTCATTGGTATTAATATCAATGCCACATAAATAAGCTTTGCGTACACAGCGAGAAACACAGTGGTAATAAGGCGTGGCTTCTAAACAGATTTGTTCTTTCCTTGGTTTTGGCATGATGATCTCCTTTGGATAGATCATCAGCCTTTAACTTATTTTGTTAAATACGAATTTAGTTGGAAATTTAATAAAAGAAGAAAAGTATGCCTAGACCGCCTAGGACTATTTTCTTATCATGAGTGTCTTAGTTATTTATTAGGGTAAATATGGATTACCGAACATACAACGAAAAATTATCTGATCAGCTTACTAAAGTTATTGAAAAAGCTTTGCCTACTTCAGCGTTAGAGTACTGGGATATTTTTAAAGAATTCGTAATTGAAACATCAATTTCTGAACTCCCCGATATAACGGATATAGGGGTTATGTTTCAATCATACAAAGATGATACTTCAGAGTATTTTCTTACTCTTCAGTTTGGAAACTCTAACAATGGTTATGACTTTATGGAGTTTATACACATAATTCTTTCGAAGCCTTTAGATCCTAAGCAAAGAGATGATGCATTAGACCTTTGGGCCTCCGAACACCCAAATATAGATGTGATATTTAGTAAAATTGAAAGCTCAAGTGAATTTAAATACTTTATTGATTCAAGTAACTATAAGGTAAGAATAATCGGCGAAGAGTCGTAAGCTAACAAGCCGCTGAACAGCGACGCAGAAAAACGCGCGCATTAGCGAGGCGTTAACCTCATATGAAAAAATAAAATAACTAAGACACTCACATTAACAATAATTAGTGATGCATGCCCCATCCGAATGGAATCAAGAAATATGAAATATAAAATCATTACTTTAACATGCTTGTTAATATTATCTTTGCAAGCAGCTTCAGAGGTGAAAGAGTTTAAAGAGCCTCGAGTAGAAGGGCTAAGAATGGATAGGTGTCTAACATGGGCTGAAGAGTGCGATGAGCCGGCGGCATATAAATGGTGTTTAGAGAAGGGATTTTCTAAGGCTATTTACTGGGAGTTGGAGAATAATATTGGCCGGACACAGCCTACGAAAATGCTTAAAAGCAAACAGATATGCAATAAATCAGTTTGTGATGCGATGAAGGTCATAGTCTGCTACAAAAGTTAATAGCAATAATTAACACACTCACGTTAATGCTAGGTTAAAAATATAAGCTGAGTCAGCTAATTAAAAAAGCGTTTATTTTCAAAATATAAATTAGATTGATCTACTATGATCTTAACGTACATTATCTAACTGCGCTCGTGCTTTTTAAAGCGAGCGTAGTCTTTAATAAAGTGGCTAATCCAAGAGGAGATCTGTTTGCTTGAAACCTTAAATGTATTTAAGTAAGCATCCCGTAAATCTTCTAATTGTGTCCAGTCTTGTGGTTCATGCTCAGTCAGATCGAATGCCTTCATACTCCAATCTTGAATCTCACGTTTATCGATTGGTTCATCCATTAAAAGCTTGAAGTTTTTATGGCGAGTATCGAGTTTGATACGCTCTAGTAGTGCGTTTAGCTCTTGCTTTGTACCTTCCAATATTTGAATGAACTTACCGTTATCAAAAAAAAGAACACCTGTAATATCGTGACTTCGATTATGGCTTATAGCACTGGCAAGTATCTGAGTTAGATCATCTTCTAGGTAGTTGATGGGCCGCGCATAATCGCTGATGTACATAACAAGCTGCATGGGTATAGATCCTTATGAACTATACACAGTATGGCTTGTTATGACAGGTTTTCCATTTATTAGTGTGGGCGCATAGCGACATCTAAGAGGCTGTTGATGATCTGTTGGTAGCTGTCATAGCGGCGCTCGCTAATGTGGCCATCTTCAAGGGCTTTTTTGATGGCACAACCGGGTTCAGCTTGGTGTTTGCAGTCACGGAACTTGCAGGTACCAATAAAGGGTTTGAACTCAATAAAGCCTTCTAATATTTCATGTTCTTCCATGTGCCATAGACCAAATTCACGGATTCCTGGGCTGTCGATAAGGTCTCCGCCACTTGGAAAATGGAATAGGGTAGCTGTGGTAGTGGTGTGCTTGCCTTTGCGGCTTTGTTCGCTTAACGCGCCTACACGAATGTCTTCGTCAGGAAGTAGGGTGGAGATGATGCTGGATTTCCCCACGCCACTTTGGCCCACAAATACACTGATGCGATCTTTTAAAAAGCTTTTTAAATCTTCTAGGCCATTGTCGGTTTTGGTGCTGGCATGCATGAAGCGGTAACCAATCTCTTGGTAGTCGTGCACAAGGTGTAAAAAGTGCTCTTGGTTTTCGCTGTCAATTAGGTCAATTTTGTTTAAACACAACACCGGTTCAATACCGCTCATTTCGGCGGCCACTAAGTAGCGGTCAATAAGGTTGCGGTGAGCATAGGGTTCTGGGGCCACCACTATGATCATGTAGTCAATGTTGGCGGCGACGCTTTTAAGTTCACCATACATGTTAGGGCGGCATAACTCAGATTCGCGCTCATTACGCGCCACCACCACGCCATGTTCGTCTTTACCGATGCGCCAAACTACTGAGTCCCCAGTTACCAGTCCGCCTAAGTTAGCGCGCATGTGGCAGCGCTTTTGCTCGCCATCACTGCCTTCTACTAAAACTTGTGTGCCAAAGTGAGCAATAACCTGACCAGACTGCTCAGGGCCAAGATCGCCCCCTTCTAGTTCGTCGTGGATTTGCTCTTCTTTTTTATCAGCGCGTTCGCTGCGTTCTTGTTGAATTTTGTTGATTCGCCAAGTCTGACGCTTGCTGAGCTTTCGTTTTGACATAGATATGTGTTCAAATTGGGCTTTAATGAATTATATAGTGCTTTGCCACGTAAAGCAGTGCTCAAGGCAAAAAGGATACAAGATGGAAAACAAGCATAACCTGATCTGGATCGACCTTGAAATGACAGGCCTTGAGCCTGCCACGGATGTGATCATCGAGATTGCCACCATCGTCACCGACGGTGACTTAAATATCCTAGCCGAAGGCCCTGTATTGGCCATTCATCAGCCAGACAGCATCATTGATAATATGGACGATTGGAACACCAAAACCCATGGCAATTCAGGCTTGGTTCAGCGCGTGAAAGACAGCAAGATTGATGAAGCCGAAGCGGTGAAACAAACTATCGCGTTCTTACAGCAATACATAGGTAAAGGCACCAGCCCAATGTGTGGCAATAGCGTGCACCAAGATCGCCGATTTTTGAATAAATACATGCCTGAGCTTGAGGACTTTTTTCACTACCGCAATATCGATGTGAGCACCTTAAAAGAATTAGCGCGCCGCTGGGCACCTGAAAAATTGACGGGTTTAACCAAAAAAGGCTCCCACCAAGCATTGGATGATATTCGTGAGAGCATTGAAGAGATGCAGTATTACCGTAAAAATATTATGAGTATCTAAATATTTCATCGCATTCATAAAACGCCCAGTGCTATTACAGACTGGGCGTTTTTGTTTTCACAGGTTGCGGCTTAACAAAAACGTATGAAATAGCACATTTGTTAACGGTAATAGGGTAGTACTCACGTTTTAATTTACTTAGTATGCATGATTAATAGAAATGCTGGTGTATAGCGGTTTGGGGCAAAGTTATGAAAGAGATTTGCATACTGATCACTTTTTTAGTGTTAGCAGGTTGCGGTGATAAAAAAACAAAACAAGCCCCACAAGACCCAGTTGTCGCCTGTGACTTATCACAAAGCGTGGTGCATTTTGAAGATCAGGATTTTACCGTAGGCAATATTGGTGGTGAGATGACAGTTTCATTGCCAACAAATTGCGCGGTCAATCGCATTGAAGCACGCTGGTTAAATAACCAAGGTCAGCCACTTGATGAGCTGGTTGTTAGTGCCATGGTCAACGGTTCTAATTCCTTACAAACTATCACAATTCCTTTTGCGACAAACATTCCCAATGACGATGCAACCTTACAATTGCATGGGTTGAATGATGAGCACAAAGGCCAACCTCAGTTAGTGTCTATAATTGATTTAGCTCATGTGAATGGACCTGGTGGAAATTATTATTCAAATTGGATGTACGGCGATGATCGGCCTGCGTTAGTGGTATCCGTGCGCAAGCAAGGCAGTGATTATTTTTGTGTATTTGATAACGGTAATGTTTTGGTACACGACGCAAATTTTGAAGAAGATTTAAACGATAAAAGCGGTTTAATAGTGGTGGCGGATGACGCGTTATATCCCGCTTTTGAATTTGATTGCACTGATTCACAAGTGAACGAGCATCGTAAAGTGATGACATACGATCAAGATGATAATGACATCGTTCATACCTATTCCATGATTAATGATGCTATGTTTTATGGCTCGCTGGTCTTTGATATGTATGAAGAATTACTGGGTATCCGCCCAATGGAGAAAATCCGTATTCGCGCACACTATGGCAGCTTAATGAGTTTTAATTTATGGGCCCATTGGGATGGGGCTTATGTAAATTTTAACGATGTGATGTTCCGTGCTTATGGCTCAGCGTCTTTAGATACCGTCAGTCATGAAATCACCCATGGTGTATTGCAGCAACACACGGCGTTAAAGTTTGCACCCCAGACGACTTATCATATGGATGGTCGAATGCTGCATGAGGCGTTTTCCGATATGGCTTCGGTGATGGCCCATTACCAACTTTATGGCGAATTAAATTGGGTAATGGGCGATGAAAATTTTGCCTCTCAAAAGCGTTATTTAAACCAAATTGAAACTGAAAAAGGCGCAATAGCGAGTTACTTCGATTATACCGATGCCGGCACTAATTATTACAAGCGCATGGGCATGATGACGTATCCATTTTATGTATTAACGCAAAAATGGGGCGTGGAGAATACATTTTCTTTATTTTTAAAATCCGCTCAATCATGTTGGCAACCCAATGCTGAACTAATGCAGGCTGTAACCTGCGTGTATCAAACGGCACAGGGCAATGACTTTTCTACAACCGATGTTGTGGATGCATTTCGCGCAGTTAAAATTCAATTAAACGAAGAAGATACCTTGGCGCATTATGAATTTGAGGCGCAAAAACTACGAGTGCAGTTTACCGATGATACACACAGTGACCGTGTGCTGACCGAATACCTTTGGGATTTTGATGACGGTGTGACCAGTACACAAGCTTCCCCTTATCATGAGTATGCAAACAGCGGTGAATATGAACCTACATTAACCGTCACGGATCATCTTGGTGTAACCGATACCTTTTCTCGTTATGTCTCTATTACCGATGAATATTGTCGCCCCTTCACATCTACTGTTAAACGTCAGTTTGATAGCGTGGCCATTAATGGTGACGTCATTGCATTTGATCCAAGCCAATATGACTACACAGATTTGGAACCCATTGAAGTTACAGCAGGCACACCTTTTTCATTAGTTGTTACGGGCACGGTTGTTGATACCGAATTTAAAGATACTCGTTGGAGCGCAAGAGTAGACTTAAATGATGATGGCAAGTACACCGAAGCTGATGGTGAGTTACTGTTAGAGTATGACCAATTTGAAAACGAATATGGCTTGAATCAAAACATCACCATAGGTGAAGAATACATAGGTAATACCGTTTATATGCGTTTAAATGGTGACACATTTAAAGGTTTTAGCGCGTGTCACGCGATTCTTGGTAGCGTGATTGATGTGCGTTTAAAATTAGTGGCACCGTAATTTTACGATGATTCGGGTTTAAGGTGTGTTGTGAAGCTGGCTGACCGTCTGGTAAATGCCCAGCTTCTCTTGCATTTTTATTTGCCGCTCGCGAATTAACTTTAAATTCTCCACCAGTACTTTTAAATCCTCGAGTTTTTTATCCTCAGGGCTTTCATTTTGAAACAAGGATGGCCCTTGTTTGTTTGGTGTAATCGGGTTATCAGTAAGCGTATTTTGTTTAAGATTGTTAGGGCTGGCTGTATTGCTTTGGGTTAAAAATTCAAACTCTGTGGCAATTTTGTTTTGAAAGTAATTTTGAATGGAGGCACGTTTTTCATCAGCATTCATTGATTCAGGCATGGCTTGGTAAGATACAAGGCTGATGTTTATGTTCTCTTGTTCTTGCAGTGATGTGTGTGCATTTAGGTTCGAGTTTACATTTGTAGAAATTGGGGCCGTTGAAAAATCCACTTCTTGGTATGAATCAAATGCCACTCTATTAGAATATGTTGGCAACTCAAGTGTCACATGGGTTTCTTCGTCGCGGCCATTAACGATGGCGTTGTTAAATTGAAACTGAGTTAATGGCGAAGTATTTTGTGCCAGTGTGCCGTTATTTTCATTATCGATTTGAGTGGTTCGCTCTAAACGCCCTTGTCCAAATGCTTGCCCAGGGTAATAGATTTCTTGAATGCTCACTGCGGCGCCACTTTCCATTAGTGCCACACCGCTGCGCGCCACTTGTGCTTGAAAATTCCCTTGGCTGTCATAAAGGTCAAAATCCATGGCCACGGATTTAAGTGCAATGGCACCTAAACCAACGGTGCTTAAATCTTGTAATTGTTGCTCGCCATCTGCGTTAAAATCCATAAAGGCAAGTTGTGCAAAGATACTGTCGTTTTCATCAATCCAGCCGTTACCATCTTCATCATAAGCACTGAGTTCTGCAAAGCCATAACCGGTTTGGGGGCCAAACATTTCACTGCCATTATCTATGATGCCATTTTTGTTTTTATCAAATACTAAAAAACCGGTACCGGCGGCAGTTTGATGTAGGTTTTCGTTATTGCCATCACCGTCTAAATCAAACTCAAAATAGCTATCACTCAATTCAGCGGGGCCACCGGTTAAATTAATCACCAGTGGGTCAATTAAATTACGGTTACCGTTGAATTGGCTGGTTTGAGTAACCTGCATGTCACGTTGATAATTAAGCTCTAATAAAAAATCAATTTCACGGCCATCTTCTGTGGTGACCTTGCCAAGGGTATTTATTTGAATATCGGTATTCGACTCAAACGCAAACACACGGTTAATGGTGATATCTACCGCGTTTGAATTGGACGGATTATTTTGCCCCGTGGCGGTGACCGCCCGTACGGTGATTTCTTCTTCAAGGGCTAGCTTGGTAATAGCCTCAATGGCATGGCTGCTTTGACTAACTTGAAAGTTGCCATCGGCATCTTTGATCAAGCTCATGCTATTACTGTTAATTAAGCTTAATGCTTCAATGAGTTGAGATTGTTTTATAGAGGCCGTTAAGCCACTGGATGAGGCATTGCCATTGCCATTTCGATTATCAATGGTGACACTGGATTCTATGGCCCGTGCAGCGGTCTGTTGTTTTTGCGTATTTTGGTTCATGACCAAATTGGAGGAAGTGATTTTCATAAAAGCACCTTTGCCGATGGGTGAGTTATCGGCGTGGCGCATTATGTCTTGAGTGGTTTTTTAGATAAATTGGCTATTTAACGCATTAGATCAGCATGTCTTTTTCTATATTCACAAATTCATCACAGCTTTGAATCAAGCCATTGGCGGTTAAAAACTCCACGCCATAAACCTTGGTTTTCACCTTAAATTTACTGCGCACTTTTTCTAATAAAATGGCAAAGTCGCCATCACCACTTAATAAAACCACTTGGTCTACGTCTGGGGCGGCTTCCATCACATCTATGGTAATGCCCACATCCCAGTCTCCTTTTGCGCTGCCGTCACGGCGTTGAATAAAAGGTTTAAGTTTGACGTCAAAACCTATATTACGCAGCGCATCTTGAAATTTAATTTGGCTATCAATGCCGCGGTCAATGGCATAGGCATAAGCGTGTGTGATGGTGCCTTGCTCGCTCAAATCGGCCCATAGTTTTTTGTAGTTAAATGAGCGCTTATACATGTCGCGGGTGGTGTAATAGATATTTTGCACATCCACAAACACTGCAATATTGGTCATGATGGTTTCGATGAGTAATTTATAATGACACCCATGATAACAGTTTGAGTCGCTAAATCCTGCTTTGTGAAATTTTTATGACAGGCAGGACATGACCACTGACCTGCTTTAGTATTGGCTACACTTTTTGTATGAGGTTAGCTGAGAAATTGGCCTAACCATGATGTTTAGGAACAATCAAAATGGATGTCAATGTGGCGCCCAACCCTCCGCCTGAAAGCAATACCTCCAAGCTTGCGTTTGCCTCTGAATTTGTTTTAACAAACGATGTTGATATCGCACTAAACGATGGGCAGTTATTGCATGAATTTGTGCAGTGCCACAAAGGTCAGCTTAAAACTTATGTGCCTGAATACCTTGAGCTGGATAAAATTATCAGCCAAAACCAAGATGTGATTGAGGTTGAACTATTAGCGCAAGTCCCTGTTAATAATATTCAACTTCCAATCCCCATGCTGACCATAGGTGACCCCGAAAAAAGCCAAACTACTTTTTTTATTAGCGCTGCCATTCATGGCGTTGAGCGCATTGGCACACAAGCCTTATTGGCTTGGTTGCAATCGTTATTACAACGTTATCGTTGGGATGGCCTTTGGCGTAGCCAATTTGTGAGCGATGTGGCGCTGGTGATTTTACCCATGGTCAATCCTGCAGGTATGTATTTAAACCGCCGCTCCAATGCCAATGGTATTGATATCAATCGTCACGCGCCCATTGAAGCCGAAGACCCTGTGCCATTTTTATTAGGTGGGCAACGCTTTAGTAAAAAATTACCTTGGTATCGCGGAAAACAAGGGGGGGAAGTGCAAACGGAGTTTTGTGTGCTTGAACACGTTATTGAACGTATTACGGCCAACGACAAACCTGTAATTGCGTTAGATATACACAGTGGTTTTGGTTTTAAAGATCAGCTGTGGATTCCTTACGCATTTCGTCGTCAACCCATTAGTGATGTGCCTGTGTATATGGCGTTAAAAATTTTATGGGAACGCAATTACCCAAACCATAATTATTTATTTGAACCACAATCCACTGCGTATTTAAGTCATGGTGATGTATGGGATTATTTTCATCGTAAATGCCAACAACAGGGGCGAACGTTATTGCCCATAACCTTAGAGATGGGATCGTGGAACTGGGTGAAAAAACGCCCCATTCAATTGTTAAGTTTTAGTGGTTTATTTCACCCTACGGTGCCTCACCGTCATGCACGGGTATTAAGGCAGCACTTGGGATTGATGGATTTTTTATTAGCTGCCACCCGTAATTTTGAACAATGGAAACCCCAAGGAGATCAGTGGTATGCCATGGAGCAAGTGGCGCTGTCTATGTGGTATAAAGATTAAGCGGCTTTTTTCTTGTTGTTTTGCGGGTGAGGGTTTGTATGAATTCCTTTAGTGATCGAGTGTTTTAACCGATGCACCCGTCTGGCTTGTTGTTGAAAATAAGTATCAATGATGTCCATTAAAATACCGCTTGAAATGAGAACTATTTCAGACATGTATTTAAATTCAAAATCTAAAATCCATAAAAATAAAGCGTAAGCAAACACCCTATGTCCTCGCTCTAAATAATACACCCCGTCACGTAATTTATTTGAACTGTGTTTGCCACTTAAACGCCAAAATTGTTCTGCCCAGCGCCACACATCACTGCTTACCCAGAGCAATGCGCCAATGGCCATGGCATCGGTAAAGGGCACAAAACTTAAATGCCAGATGACAAATAAGCCTAAACTGACCCCATGGTGAACCGAATAAAAAGTACGATAGCTGGGTTTAAGTTGTCGCCAATCGCGAGCTATGATGCACAAATCATAAAGGTATAAACCCAATAAAATTTGCATCCAATAATGGCGGAATAATTCGCTGTTTAATGGAAACAACGCGATGTAACAAACTACAGAGATAATACTTAACAGATAATGGCTACGTTCAGCGCGGTGTTTGCCTTTTAATATCGACATGATAAATGCGTCTAAGACAAGGCATGCACCACATATGGCAAAAATATCTACCCAGTATTGTATTGATGATGAGCTAAATAGATTTATCCAGATAACATCCATGTTATGAGTCTCATGTTTTTCTAAATCATAACGCGACACATATAAAAAAAGGAGCCTTAGGGCTCCTTATCTTTACAGCCTGTGCAATCGGTCACCTACATAGCTGCGTTTCTAGCTGCTTCTAACCATGAATCGAATAAATCACGGTTTTTAGCTATCCAGTTAGTAGTGTGACGTTCGATATCTGCTGCTGTATTTTCACCCTCTGAAATTAATTTGTTCTGGGCAGATACGGCATTGATATTTAATTTTGCTACTTCAAATAATTTTTTCGCAGCAGGATTTGCTTCGGCAAATTCTTTATTCACAACAATCCGTTCGCTGTTTACATTAAAACCATAGTTATCCCCGTTTGGTAGCTGTGTGTCAGTGCCCAGTGGGTGTTCAGAGCGTGGCACTTGTAACCAAACAACGTCCTTACTAGGAACTAATACACCTGAAACCCAATAAGGCGTCCAAGTGTAATACACGATTGGCTGGCCAGCTTTATAGCGGGCAATAGTGTCTGAGATAATGGCCGCATAACTGCCTTGTACATGGTTAACCGTATCGCGCAAACCAAATGCATTGAGTTGGTGATTGATTACGGCTTCACAGCCCCAGCCTGGCTGGCAGCCAGTTAGATCGGCTTTACCGTCGCCAGTGGCATCAAATAACTTAGCCAGTGTCGGATCTTTTAAATCATCAATGGTGTCGATGCTATATTTTTCGGCGGTGGCTTTATCCATTAAATAGCCTTGTGCTGCGCCGGTAATGTATTGGCCTAATTTAATGATGGTATCGCCGCCACCAGAGTTTTTAAACATGTCATTGTGTAACGGGTCCCAACTAATAGCAGCCCATTGAATGTCGTTTTGTGCAATGGCGGTATAGCCAGCGTTGTATTCCACTTCTAAAATGGGCTGTGTGTCATATCCCAACTCTTCTAGGGCACGGTTAATAATCAGAGTTTGAAATTTTTCTTCAGCGATTGGACTGTGAAAACTTTTCACGCTTATGCCCTTGCCTGGTTTATCGGTGTTGGCTGTTGTGGTTTCTGCAGTTTCTGAACAACCTGCTAACAGTGTTGTTAATATGGGTAAGACTAATAATGCTTTAAGCAGCTTCATGGTTTGCTCCTTGTTTTGTTAAATGTTGTTCGCGTTATTTTTTGCCGCGGCCAATGTGTTGTGTAATGCGATCTAAAATTATCGCTAGTACCACAATCCCTAAGCCACCAACGGCAGCAATACCTATGTCGTTACGACCAATACCTTGTAATACCATAAGACCCAGACCAGGTACTGCAATCATGGAGGCAATCACCACCATTGAAAGCGCGAGCATCAAGGTTTGATTCACCCCAGCCATGATGGTGGGCAGAGCAAGAGGCAATTGCACTTTGAACAGCAACTGTTTTGGATTGGTACCAAATGCTTTTGCTGCCTCGATTAAGTCCGCAGGGACTTGGCGAATGCCTAAATTGGTTAAACGGATCATGGGCGGAACCGCAAAAATAATGGTGACGATGACACCGGCTACCTTACCCGGGCTGAATAACATAACGATGGGAATCAAATACACAAACGCAGGAGTGGTTTGCATGGCATCTAAAATGGGTCGCACAATCGAAACCGCTTTATCCGAACGCGACAACCATATTCCCATGGGCAAACCAATGGCTACGCAAAAGAATAATGAAGTGATCACCAATGAAAGGGTGATCATGGCGTCATCCCATGCGCCAATTAATCCAATACTCAGTAAGCCCAAGAAAGTGCCAATGGCGATATTACGAGTCGATAGTTTCCAGGCCAATAATGCCAGCGCCAAGATAATAAAGGGGGCGGGGACCCATAATAAAAAAGCTTCGATGGAATTTAAAATCCAGCCGATAGGCTGAGACAGAGCTTGAAAAACTGGGCGTAAAAACGGCACCACAGCATCCAGTGTGGAATCCACCATGTCATTAAAAGGGATGATGCCGCCATCTACTTTGAATGGTTCGGTCCAATCGAAACTTGGTGCTACCTCATTGGATTTATCTGCAAGATAAGCCGAGTCGTTACTGTCTTGAGTGCCCCATGGGTTATCTTGGCTCATAAGGTATCTCCTGTTTGACGGTCCAGCGCTTCCAGTAAAACGGTTTTACTGATGACCCCTAAAAACTTCCCTTGCTCATTGACCACAGGGGGCGAGCAAGGCGCTTGGGCTACATCAGAAATTAATTCACCCAGTGGCGTGTCGGCCAGAATGGTTTGTGGTTTTTTCAAAAGTGCCGCTTCAATTGCTTGGCTTTGCTGTTTGGCTTGTTTTAACGAGTCAGTTGAGACCACCCCAACAAACTGATTACTGCCATCGACCACGTAACCATAATCTCGATCATTGTCTTTAAGTAATTGCAGACTGGTACTAATACCTGTATCGGAGGTTTTTTTTATGAGAGTTTGTTGAGTGCGACTAGCCACATCTTTTGCACTTAACACTGTGCTTACATCGACACCACGAAAGAATGAGCGTACGTAATCATTGGCAGGATTGTTAATGATGTCGTCTGGGGTGCCCACTTGCACCACCTCGCCCCCTTGCATGATGGCGATGCGATCACCGATGCGCACGGCTTCGTCTAAATCGTGAGAGATAAACACAATGGTGCGTTTATCTTCTGCTTGCAGGCGCAGCAGCTCATCTTGCATTTCAGTTCGAATGAGCGGATCAAGGGCGCTGAAGGCCTCATCCATTAACAGAACATCTGGGTTTATGCACAGAGCTCGGGCAAGGCCAACTCGTTGCTGCATACCACCTGATAGCTCACTGGGGTAAGAGTCTGCATTGGGCAATAGACCCACACGATCCAGTGCAGCGTCTGCGCGTTTTTGGCGCTCTTCAATGGATACATCACCTGCTAAATCTAAACCAAAGGCTACATTGTCGCGCACGCAGATATGGGGCATGAGCGCAAAGGATTGAAATACCATTGAGATTTTATGCAAGCGTATTTGACGAAGTGCTTCTTCGTCTAAAGAGGCGATGTCGGTGTCATCTAAAAATATTTTACCCTGGGTAGGCTCAATAAGTCGGTTGAGCATGCGCACCATGGTGGATTTTCCTGAGCCAGAAAGCCCCATAATGACAAAGATCTCCCCCTCATAAATATCGAAAGAGGCATCTTTTACGCCCACGGTTTGGCCTATGGCGCTGAATATTTGGTCTTTTGTTTTGCCCTGTCCCACCATATTCATGGCTTTTTTAGGGTGTTTACCAAAAATCTTATACACGTGCTGTATAGATAATTTTGTCTTCATGAGGTCGCCCTTGGCGTTTTATTGCTTAAGTTCAGGTGGGGCTGAAAAATGACGAGTCATTCAGTAGGCGAACACACCTAACGGGTTATACTCGTTTAACACACTTTTAGATGTCTAATTATTATTGAATTTCAGCCCAGCGCTTGGCTTGTAAGCCACCCTAAACATGATGATATGCTTTAAACCATACCACTGTGTTGTTTAAATCGCTAATACAAGGGGTTTTGGCGTTATTTTGCAGGCAAACAAATGACCTATGAAGGTTTTTGTAACTGCTGTTGCAGTGCCCAGTTGACGTGTTCTTGCACTAAAGGGGAGTTAAAACTGGCTTTATCATTTAGAGCTATAATGATTTCTTGGGCGTGCGGCGCATTACCCAGAGCCACCGCAATGTTTCTTAACCAACGTTCATGACCGGCACGGCGAATCGGTGTGCCTTGGGTTTTAGCTAAAAATGTTTTTTCGTCCCAAGCAAAGAGTTCAAGCAAGGTGGCGGTGTCTAAATTGTGGCGCGGGGTGAAATCTTGTTCTTGTGATGCCTTGGTGAATTTATTCCACGGACAGCAAAGTTGGCAGTCATCGCAACCAAAAATGCGGTTGCCCATTTTGCTGCGCAACGCTTCAGGAATGGCGGTTTTCAATTCAATGGTTAAATAGGAAATGCATTTGCGCCCATCCACCACATGGTTATCCACAATGGCCCCAGTGGGGCATTCGGTGATACATGCGGTGCAACTGCCGCAGTTCATATCTTGATAGGGGTCATCAAGGGGTAAGGGTAAGTTGGTGAATAACTCCCCTAAGAAAAAATAACTCCCCGCTTTTGGGTTGATTAACATGGCGTTTTTGCCAATCCAGCCCATGCCAGCTTTTTGAGCAAGGCCGCGCTCTAATACTGGTGCGCTGTCCACAAAGGCGCGAAAGTTAGGTGCAAGGTCTAGTTCACTAATGGCATGTTCGATTTTTTTGCCCAGTTGCGTGATGCGTTTGCGCATAAGCTTGTGATAATCACGCCCTAAGGCATAGCGGCTGATGTAAGCTTGATTGGGGTTGTTGAGTACACGGATGGTTTCTACTTCCGGTGCCATGTAATCCATTCTTAGCGTGATAATCCGAAAGGTGCCTGGGTGCAGTTTTTCTGGGCGATAGCGCATGTCATCATGATCGGCCATGTAAGCCATTTCGCCGTGATAGCCTTTTTTTAACCACTCGACTAGTCGTTCACCATGTTGTTGAAGGTCAACATCGGTAATGGCCACTTGGGCGAAGCCCAGTTCTTCTCCCCAAGTTTTAATGTCGCGGGCAAGCGCTTGGCTTTGTTCTGGGGTGATCATAAACACAAAGAAACCTAAAGAGTGTTTGCTGATTTTACGATACTTCACTCCCTATCTCTATGAATTGCTGCTCAGTGGCTGCCCCTGCTAATTTGAACCATGGAGAACTTTAGTGATGCAGGTATAATCGTTTCAGTTTTTTATGATTGTGGTAGACACGGATGGCGACACAAAAAGCACTGCGCTTTAAATCTGATATGGGTATTCCTTTATATACGGCCGAGCAATGCCAAGCGTTGGATCGTCATTGTATCGATGATCTTGGTTATTCAGGGTACGAGTTAATGCAGCAAGCGGCGCAAGCGGCTTTTGCGGTTTTGCTCAGTGAATGGCCCAATGTTCAAGAGCTCATTATTTTATGTGGTAAAGGCAATAATGGCGGTGACGGCTTTGAGATGGCCAGTATTGCACAAGAGCATGGCATTGATGTGCAGCTGGTGTTTGCCGGTGCAATTTACCGCTTAGAAGGTGAAGCTAAGCTGGCTGCAGAGGCGGCTATTAGTTCAGGTTTAGATGTCATCTCTAGCGAGCAAATTAATTGGTATAAACCTAATTGTGTCATCGTAGATGCCTTGTTAGGTGTAGGTATAAAAGGGGCACCCAGTGATGACGTGTCTGCGCTGATTAGCTTGGTCAATGAAAGCCCATTACCGGTATTGGCCATTGATGTGCCTTCTGGTGTGAATGCTTCATCAGGGTATGTGGCGGCAGAGGCGATCATTGCTGATATTACCGTCACCATGTTATTGAACAAACAGGGGTTGTTTACTGGGCATGCTCCTGATTATGTGGGGCAGGTGCGTTTGGCTAATTTAGGCATTCCAAAGTCAGTACGTACCTACTTAGAAATCAGCTCCCGTTTGCTTAACTGGCACAGTGTTCAACAAGGGGCGTTATTTAGTCCACGAAAAGTGACTGCCCATAAAGGGGATTTTGGACATGTTTTGATTATCGGTGGCGATAGTGGCATGGCGGGCGCCGTGAGTTTAAGTGCATCAGCGGCATTACGCGCTGGTGCTGGCTTGGTCAGTGTAGCGACGCGGCCAGAGCATGTCGGTGCCATTGTGGCTCGACAGCCAGAAGTGATGGCCCATGGGGTTGAATCTGGGCAGCAGTTGATTCCATTGCTCGCCAAAGCTGATGTGATTGCCATTGGCCCAGGTTTAGGCCAAAGCAGTTGGGGGCAGCAAATGCTGCAACAAGTGATGCAAAGCACACTACCTGTGGTATTAGATGCCGATGCTTTGAATTTAATGGCCACTGGTAAGATCCAACATAATTTGGCTCAGCGCATCAGCGTTATGACCCCTCACCCAGGTGAAGCGGCCAGAATGCTGGGTGTAGATGTGTCGAGTGTCATGCAGGATCGTTTTACGGCATTACGCTCATTGAGTGAACGTTTTAATAGTTATGTGGTATTAAAAGGTGCCGGCTCTTTAATGGGTGATTCTGCTGGCATTAAAATTTGTACCGATGGTAACCCAGGTATGGCCAGTGCAGGCATGGGTGATGTATTAACCGGTATTAGTGCAAGTTTTATGGCGCAGCATCTACAGGCTTTACCAAAACATCTTCATCAGGTGATCAGCGGGGCGGTTTGCTTGCATAGCGCTGCAGCTGATGAGGGTGCAAAGCACGGTCAAAGTAGTTTACTGGCCAGTGATTTGCTAGTTGAGTTACGCAAGTTATTAAATTGACAGTCCAGCATGGGGTTGCTGGCTGTCAGAAATAAGCAGAGACATAGATGGATCAGATTACACAACAATTTACCGATGAGCAGGCCATGTTAGCTTGGACACACGCAAATGCGGCCACATTGCAGGCGGGCTTGGTGATTCATTTACATGGTGATTTAGGCATGGGGAAAACCACCTTGAGCCGCGGTTTGATTCAAGGGTTAGGTCATACTGGAAATGTAAAAAGCCCCACATACACCTTGGTAGAACCTTATGAGCTTGGTACTCTGCGTGTTTACCATTTTGATTTGTATCGCCTGGCGGACCCAGAAGAGCTCGAATTTATGGGGGTTAGGGACTATTTTGCCGATGATACCTTGTGTTTAATTGAGTGGCCTGAAAAAGGCGCGGGTATTTTGCCCGAAGCCGATATCGACATTGTGATTGAGCCATGGCAACAAGGCCGCCAATTAAGTTTTACCAGCCACTCTGAAAAAGGACGCGCCCAGCTAAAAGCTTGGGCATAGGTTTTCACTAAAATAAAAAGAAGTAACGTGCGTACCGTATTAGCCGTTTTATTGATGACATTATCCAGCGTCTCCCTTGCCGATGTGCAAGGGGTTAGGCTTTGGCACGCCCCAGATAGCTCACGCTTAGTGTTTGATTTAAATCGTGAAGCTGAGCATAAAATCTTTCCGTTAAGCTCCCCTAATCGGCTAGTCATTGATATTGAAAACAGCAAGATGTTGGATTCACTCAAAGACCTGGATGTCAGTGTAGGCCCTATCAAAAAAGTACGCTGGGGCATGCGTGATAAAAAAGACCTGCGCATCGTACTGGATTTACGTGAAGCCATTGATGCGAAAAGCTTTCCATTACCACCCAACAATCAATACAGTCACCGTTTAGTGGTGGACTTGTTACCGCGCACACAAAATACACGCCCTCTTACATTGTCGAAGCCTGTACTTGATGTAAAACAAACCCAAGCGACCAGCCGTGACATTATTGTCGCCATTGATGCAGGCCACGGTGGCGAAGACCCAGGTGCCATTGGTCATGGTGGTATTTATGAGAAAAAAGTGGTGCTGGGGATTGCGAAAAAGCTGGCGGCATTGCTCGAGCAAGAGCGAGGCTTTAAACCGGTTTTGGTGCGCACAGGTGATTATTATATAGGCCTGCGTGAGCGTACTAGAAAAGCCCGAGCATCCAATGCGGATTTGTTTATATCCATCCATGCGGATGCCTTTAGCAGTCATCGTGCTAGTGGTAGTTCAGTCTTTGCTTTATCACAACGAGGGGCCACCAGTGAAGCCGCTCGTTGGCTGGCTGACAAAGAAAACTCATCGGACTTGATCGGTGGAGTGGGTGGCGTGAGCCTTGATGATAAAGAAGATTTATTAGCGGGCGTGTTATTGGATTTATCCATGACGGCCAGCTTAAGTGTAAGCCTCGATTTGGGCCAGATGGTACTTAACAGTATGGGCGGCGTGTCTAAGCTGCACAAACATAAAGTTGAGCAGGCTGGTTTTGCGGTATTGAAGTCGCCAGATATCCCTTCTTTACTAATCGAAACTGGTTTTTTATCTAACCCTGGTGAAGCTAAAAAACTCAAAACCTCGTCTTATCAAAGCCGCATGGCATCGTCTATTCACCAAGGCATAAAACGTTACTTCATGCAGTCGCCACCGCCTGGTACTTACTTAGCCAGTATCCGTGATAAAAGTGACCGCTTAAAAGAATATGTGATTGCCCCAGGCGACACCTTATCTGTCATTGCCCAGCGCCATGCCACATCAATGTCCACGCTCAAAGAGCTAAATGGTTTAAAAACCAGTATCATACGCGTTGGCCAAGTGATCAAAGTACCAGCCACCTAGGCGCTGGAAAATCATCTAATTCGAAAAGAACACCATGAAACGTATAGAAGTTTTAAGTCCTCGTCTTGCTAACCAAATTGCCGCTGGTGAAGTAGTCGAGCGCCCAGCTAACGTGGTGAAGGAGTTAGTTGAAAATAGCTTAGATGCCGGCGCTACTCGTATCGAAGTAGACGTTGAACAAGGCGGAGTGAAATTAATCCGTATTCGCGATAATGGTTTTGGCATTGAAAAAGATGATCTTCCTCTTTCGTTGAGCCGCCATGCCACCAGTAAAATCAAAGATCTTGATGATTTAGAATCGGTACAAAGTTTGGGTTTTCGTGGTGAGGCTTTAGCTTCTATTGCATCGGTTTCGCGCTTGGTTTTAAGCTCTCATGAACAAGAAAGCGAAGAAGCTTGGCAAGTCCAGGCAGAAGGCCGCGACATGGCCACCGAGGTGAAACCCTGTGCACACCCAGTGGGCACCACCATCGAAATGCGCGACTTATTTTTTAATACACCTGCCCGTCGTAAATTTCTGCGTACCGAAAAAACCGAATTTAACCATTTAGAAGAAGTGGTTAAGCGCATGGCCCTAAGCCGTTACGATGTGTCGTTTCAATTACGTCATAATCAAAAAGTGATTCACAGCTTACGCCCGTGTACATCAGAATTTGATAAAGAAAAACGCGTGGCCAGCTTGTTAAGTGCTCAGTTCATGAAAGAAGCGGTGAGCATCGAAATGGAAGGGGCAGGTTTAAGATTATGGGGCTGGGTGGGTTTGCCGACGTTTAGTCGCAGCCAAGCCGACATGCAATACTTTTTTGTAAATGGCCGAATCGTACGTGATAAATTGGTGGCACATGCCATCCGTCAAGCGTATCAAGATGTGTTGTATCACGGACGTCATAGCGCCTTTGTTTTGTACCTTGAATTAGATGCAGCGCTGGTGGATGTGAACGTGCACCCAACCAAACATGAAGTCCGTTTTCGTGATGGACGTTTAGTGCATGATTTTTTATTCCGTTCATTACATAAAGCCTTAGGTGAAGTTCGCCCTGAGGCCCCAGAGCCAGATGCGCAATTACATAGCCAGCCGCAAGTTAGCGGTATCGCCGCTGGCGAATTTGCCGGACAAAATAATATACAGCTTCAACAAGCTCAGGTTGCGGGAAATCCTTGGCAAAATAATTATGCCGCTCAAGGTATTCAACCAGGCCAAGTACAAGAACAAATGAATCGCTATGGTCAATTGCATCAAGGTGGCCCTGTTAATGAAGGCTCACAAATAGGCTCGCCGTTTTCTCAGCCATTGCCAAATAATTCAGTTATGCCAACTATGGATGTAAATGGCGCTGGGGATAAAGTCATTCCACCTTTGGGTTATGCCATTGCTCAATTACACGGTGTGTTTATTTTGTCGCAAAGCGAACATGGCTTAATTGTGGTGGACATGCACGCGGCCCATGAACGCATTACTTATGAGCGTTTAAAAGTCGCCTATGATGAACAAGGTATCGCGTCACAACCTTTGTTAGTGCCAGAAACCATTCATGTCAGCCAAGAGCAAGCAGATATCGCCGAGCAGCAAGAGCAGGAGTTATCAAAACTTGGTTTTCAGTTAGAACGCTTAGGGCCGGAAAGCTTGGTGATTCGTCAAATGCCGGTGTTATTACGCAGTGCTAACAGTGAGGCATTAGTGGTAAAAGTGCTTGAAGATTATCGCCAGCATGGTGGCTCCCGTCATATGACAGAGTTCCGTAATGAAGTGTTATCAAGCATGGCGTGTCATGGCTCGGTGCGAGCCAATCGCCAATTAACCATTGCCGAAATGAATGGTTTATTACGTGACATGGAAATCACCGAGCGCAGTGGCCAGTGCAACCATGGCCGACCAACGTGGACACAACTATCCATGAAAGAACTCGATAAACTATTTATGCGTGGTCAATAATGTCACAGACTCCATTACCACCCGCTATTTTTATTATGGGGCCCACGGCCTCTGGCAAGACGGCTTTGGCGTGCGCATTGTATGATGAACTGCCATGTGAATTAATTAGTGTTGATAGTGCGCTTGTTTATAAAGACATGAACATCGGCACAGCAAAACCCACCGCCCAAGAATTGGCTCAATACCCTCATCATCTTATTGATATTCGTGATCCATCTGAGCCTTACAGTGCGGCAGATTTTCGGGAAGATGTTTTACGTGTCATGGCAGATGTGACCGCAAGAGGGAATATTCCGGTTTTAGTGGGTGGCACCATGCTCTACTTTAAATTTTTGTTAGAAGGGGCAGCAGATTTACCAGAAGCTGATGAAACCGTTCGCAAACAAATTGAAGAAGAAGCCTTAGAAAAAGGTTGGCCTGCCATTCACGAGCAATTAGCTCAAGTTGACCCTGAATCGGCTGCAAGACTTAATCCTAATGATCCTCAGCGAGTGCAGCGGGCATTAGAGGTATATCGTGTAACAGGTAAAACCCTGACAGAGCTATGGGCGCAGCAGCAGCAAAAAAGTATCCCTTATCAAGTGGTGCAATTTGCCATTTGTCCGAAAGAGCGCAAAACCTTGCATGAACGAATAGAGCAACGTTTTGAGCAAATGTTAAAAGATGGTTTTGTAGATGAAGTACGCGCACTTTATCAGCGTGATGACTTACACGAAAATTTACCCGCCATTCGCGCGGTGGGTTATCGTCAGGTATGGGAATACTTGGATGGACAGTTAAGTTATGACGATATGATTTTTAAAGGTGTGGTGGCCACTCGCCAGTTAGCCAAACGCCAAGTGACTTGGCTGCGCAGTTGGGAAAACTTGCATTGGCTTGAAAGTGAAGACCCTAAGTTGGTGGAATCCGCATTAGTTATTTTAAAGTCCGAAATTCCATCATTGCAGGCAACATAGTGTTTTGTGATGAATGAACTAAATTGGCCGAATCCCGCCTAATAGTCTGTTATGCTGCCGGTGTTTTACACAAAAATACTAAAGTTAACCCTTTGTGTTTTGAAAGTGGTTAATCCGAGGCTGAATAAATGGTTGGCAATATGCCATTGATTTATGACGAAAGCGTTAAAGTTAGCGCCTTCTGCCTTGAAAATAGTGGAATCCGAGGCCATAGTTGTGGCATAGTCCGCGCACATTTGCATAGGGCATGGGCGATTAGCTCAATCATTAGGAGATAAAAATAATGTCAAAAGGGCACTCCCTACAAGACCCTTACCTGAATGCGCTTCGTAAAGAACGTATTCCTGTATCTATTTTCTTGGTTAATGGCATCAAACTGCAAGGTCAGGTTGAGTCATTTGATCAGTTCGTCATCGTGTTGAAAAACACCGTTAGCCAAATGGTTTATAAACATGCCATTTCGACGGTTGTGCCTTCACGTAATGTTCGCCTAGCGCCGACAGAAAAAGACGAAGAATAATCGAATTATCCAAAATAGCTCGAACGATATGCGGCGTATGCTGTCTATTGTGCGAGCTATTTTGCTATTACTTCGCTTGTTTGTGCCTGCAATCGTGCACCACAGTGGGCGATATTGTTAAAGATTGAGGTAGGCCTTGTTTTTTGATCGTCCTGAAAGTGGCGAAGGTGCAGTACTGGTCCACATTGATTTTCCTGAAGGTGAAGAAAGGGAAGATCCTCGTGAATTTGAAGAATTAGTACGCAGTGCTGGTGGTGCGGCGTTAGCCCTTATTACTGGCTCTCGTAAAGCCCCCGACCCTAAAACCTATATTGGCAAGGGTAAACTTGAAGAAGTACGTGAAGCAGTGGAATTCTGTGAAGCGGAACTGGTCCTGTTTAACCATGCTCTCTCCCCAAGCCAACAACGTAACCTAGAAGCCGCATTAGAATGCCGAGTGATTGACCGTACAGGTCTGATTCTGGATATTTTTGCTCTGCGTGCACGTACCTATGAAGGTAAGTTGCAAGTTGAATTGGCTCAATTGCAGTACCAAGCAACTCGACTTGTACATGGTTGGAGTCACCTTGACCGCCAGAAGGGTGGTATTGGTATGCGTGGTACTGGTGAAACTCAATTAGAGAGTGACCGCCGCTTATTAAAAGATCGTGAAAAGCTGATTTACAAGCGCCTACAAAAAGTACAAACCCAACGTGACCAGAGTCGCCGAGCACGTAAGCGTTCAGACATACCCACCGTATCATTAGTGGGTTATACCAATGCGGGCAAGTCCACACTATTTAATGCCCTCACAAATGCTGAGGTTTATGCTGCTGACCAGTTGTTTGCAACGCTGGATCCAACGTTGCGCCGCTTGCCTGTACAAGGCTTGGGTGAAGTGGTTTTGGTCGATACTGTAGGTTTTATTCGCCACCTTCCTCACAAGTTGGTCGAAGCCTTTAAAGCTACGTTGCAAGAAACCCGCGAAGCCGATTTATTGCTGCATGTGATTGACTGTGCGGATGATGATCGTGCGTTAAATATGGAGCAAGTTGAGATTGTTCTAGATGAGATTGACTCATTAGATCGACCAACACTTCAAGTATTTAATAAGGCGGATTTATTGCCTGGTCAAAGAGCGCGTATCGACCGTGATGAGTCCGGCATGCCATGGCGTGTTTGGGTGAGTGCTAAGACAGGTGATGGCTTAGAGTTGATCAATCAGGTGATTGGCGAAATTCTTACCAGCAATTTGTTCGAACAAAGTATAGAGTTGAGTCCTAAAGACGGCCAATTGCGTGCATTGTTGTATGACCATGGTGCAGTTTTAAATGAAACTGTTGATGAAAATGGTCAGTTTGTCCTAGATGTGCGTATAGAAAAAGAAGATATGCTTAAAATACTTTCTCGTGCGGGCATTCCTGCTGAGCGATATATTCCTCAAGAAAAAGAATTTTGGCAGTAAATAATTAAACTGTTTGTCGCAACCAAAAAAACAAACAGTTATGATTTCATTGATACGAACTAACAAATGGAGTTCTTATGGCTTGGAATGAGCCGGGTGGCGGTAATAACGACAAAGACCCGTGGGGAAATAATAATCGTGGTGGCAATAATCAGCCACCTGATTTAGATGAAGCCCTAAAACAGTTAATGGATAAATTAAACGGCATGTTTGGTGGTAAAAAATCAAACGGTTCCGGTGGATCAAAAAACAGCGGCCCAGGTGCTGGTGGCTTTTTTGGTTTGATCCTTCTTTTTGTGATTGTGGTACTGGGTTTTAAATCCGTTTACACAATTGACGAACAGCAACGTGGTGTTGTGTTGAGTGTTGGTAAATACGACCGCACACTAGAGCCAGGTTTACGTTTTGTTATACCGTTCATTGAAATAGTAACTCCGGTTAATGTGACCAACGTGCGTAACGCAGAGTTAAAAGAGTTAATGCTAACTCAAGACGAAAACGTGGTTGAAGTAGCCATGAACGTTCAATATCGAGTGGTTGATCCAGTGTCTTTCTCATTGCGTGTTGAAGACCCTGAGCAATCTTTAATTCATGCGGCTGAATCTGCCCTTCGTCACGAAGTGGGTAGCACTAACATGGACCCAATCCTAACCAGTGGTCGTACCTTACTTGCAGGTAATGTGCGTGATCGTCTGCAAAATTATATGCGTAATTATCAAACCGGTATTGAGGTTGATAAGGTAAACATCAAAGATGCAACAGCGCCACAACAAGTAAAAGCCGCATTTGATGATGTGCAAAGCGCTAAGTTAGATAAAGAACGTTACGTGAATGAAGCAGAAGCCTATGCCAATACCATTGTGCCTGAGGCCCGTGGTAAAGCGCAGCGTATGCTTGAAGAAGCCAATGCTTATAAAGAGCAAGTAATTGCTCAAGCAGAAGGTGAAGCGGATCGTTTTGTGAAGCTGCATGCGGAATATCGTAAAGCGCCAACGGTCACACGTGAGCGTTTGTATCTTGATAGCATCAGTAAAGTTTATGGTAATGCCAGCAAAGTGCTTGTGGATGTTGAGGGTGGCAATAACATGATGTATCTGCCGTTAGATAAGATCATGGAATCAAGCCGAGGTGCTCGTGAGTCAGGTGCTGCCTCTAACGCGGATATATCTGGCATTGCTGATCAAGTAGTTGAAGAGTTGCGTCAGCGTCAAGCCGGTCGTGTTAGGGAGGGTCGCTAATGAGTCCTAAGTCTATTTTCCTCAGCGTGATTGCTGTTGTTATTGTGCTAGTGGGTTTCTCTAGTGTTTATATGGTGAATGAAACTGAACGTGCCATTAAGTTGCGTTTCGGTGAGATCATTGAAGACGACATTCAACCAGGGATTCACATTAAAGTCCCAATGATTGATAACGTTAAAAAATTCGATGCTCGTATTTTAACTTTGGATGCGCGTCCTGAGCGTTTCTTAACAGCGGGTAAAAAATTCTTAATCGTTGATAGCTTTGTTAAGTGGAGAATCGAAAATGTTCGTGACTTCTATAAAGCAACTTCAGGTGATCGCTGGAGAGCCGCTGCACTGGTTGCAAACTTAGTAAACGATGGTATTCGTGCTGAGTTCGCTAACCGTACCGTACAAGAAGTTGTGTCCGGTGAGCGTGACGAATTAATGCTGCATTTAACTAAAATCTTAAACGAGCAGTCTGAAAGTCAGTTTGGTATTAAGATTTTAGATACGCGCGTTAAAGGTATTGATCTACCGGATGACCTGATGAACAACGTTTACCGTCGTATGTCTGCTGAGCGTGAGCGTGAAGCTCGTGAATTGCGTTCACAAGGTAAAGAGTTGGCGGAAGGTATTCGTGCTGATGCGGATCGTCAAAAGACAGTTTTGGTGGCCAATGCCTACAAAGAGTCTGAAGTGACCCGTGGTGAAGGTGATGCAATTGCGTCGGCTGTTTATGCAAAAGCCTTTAATCGTGATCCTGAGTTCTATGCGTTTACCCGTTCTTTGAAAGCCTATGAAGAAACCTTCAATGGCCAAGAAGACGTATTACTGCTAAAGCCTGATAGTGACTTCTTCAAGTATATGAAGAGCACCAAGGGCAAGTAACAAGTCGGAGGTCTGACGACAGACGTCTGGAGTTAGGCCCGCATTCGCGGGCCTTTTTCGTTGCAGCATGGTACTCCCGACGTCCGACCCCTGACACCCGACTTCTTCTTTCGCTAAAAACCGTGTAGAATTCGCAAAACCGGGCTAAATCCCCGGTTTTTTTATGTGCAGGAAGCATGGGATAGCGCAAAATCAGGACGATATAAGCGCTTATGTAGTGACCCTTATGATAGACAGCTCTGTTTGGCAGCAAATTCTAATCGCATTTAGCCTAGTCTTGGTACTGGAGGGGATAGTCCCTTTTCTTTACCCTAGTCGCTGGCGTCGCTTGGTGGTGCAAATGGCCACCATGAACGACAATACAATGCGGATAGTTGGCCTTGTGAGTATGCTCTGTGGTGTAGGGCTTTTAATAATAGTTACCTAGAGATGAGCGAGTTCAGTATGAATCAAGCCGATCGCTGGTTGTTGCCCGACGGTATCGAAGAACTCTTGCCTCCAGAGGCAAAGCAGCTTGAAGCCATGCGTCGTACCTTATTAGATACGTTTTCTAATTGGGGGTATGAGCTGGTCGTTCCGCCGCAGTTAGAATTCCTTGAGTCATTACTAACAGGTGTTGGTAGTGACCTAAACTTACATACGTTCAAAGTGACCGATCAGTTAACGGGTCGTTTAATGGGTGTAAGTGCTGACATTACGCCACAAGTTGCGCGTATGGATGCCCATAGTTGGGCTAAAGAGGGTGTGAACCGTTTAAGTTATTGCGGTTCTGTTTTACACACCCGTGCTAAGTCTTTATTAAGCAGTCGCGCTCCAATGTTGATTGGTGCGGAGCTTTTTGGTGAATCTGCACCTTGCGCAGATGTTGAGATCTTATCTTTATTATTATCCAGTATGGATGGTGTTGGCCTGTCTCAGGTTCATTTAGATTTGGGGCATGTGGGCATTTACAAAGCCTTGGTTGATGCTGCTCAGTTAAGTGAGCAGGCAGAGGTTCAGATTTTTGAGGCGTTGAATAATAAGTCAGTAACGGAATACCGTTTATTGGTTGAGCAGTATGTAAAAGCGCCTAAACTGCAAACAGCATTTACCTCTTTGCTTGAGCTTAATGGTTCAATCGATGTGCTTGAAAAAGCAAAAGCTTTGATTGAGGTTGCGGATGTCGCATCTTCTTTAGAAAACCTAAACAATATTTGTCAGGTTTTACAGTCACGCTTTAAAGATGTGGATATCTTTATTGATTTGGCTGAATTGCGTGGCTTTGATTATCACACAGGCGTGGTGTTTGCTGCGTATGTGGCAGGTCATGGTCAGGCTGTGGCGCAAGGTGGTCGTTATGACGATACTGGCGCAGTGTTTGGGCGCGCACGCGCGGCCACCGGATTCAGTGCAGACATTAAGCAATGGGTTCGAATCGTAAATAAACAAGTATCTGCAGAGGATGGCATTTTTGCACCGGTAGATGCGGACTGGTCTGTGGTGAGTGATCTACGCTCACAAGGCAAGCGAGTCATTAGTGGATTATCAAGTACTGATAATCCGGCAGCCTTTGGTTGCACTTCGGTACTGGTATACAAGAATGACCAGTGGATCGTGGAAACTCTTTAAGCAAATTATTACAGAGCAAAACCAGCTATGGGCAAGAATGTCGTTGTACTAGGTACACAATGGGGTGATGAAGGTAAGGGCAAGATCGTTGACCTTCTAACCGAAAAAGCAACTGCAGTAGTGCGTTTCCAAGGGGGCCATAATGCTGGTCATACCTTGGTTATCGACGGTGTTAAAACCGCGCTGCATTTAATTCCTTCGGGCATCCTGCGTGATGGCGTGAAATGCATCATTGGTAACGGTGTTGTATTGGCACCAGATGCATTGCTAAAAGAAGCTCGTGCACTTGAAGAGCGTGGCGTGCCAGTTATGGAGCGCTTAGTTATCTCTCACGCATGCCCATTAATCTTGCCATATCACGTGGCACTTGATCAGGCTCGTGAAGTAAAACGTGGCAACGCGAAAATTGGTACCACTGGTCGTGGTATTGGTCCTGCTTATGAAGATAAGGTTGCTCGTCGTGGTTTGCGCGTAAGTGATTTATATCAGCCAGAATTTGCCGATAAGCTAAAAGAAGTGATGGAATTCCATAATTTCTCGCTAAAAAATTATTACGGCGTTGAAGAAGTGAGCTACGAAGAAACGCTAGCTTCTTGTATGGACTGGGCGGCTCAGATTAAAGACATCGTTGTTGATGCGGTTGACCTAGTGCACACCATTCGCGAAGCCGGTGGCGACATTATGTTTGAGGGCGCGCAAGGTACACTGTTAGATATTGACCATGGTACTTACCCATTTGTAACTTCATCGAATACCACTGCTGGTGGTGTGGCATGCGGTTCGGGTGTGGGGCCGTTATATTTAGATCAAATTATGGGTATCACCAAGGCTTACACAACCCGTGTTGGTTCTGGCCCGTTCCCGACAGAACTGTTTGATAAAGTGGGTGAGCATTTATCCACAGTTGGTCATGAAAAAGGTACTACTACGGGTCGAGCTCGTCGTTGTGGCTGGTTTGATGCTGCTCTTGTTAAGCACGCCATTCGCGTAAACTCTGTAAATGCAATTTGCTTAACTAAGCTTGATGTCTTGGACGGTCTTGAAACGGTTAAAGTGTGTGTTGGTTATGAAGACGCTGATGGTAATCGTTTGAATGTCCCTGCTAGTGCGGATCAATTTGAAAAAGTGAAGCCGGTTTATGAAGAGTTGCCAGGCTGGACTGAAAGTACTGTTGGTGCTCAAACACTGGATCAGCTTCCAGAAAATGCAAAAGCGTATATTCGTTTTGTAGAGAAAGCCATCGGTGCACCAATTGATATTATTTCAACAGGGCCTGATCGCATTCAAACTATCGTATTGCGTCATAGTTTCGAAATCTGATTCTAGTCATTATAAAAAGCCCAGATTTATCTGGGTTTTTTTATGTCTGTTTGTTTTTCAATAACAGCTTGTAATAGGTCAATTGTGTCTGGCTGATTCTAATATGGAGTCTGTGTTTTACGATTTTTTTTGATTACTATTGTGGCTGATTAAAACGTTGTGAGGTTTTTATGTCTCAATCAAAAGGTGAACAAATCCGTCGACAAGTGATGGGTGATGAGTTTGTTGATCGCGCTCTTAATGCGGCGGACGAGTTGACTCAACCTATGCAAGATAATATCAACGAGCACGCTTGGGGTGCTACATGGTTACGTGATGACCTAGATCTTAAAACAAGAAGCTTGGTAACACTTGCCATGCTGACTGCCTTGAAAGCACCTACGGAGATCAAAGGGCATACCCGTGGCGCATTGCGTAATGGTGCGACAAAACAAGAAATAGCGGCTGTTTTTTTGCACGCACAAGTATATTGTGGAGCGCCTGCTGCACAAGAAGGGTTTCGTGCAGCTAAGGAAGTATTGGATGCTTGGGAAGAGTGATTGAGATGCCATTATGAATCAGGCGCTATTAGATATTTTAGCTGATGGTCAATTTCATTCCGGTGAGGACCTTGGTTCTGCGCTGGGTGTATCAAGAGCAGCCATTTGGAAGCAGCTGCAAAAGCTAGAATTATTGAATATTCCTTTGCACTCTGTGAAAGGTCGTGGCTATCGGCTGCCGGACGCTGTTGAATTACTCAATCATGAGGCGATGGCGGCTCATGGTTTTCCATCTGATGCCTTTGCCAGTTGTGAGCTTGCCCTAAGTGTTGATTCTACCAACAGCGTGATGATGCAAAAGGCAGAGAGCAATACAACGGATAGGCATATTTGTTTTGCTGAGATGCAAACATCGGGGCGAGGGCGTCGAGGTCGACAGTGGTTGAGTCCGTTTGCCAAGAATCTGTATTTTTCTGTGTTGTGGCCTTTTAGCCAGGGCATTGCTGCCATTCAAGGGTTGAGCTTAGTAGTGGGTCTAGTTGTTCATAAGATTTTAAAGCAACATGGTATCCAAGCAGCTGGTTTAAAGTGGCCCAACGATATTTTGGCTGAGCAAGGTGATCATCTGTTTGCCAAAATGGGTGGGATATTAATTGAAATCACGGGTGATGTGACAGATAACTGTCAAATTGTGATAGGTGTTGGTCTTAATTTGGATGTCTCTGTTCAGGATCAGGCTCACCTAGATCAGCAAGCCATAGGGTTAAAACAACTGGGTTATTCCCGTGGTCGAAATTACTTAGCGTCAGCTTTAGTCAGTGAGCTCGTGACAGTATTAGAAGAGTTTAATGAAAAGGGGTTTGCTGCATTTCAGGACGAGTGGAATCAAGCAGATTGTTTTTTTGGTAAGCCGCTTAAGGTGCTTTTGCCATCGGGTCATATTGACGGTGTAGGCTGTGGTGTGAATTCCAAAGGTGAGTATCAGCTTAAAACTCAAAGCGGTATGCAAGTAGTCAATGCTGGTGAAGTTAGTTTGCGTTTAAGTGGGGAAGCATAAAATGCGTTTAGAATTAGATGTAGGTAATACCCGAATAAAATGGCGCTTGTGCGATCATCGCGGTCGTTTTGATGGTGGTTTGGATCTTAAACAGGTCCTGTTAGAGGCTCCTGCTTGGGTGGGTCTGGTTGAGGATGTTTGGGTGAGCTCGGTAGATGAAGAGCAAAACCTTTGGATTGCAGAGCAGTTCCCTCAAGCAAAATTTGCTCACAGTGAAGTGGCTCATGCTGGCCTAAGCAATAGTTATCAGGACCCGCATAAAATGGGTGTGGATCGTTGGCTTGTTATGTTGGCTGCTTGGCATAAAAATCCTGAGCAAGTAAATATAATAGTGGACGCAGGTACTGCAATCACCTTGGATATTGTGGATGCGTTTGGTCGTCATGTTGGGGGTTATATATGCCCAGGTTTTCATCTGATGAAAAGTGCTTTGCTTGCTGAGACCAGTGGTGTGTTGGCTGAGGCGCAGTGGCAAATTGGTCGAGCACCCGGGCAATCCACGCAGCAATGTGTTGATCATGGTATTCAAGATATGGTGGCTTGCTGGATTGAGCATCACAGGCAGCTTCAGCCGGAAGCGAAGGTGTGGATTACTGGTGGTAACGCAGAAGCGTTATCAACATTGTTGGTAGAAGCCGTCGAGTTGGTGCCTGATATGGTGCTAGATGGCTTGCAGGTTCATTTTACAAAGTAGAACGTTATGCGCTTAATTCTTGTTTCACTGTTGATAATAAATCTAGCCTACTTGGGCTATCAATTTACTCAGCCTGTAAAGGTGGAGCAAGAATCTGTAATAGATGTGGCTGTAGCAACCGGTGCTCAGCCCATTAGGCTGCTTTCAGAAGTGGCTTCAAAACCAGTATCAATGGTTCAATCTGGCACAAAACAAGGCCCACTTTGCTGGGCGGTTGGGCCTTATCCTGTTGAGTTGGATGCTAAGCATTTATATGCTCGAATGTTAGCCATGGATATTGAAGCAAAGGTAGAGCCTCAGTCTGTGGTCATAAAGGAAGAGTTCTGGGCCTATTTGCCACCTCTTGCGAATCGCAAACAAGCAATGCGTAAACTTAAAGAGTTGCAAAAACGCAAAGTGGATAGCTTTGTGATTACAGAAGGTGAATTAGAGAACGGAATTTCACTTGGCTTGTTTGCCAAGCAAGAATCTGTAGAGCGTCTTCTTGAGCGCCTCAAGGAAAAAAATATTAACGCCAGTGTTAAGCCGCTTAAACGTACTCGAAATCAGTACTGGGTGATTGCCCCGGTTAGCGCTCAGCATCCAGTGGATGAAAATACACGAAATCGATTAATGGAAGGGCGAGAAAATCCGTGGCTACAAATTCGTTGCGATTCGGATTTGCCACAGGCGTAAAATTTAGGTATAGTGCGCGCCCTCTTCACAGAGTTCTTGTCGTGAGGAAAGTAGGTAGAGTCGACTAAGTGTTTGAAAATATGTAATTTTTAATAGAATTACTTGACACTAAACACAAGCACCGGCATTATCTGCGTCACAATTTGGTGGGGTTCCCGAGTGGCCAAAGGGATCAGACTGTAAATCTGACGCGCAAGCTTCGCTGGTTCGAATCCAGCTCCCACCACCATGATTTCTAGGCAAATCTTAAAGCAGTAAAAGATTGAGTTAGCCTTTAAGGTTTTGCGGGTATGGTACAATGGTAGAACCTCAGCCTTCCAAGCTGATGATGCGGGTTCGATTCCCGCTACCCGCTCCAGTGTCGCTGATATAGCTCAGTCGGTAGAGCGCATCCTTGGTAAGGATGAGGTCGGCAGTTCGAATCTGCCTATCAGCACCATTAATAAAGTTTAAATTGAAGGTAGTTTATATCCTGTAACGGGGTGGGCTGCCTTTTTGTGTATATGTACTTGCTAAAAAAACTGAGGCGTTATTATGGCTAAGGAACAATTTGAGCGTAGCAAACCGCACGTAAACGTGGGCACAATTGGTCACGTTGACCATGGTAAAACTACGCTAACAGCTGCACTAACTCGTGTAGCAGCAGAAGTTTTCGGTGGTAAAGCGGTAGATTTCGCGAACATCGATAACGCCCCAGAAGAACGTGAGCGTGGTATTACTATCGCAACTTCTCACGTTGAATATGAAACAACTGACCGTCACTACGCACACGTAGACTGCCCAGGACACGCCGATTATGTTAAAAACATGATCACTGGTGCTGCGCAAATGGACGGCGCGATCCTAGTATGTGGCGCGACTGACGGCCCTATGCCGCAGACTCGTGAGCACATCCTACTATCTCGTCAGGTTGGTGTACCTTACATCGTAGTATTCCTAAACAAAGCTGACCTTCTTGCAGAAGACTGTGGTGGTTTTGGTACTGAAGAATACGAAGAAATGCTAGAACTAGTAGACATGGAATTACGTGACCTACTATCTGAGTACGATTTCCCAGGTGACGACACTCCAATCGTTCCAGGTTCTGCTCTTATGGCATTGAACGGCGAAGATGCAGATGGTCTTGGTACCACTGCTGTTGCGAAACTTCTAGAAACTCTAGACAGCTACATTCCTGAGCCAGAGCGTGCAATCGACGGTGCATTCATCATGCCTATCGAAGACGTATTCTCTATCCAAGGTCGTGGTACTGTAGTAACGGGTCGTGTTGAGCGCGGTATCGTTAAGACTGGTGAAGAAGTTGAAATCGTTGGTATCAAAGATACTACGAAAACAACGGTTACTGGTGTTGAGATGTTCCGTAAGCTTCTAGACGAAGGTCGTGCTGGCGAAAACTGTGGTGTTCTTCTACGTGGTACTAAGCGTGATGAGGTTCAGCGTGGTCAGGTTCTTTGTAAGCCTGGTTCAATCTCTCCACACACTAAGTTCGAAGCTGAAGTATACGTACTAGGTAAAGATGAAGGTGGTCGTCACACTCCATTCTTCAAAGGTTACCGTCCACAGTTCTACTTCCGTACAACGGACGTAACTGGTGAGTGTCTACTACCTGAAGGCGTTGAAATGGTAATGCCTGGTGATAACGTTCAACTAGGTGTTGAACTAATTCACCCAATCGCGATGGACGAAGGTCTACGTTTCGCGATCCGTGAAGGTGGTCGTACTGTAGGTGCGGGCGTTGTTGCTAAAATCATCGCGTAATCGATGATTTAACAATGCAAAGAAAAGGCAGCTTCGGCTGCCTTTTTGGGTGTAGCCCTTGATGTTAAAGGGTAGGAGTCTGATTTTTATTAAGAGGGCTTCGCGGGTGTGAGCTAAATGAATAAATTTAGTAAATCTGCGCTAAATAGTTGATTTTTATACTAGCTTGGGTAGAATGCACCGCCCGTATATCGGGATAGGCCAGTAGTTCAATTGGTAG
Source organism: Bermanella sp. WJH001 (assembly GCF_030070105.1). NCBI lineage: Bacteria > Pseudomonadati > Pseudomonadota > Gammaproteobacteria > Oceanospirillales > Oceanospirillaceae > Bermanella > Bermanella sp. WJH001. Next base: position 385,773 of record NZ_JASJOO010000003.1, on the reverse strand, counting down.
AGCGTCGGTCTCCAAAACCGAAAGTTGGGGGTTCGAGTCCCTCCTGGCCTGCCAAATTTTTTAAGGAAGTGGCACATGTTGCCACTTTTTTGCTATAGGAATTTGTGAATATGAGTGGAAACACTAGCACCGCAAAATCACCATTAAACGTACTTAAATGGCTTGTTGCTATTTCAGTTGTATCTGGTGCGATTGTTGGTAATCAGGTGTATGCGGAATTTGGTTTGTTGTATCGCATACTAGGTGTTGTTGCGTTATTTGCGGTAGCGTTCGGTGTTGCAGCTACTACCACTCAAGGCAAAGCCTTTTTGACATTGCTTAAAGAAGCTAATATTGAGCGACGCAAGGTTGTTTGGCCAACTCGCCAAGAAACCGTGCAAACCACAATGATTGTTGTTGCGGTGGTGATTTTAGTTGCAATTATATTGTGGGGTCTAGATTCTCTGCTAAGCTGGATCGTTTCTAGCGTTATTGGATAGGAGAGCCCAATGGCTATGCGCTGGTATGTTGTTCATGCCTACTCAGGTTATGAAAAGCGAGTAATGAACTCGCTAAAAGAACAAATTGAACTGCACGATATGCAGGATAGCTTCGGTGAAATATTAGTACCAACCGAAGAAGTGATCGAAATGCGCGACGGTAAGAAGCGCAAGAGTGAACGAAAATTCTATCCTGGTTATGTGTTGGTTGAGATGGATATGAACGATGCTTCTTGGCATTTAGTAAAAGAAACTCCACGTGTAATGGGTTTCATTGGTGGTACAGCTGATAAGCCTGCTCCAATTACTAAAAAAGAAGCAGACGCTATATTGCAACGTGTTAAAGATGGCGAAGATAGTCAGCCTACTCATAAAACAATTTATGAGCCTGGTGAGATGATTCGAGTTATTGATGGGCCGTTTGCAGACTTTAATGGTGTGGTTGAGCATGTTGATTATGTTAAATCTCGCCTAAAAGTAGCAGTGACAATATTCGGTCGTTCTACACCTGTCGAACTTGAGTTTGGCCAAGTAGAAAAAGCGGCCTAATTAACCATTTGGTTAGTTAGGTGAGTGCTAAAAAATTGCATTAATAAGAATAGCTGACAAGATCATGAGAAATTATGGTTTTGGTCGGCTTTTCACGCAAATGTGATTTAGAAAGTGCTTGTTTAATCGGGGAGCCGAAAGGCGTTATCACCCAATGTGAGGTAATCATGGCTAAGAAAATCGAAGCTTATATTAAGCTACAAGTAAAAGCCGGCGCTGCAAACCCAAGTCCTCCAGTAGGTCCTGCGTTAGGTCAGCACGGTCTAAACATCATGGAATTCTGTAAAGCGTTCAATGCTTCTACTCAGAAGATGGAAGGTCCAGTACCTGTAGTCATCACTGTGTATAGCGATCGTAGCTTTACATTTGAAACCAAAACTCCACCAGCATCTTACTTGCTTAAAAAAGCAGCGGGCATCAGCAGCGGTTCTGCTCGTCCAAACACTGTTAAAGTAGGTAAAGTGTCCCGTGCTCAGTTAGAAGAAATTGCTGAGCTTAAAATGAAAGACCTAACTGCTGCAGACATGAATGCAGCTGTTCGTACTATCGCTGGTTCTGCTCGCGCTATGGGTCTTGATACAGAGGGTGTTGAGTAATGGCTAAGTTATCTAAGCGCGTTAAAGCGTTCCGTGCAAAAGTAGATGTACTTAAGACTTACAGCGTTGCTGAAGCCGTATCTATCTTAAAAGAAGTATCAGCGGTTAAATTTGCAGAGTCTGTTGACGTTGCAATCAACCTTGGTATCGATGCACGTAAATCTGACCAAAACGTTCGTGGTGCAACTGTACTGCCTAACGGTACTGGTAAAGAAGTTCGTGTAGCTGTATTTACTCAAGGCGCTAACGCTGAAGCAGCTAAAGAAGCTGGTGCAGACGTAGTTGGTATGGAAGATTTGATGGCTCAAATGAAAGGCGGCGACCTGGACTTTGGTGTTGTTATTGCTTCTCCAGATGCCATGCGTGTTGTTGGTCAGCTAGGTCAAGTGTTAGGCCCGCGTGGTCTTATGCCTAACCCTAAAGTTGGTACTGTAACACCTGACGTTGCTACTGCTGTTAAGAACGCAAAAGCAGGTCAAGTACGTTACCGTAACGACAAGAACGGTATCATTCACTGTTCACTAGGTAAGGTTGCTTTTGATGAAAAAGCGATTTCAGAAAACCTAGCGGCATTGGTATCAGATCTTAAGAAAGCAAAACCAGCTAACGCTAAAGGTGCTTACCTTAAGAAAGCGACCCTATCTACTACCATGGGTCCTGGTATTACTATTGATTTATCTACTGTTGACGCGTAATCAGCAATAGAAAAAAGAACTTTGGGGTCTCTTTATTTGTAATAAAGGGACTATCAAAGACCGCAGGTGTAAGTGACCTGAGAGGCTTTACGAGTCTGAATTCCAGTTTACTTACTTAATGGCCTGCGCAGATGGTGTGCGCCCCGATTCAGAATTTTGAATTAAGTACTGAGTTAAGTCGCACCTAACTTGCTCGAAAGAGCAAAAACATGACTTGTAGGAGTTGAATGTGGCTTTAGGTCTGAACGAAAAAAAAGCGATCGTAGCTGAAGTTCAGGAAGCTGCTTCTAGCGCTCTTTCAGCAGTGGTTGCGGATGCCCGTGGCGTAACTGTTGGAGCGATGACTGCTCTTCGTAAAGAAGCTCGTGAAAACGGCGTCTGGATGAAAGTAGTTCGTAACACTCTAGCTAAGCGTGCAATCGAAGGTACTTCAGTTGAGTGTCTATCTGACTCTCTAACTGGCCCAAGCTTAATTGCTTTCTCTGCTGAGCACCCAGGTGCTGCAGCGCGAATTTTCAAAAACTTCGCAAAAGAGAACGATAAATTTGAGCTTAAAGTAGCTGCGTTTGAAGGTGAATTAGTTGATTTCGGCATGTTGGCATCTTTGCCTACATACGACGAAGCTATCGCCAAGCTTATGGCTGTTATGAAAGAAGCTGCTGCTGGCAAATTGGTACGTACCATTGCGGCTGTTCGCGATCAGAAAGAAGAAGCAGCAGCTTAATTTTTATATTAAGCGGCTTCCTTTTAAAGAATATATTGGGCTTTGTGCCCCTTAAGTTAGGTATTTAAAAATGGCGATTTCTCAAGAAGATATCCTAAACGCAATTGCGGAAATGTCTGTAAAAGACGTTGTTGAACTAGTTTCTGCAATGGAAGAAAAATTCGGTGTAACTGCTGCTGTTGCAGCTGCTGCTCCTGCTGGCGGTGACGCTGGTGGTGCTGCTGAGCAAACTGAATTCGACGTTATTCTTACTGCTGCTGGTGAGAAGAAAGTTAACGCTATCAAAGCGGTACGTGAAGCAACTGGCCTTGGTCTTAAAGAAGCGAAAGCTATGGTTGACGGCGTTCCTGCTGCAGTACGTGAAGGCGTATCTAAAGAAGAAGCAGAAGAGCTTAAAGCTAAGCTTGAAGCTGCTGGTGCATCGGTTGAACTTAAGTAATCTTAAGATTGATTCTTGCATTGCATAAAGTGAGGCGCTAAGTTATTTAGTTGCACACTGGCTGGTGGGCTATTGTCCACCGGCCTTTTTCCGTTCTGTGCTGAGTTGTCTAGTAGTTTGTTGTTAGTCCAATTTTGCCAGTCGGCGGCTTTTTGAAGCCAACGCGCGGGGTTTTAGACCCATATTACAAGACCTTCTTTAAGGTTTTAGTCTAGGTGATACAGCTGGGGATTGCTGATGGCGTACTCTTATACAGAGAAAAAACGAATCCGTAAGGATTTTGGCAAGTTGCCAAGGGTGATGGATGTCCCCTATTTGCTTGCTATTCAATTAGATTCATACAGAAGTTATTTGCAGGCGGATAAGCAGGTTGATGCTCGTGTAGACATTGGTCTTCATGCGGCGTTTAAATCAGTCTTTCCGATTGTGAGCTACAGTGGCAGTGCTGCACTAGAGTACGTAAGTTATCGTCTTGGTGTACCTGTTTTCGATGAAAAAGAATGTATGTTACGCGGCGTGACCTATGCGGCACCGCTACGCGTAAAAGTACGTCTAATCATTTATGATAAAGACTCATCGAATAAAGCTATTAAAGACATCAAAGAGCAAGAAGTATACATGGGTGAAATGCCTTTGATGACCGATAATGGTACTTTCATTATCAATGGTACAGAGCGAGTTATCGTATCCCAGCTTCATCGCTCTCCTGGTGTATTCTACGATCACGATAAAGGTAAAACACACTCATCAGGTAAGCTGTTGTACAGCGCCCGTGTGATTCCTTACCGTGGTTCATGGTTGGACTTCGAATTCGACCCTAAAGATTTAGTTTACGCCCGTATCGATCGCCGTCGTAAATTGCCTGCAACTATTCTATTGCGAGCACTTGGTTTTGAAACGAATCAAATCTTAGAGATGTTCTTTGATAATGATACGTTCGAAATCGATGGTGAGTCTGTTCGTTTAGAACTAATTCCAGAGCGTTTACGTGGTGAGACTGCCTCTTTTGATATTAAAGATCCAAAAGGTAATGTGATTGTTGAAGAAAGTCGTCGTATTACGGCTCGTCACATTCGCCAAATGGAAAAAGAAGGCATGAAGACCCTAGAAGTACCTCTTGAGTATTTCTATGGCAAAGTGATTGCAAAAGACATCGTTGATCCATCAACGGGTGAGCTAATTGCCGAGTGTAACAGTGAAATTACTGTTGAATTACTAGAGCAAATTGTCGCGGCGGGTATCAAAGAAGTTGAAACCATCTACAGCAACGAACTAGATTGTGGAGCTTTCATCTCTGATACGTTACGTATCGATCCATCTCGCACACGCTTAGAAGCGCTTGTGGAGATTTATCGTATGATGCGCCCTGGCGAGCCACCAACCAAAGAATCTGCCGAAGGTCTTTTCGAGAATTTATTCTTCACTGACGAGCGTTATGATCTATCCGCTGTAGGTCGTATGAAGTTTAACCGTCGTCTTGGTCGTGAAGAAGTTGAAGGTTCTGGCACCCTTAGCAACGAAGATATTATCGATGTGCTTAAAGGCTTAATCGATATTCGTAACGGTAAAGGCGAAGTGGATGATATCGATCACTTGGGTAACCGTCGTATTCGTTCTGTTGGTGAAATGGCTGAAAACCAATTCCGTGTTGGTCTAGTGCGTGTTGAACGTGCTGTACGTGAACGTTTATCAATGGCTGAATCTGAAGGCCTAATGCCTCAGGATTTAATCAACGCTAAGCCAGTTGCGGCTGCAATCAAAGAATTCTTTGGTTCGTCTCAGCTTTCTCAGTTCATGGACCAAAACAACCCGCTTTCAGAAGTGACTCATAAGCGTCGTATCTCTGCGTTAGGACCCGGTGGTCTTACTCGTGAGCGTGCAGGCTTTGAAGTACGTGACGTTCACGCCACTCACTATGGCCGTGTATGTCCGATCGAAACTCCTGAAGGTCCAAACATCGGTTTGATTAACTCGTTATCGACTTATGCTCGTACAAACGAATATGGTTTCTTAGAGACGCCGTATCGTAAGGTTGTAGATGGTAAGGTAACGGACGACATCATGTACTTGTCGGCTATTAACGAATCTAACTATGTAATCGCACAGGCGTCTGCGCCGCGTGATGAAAATGGTAAGTTAACCGGTGACCTGATCAGTGTTCGTCACAAAAATGAATTTACAGTAACACCGCCAGAAAACGTAACCTTGATGGATGTATCTCCACAACAGGTTATTTCTGTGGCTGCTTCTTTGATTCCGTTCCTAGAACACGATGATGCTAACCGCGCATTGATGGGATCAAACATGCAACGTCAAGCCGTACCTACACTGGTAGCTGAAAAGCCATTGGTTGGTACCGGTATCGAGAGCAACGTAGCTCGCGACTCAGGCGTGTGTGTAGTAGCGAAACGTGGTGGTGTAATTGACACGGTTGATGCGAGTCGAATCGTTGTTCGTGTAAGCGATGATGAGATTCAAGCAGGCGAAGCCGGTGTTGATATTTATAACCTAACTAAATACACCCGTTCTAACCAAAATACTTGTATCAACCAAAAACCTTTGGTTCGTCAAGGTGATGCGGTAGAGCGTGGCGATATTATGGCTGATGGCCCATCTGTTGATTTAGGTGAGCTAGCACTTGGTCAAAACATGCGCATCGCGTTTATGCCTTGGAATGGTTACAACTACGAAGACTCCATCTTGTTGTCTGAGAACGTTGCCCAACAAGATCGTTTAACCACGATCCACATCCAAGAGCTAACCTGTGTTGCTCGTGATACCAAGCTAGGGCCTGAAGAAATTTCTGCGGATATTCCAAACGTAGGTGAATCTGCGTTAGGTAAACTAGATGAATCTGGCATTGTTTATATCGGTGCTGAAGTGAACCCTGGTGATATCCTAGTAGGTAAAGTGACACCTAAAGGTGAAACGCAACTTACACCAGAAGAAAAATTACTACGCGCAATTTTCGGTGAAAAAGCCTCTGACGTTAAAGATACTTCTTTACGTGTTAAAACAGGTACAACCGGTACCGTTATCGACGTACAGGTATTCACCCGTGATGGCGTAGAAAAAGATCAACGTGCTCGCGATATTGAGAAGTCTCAATTAAGCCAAGTACGTAAAGATTTGAACGAAGAACTTCGTATTGTTGAGCAAGCGACGTTTGAGCGTTTATCTCGCACTTTAGCTGGCCTAACCGTTGCGGCGGCACCTGGCTTGAAAAAAGGCGATACTTTATCTGAAGAATATCTAGCAAACCTAGAGCACAGCCAGTGGTTTAAAATTCGTCCTCAAGACGAAGAAGCGGCTGAGTTGCTAGAGCGTGCAGAAGAAGCACTTGAAGAGCGTCGTAAAGAGCTTGACGAGAAATTCGAAGATAAGAAGAAGAAGTTACAAACCGGTGATGACCTAGCACCTGGCGTTCTGAAGATCGTTAAGGTTTATCTAGCCATCAAACGGAAGATCCAGCCTGGTGATAAAATGGCCGGTCGTCACGGTAACAAAGGTGTTATCTCAGCGATCATGCCAGTTGAAGACATGCCATATGATGAGAAGGGTGTAGCGGTTGATATCGTACTTAACCCTCTAGGTGTACCGTCACGTATGAACGTGGGTCAGATTCTAGAAACTCACATGGGTATGGCAGCCAAAGGTTTGGGTGAAAAGATTGACGAAATGATCAAGCAGCAGCGTGCTGTTGCGGATATTCGTGACTTCTTAGGCAAGATCTATAACCACAGTGATGAAGTGATTCAAGAAGACCTTGATAGCTTTAACGACACTGAAATCTTAGAGCTAGCCGGCAACCTGCGTAAAGGTGTGCCTATGGCAACACCGGCATTTGATGGTGCTAAAGAAACCGAACTGAAACACATGTTAACGTTAGCGGGTATTCCAGACTCAGGTCAGGTTACTTTATTCGACGGTCGTACTGGCGATAAATTCGATCGCCCTGTGACGGTTGGCTACATGTACATGTTGAAACTGAACCACTTGGTAGACGATAAAATGCATGCTCGTTCTACTGGTTCGTACAGTCTGGTAACTCAGCAGCCACTAGGCGGTAAAGCGCAATTCGGTGGTCAGCGTTTCGGGGAGATGGAGGTGTGGGCACTAGAAGCATACGGTGCTGCATATACGCTTCAGGAAATGCTAACTGTTAAGTCCGATGACGTGACTGGCCGTACCAAGATGTATAAAAACATCGTGGATGGTGACCATCGTATGGAACCAGGTATGCCTGAGTCCTTTAACGTATTGGTTAAAGAAATTCGCTCTCTTGGTATCGATATCGAACTTGAGAACGAATAAGGCTCTGATCCTATATCAGATAAAGGACGCGGGTTTCGGCCCGCGGTTATTAACTCCGCTAGGAGCTAAAGGCAGATGAAAGACTTATTAAATTTGCTACGCAAAGAGTCTCAGGCTGAAGAATTCGACTCGATTCGAATCGGCCTTGCTTCACCCGACATGATACGTTCATGGTCGTTTGGTGAAGTTAAAAAACCAGAAACTATTAACTATCGTACGTTCAAACCTGAACGTGATGGTTTGTTCTGTTCTCGTATTTTCGGTCCGATTAAGGATTACGAATGCTTGTGCGGAAAATATAAGCGTCTAAAACACCGCGGAGTAATCTGTGAGAAGTGTGGTGTTGAAGTAACGCTAGCTAAAGTACGTCGTGAGCGCATGGGTCATATCGATCTTGCATCACCAGTTGCGCACATTTGGTTCCTTAAATCACTACCATCCCGTATTGGTTTAATGCTAGATATGACGTTGCGTGATATTGAACGTATTTTGTATTACGAATCATTTGTTGTAATCGATCCAGGTATGACCACGCTTGAAAAAGGTCAGCTGTTGAACGATGAGCAATATTACGAAGCAATCGAAGAGTTCGGTGATGAGTTCGACGCTAAAATGGGTGCAGAAGCTGTACAAGCACTATTAGCGGATATCGATCTTGAGCACGAAGTGCAAGATTTGCGTGAGCAAATTCCTGCGACTAACTCTGAGACTAAGCTTAAGAAAATATCTAAGCGTCTTAAGTTGCTAGAAGCGTTCCATAAATCAGGTAACGATCCTAAGTGGATGGTTATGACAGTACTTCCAGTATTGCCACCTGATCTTCGCCCACTAGTACCACTAGACGGTGGCCGTTTTGCCACGTCTGATTTGAACGATCTTTATCGTCGTGTAATCAACCGTAATAACCGTTTGAAACGTCTTCTTGAGTTAAATGCTCCAGACATCATCGTACGTAACGAAAAGCGTATGTTGCAAGAGTCTGTGGATGCGTTGCTAGATAACGGTCGTCGCGGTCGTGCCATTACAGGTTCTAACAAACGTCCGCTTAAATCTCTTGCCGATATGATCAAGGGTAAACAAGGTCGTTTCCGTCAGAACCTTCTTGGTAAGCGTGTTGATTACTCTGGTCGTTCTGTAATTACCGTAGGTCCATACTTGCGCCTACATCAGTGTGGTCTTCCTAAGAAGATGGCACTTGAGCTATTTAAGCCATTTATTTTCAGCAAACTTGAGCACCGTGGTCTAGCCACAACCATCAAAGCTGCTAAGAAAATGGTTGAACGTGAAGAAGCGGTTGTTTGGGATATCTTGGATGAAGTCATCCGTGAACACCCAGTAATGCTTAACCGTGCACCTACACTTCACCGTTTGGGTATCCAAGCTTTCGAACCATTACTAATCGAAGGTAAAGCGATTCAACTTCACCCTCTAGTATGTGCGGCATACAACGCCGACTTCGATGGTGACCAAATGGCGGTACACGTTCCATTAACAACCGAAGCTCAGTTAGAAGCTCGTGCGTTAATGATGTCTACCAACAACGTACTATCTCCTGCGAACGGTGACCCGATCATCGTACCGTCTCAGGACGTTGTACTGGGTCTTTATTACATGACCCGTGATCGTGTTAATGCTATCGGTGAAGGTTCAATCTTCTCTGATATCAAAGAAGTTCAGCGTGCTTACCGTTCAGGTCAAGCTGAGTTACACGCAAAAGTTAAAGTACGTATCACTCAAACGGTATATGCAGAAGACGGTTCAGAAGTAACAACTACGAAAGTAGAAGATACGACTGTTGGTCGTGCGATCTTGTTTGATATCGTACCAAACGGTATTCCGTTTGAAGCGGTTAACCAAGCTATGAAGAAGAAAGCAATTTCTAAGCTTCTAGACATGGCTTACCGTAACTGTGGTCTTAAAGACACGGTCGTGTTTGCTGACCAAGTTATGTATACCGGTTTCCAATATGCAACTAAGTCTGGTGCCTCTATCGGTGTTAATGACTTTGTTATTCCTGATGCAAAAGCCAAAATCATTGGTGAAGCAGAAGGCCAAGTAAAAGAGATCGAAGATCAATTTGCTTCTGGTTTGGTAACACAAGGTGAAAAATACAACAAAGTTGTGGATATCTGGTCTCGCGCTAATGAATTAGTAGCGAAGGCGATGATGGACAACTTAGGTACTGACGAAGTTGAAGATCGTGATGGCAACATTGTTGACCAAGAATCGTTTAACAGCGTTTACATGATGGCCGACTCTGGTGCTCGTGGTAGCCCAGCTCAGATTCGTCAGTTAGCAGGTATGCGTGGTTTGATGGCTAAGCCAGATGGCTCGATCATCGAAACACCGATCACCGCTAACTTCCGTGAAGGTCTATCAGTACTTCAGTACTTTACCTCTACTCACGGTGCGCGTAAGGGTCTTGCAGATACGGCACTTAAAACAGCTAACTCCGGTTACTTAACCCGTCGTCTTGTAGACGTTGCACAGGATGTTGTAGTAACCGAAAGCGACTGTGGAACAACTGACGGTCTAATGATGACACCTCTTATCGAAGGCGGTGACGTTGTTGTACCTCTAGGTGGTCGAATCCTAGGTCGTGTTGTAGCTGAAGATGTAATTAAGCCAGGTACTGCTGATGAAGTAGTTGTGCCAGCTGGAACGCTAATTGATGAGAAGTGGGTTGAGATTATCGAAGCGGCAAGCATCGACGAACTGAAAGCTCGTTCTCCAATTACCTGTCGTACTAAGTTTGGTATTTGTGCCAACTGTTACGGTCGTGACTTGGCCCGTGGCCATATCGTGAACCCAGGTGAATCTGTAGGTGTTATCGCTGCACAGTCAATCGGTGAACCAGGTACACAGCTTACCATGCGTACGTTCCACATCGGTGGTGCGGCATCGCGTGCAACGGCCATCGATAGTGTTCAAGTTAAGAACGCCGGTACAGTGCGTCTTCACAACATGAAGACGGTAGAACGTGAAGACGGTGCACTAGTGTTGGTATCTCGTTCTAGTGCCATTGCCATTGCCGATGAATTCGGTCGTGAGCGTGAGCTATACAAGCTACCTTACGGTGCGGTTGTAACGTCTAAAGATGGTTCTAAAGTTGAAGCTGGCCAGAAGATCGCATCTTGGGATCCACACACTCACCCAATCATCACAGAAGTAGGTGGTCGTATTGAGTTTGTTGGTTTAGAAGAAGGTATTACCATTACTCGTCAAACCGATGAGCTAACGGGTCTTTCTACTATCCAGGTTATGGATCCAACTACCCGCCCTGCGGCAGGTAAAGATATCCGTCCAATGGTTAAGTTGGTTGATGCAAAAGGTGAAGATATTAACTTCCCTGGTACCACCACTCCAGCTCAGTACTTATTGCCAGCTAATTCCATGGTAAACCATGAGAATGGCTCTGACGTGAAAGTGGGTGATGCGATTGCTCGTATTCCACAAGAATCGTCTGGTAACAAAGACATCACCGGTGGTCTACCGCGCGTAGCGGACTTGTTCGAAGCACGTAAACCGAAAGAGCCTGCGATTCTTGCAGAAGTTTCCGGTGTGGTTGGCTTCGGTAAAGAGACCAAAGGTAAGAAACGTTTAGTAATTACTCCAAAAGATGGTTCAGAGCCGTATGAAGAGTTAATTCCTAAATGGCGTCACATGAACGTATTCGAAGGTGAAAGCGTTGAGAAGGGTGAGGTTATCTCCGATGGCCCGCTTAACCCACACGATATCCTTCGTCTACTAGGTGTAAGTGAACTAGCCGTTTACATCACCAACGAAGTACAAGAAGTTTACCGTCTGCAAGGTGTAGGCATTAACGATAAGCACATCGAAACGATCATTCGTCAAATGCTGCGTAAGATTGAAGTTAATGACTCTGGTGATACTGACTTTATCCAAGGTGATCAGGTTGAATACTCTGACTATCTTGAGCAAAACGCGAACCTTGAAGCTGAAGACAAGATCCCAGCTAAAGGTCAGCGCCAGCTACTAGGTATTACCAAAGCATCACTTGCAACTGAATCTTTCATCTCTGCGGCATCGTTCCAAGAAACGACGCGCGTACTGACCGAAGGTGCAGTAACCGGTAAACAAGATCACCTACGTGGTCTGAAAGAAAACGTTGTAGTAGGTCGTCTGATACCAGCCGGTACCGGTCTTGCCTACCACAGCGAGCGTAAGCGTAAGCGTGAAGAGCGTGAAAACGATAAGTTGAAACCTCTAAGTGCACCTACTGTGAGCGCTGATGATGTCGAAGCTGCATTGTCCGAAGCATTAAAAGACAATATTTAATGTGGAATCTAGCTAAAGCTTATAGCTTTAGCTTCTAAAGAAAGGTGTGCATTTATTGCACGCCTTTCTTGACTCTAATCTGGACACTGATTAGACTTCGGCCCCCTGCGTCAGATGCAGTTGTATCTGGCGTTTTTGTATTTACTCATTGGAGTTTACTAATGGCAACGATCAATCAATTGGTTCGTAAGCCTCGTAAGCGTCAAGTTGCGAAATCTGACGTTCGTGCATTGCAGGCTTGTCCTCAGCGTCGTGGCGTATGTACCCGTGTATATACCACCACACCTAAGAAGCCTAACTCTGCATTACGTAAGGTTTGTCGTGTTCGCTTGACCAACGGCTTTGAAGTATCTTCCTACATCGGTGGTGAAGGTCATAACTTACAAGAGCACAGTGTTGTGCTGATTCGCGGCGGTCGTGTAAAAGACTTGCCTGGTGTGCGTTATCACACCGTTCGTGGTGCACTTGACTGTGCAGGCGTAAGCAATCGTAAGCAAGCTCGTTCTAAATACGGTGCTAAGCGTCCTAAGTAATTCTCATTAAGTTGTAATACTTAATGGGTCTACTTAGTAGACGTCAAAATTAAAGATAAGAGTAAGGTTGAGCCCACAATATCGTTGGTTTGCTCATGTGCTCCTGAAGAAGAGGCTTATCAGATGCCAAGAAGACGCGTCGCCGCTAAGCGTGAGATATTACCAGATCCAAAATTTGGTAACTTAACGCTAGCGAAGTTCATGAATATGGTCATGGAAAGTGGTAAAAAATCAATCGCCGAAAAAATTGTTTACGGTGCATTGGATAAAATGGCTGAGCGTAACAAAGACGCTGACCCAGTAGAATTATTCGAAAAGGCTCTTGAAGCTGTACAACCAATGGTAGAGGTTAAATCTCGCCGTGTTGGTGGTGCAACCTATCAAGTACCTGTAGAAGTACGTCCTTCTCGTCGTATGGCGCTTTCAATGCGTTGGATCGTAGATGCTGCTCGTAAACGTGGTGAAAAATCCATGGGTGCTCGTCTAGCTAACGAACTGCTAGATGCTGCTGAAGGCAAAGGCGCTGCGATCAAGAAGCGTGAAGATGTGCACCGTATGGCTGAAGCCAACAAAGCATTCTCTCACTATCGTTTCTAAGGTTTTAAGGACGGGTAAGTGGCACGTACTACTCCAATTAATCGCTACCGTAATATCGGTATATGCGCTCACGTAGATGCGGGTAAAACCACAACTACAGAACGTGTACTTTTTTATACTGGTCTCTCCCATAAGATCGGTGAAGTACATGATGGCGCTGCGACCATGGACTGGATGGAACAAGAGCAAGAGCGTGGTATTACTATCACCTCTGCTGCCACCACCTGTTTCTGGTCGGGCATGAGCCAGCAATTCGACCAACATCGTATCAATATTATCGACACCCCAGGACACGTTGACTTTACTATCGAAGTAGAGCGTTCATTACGTGTTCTTGATGGTGCTGTAGTGGTGTTGTGCGGGTCGTCAGGTGTTCAGCCGCAAACGGAAACCGTTTGGCGTCAAGCTAATAAATACGAAGTTCCACGTATGGTCTTCGTAAACAAAATGGACCGCGCAGGTGCCGACTACTTTATGGTTGTTGATCAACTTAAAAAGCGTCTTGGTGCTAACGCGGTGCCTATTCAAATCAACATTGGCCAAGAAGATACCTTCAAAGGCGTGATTGACCTCATTTTAATGAAGGCGATTATGTGGAATGAAGAAGACCAAGGTATGACCTTCACTTATGAAGAGATTCCTTCGGATCTAGTTGAACTTGCCAATGAATACCGTGAAAACCTACTCGATGCAGCCGCTGAAGCTTCTGAAGAATTAATGGATAAATACCTTGAAGAAGGTGACCTATCTGTTGATGAAATTAAAGCTGCTTTGCGTAAGCAAACATTGGCGAATGAAATCGTGTTGGTAGCTTGCGGTAGTGCATTTAAAAACAAAGGTGTTCAGGCGGTACTTGATGCTGTTATTGAATACCTACCTTCGCCGACAGAAGTTAAAGCGATTGAAGGTGTATTAGACGATGCTGATGAAACCCCTGCGGTTCGTGAAGCATCAGATGAAGCACCGTTCTCTGCGCTTGCATTTAAAATCGCCACCGACCCATTTGTAGGTACGTTAACCTTTATGCGTGTTTATTCTGGTGTTCTAAATACTGGTGACAGTGTTTATAACCCGATCAAACATAAAAAAGAACGTATCGGTCGTATGGTGCAAATGCATGCAAACAACCGCGAAGAGATCAAAGAAGTACGCGCAGGCGATATTGCAGCGGCTATCGGCTTAAAAGATGTAACAACAGGTGAAACCCTGTGTGATCTTAAGCATAAAATTACCCTTGAGCGCATGGACTTTCCAGAGCCGGTAATTTCTGTAGCTGTTGAGCCAAGGTCAACCGCGGATCAAGAAAAAATGGGTATTGCACTGGGCAAACTTGCTCAGGAAGATCCATCGTTCCGCGTTGAGACTGACCCTGAAACCGGTCAAACCATTATTTCAGGTATGGGTGAATTACACCTAGACGTGTTGGTTGATCGTATGAAGCGTGAGTTTAGTGTTGAAGCGAACATTGGTAAGCCACAAGTGGCCTATCGTGAACGCATCACAGTGCCTTGCGATATCAACTATAAATTTGCGAAGCAATCTGGTGGTCGTGGTCAGTATGGTCATGTTGTCATCAAGTTCGAACCGACTGACGGCGAAGAACTGGAATTCGTAAATGAAGTTGTTGGTGGCGTTATTCCTCGTGAATACATCCCAGCAGTGCAAAAAGGTATCGAAGAACAAATGAAGAACGGCATCCTTGCGGGTTACCCTCTTCTAGGTCTGCGCGCTACCTTACATGATGGTTCATTCCATGATGTTGACTCCAACGAAATGGCGTTTAAAATCGCTGCTTCTATGGCCACTAAAAAATTAGCACAAGAAGGCAAGCCTGCTTTACTTGAGCCAATTATGTCAGTGGAAATCGTTACCCCTGAAGATTACATGGGTGATGTGGTTGGAGATTTGAACCGTCGCCGTGGTCTCATTCAAGGGATGGAAGACAGCCCATCTGGAAAGGTTGTGACTGCAGAGGTTCCATTGGCGGAAATGTTCGGTTATGCAACCGATCTTCGTTCTGCCTCCCAAGGTCGTGCAACGTACGCCATGGAATTTAACAAATACGCTGAAGCGCCAACTAATGTCGCCGAAGCTGTAATTAACAAAGCCTAATTAAGCGAACTAAAGAGGTCTATTATGGCTAAGGAACAATTTGAGCGTAGCAAACCGCACGTAAACGTGGGCACAATTGGTCACGTTGACCATGGTAAAACTACGCTAACAGCTGCACTAACTCGTGTAGCAGCAGAAGTTTTCGGTGGTAAAGCGGTAGATTTCGCGAACATCGATAACGCCCCAGAAGAACGTGAGCGTGGTATTACTATCGCAACTTCTCACGTTGAATATGAAACAACTGACCGTCACTACGCACACGTAGACTGCCCAGGACACGCCGATTATGTTAAAAACATGATCACTGGTGCTGCGCAAATGGACGGCGCGATCCTAGTATGTGGCGCGACTGACGGCCCTATGCCGCAGACTCGTGAGCACATCCTACTATCTCGTCAGGTTGGTGTACCTTACATCGTAGTATTCCTAAACAAAGCTGACCTTCTTGCAGAAGACTGTGGTGGTTTTGGTACTGAAGAATACGAAGAAATGCTAGAACTAGTAGACATGGAATTACGTGACCTACTATCTGAGTACGATTTCCCAGGTGACGACACTCCAATCGTTCCAGGTTCTGCTCTTATGGCATTGAACGGCGAAGATGCAGATGGTCTTGGTACCACTGCTGTTGCGAAACTTCTAGAAACTCTAGACAGCTACATTCCTGAGCCAGAGCGTGCAATCGACGGTGCATTCATCATGCCTATCGAAGACGTATTCTCTATCCAAGGTCGTGGTACTGTAGTAACGGGTCGTGTTGAGCGCGGTATCGTTAAGACTGGTGAAGAAGTTGAAATCGTTGGTATCAAAGATACTACGAAAACAACGGTTACTGGTGTTGAGATGTTCCGTAAGCTTCTAGACGAAGGTCGTGCTGGCGAAAACTGTGGTGTTCTTCTACGTGGTACTAAGCGTGATGAGGTTCAGCGTGGTCAGGTTCTTTGTAAGCCTGGTTCAATCTCTCCACACACTAAGTTCGAAGCTGAAGTATACGTACTAGGTAAAGATGAAGGTGGTCGTCACACTCCATTCTTCAAAGGTTACCGTCCACAGTTCTACTTCCGTACAACTGACGTAACAGGTGAGTGTATTCTTCCTGAAGGCGTAGAAATGGTAATGCCTGGTGATAACGTACAGCTTACAGCTGAACTGATTCACCCAATCGCGATGGACGAAGGTCTACGTTTCGCGATCCGTGAAGGTGGTCGTACTGTAGGTGCGGGCGTTGTTGCTAAAATCATCGAGTAATCGTTGATTTAACAATGCAAAGAAAAGGCAGCTTCGGCTGCCTTTTTTTGTGCCTGTAATTTGTGAATATGGTGCATAGATTAACTGATAGCTATGGCCATTATTTTTAAGGTTATCTCTTTAGTTCCGTAGCGCTCTTTCTCTTCAGCAAATATCTTCTCAGATACGGATGCAGGACATGCGCAAGTTAAGAGTTGAGAGAATTTTATTTGTTAAGTGGGCGTCATAAAAAAAAGCCACCGAAGTGACCTTTTTTGCAGCGCTAATTAATCAAAGATTACTTAGCTTTAGCTGCTTGCCGCTCTTTCTCTTCAGCAATTACTTTCTCAGATACGGATGCAGGACATGCGCAAGTTAAGAGTTGAGATAATTTTATTTGTTAAGTGGGCGTCATAAAAAAAGGCCACCGAAGTGACCTTTTTTGCAGTACTAATTAATCAAAGATTACTTAGCTTTAGCTGCTTGAAGCTCTTTCTCTTCAGCAATTACTTTCTCAGATACGGATGCAGGACATGCGCAAGTTAAGAGTTGAGAGAATTTTATTTGTTAAGTGGGCGTCATAAAAAAAGGCCACCGAAGTGACCTTTTTTGCAGTGCTAATTAATCAAAGATTACTTAGCTTTAGCTGCTTGACGCTCTTTCTCTTCAGCAATTACTTTCTCAGATACTGATGCAGGACATGCAGAGTAGTGAGAGAATTCCATAGAGAACTGACCACGACCAGAAGTCATAGTACGTAGGTGACCGATGTAGCCGAACATCTCAGAAAGAGGAACGTCTGCTTTAACACGAACACCAGAACCTGCAGCTTCTTGACCAGAGATCATGCCACGACGACGGTTAAGGTCACCGATAACATCACCAACGTGATCTTCAGGTGTGAACACGTCAACTTTCATGATTGGCTCAAGAAGTTGTGCACCTGCTTTAGGGATAGATTGACGGAATGCGCCACGTGCAGCTAATTCAAACGCTACAGCAGAGGAGTCAACTGCGTGGAAGCCACCATCGAATAGTTCAATTTCAACGTCTAGTACAGGGAAGCCAGCTAGAACACCTGTGCTCATCATGCCTTTGAAGCCCTTCTCAATCGCTGGGAAGAATTCCTTAGGAACGTTACCGCCCACAACCGTAGAAGTGAAGGTAAAGCCAGAGTTTTGCTCGCCTGGCTTGATGCGGTAATCGATTTTACCGTATTGACCAGAACCACCAGACTGTTTCTTGTGGGTGTATGAATCTTCAACTTCACGAGTAATCGTTTCACGGTAAGCAACTTGAGGCTCACCTACAACAAGGTCTACACCATAAGTACGCTTAAGGATGTCTACTTTGATATCTAGGTGAAGTTCGCCCATACCACGAAGGATGGTTTGGCCGCTGTCTTCATCAGTGTGAACAAGGAAAGTTGGATCTTCTGCAACCATTTTACCGATCGCGATACCCATTTTCTCAGCGCCACCCTTGTCTTTAGGAGTAACAGCAATAGAGATTACAGGCTCAGGGAAGACCATGGCTTCAAGTGTACATTCATGCTTAGGATCACAAAGTGTGTGACCAGTTTGAACGTTCTTCAAGCCAACAAGTGCAAGGATGTCACCGGCTTGAGCAGACTCAAGTTCTTTACGCTGATCAGCTTCCATTTCACACATACGACCAACACGTTCAGTTTTACCTGTGAACGAGTTAAGGATGGTGTCACCTTTGTTCAGCTTACCAGAGTAAATACGGATAAAGGTAAGTGCACCGAAGCGGTCATCCATGATTTTGAATGCTAACGCGCGGAAAGGCTCGTCTACAGATACAGTCGCAACTTGACCAGTTGGCTCACCGAATTCATCAGTAAGATCCTGAGGAATTACGTCAGTTGGGCTTGGTAGGTAATCAACAACAGCATCAAGGATAAGTTGAATACCTTTGTTTTTAAATGCTGAACCACAGTAAGTTGGGAAGAAGGCTAGTTCGTTAGTACCTTTACGGATACAACGCTTGATGTCTTCCATAGAAGGCTCTTCACCGTCCATGTATGCCATCATTAGGTCGTCGTCTTGCTCAACAGCGGTTTCGATTAGCTGTTCACGGTACATTTCAACATCTTCAACCATGTCAGCTGGGATGTCTTTAATTTCATAGTTTTCAGGAAGACCAGAATCATCCCAAACCCATGCTTTACGAGTTAGAAGGTCAACCACACCAACGAAGTCATCTTCACGGCCAATTGGTAGAACCATGACTAGAGGCTTAGCCGCTAATACGTTTTCTACTTGGTCAACTACTTTAAGGAAGTCAGCACCGATACGGTCTAGTTTGTTTACGAAGATGATACGAGATACGCCCGACTCATCCGCATAACGCCAGTTAGTTTCTGACTGAGGCTCAACACCACCAGAACCACAGAATACGCCGATACCGCCATCAAGTACTTTAAGAGAACGATATACTTCAACTGTGAAGTCAACGTGCCCAGGGGTATCGATAACGTTGAAACGGTGATCTTTCCAGAAGGTGGTGATCGCAGCAGACTGAATGGTAATACCGCGCTCAGCTTCTTGTTCCATGAAGTCAGTAGTAGATTCACCATCGTGAACCTCACCAGTCTTATGGATTTTACCAGTAAGCTTAAGGATACGTTCGGTGGTGGTAGTCTTGCCCGCATCTACGTGGGCGAAAATACCGATATTTCTGTATTTAGATAGGTCTGACATAACTTGCTCGACATTGCAGGGTAAAAATCGCCGCAGAGTTTAATGGCTTTGGCGACGATATTGAACAAAAAAATAGCAGGATAGGCCTTTTAAGGGCGAAAATTTGCAAATATGCATCAAAAATTCCCCATCCTGCCATCAGAGGGATATTTTGGGGGCGGATCTTAGCATATTTCCCTATGAAAAAATCGCCTTTTTAGAGATCTCAGTGTAGCCGATTGCGCCCCGTTTGCAGGGGATGAGGATGATTTACTGTAACCAGAAGGTAACCCCTTGTTCTTCAAGGAAAGTTCTCGCATTTTCACCCTGTAGCATAGCAAGAGTTGAAAGCAGTCCTGCCTCTATACAACTGCTTGCTGCCACCGTAATGGAAAGTGGCGGCCTTTCTACTGGCCAGCCTGTTTTGGGGTTTAGGATGTGGCCGTAACGTACACCATTAAAGGTTACATGCTGCATGGCGGTACCACTGGTTGTAATGGCACCTTGTTTGATTTCGATAACAGCCGAAGGCTGTATGCCATCAGGGTTTTCAATGCCACTTCGCCAGTTTTTACTCTCTAAGCGAGGGCCGCTGACCCTGAGATCCCCACCAAAATTAATCAAAAATGGAAATGGACAGCTTTGCTTAAGTATCTGCCAACATTTATCGACGGCATATTCTTTGCCAATCCCGCCTAGATCTAAAGACATTCCCTCGGGTAGTTCAATGGTGTTGCCTTGGCGAATAACTTTATTAAACCCAATAAAGGGCAGAAGCGCGTCCACACTCTGTTTTGAAGGAAGAGATTTAAGTGTTTTGAAGTTCCAGACTTTACGTAGCACACCAGAGGTGACATCAAATAAGCCGTCACTGAGCTCATAACATTGTTGTGCAAAATCTAATAAAGAAAGGGTTTCAGAGTCTAGTTCACACTTTTCATGTTGGTTGATGCGATATAGCAGGTTGTCATCTCGATAACGGCTAAACTTTTTTTCTATTCGCCAAGCCTCTTCGCTCACTTGTTTGTAAAGTGTCTGAGGGGTGAAATCTTTTGGCGCTTCAATAATGACCTGGCATGGACTCGCCATGGCCTGAAATTGGCACTGATGAAGAGAAGTTTGTTCGCTGTAATGAAAACGAATATCAGGCAAGGTTTCTATTCCAAATTAACTTTAACCGAATTAATACTGGCTTTGTGGGCTCATTCACAGTCAAAAAGTTGATTATTCTACACAATAAACACATGTGCGATTTGGCCATTATTGTAAATAGGTATTCACACCATGGGACATTCATTTAACCGGCTTGGGTTAATCCTTGCTACTTGCTTGGCTTTATCGGCCTGTAAGCCTAGCTCGCCAAAAGAAAATGCAGGGGACCAAAACGGCTCTGTATTGTCATATAACTTCACTTTAACGCAAAAAGAGTTTGATGCGTTATCGGTGGATGATCAATTCATGGTGGCAAATAAAGTTTTGTCGACCATGTATCGGGGGCTGCCTGCAGATGAGTTTTTTGATTTAACCCAAGGTTTTGAAGAACCTGTGGTGCAATACAGTAATTTCATTGAGCGAACGCAAAGGGCCTTAACGACTCCACTAAAAGATAGCGAAATTAAAAGCTTAAACAAAGATATCTTTGGTGTGGAAGATAATATTGAAACAGAAGGTGTGGATGAATCCATACCGGCCCGGTTCACAAGTATCGATAATAACGAACCGCATCAAATCTTTATGGCTCGTGCCCATGCTTATCCGTTAAGTGAAAATCAAATGGTGCAGTGGATGAGTTTTTTCCTAGCCAATACCATTATGTTTTCACCCGCTCGTGAAATGGACAGTACCAATACACAAGATATCGACCGTGTACTTGGTTATTTAAATGGAGCGTTATCTGATGGATTGAGCATGCGCGAAATCGTTAGAGGATGGTTGCATAACTTAACACGCTGGCGCGTTTCCCGTTCACCAGAAAACCATGCATTGGAAATGTTTGAGCTGTACTTAGGTGTATTTAATGACACCCCAGAAGAGCAGCAAAATACTATTAATGGTGGTAAAGCGTGTAGCGAATGGTATCTCACAGATAACGATGCGGATTATCAACTTTTAAAAGACAATACTCAGGATGGCATCGCAGAGCCGGTGAAAGTGTTTGGCCAATATATTTATGATTGTGATGATTTGTATGGTGTAGTAGCTGGCCATCCATTATTTATTCCTCGCATGGTTGAAGTGATTTCAAATTACTTTTTAGATGGAATGTCCACCCAGAAAAAACAAGACGTTGTGCAGCAAATTGTGGCAACTAATCCAGAAACATTTCAAGACGTGTTTATGGCGGTTATGTTTTCAAAAGCGTTTTTATTAGAAAGCGAACGCCCAAAAAGTTTTGAAGAAAATGCATTTAACTTTTTGCATGCAATGCACTGGACGCCACGTTCTGGTTCTGGGGATCTAGGTACTCGGGTGTTAGATAATGTATACGATTCATCGGGTAATGGCCGAACAGTGGGTGTTCATAATATGGGCATGGCTGCCATGGATTATAAAATTGGTCGTACCCCGTTTTTGCCGATGGATGTGCTAAGTTTTGCTACTTACCATAAAGCTATACGTGAATCGGTTTTGCTAAATAATCGGGCATTCGATGGTTGTAATCATCCAGGTAAAAAATACGAAGGTTGCTATAACATACGTGAAGAAGAAAAATTAGCGGATTATATTTCGTTGCAATATGAAGGTGAATCTGGTGCGTTTTATTTACAAGGTACCGAAGATTTAAAACCTGAATTAGAAAACCTAACAGCGTCTGAGTTTATCGATTTTATTTTTATCACAGCGCTTGGTCGTCGTGCAGATGCTAAAGAGCGTGCAGCGTTTTTAGAAGAAGCCAGTCAGGAGAATCGAGATTACATAAGAGCAGATGATAACGGCGTCTTGCAGCTTAGACCGACCGGTTTTAATGACCAAGTTTGGGAAAATCGTACAGATGATTTTGCTGAAATCATGCTGGATTATATTTCTAGATTGCCTGAGTTTTATTATTACAAAAGCGTAAGCCAATAGGAGCGTAAAAATGAAAAGACGTGATTTTTTAAAGTACGCTTCTTCGATTGCATCAACCAGTTTGGTGCCGGTTGGGTTAAGCATGAACTTATTGGCGCAACGTGCATACGCAGCCAGCCCTGTTTATTCAAATGTGAGTGTGACTGCACCGGCGGTGTTACCACAGGTGATTAATATTTTTATGTATGGTGGTGCGTCAGAGTTAGCTGGCAACCTGAGTAATATTGAACAGATCAATATGCACTCTCAAAATGATTACACTGCAAATAACGCATTTACCGCGAGAATCTTACAAAACGCAACCGACAATGATCCGGCGAATCGCTCCCGCTTTACAGATGGTCAGATCACAGCGAACCAGTTTTGGAAAGAAGCCGGTGGCACTCATATGGAAGACATGTTGGCGGCCAATCAAATGACGGTTTACCGTACTTTGTATAAGCAAAAGAGCCCAACACGATCTCACCGTGAAAGTATTTTTATGTCTCATAAAGGGACGTTAGATATCGAAAACTCTCCGGGTATTGGCTCGCGTTTGGCGCTGATGTTGAAACAAAATGAGTCTACTTATCAAAATGTGACGACCGCTGATGGTTCTGCTTTGGGGGCTTTGGATGAAGTGATTTTACCGTTTGTATCTTTTGAGGGTGAATCACAAACCTATGCCTTAGATCCAGATAATCCTTTGCCATTGTCATTACGTGGGCTGACCATGGATAGCAGTTTTAATAATCCATATACCCGCGGATCCATTGGTGGCAGTGATGATGCCATTGAAGCATTATTAGCTGCACGTAAAACTGAAATTGATGCTTCTGAGAGTAAATACTTTAAAGCAGCGGATGGGTTTACTAAGCGTGCAGACTTAGAGTCTCGTATGCAGAACCTGTCTAGCTTGTTAAATGGAACAACCGAAAATGGTAATCAATCCAGTGCCGAGTCTTTAGGGATAACGTACCCAAATAGTAATTTTGCACGCCAACTTGAGGCGGCGGTGACGCTTGCCATTCATAACCCGCAGACCCTCTACATGGCCATGGGCACATCTGGCCTTGGTGGCTGGGATGATCATAATAATGGTATTGATCGTTATCCTAACCGAATGAATGATGTGATGGAGGCCATAAAAGCAGGTATGGCTCATATAGAAGCCTCCAATGGTGTCACTACCATTGCTGGTGGCACCCGTAATCGCACAGATAATATTATTATTAATGTGTTTGGTGACTTTGGACGATTAGTCAATTTAAACGGTTCAGGGGGCTGGGATCATGCCAATAATCAAAACCTGTACACGTTTGGTGGTGCAGGTGTTCGCCCGACCAAAGAGGCGGCTGCATTAGGTCGTGTTATTGGTACAACAGAGCGTGCGGGTAGCAGTAAAACCAATAATCAGTATACCGTTCCAACGAGTGATAGTCCGACGTGGGAGCCTATGTCAGTGGCTTCTTCTATATATGCTTATTTTGGCGCTCGAAACTCAGAAATCTTAACGGCGGATGCTACTTATAATCCTGCAGGAGACAGGCCTTTTGAGGATAACCTTTAATTAGGTTTTTATATCAGTTGTCCTCTTCTAAATAGCGCAATTGATTTTAGAGGGGATTAAAAAAAGGCGATGAGTGAGAGCTCATCGCCTTTTTTGTGTCATGTTAATTGGCTTAATCAAATCCCTTGCCTAGATCCACTGTAAAAAAGACGGTACCGTCATCGTAGACAATGGCATCCTCATATTGGCGATGAATGTAGGCCAACCTAAAATCAATGGAGCCAGTTGCGCTGGTGCGGTATTGATACTTTAAGCCTGCGGTAACGCTCAGCATTTCAGCTAAACGAGGGTCAGAAGAGGCGAATTCTAGCGAGTCGTCAATCTCTATGTTTTCACTAAGTATGGTTCGTTGGTAAAAGTTCGCCGCTTGCTGATGGTAGATCCGACCAAATGGCGTAAACAAGTGTTTGATGCGAGTAGCAAAACTATAACCCATTTCGATGGTATGCGAATTAACATCCCAGCTATCGGTGTGGTAACGATAACTAAAGTCCAGGTGGTGGTTGCTTTTGGGCAGCTCATGTACCAGTTTGGTATATAGGATATAGCGCTCACGATTATCAGGGCGGCTTTCATATCGGGTGCCATATGAAACATCGTCAGCATCGGCCACACTGATCATTTTATAAGGGTCAGTATGGTAACCCAGTGAGCGGCTGTGGCTAAGGTTTACCATGGCGGCGGTGCGGCGATTAATAACGGTACTCATGCCAAACAGCATATCGTAGGTGTTCTTACTGCCTTTACCAAAAAAGATGGCATCCTCAGTATTGGATAGGGCTTCAGGGGTAGTCTCGTCACTTCGGCTGACTTTATCCACAGATCCACCAAGAGCCGCAGTAAAGGTGTAGGCCTTGTCTTGAGTGTCTTTTTCGATGCTCATGCCACCACCAATGGCGGTGTAATCACCCTCAACGGATACATAAGCACTAAGATTTGAACGAATAAGGCGTTGCCATTCGTGGCCCCAAGAGGCATCGATGGCCAAGCGTGTGTCGTCAAATGGCGCCGTGCCACCGCCTCCGCCAACAGAACCACCACTTCCACCGGATGCACTTGTTACCGTAACGGAATCATTGCTCGGTAGGGCACCAGTAGGGGTTGACCCTGTGAGGGTGTCAAAAACTAAACCCAGTTTGACGGTATCTTTATCACTTAAGCTGCCATTGATTTTAGCCATATAAGTATCGACGGTAATGCGGTCAGGTTCTTTGTAATGAAGGTATCCCACATCGACATTCCAGCTGTTATATAAGCTAGCGCCGTCTTTTTCGACCGCTTCTACCGCTTCATGGCCAAGTAATGCACTGGCCGCAAGAGTGAGTTGTTGTTTTATTTTTTTAGTTACAGCCACAGCCGCCACCTCCTACACTTTTGCCACCGGTGGAGCCTTCTTTTGAAAAGTAAATGTGCTCGTCCACATAACTATCAATAGGATCCCCTTGTAGAGACATTTGTTTCTTAGCCAAAATGCCTTTTTGCCAAGGCTTAACGTCTTCAGGTGTGAACATTGGATCAAATAAACTACAGCCTGAAAGGCAGCAGGTAATGAGGAATAAATAAACAGTAACGCGCATGTGTTTGCCTCTTTTTAGGTGATCAGACTATAGCAGGTGAAAAATGGCCAAAATATAGATTGGGTATCAAAATCAAAGTTTGTACAAAAATAAAATACATATAGAGCTAAGTAGTAGGGTGTATGTGGTTAAAAAACAAACGTATAAGAGCGGCTGTTTGCTCTTAATTTAAACAGTTGTATACCTATTTTTGAGCATAATGTGAGCAGTCGCTTATTGGGCTGGCTTTGATTTATGGTTTAAGGCTTCAGTGGATCGCAAAATATAGGTACTAAAAACAGCCTGTTTAAATAATCAACACACCGCTTTGCAGCCCCCGAAATATCTAGGCTTTAAGGGTTGGTTAATCCTTGACAGGTTGACTATACGCGATTACAATTCGCGTCCCTTTAAATAGGGGTTAGCGGATTTATGTTTCATTATCGGAGTTCTTGGTTATGCAAAACCAGAAAATTCGTATTCGGCTGAAGGCCTTTGACCATCGCCTGATAGACCAGTCTACGCAAGAAATCGTTGAGACGGCTAAGCGTACTGGCGCGCAGGTTCGTGGTCCTATACCGCTGCCCACACGTAAAGAGCGTTTAACCATCTTGGTTTCACCGCACGTCAACAAAGACGCGCGTGATCAATATGAGATTCGTACACACAAGCGCATGCTCGACATCGTTGAGCCTACAGAGAAAACTGTAGACGCGCTTATGAAGTTGGATCTAGCTGCGGGTGTTGAAGTTCAAATTAGCCTAGGTTAATTCGAAATAAACTTTAATAAACGAGCTAGAACTAGGTTCTAGTGTAACGCTTTTTTGGGCGGCCATAGTGGGTATTCAGCCCCGTACACAAGAGGTATTAAAATGGCACTTGGATTAGTAGGTAAAAAAGCGGGTATGACTCGCGTATTTACTGAAGACGGCGCATCTGTACCAGTTACTGTAATTGAGATCACACCTAACCGTGTATCTCAGGTTAAAACCACAGAAACTGACGGCTACAACGCTGTGCAAGTTACTGCAGGTAGCAAGAAGGCATCTCGCGTGTCTAAAGCTGCTGCTGGTCACTTTGCTAAAGCAAACGTAACTGCAGGTGACGCATTGTTAGAATTCCGTACTGATGAAGTAGCGGAATTGAATGTTGGTGATGAATTAACAGTTGCTCGCTTCGAAGCGGGTCAAATTGTTGATGTTACTGGCACATCAAAAGGTAAAGGTTTCCAAGGTGGTATCAAGCGCTGGAATTTCTCCATGCAAGATGCGACTCACGGTAACTCTCTTTCTCACCGTGCACCTGGTTCTATCGGTCAATGTCAAACACCTGGTCGTGTTTGGAAAGGCAAAAAGATGGCAGGCCACATGGGCGCAGAGCGCGTAACAACTCAAAACCTTGAGATTGTTCGTGTAGACGCGGAAAGCAACTTAATTCTGGTTAAAGGCGCGCTTCCAGGTGCGACTGGTGGTCAATTGATCATTAAACCAGCGATTAAAGCTCGCGGATAAGGGGAGTAACAATGGATATCAATGTTCAAGGTGGTTCCACTGTTACAGTTTCTGATGCAGCTTTTGCTCGTGATTACAACGAGTCTCTAGTTCATCAGTTGGTAACAGCGTACTTAGCTGGCGCACGTCAAGGTTCTAAAGCACAAAAGAGCCGTTCTGATGTAAGCGGTGGCGGTGCTAAGCCATGGCGTCAAAAAGGTACTGGCCGCGCGCGTGCTGGTACTTCTCGTAGTCCAATCTGGCGTTCAGGTGGCGTAACATTCGCTGCTCGTCCACGTGACTATGATCAAAAATTAAACAAAAAGATGTATCGCGCAGCGATGCAGGCTATTTGGTCTGAGCTTGTTCGTCAGGATCGTTTAGTAGTAGTTGATAGCTTTGATGTGGAAGACCACAAAACTAAAGCATTCACAGCTAAACTTGCTGGCCTGGATTTAGACAAGGTTCTTATTGTTGATTCTGAAATCAGCAAGAACTTATACCTAGCTTCTCGTAACGTGCCACACGTTGCTGTAGCAGAAGCAAATGGTGTTGATCCAGTGAGCCTGGTTTCTTTCGAAAAAGTACTGGTAACTGTATCAGCGCTTAAGAAAGTTGAGGAGATGTTAGGATGAACCAAGAGCGTATCTACAAAGTTCTACTTGGACCTCACATTTCTGAGAAAGCAACAGTTGTAGCGGATAAGAGCGGTCAGTTCGTATTCCGTGTAGCACCTGATGCAACCAAGCCAGAAATCAAAACGGCTGTTGAGCAATTGTTCGAAGTTAAAGTTCGTTCAGTACAAGTGCTTAACATTAAAGGTAAAACCAAGCGTACAGCGCGTGGTGTTGGCAAGCGTAACGATGTGCGTAAAGCATACGTTAGCCTAGCTGACGGTCACGACATTGACTTCGCTGACGTCGAGTAATAGGAGTAGATAAGATGGCATTAGTAAAAACCAAGCCAACTTCTGCTGGCCGCCGTCACGTTGTTAAGGTTGTTCACGCAGATCTTCACAAAGGTCGTCCGCACTCTGCATTAGTAGAGAAGCAGGGTAAATCTGGTGGTCGTAACAACAACGGTCGCATTACCACTCGCCATATTGGTGGTGGTCATAAGCAGCTTTACCGTATCGTTGACTTTAAGCGTAATAAAGATGGTATCCCAGCCAAAGTTGAGCGTCTGGAATACGATCCAAACCGTAGTGCAAACATCGCACTGGTTTGTTATGCCGATGGTGAGCGTCGTTATATTTTGGCCCCTAAAGGCCTAAACGCAGGTGATCAGATTATTTCTGGTGAAACTGCGCCTATCAAAGTAGGTAGCACTATGGCAGTGCGTAACATGCCTCTTGGTAGCGTAATTCACAATATTGAATTGAAACCAGGTAAAGGCGGCCAAATGGCTCGTTCTGCTGGTACTTCAGCTCAGTTGATCGCTAAAGATGGTGCGTACGTTACATTGCGTCTACGTTCTGGCGAAATGCGTAAAGTACTTGCCGATTGCCGCGCTACATTAGGTGAAGTAAGTAACTCTGAACACAGCCTACGTCAACTAGGTAAAGCTGGTGCAAGTCGCTGGCGTGGTGTTCGCCCAACTGTCCGTGGTGTAGTAATGAACCCGGTGGATCACCCACACGGTGGTGGTGAAGGTCGTACTTCTGGTGGCCGTCATCCTGTAACACCTTGGGGCGTTCCAACTAAGGGTTATAAAACTCGTAAGAATAAGCGTACTGACAAGATGATTGTCCGTCGTCGTTCTAAATAACGGATAGGGTGAATTAGATGCCACGTTCATTGAAAAAAGGTCCTTTCGTTGATCATCATTTGATGGCGAAAGTTGAGACCGCTCTAGAAAAAGGTGACCGCAAGCCAATTAAAACTTGGTCTCGCCGCTCTACTATTTTCCCAGAGTTTGTTGGATTGACCATCGCAGTACATAACGGCCGTCAACACGTGCCAGTTATTGTGAGCGAAGAAATGGTAGGTCACAAGTTGGGCGAATTCGCTGCAACTCGTACTTACAAGGGTCATGTTGCAGATAAAAAGGCCAAGAGGTAATTGAGATGGAAACAGTCGCTAAATTAAAAAGCGCTCGTTTATCTGCTCAGAAAGCCCGTTTGGTCGCCGATCAAATTCGCGGTAAATCTGTAGCAGACGCTTTAAACATTTTGTCTTTCAGCCCTAAAAAGGGTGCAGAGTTAATCAAGAAAGTTCTTGAGTCTGCAATTGCTAACGCTGAGCACAACGATGGTGCTGACGTTGACGAGCTGAAAGTTTCAACAATCTTTGTTGACGAAGCTATGACTATGAAACGTATTCGCCCTCGTGCGAAAGGACGCGCAGATCGCATCCTAAAGCGTACTTGTCATATCACCGTTAAGGTAGCAGAGGTCTAAGGTCATGGGTCAGAAAGTACATCCAACAGGTATACGCCTGGGCATTACCAAAGATCACAACTCTGTTTGGTATGCAGGCAAAGATAAATATGCAGATCAACTGCTAACTGATATCAAAGTGCGTTCAGTAATTGAAAAGCGCCTTGAAAAAGCATCAGTAAGTAAAGTGGTAATTGAGCGTCCAGCTCAAACTGCAAAAATCACCATTCACACTGCCCGTCCAGGTATCGTGATTGGTAAAAAAGGTGAAGACGTTGATAAGTTACGTCAAGACGTAACTGCAATGATGGGCGTGCCCGTTCACCTAAACATCGAAGAAATTCGCAAGCCGGATTTAGATGCAAAACTAGTTGGTCAGTCAGTGGCTAGCCAGCTTGAGCGTCGCGTGATGTTCCGTCGTGCCATGAAGCGTGCTGTACAAAACGCAATGCGCGGTGGTGCTGAAGGTATCAAAATCCAGGTTAGTGGTCGTTTAGGCGGTGCAGAGATTGCACGTTCTGAGTGGTATCGTGAAGGTCGTGTACCTTTACACACACTTCGTGCCGACATCGATTACTCTACCTACGAAGCTCACACAACTTATGGTGTTATCGGCATCAAAGTTTGGATCTTCAAAGGCGAAGTCCTAGGTGGTATCGATGAAGTTCGTGCCCGCGCTAAAAGTGGCGGTGCTAAAAAGCAACGCCAAGCGAAGTAAGGGGAGCGTAGACGATGTTACAACCTAAACGCACAAAATTCCGTAAAATGATGAAAGGCCGCAACCGCGGTCTTGCGAAGGGATCAAAAGTTAGCTTTGGCGAATTTGGCCTTAAAGCTACTGGTCGTGGTCGCATCACTGCTCGTCAAATCGAAGCGGCTCGTCGAGCGATGAACCGTAAGATTAAACGTGGTGGTAAAATCTGGATTCGTATCTTCCCAGATAAGCCGATTACCAGCAAACCTCTTGAGGTTCGTCAGGGTAAAGGTAAGGGTAACGTTGAATACTGGGTATGCCAGATTCAGCCAGGTCGTGTCCTTTATGAGATGGAAGGTGTTAGTGAAGAGCTAGCGCGTGAAGCATTCACACTTGCTGCTGCCAAACTACCCGTTTCAACTACATTTGTTACGCGGACGGTGATGTGATGAAAGCACAAGATTTACGTGAAAAATCTGCCGATGAACTCAGTGTTGAGTTGAAAGGCTTGTTAGCGGACCAATTTAAATACCGCATGCAAAAGGCGACTGGCCAACTAGGTCAAACCCATTTGCTAAAAGAAGTGCGTCGCGATATTGCGCGCGTTAAAACCATCATCAACCAGAAAGCAGGTGAATGATTATGGCTGAAGCGATTGTACGTACTCTTACCGGTAAGGTCGTTAGCGACAAAATGGACAAAACCATTACTGTATTGATTGAGCGTCGCGTTAAGCACCCAATCTACGGTAAGTTTGTTAAACGCTCCACTAAGCTGCACGCACATGACGAACAGAACGAATGCCAAATTGGCGACACCGTTTCTGTACGTGAATGTCGTCCGCTATCAAAATCCAAAACTTGGATGTTGGTAAGCGTCGACGAACGTGCAACCAAGGTGTAGGCCCAGGAATTATAGGAGCTATAAACCATGATTCAGACACAATCAATGCTTGAAGTTGCTGATAACAGCGGCGCAAAGCGCGTAATGTGTATTAAAGTACTGGGTGGTTCTCACCGTCGTTATGCACGCATAGGTGACCTGATTAAAGTTACTGTTAAGGAAGCAATTCCTCGCGGTAAAGTTAAAAAAGGTCAAGTGCTAGACGCTGTTGTCGTTCGCACTAGAGCGGGTGTTCGTCGTCAAGATGGATCTTTGATCAAATTTGACACAAATGCTGCAGTTTTGCTGAATGCAGGCCAAGCGCCAATCGGTACTCGTATCTTCGGGCCTGTGACTCGTGAACTTCGTAATGAAAAGTTCATGAAGATTGTATCACTCGCTCCTGAAGTACTTTAGGAGACTGAAAATGAAAAAGATTCGTCGTGAAGATGAAGTGATTGTTGTTGCCGGCAAAGACAAAGGAAAACGTGGTAAAGTAAACCGCGTTCTTCCTAACGGTCGTTTGATCGTTGCTGGTGTAAACATGATTAAGAAACACCAAAAGCCAAATCCATACTTGGGTCAACCAGGTGGCATCGTTGAAAAAGAAGCGGGTATTCAAGCTTCTAACGTAGCTATCTTTAACCCGAAGTCTGGCAAAGCAGATCGTGTTGGTTTCTCAGTGCTTGAAGACGGACAAAAAGTTCGTATTTTCAAGTCTACTGGCGAACAAGTTGACGCATAAGGGTGCCACAATGTCTCGTTTAAAAGATTTATACAAAAGCGAAGTGGTAGCCAAGCTGCAAGAAGAATTTGGCTACAAAAATATCATGGAAGTGCCAAAAGTAACCAAAATCACCCTAAACATGGGTGTGGGTGAAGGCATCGGTGATAAGAAACAAGTTGACGCTGCTGTAGCGGACTTAGAACAACTATCTGGTCAAAAAGTAGTTGTAACTAAGGCTCGTAAATCAGTAGCCGGCTTTAAAGTTCGTGAAGGCTGGCCAATCGGCTGTAAAGTGACTCTACGTGCAGACCGCATGTGGGAGTTCATGGATCGCTTGGTTGACATCGCCCTTCCGCGTGTACGTGACTTCCGTGGCTTGAACGGTAAATCGTTCGACGGCCGTGGTAACTACAGCATGGGTGTTAAAGAGCAGATCATTTTCCCTGAAATCGAATACGATAAAGTGGATAAAGTTCGTGGTCTAGACATCACTGTGACCACTACTGCGCGTACTAACGACGAAGGCCGTGCTCTACTTCGTGCACTGAACTTCCCGTTCCGTAACTAAGGAGTAGGACTATGGCTAAGATTTCGATGAAACAGCGCGAGCTGAAGCGCGAAAAACTAGTGGCTAAATACGCTGAGAAGCGTGAAGCGTTACTGGCAATTATTAAAAGCCCTGCGTCTTCTGAAGAAGACGTATGGAATGCGCAAATGGCGCTACAAAAATTGCCACGTGACTCTTCTAAGAGCCGCTTACAAAACCGTTGTCAAATGACGGGCCGCCCACATGGCGTGTACCGTAAATTCAAGCTTTCTCGTATTATGATTCGCGAGCAAGGCATGATGGGCAACATCCCAGGTCTTAAAAAGGCCAGTTGGTAAGCATTCCCCAGTAGCCCGGCTCATCGGCCGGGCAATTGGGTCGCTGCACAACAGAGAGGTTAAAGCATGAGTATGCAAGATACTTTGGCGGATATGATTACTCGTATTCGCAATGCGCAGGGCGCTGGTAAAGCCACTGTTGCAATGCCTTCTTCCAAAGTGAAGGCGTCTGTAGCTGAAGTTCTTAAGAACGAAGGTTACATTGCAGATTATAAGGTTGACGGAGACGTTAAACCGACTTTAAACATCGACCTTAAGTACTACGAAGGTAAGCCTGTTATTGAGAGCATCAAGCGTGTTTCTCGTCCAGGTCTTCGTACTTACAAGGCGACAACTGAACTGCCTAAAGTAGAAGCGGGCCTAGGCATCGCAATCATTTCTACTTCTAAAGGCATCATGACCGATCGTGCTGCCCGTGCCGCTGGTATCGGTGGTGAAGTGATCTGTACGGTATTCTAAGGGGAGTTTGAGATGTCTCGAGTAGCAAAAGCTCCTGTTACCTTACCAGCTGGCGTAGAAGTTAAGCTTTCTGACGCTCAGATCACTGTAAAAGGTAAGCAAGGATCGTTAGATTTAGATCTGCATTCTTCTGTAGCTATCAAGCAAGAAGACAATGTAATTACTTTTGCACCAACAGATGGTGGCAAAAAGTCTAATGCATTAGCAGGTACATTCCGTTCATTGGTCAGCAATATGGTGACTGGTGTTAGTCAGGGTTTTGAAAAGAAACTTATTTTGCAAGGTGTTGGTTACCGTGCAAAAGCGACAGGTTCAACCTTGAATCTAACGCTAGGTTTTTCTCACCCTGTTGATTATGAGCTTCCAGAAGGCGTAACTGCTGAAACTCCTACTCAAACTGAGATTGTTATCAAAGGTTTGGATAAACAAAAAGTAGGTCAAGTTGCAGCGGAAATTCGCGGTTACCGTCCACCAGAGCCTTATAAAGGTAAGGGTGTTCGTTATGCTGACGAAAATGTACGTCGTAAAGAAGCCAAGAAGAAATAGGGTTTAGATCATGAACGAGAAGAAAATAGCGCGTATTCGTCGTGCTCGCCGTTCTCGCATCAAGATGCGCGAACTAGGTGTGACCCGTCTGTGTGTAAACCGTACTCCACGTCATATTTACGCTCAGATTATTTCGTCCGATGGTGCTCAAGTTTTAGCAACCGCTTCTACTGTAGAGAAAGATCTACGTGAAGGTAAAACCGGTAATGCTGAAGCCGCAGCAAAAGTAGGCCAGCTAATTGCTGAGCGTGCGATTGCAAAAGGCATCAAAAAAGTAGCTTTTGATCGCTCTGGTTTTAAATACCACGGTCGTCTAAAAGCTTTAGCAGATGCAGCCCGCGAAGGCGGCCTGGAATTCTAAGGGGCGATTAACATGGCAAATGAACGTGTAGAACGCAATGGCGAAGGCGACCTTCAAGAGAAGCTAGTCCAAGTTAACCGCGTTGCAAAAGTAGTAAAAGGTGGCCGTATCTTCGGTTTCACTGCGTTAACCGTAGTGGGCGATGGTAAAGGCAAAGTAGGTTTCGGTCGTGGTAAAGCGCGCGAAGTTCCAACTGCAATTCAAAAAGCAATGGAACAAGCAAAACGCAACATGATCACTGTACAGCTTGATGGCGATACGTTGCAGTACCCAGTAAAAGCCCGTCATGGTGCTTCTAAGGTGTACATGCAGCCTGCATCTCAAGGTACTGGTATTATTGCCGGTGGCGCAATGCGTGCCGTACTTGAAATCGTAGGTGTACATAACGTGTTAGCGAAGTGCTACGGCTCAACCAATCCGGTGAACGTAGTACGTGCTACTGTGAATGGTCTTCGTGAAATGCGTAGTCCTGAACAGGTAGCTGCCAAGCGCGGTAAATCTGTAGAAGAAATTCTGGGGTAATCCGACATGGCAAAAGTTAAAGTAACACAAACTCGCAGTACTATTGGCAAGCTACCAAAGCACATCGCTACGATGAAAGGCTTAGGGCTTCGCCGTATTGGTCACACAGTAGAACTTGAAGATACTGACGCGGTTCGCGGCATGATCAACAAGGTTTACTACATGGTGAAAGTGGAGGCAGAGTAATATGAAACTTAATGCTCTTAGCCCAGCACCAGGTTCTCGTCCTTCTAGCAAGCGTGTTGGCCGTGGTATCGGTAGCGGCTTAGGAAAGACTGGCGGACGTGGTCACAAAGGTCAGAAATCTCGTTCAGGCGGCCGCGTGAAGCCTGGTTTCGAGGGTGGTCAGATGCCTTTACAGCGTCGTCTACCAAAATTTGGTTTTACTTCACGTCAAGCTCAGTACGTTGCTGAAATTCGTCTTAACGAATTAGCGGCTGCTGGTGTAGACGTAGTAGACCTGGACGCATTGAAAAAAGCCGATATCATCGGTGACAAAATCAAGCGTGCACGTGTGATTCTATCTGGCGAAATCAATAAAGCTGTAACCGTTAAAGGTCTTAAAGTGACCAAAGGTGCACAAGCTGCAATTGAAGCCGCTGGCGGTAAAATCGAAGAATAAGGACCATTTTAGATGGCTAAGCAAGGCTCACTACCAACAGGTGCGGCACCCGCAGGATTAGGCGAACTTTGGTCTCGTATCAAATTCGTTATCATTGCGATTGTCGTATACCGTATCGGCGCTCATATTCCGGTACCAGGTATTAACCCTGATCGTCTAGCAGCGTTATTCGAACAAAACCAAGGCACCATCTTGAGCATGTTCAACATGTTCTCTGGTGGTGCACTGGAAAGAATGTCGATTTTCGCGCTAGGTATCATGCCGTATATTTCTGCATCGATTATCATGCAGTTATTGTCGGCGGTGAGCCCGCATCTCGAAGCCCTCAAAAAAGAGGGTGAAGCTGGTCGTCGTAAAATCAGTCAGTACACTCGCTACGGCACTGTGCTGTTAGCGCTAGTCCAAGGCTTCGGTGTATCCGCAGGCTTGGCTAGTCAGGGTGTGTCTTTTGACGCCTCACCACTTTACTATTTAACAGCTGTTTCATCGTTTGTATGTGGCGCTGTTTTCTTAATGTGGTTAGGCGAACAAGTGACTGAGCGTGGTATCGGTAACGGTATTTCGCTGCTGATTTTTGCCGGTATCGTTGCAGGCTTGCCTGGTGCCATCGGTCAATCTTTTGAATCTGCTCGTCAGGGTGATACTAACATCGCATTGTTGTTAGCCATTGCCGTACTTGCAGTATTGATTGTTGCGTTTGTTGTGTTCGTAGAACGTGGTCAACGTCGCATTGCAATCAATTACGCTAAGCGTCAGCAAGGTCGCAAAGTTTTTGCGGCTCAAAGCAGTCACTTACCACTTAAAATTAACATGGCAGGTGTTATTCCACCTATCTTCGCTTCTTCTATCCTACTATTTCCGGCTTCGATCGGTCAGTGGTTTGGACGTACAGAAGGTATGGAATGGTTACAAGATGTATCTCTGGCCCTTGGGCCGAGCCAACCCTTGTATCTAATCTTGTTTTCTCTAGCGGTAATCTTCTTCTGCTACTTCTATACGGCCTTGATGTTTAACAGCAAGGACATATCGGAGAACCTTAAGAAGTCTGGGGCCTTTATCCCAGGTATCCGTCCGGGACTACAAACAGCCCAATATGTTGATGGTGTGCTAGGTCGATTAACTTTATTTGGCGCTTTATACATAACTGCTGTATCATTGCTGCCCCAATTCTTGGTGGTGGCGGCCGACGTGCCCTTCTACTTTGGTGGTACATCCCTACTTATCGTAGTGGTTGTAGTCATGGACTTTATGTCACAAGTGCAATCTCATCTGATGTCTCATCAGTACGAAAGCCTTATGAAGAAGTCAAACTTGAAAGGTATTGGCGGCTGAATGGTACGCTAATCAGAGTCTCTGGAGACTTTCAATGAAAGTACGTGCTTCAGTGAAGAAGATTTGCCGTGAATGTAAAATCATTCGTCGTAACGGCAGTGTGCGTGTGATCTGTACAGATCCTAAGCACAAACAACGTCAAGGTTAATCCCCACCGACGTTGTAACAGGGGGATGGGCTTAATCGGCCAGAGTTTGCGCTCTGGTCGAGGATTCTTTATTGTGCCTATCCAGATAAAAGCATCAACACGCTAATGGCGTGATGGGGTGATAAATGGCTCGTATAGCCGGTGTAAACATTCCTGACAACAAACACGCGGTCATTTCTTTGACTTACGTGTTCGGTGTTGGCTTGCCTACTGCTCAGCAAATTTGTAAAGCAGTTGGTATTGAAGAATCAACTAAAATTGCTGATCTATCTGACGAGAAGTTAGATGAGATCCGTACTGAAGTTGGCAAGTATACTGTTGAAGGTGATCTTCGTCGTGAAGTATCCATGAGCATCAAGCGATTGATGGATCTTGGTTGTTTCCGCGGTATTCGCCATCGTCGCAGTTTGCCTCTACGTGGTCAGCGCACAAAAACAAATGCGCGTACCCGTAAAGGCCCACGCAAGCCAATTAAGCGCTAAGGCAGGGTTGATTTATGGCAAAGCCACAACGTAACGTTAAGAAAAAAATTAAAAAGTCCGTCGTAGACGGCGTGGCGCACATTCATGCGTCATTTAACAACACTATCGTAACTATTACTGACCGTCAGGGTAACGCTCTATCTTGGGCAACTGCCGGTGGTTCTGGTTTCCGTGGTTCTCGTAAGAGTACCCCTTTCGCTGCACAGGTTGCTGCGGAACGCGCTGGTGAAGCCGCTAAAGAATATGGTTTGAAAAACCTAGACGTGGAAGTTAAAGGTCCAGGTCCTGGTCGTGAATCAGCTGTTCGTGCATTAAATGCATGCGGTTACAAGATTGGCAACATTACCGATGTGACACCTATACCTCACAACGGTTGCCGTCCACCTAAAAAACGTCGCGTATAAGGGGACAGAACTATGGCTCGATATATTGGTCCTAAGTGTAAGCTGTCTCGTCGTGAAGGTACTGACCTTTTCTTGAAGAGCGGCGTTCGTGCACTAGACTCGAAATGTAAACTAGAAACCAAACCAGGTGTTCATGGCGCAGGCCGTGGTCGTCTATCGGATTACGGTTTACAACTACGTGAAAAGCAAAAAGTTCGTCGTATCTACGGTGTTCTTGAAAAGCAATTCCGTGGCTATTACAAAGAAGCAGCACGTGTTAAAGGTGCTACAGGTGAAAACTTGTTACAGCTTCTTGAGACTCGTTTGGATAACGTGGTTTACCGCATGGGCTTTGGCTCAACTCGCGCTGAAGCACGCCAATTGGTATCTCATAAAGCAATCTCAGTAAACGGTCAAACCGTTAACATCCCTTCTTACAACATTAAGAGCGGTGATGTGGTTGCGATTCGTGAAAAAGCGAAAAATCAACTACGTATTAAAGGTGCACTAGACTTAGCATCTCAACGTGGTGATCTAGCTTGGATCGAAGTTGATGCCAAGAAAATGGAAGGTACGTTCAAAGCAGTTCCTGAACGTTCTGAGTTGTCAGCCGAGATTAACGAACAGTTAATCGTCGAATTGTACTCTAAGTAATATAGGAACAGGGGCAGCTATGCAGCGTTCAGTGAACGAATTTCTAACTCCGCGCCACATTCAGGTCGAGCAGGTTAGCAATACTCAGGCAAAGGTAACTCTGGAGCCATTAGAACGTGGTTTCGGCCACACTTTAGGTGCTGCGTTGCGTCGTATCCTTCTCTCTTCTATGCCTGGCGCCGCCATTGTAGAAGTTGAAATCGAAGGTGTTCTTCATGAGTACAGCACCATTGAAGGCGTGCAAGAAGACGTAATCGAAATCTTGCTTAACCTGAAGGGTGTTGCAGTAAAACTGCACGAGCGTGAAGAAGCTTATCTTACTCTACACAAATCTGGCGCAGGTCAGGTTACTGCTGGTGATATCCAATTGGATCACGGCGTTGAAGTTGCAAACCCAGAACACGTTATCGCCAACTTGGCTGATAAAGGTGAACTGAAGATCAACATCAAAGTTGCAGCAGGTCGTGGCTATGAGACTGTTGAGTCTCGTAACCAAAACGAAGAAGAGACTAAGGCAATTGGTAAATTGCAGTTAGATGCGACGTACAGCCCAGTTAAGCGTGTCGCTTACGGTGTTGAAAACGCTCGTGTTGAACAGCGTACTGATTTAGATAAGCTGGTTATAGA
Source organism: Bermanella sp. WJH001 (assembly GCF_030070105.1). Lineage (NCBI taxonomy): Bacteria > Pseudomonadati > Pseudomonadota > Gammaproteobacteria > Oceanospirillales > Oceanospirillaceae > Bermanella > Bermanella sp. WJH001. Next base: position 347,142 of record NZ_JASJOO010000003.1, on the reverse strand, counting down.
TCTAGAAACTAACGGCACCATTGAGCCAGAAGAAGCGATTCGTCGCTCTGCTACTATTCTGCAGCAACAGCTTGCAGTATTCGTAGACTTGCAAAATGAAGCCGAACCAGAGCCAGAAGAAATAGAAGACGAGATTGATCCGATTCTACTTCGTCCGGTTGATGATCTAGAGCTAACAGTACGTTCTGCGAACTGCTTAAAGGCAGAAAACATTTACTACATCGGTGATCTAATTCAGCGCACCGAAGTTGAGTTGCTGAAAACCCCTAATCTGGGTAAGAAGTCTCTAACCGAAATTAAAGACGTGTTAGCTTCTCGCGGTTTGTCTCTTGGTATGCACCTTGAAAACTGGCCACCAGCTAGTTTGAAAAAAGATGATAAAGCGCTTGCCTAAGGCAGGGTTGAGGTAAGGAATTAAAACATGCGCCATCGTAAAAGTGGTCGTCACTTAAACCGAACCAGTTCGCACCGTGAAGCTATGTTTAAAAACATGGCAGTATCATTGTTCGAACACGAGATCATTAAAACTACTTTGCCTAAAGCAAAAGAGTTACGTCGTGTGGCTGAGCCATTAATCACGCTAGCAAAAGAAGATTCTGTTGCTAATCGTCGTTTGGCTTTCTCACGCACTCGCTCTAAAGAAGCGGTTGGTAAACTGTTCAACGAACTTGGTCCTCGTTACCAAGAACGTACTGGCGGTTACCTACGTATTCTTAAGTGCGGTTTCCGTGCAGGCGACAATGCTCCTATGGCATACGTAGAACTGGTTGATCGTCCAGTTGCAAATGAAGTTGTTGAAGAATCTGAAGATTAATCAACGCTTAGTTTGAATAGAAAGAGGCAGCTTAGGCTGCCTTTTTTTATGTCTTTTTTTTGTAAATAATTATTGAGTAGTTATGTCACAAGTATCTATTAAGCCGTTAACCTGGGTGGGTTATTTTGAAGGCATTTCGTTTTTGTTGTTATTAGGTATTGCGATGCCTCTTAAATATCAAATGGGTATTGTTGCGCCAGTTAAATATTTGGGTATGGCGCATGGTGTACTGTTTATGTTGTATGTGTATATGCTGATGTCGACAGCAGCGAAAATTAAGTTACCTTTATGGGCGATGCCATCTGGTGTGCTTGCTTCTTTGTTGCCATTTGGGCCGTTTGTGTTTGATAAATTATTAAAGCGCTCGCTTAATTCGTAATTTGTTTTAATAGAGTGTCGATATTTTGTAGGAGAGTGTCCTGCGCCCGATTTTTAGTCGATGCCTTACCCGCACAGGCGGGTATCCATTGCGCAAGTCCGCTTTCGTTTCTGTGTTAATTATTTGAATTGTCGTAATTTGGATAATTAAAACTAACACGGTTTTTCTTTTTGGGGTTGCACCCCAGTTCCCGCTTCGCGCATAACTATTCGCGGAGACACCTTATATATTTAATTAAATTTTGGTTGTGCCGCGAATAAATGGCGCAATTTGGTATCGGTACGGGTTTTATTTCCGGTTTGTTCTGCAACCGATTTGTTTATTTCGTCTTACCCGCGACTCGTAGAAAAGGGAGCATGCGCGGGAATCCAGTGCACGTGTTTACGTTCGACTGTTCGCACTGAGCGCTAGGAACTACCTGTTGAAGTGTGGCTTACTTAATATCGCATGAGCGTTATTGTTATGTACTTGATGGGTATATTGTAGGAGGGTGCCCTGCGCCCGATTTTTAGTCGACGTCTTAGTCACGACTCGTAGAGAAGGGATGTATGCGTGGGAACCGATTACACGTGTTTACGTTCGACCGTTCGCACTGAGCGCGAGTAACGAGTTGTCGAAGTGTGGCTTATTCAATATCGCATGAGCGTTATCGTTTCTTTAATAATTATCTAAGTTCATGTGTTTTGGCAAATTAAAGCCAGCACGGTTTCTTTTTGGGGTTATACCCCAGCCTCCGCTTCGCGGCTAGCCTCATGCCGCCAACCTTGTATATTTCCCCTGGGTTTTAGTTATGCGATGCTCGGATGCCTCATGTTGGTATCGATTCGGGTTTGGTTTTCGGTTGGTTTTGTAACTGTTTTGTTTATTTCGTCTTACCCGCGAAGGCGGGTATCCACCTCAGCAAGTTCGCTATCCTTCCTTTAAGAATTATCTAAGTTGTTGTGTACTAGTAGATTAAAGCCAGCACGGTTTCTTTTTCGGGGAGGTATCCCCGAGCCCCTCTTGTCTCACCAAAGTCGCTTCGACCTTATATAGTGAATTAGAATTTGGTTTGCGCTCCTTTGAAGTTCGACGGAGTGTGATCGTTACAGGTATGGTTTTCGATTGGTTCTGCAACGGTTTTGTTTATTGCGTCTTACCCGCGAAGGCGGGTATCCACTCTCGCATGTGCGTTATCGTTCCTTTAATAATTATCTAAGTTGTTGTGTGCTGGTCAATTAAAGCCAGTACGGTTTCTTTTTCGGGGAGGTATCCCCAGCTCCCTCTTCGCTCATGCTTCATACCGTTCGCCTCTTATGGGGTAATCGTCCATTTTGGTTCTAGCGGTGCTCAGAAATCGCATGTTGGAATCGGTACGGGTTTGGTTTTTGGTTGTTTCTGGGATATTGTGGTAGGGCACTTAACGATTTATTTTGAATTGATGGAAGTTAAATTATGGATGAGACAGATATCAAAAAATATTGTCGTAATATGGAAGAGATCAAGACACGTGTATCAGCTATTCAAAAATTTACAGAGGAGTCTGTTTCGATATCAAATTTGGGTAGTATTGATTTTGATATTGAGTTCATTGCCTTACAGTTGAGAAAAATACTTGAATTGATCTGCTTTTCTGGGCTGATCGCTAATAAAAAAGTTTATTCAAAAATTTATGATAAATATGCAAATCATTGGAATCCAAAGTATTTGCTTAAAGATCTTGAACGTGTAAATCCGAATTATTATCCGAGGCCTTTAGTTTATTCAGGACTAAATAAGGAAAAAGTACACGGCTATACATCTCGTAAGGATGGGTTTTTAACAAAAAAAGAATTTTTGTTTCTTTATGAGAAGTGTGGAGCAATTCTACACTCTAGAAATCCATATAAGGTACCTGGTGTTATTGATTTCAAAAAGAGTATATCAGATTGGCTAAGTAGTATTTTTCTGTTGTTATCAACTCATGAAATGAAACTGATGGGTGCTTCTGAAACCTGGATGGTTATAATGGAATACTCTACTAATAAAAATGTCCATGCATTAATCACTTCTCCGGCTTAGCTTTTTGAAAAAGCTAAAGGTTTAAAGTTATGGGGAAAATTTACTGATGAAAGGATTGAACCAAAGCGCGTAGGTCGGAAAAGACCAGTGCATTCCGACTTCACCAAAAACTTCCCAGCTCCACTAAACAAAGCATCTCCCGTCAGCGAAGCGTGCGTCTCCCGTCAAAGAAAGCGTCCGACGTCCGTCTCCAGACGTCAGACTTCATTTCATCGTCAGACACCCAACTTAAAAGCTTACTTCAAATAATCATCATACTTTTCAATATAATCATCCATGTTGGCAATTAACATGTTGCGATATTGATTGGTGAAATATTCGATGGCTTCAACTTTGTTGCGGTCTGCTTCGGCTTTGTCTTTGGCAGAAGAGGCAACGATGAAGGCATTAAAACGCGCAGCGGCGTATAACATGCTGGCGCTGACTTTACCTACTTCGTGTTCTTTGGTTAATTCGTTGGCGACTTTAATAAACGCGTCGGTGCGTTTGAAAAAATCTTTATCCATTTTTTGTGCGGTTTTTTGTGTATTTTCGTCAGACATAAGTCTCTCTCTTTTGTGTGGCCGATTGCTTGGTGCACGAAGCAGTATCTATGTCGGCGGTTTTTAAAAATTTGGATTCCAGATCGCTCGTCCCTCGCGTCCAGAATGACGTTTATATAATTGATGGGTTACGAGTTCGCTTCGCTTGCTCTAACCCATCCTACGGCTAGTTATAATTTATGGGTTCCGGCTCGCGCGTTCCTCACGCCTGGTATGAAAAAAGAAAGGATTTTGATAAAGAGCAGCGAAAACGTTAGCTGCATCTCTCATCTCTCATCTCTCATCTCCCAACAGTTCAGATTATCCTGAGCTTGTCGAAGAGCCGTCTCCCTTATTTCAACATAGGCTTCAAGAATTTTGCCGTATGTGAGCCTTTCACTTTTGCCACGTCTTCTGGTGTACCTTCGGCGATGATTTGTCCACCGCCTGAGCCGCCTTCTGGGCCAAGGTCGATAATCCAGTCTGCGGTTTTGATGACATCTAGGTTGTGTTCAATGACCACTATGGTGTTACCGTGATCTCGCAGGCGATGCAGTACGTCTAATAATTGTTGAATGTCGCTAAAGTGCAAACCCGTTGTGGGTTCGTCCAAAATATATAACGTTTGCCCTGTGTCACGCTTACTTAATTCTTTTGCCAGTTTAACACGCTGCGCTTCGCCACCTGATAGGGTAGTGGCGTTTTGCCCTAGGCGTACATAAGTTAAACCTACATCCATTAGGGTTTGTAATTTGCGTTTTAGCGCTGGAATGGCATCAAAAAATTCGAGGCCTTCTTCAACCGTCATGTCTAATACTTCGTGAATGTTTTTACCTTTATAACGAATGTCTAAGGTTTCACGGTTATAACGTTTACCGTGACAAACATCGCAGGGTACATATACATCGGCTAAGAAGTGCATTTCGACTTTGATAACGCCATCACCTTGGCACGCTTCACAACGACCGCCTTTCACGTTGAAGCTAAAACGTCCTGCTTTATATCCGCGGGAACGTGCTTCTTCGGTGCCGGTAAATAAATCCCGCACTGCAGTGAATATGCCTGTGTAGGTGGCTGGGTTTGAGCGAGGTGTGCGGCCAATAGGGCTTTGATCAATGTCGACACACTTATCAAAGTGATCCATGCCCTCTACGCTTTTATAAGGTGCCGCCTTTAACGTACTCGCATTGTTTAATGCAGTGGCAGCAAGCGGGTATAGCGTCTGGTTGATGAGTGTCGATTTACCGCTGCCAGATACACCGGTAACACAGGTAAATAAACCCACTGGGATTTTTAGTGTGGTGTCGTCTAGGTTGTTACCACTTGCGCCGCTGAGAATTAGCTGTTTGCTTTCATCAATGGGTGTACGGTTTTTAGGGACTTCGATTTTTCGGGTGCCGGTTATGTATTGCCCAGTGATGGACTCTTTACATTTACCGATATCTTTTGGCAGGCCTGCATAAATTACTTGGCCACCATGTACACCGGCACCAGGGCCGATGTCCACAATGTAATCGGCAGCGCGAATGGCGTCTTCGTCGTGTTCAACCACGATGACGGTATTGCCAAGGTCACGCAGATGTTCAAGGGTTTTTAATAAGCGGTCGTTATCGCGCTGATGTAAACCTATGGACGGTTCATCCAATATGTACATAACACCCACTAAGCCTGCGCCAATTTGGCTGGCTAAACGAATGCGTTGTGCTTCACCACCGGATAATGTATCAGCGCTGCGTTCAAGCGATAAATAATCCAAACCTACGTTGACTAAAAAATGCAGGCGATCTTGAATTTCTTTTTGAATCTTTTTAGCAATTTCGCCTTTTCGGCCCGGTAGTTTTAATGTTTTAAAATATTTAAGCGCAGGGCCAATAGGCATAGCGGTTAAATCTGCAATGTTGTGGTTATCAACAAATACATTACGCGAGGCTTGTTTTAAACGACTGCCTTCACAGCTTGGGCAGGGTTGAACTGAAAGCAGTTTAGATAAGTCTTCACGCACCATGGCGCTGTCGGTTTCGTGATAACGGCGTTGTAAGTTTGGAATGACCCCTTCAAATGGGTGCTCTTTAATGACGGTGTCACCACGACTATTAACATAGTTAAATTTAATGTCTTGATCGCCGGTACCAAATAACAGTGCGTCGCGGAATTTCTTTTTCAGTTTTTTAAACGGCGTGTCCATGTCGAAACCATAATGGTCGGCGACACTGTTAAGCATTTGAAAATAATAAATGGTGCGACGATCCCAGCCGCGAATGGCACCTTCTCCAAGAGTGAGGGTTTCATCCACAATGATTTTGTCGGGATCAAAATATTGATCAACGCCCAAACCATCACACGTGCCACAAGCACCTGCTGGGTTATTGAAAGAGAACATGCGCGGTTCTAAATCAGTAATACTGTACCCACAAACTGGGCAAGCAAATTGAGATGAAAATAAAATCTCTAACTTATCATCATCCATGCCGCAGGCTTTGGCAGTACCGCCGGTTAATTGAAGGGCGGTTTCTAGGGATTCTGCTAAACGTTGCTCTAGACCATCACGAACTTTAATACGGTCGATAACGACTTCGATGGTGTGTTTTTTGTTTTTATCTAATTCTGGAATGTCGTCCATGTCGACGACGATGCCATCAACACGTACACGCACAAACCCTTGGCTGCGTAATTGCTCAAACAAATGTAAATGCTCACCCTTACGATCATTAATCATGGGGGCTAAGATCATCAGCTTTGTGCCCTCATCGAGCGCGGTGATTTGATCCACCATTTGGCTGACGGTTTGAGCATCTAATACTTCGCCATGGTCAGGGCAGCGGGGCTCACCGGCACGGGCAAATAACAGGCGTAAATAATCGTATATTTCGGTCACTGTGCCCACGGTTGAGCGCGGGTTGTGGCTTGTGGATTTTTGTTCGATAGAAATGGCAGGGCTTAAACCTTCAATGTGGTCCACATCGGGTTTTTCCATCATAGATAAAAACTGGCGTGCATAGGTAGAAAGGCTTTCTACATATCGGCGCTGGCCCTCTGCATATAGGGTGTCAAAGGCAAGTGAGGACTTACCTGAGCCGGATAAACCCGTAATGACTACTAACTTGTCGCGGGGAATGTCTAGGTCGATATTTTTAAGATTATGGGTGCGAGCACCACGAACCAAGATGGTATCCATATTCGATCTACGCCAAGTGCAAAAGGCTCATTGTACCCGTTTCAAATTAGCTTGGCTGCACTGTATAGAAAGGTAATTGTTGGCATTAAGCGAACACTTAATGCCAATTAGGAAGTGATCCGATTTTGACTAGGCTACGTCTTGAACGGGGAGGTGTTCTTTGGCCCAGTTAATAGCTTGAATGCGATTGCTCACATCTATTTTTTTGAAAAGGTTGTACATATGGGTCTTAACCGTATGGGTGCTAACGTTAAGCACTTCTGCAATCTCGGCATTTTTAGCACCGCTGGCACTTAGGTTAAGAATCTGCTTTTCACGTTTGGTCAGTGAATAAATACTGTCAGGAATTTTGCTTGGACTCTTGCGGTTGTTTGCCATAAAGCGGCTAAGTAATTTGCGGCTGAACCAAAGCTCGCCATTGACGATGGAAGCAAGGCCATGGCTGATGTGAGTGTGGCTGTTTCCTTTATAAAAGAACCCACACACATTAGGCCACTGTAATAAGCGTTCGTGTTCTTTATCGTGATCAAGGTTGATGAAGAAGACTTTGTTCTCATCAGGTAACCATTCAAGAATTTGCTGATAACGTTCATAGTTTAAGCCAGAAGCATCTAGGCAAATGAAGTGTTCAGGATGAATGTTGTGGTTATCTGCTTGCGTGTATGGGTCGATGATGGCACAGCTGTAATTGATGTTTTGCTGTAGATAACCCAGAAGCAATGAGTTTTGAATGTTCTTCGGGCCGATGAGCCAGAGACGTTGGGATGTAGGATTCATATCTAGCATTCCTTGCTGATAGTTTGAACAATATGGGCCATTGTAGAGAAAAATGTGCGAAATGACACCCATGAAGGTGGATTGATTACTCATTTTTGGGAAAAAAGTTTAATTTTTCTACTCTTTTACCTTAGGGGTACTCATGGCTGTCACGGATTGCTAAAATGCCGCTCTTTTTCTGATGTAGTTTTCTCATGTCCCCACTAGAAACGCGCACTGTTACTACGCTTGCTTTGATCTACGCCTTACGCATGTTTGGCTTGTTCATGGTATTGCCGGTCTTGGCTTTGTTCGCACAGGATTATCAAGGGGCCACCGCATCATTGGTGGGTGTTGCGATTGGCGTTTATGGTCTAACACAAGCCTGTTTGCAGTTACCATTTGGTGTTTGGTCTGATCGGATTGGGCGTAAACCAGTGATTGTTATTGGTTTAGCATTGTTTAGTTTGGGCAGTGCATTAGCGGCAGTAGCAGACGATATCTGGTTGTTAATTTTAGGCCGAGCTCTGCAAGGTGCCGGCGCGGTGGCCAGTACGTTAATGGCATTAATGACAGACCTGACCCGCGAAGAAAATCGCACCAAGGCCATGGCCAGTATCGGAGCCAGTATTGGTTTGTCGTTTACCTTGGCCATGGTGGTTGGGCCATTGTTAGCTGGCTGGATGGGGTTGTCAGGTCTATTTATGCTAACCGGTTTATTATCATTATTAGCCATTGGTTTGTTATTGGCGGTTGTGCCAACACCAAGACAGCAAGTTCGTTCCCGTGATGCAAGAGCGTTTGTTTCCCAGCTTGGGGATGTTTTTAAAGACAAACAAATCTTACGCTTAAGTTTTGGTATTTTTACATTGCACGCTGTGTTGGTGGCGTGTTTTGTGGCCCTACCGGTTGCACTGGTGGATGCTGGTTTATTGCAGCCTGAGCACTGGAAAGTATATTTACCCGTTATGCTTGTGGCGTTTGTCATGATGGTGCCATTCATCATTATTGGCGAGAAAAAACAAAAGATGAAACAAGTCCTGCTGTGCGCTGTGATACTGTTAATGGCCAGTGTGGCGTTGCTTGGATTTGAATTATCTTCTGTGTGGGGAATCAGTTTTGCACTTTGGGTGTTTTTTGTTGCCTTTAATATTTTAGAGGCAAGCCTGCCATCATTGGTGAGTAAATTTGCACCGGCTGGCTTTAAAGGCAGCGCTATGGGTGTATACAGTACGAGTCAGTTTTTAGGTGCTTTTATCGGCGGTATGTTGGGCGGCCTGCTCAGTGAATATTACAGTTTAAGTTATGTATTCTGGGGCATGCTGCCGTTACTGTTTATTTGGATTGTTTTGGTTTGGACCATGCAAACACCAAGGCACTTAACCAGTTATCGAGTTGCATTGAGTGTGCAAGGTCTAAACAATACGATGCTTGAATCACAGTTGTTAACATTGCCAGGAGTGCATGAGGTGGTGATTATGCTGAATGATCAAGCGGCCTACTTAAAAGTAGATAGTAAAGAATTTGATCCGATTCACCTTAAAAAATTCAATACCTAGTTTTTGCGATCGCCCTTAGGGCGATCGATTTTATTTCTCTTCTTTTTATATTTGAACACACTTCTAATGCTTGGTTAGTCCATTTGGATGATTGACTAATTTCTTTCTAAATTTTCCCTCAATTAACATTAAAAATTTTCATTTCTATCAGCTAATACCTCTGGCTGAGAATGTCCGCCCTATGTTTTAATCACCCAGTCAGAAGCGGATCATTAAAAATGTAATGAAGTATTATTCATTGCCGCTTTAAATATTTTGTTTGTCATATGACATTCAAGAAAATGTGATAAAAAGTTTAAAGACGCATAAATAAAAATAGCTGCATATATAAAGCACGTCAAAAGCCCCTCTAGTTTAGCCTGAAAAATTAATTTACAGCGTTTGATTTCAGTGATCACGCTGACTCAAAAAGTAAAAGGAAGTACTTCAATGTCTACCTCTGCCTCAATGAATGACGCTTTGTCTTCGCGTATTTTTGCGTGGATGGATGAACGGTTCCCGTTTAAAAACGCACTGTTATTTTTTATTTTGTATTTAACCAGTGCTGTCGTTGCGAGATCGACTCTGGATGGTGAGGTTCAAGTCTCTCTTGTGGATGTGCTCGCGTGTATTGTTACCTGGAGTCTGTTTTTGGTGATTCGTATTTTTGACGAACACAAAGACTATGCCCTAGATGTTGTTAATCACCCTCAGCGTGTTTTACAACGCGGCTTAATCACCCTTAAGCATTTAAAAGTACTAGGGGTTGTGGCGGTTTTTTCTCAGTTGTTGTTTTCAATTTATGCAGATGGTTTTTCTTTTGGTGGTGCCACCATCAGTTACCTCATCATGTTTGTATATTTATGTTTGATGGGGGCGGAATTCTTTTGTGGTGAATGGTTAGAAAAGCGCTTAACCCTATATGCGTTCTCACACATGCTAATTATGCCGTTAATTGTGTTTTGGTTAGCCAATTTGGCGGTGCCAAATGCTGTGTTAAATGAGTCGCTTATGGTGATGATGCTGCTTGCGTTCATTAGTGGTTTTTGTTTTGAAATTACACGTAAAACCAAAGGCATAGAAGAAGAGCGCGATACAGTGGACTCGTACTCTAGAATCTTTGGCACCAAGGGCTCTGCATACATAGTAATGCTGTTGGTTTCTATGATGCTGCTATCACAAGGGGCATTACTGTTTGTATTAGACGTCAATTACATCGGCTGGCTGTTGATACCTTTGATCTTAATGTATGGCGTTGCTATTCGTCAGGTTAAGAGGTTTATAGCAAATTCGACCATAGAAGGTCGTGAAAAAAATGAAGCGGCGGTGGCAGTCAATATGTTGATTGGTTACCTGGTAATTATTATCGCAGTACTTGTAAATAATGGAATGACAGGAAGTTGGGTATAATCATGAAAAAGGAAAAATTAACCGCACATTTAACTCGTCACGTATTTGCTAAAGAATATGGCGCACAGGTACATGTGCAGCATGGCGACAAACAGTGGCAGGCCGAAGCCGTTGATGTTTCAAAAAAAGAAATCACCATTATTTGTGAGAATTTATTCGAACATATCGTACATGACAAAATTGACAAAATAATCGTCACGATTCTTGATCAAGTATTTGAACTTAGAAAGTTAGCATTAATCAATACCACCACAAAAGGCCACAAGACCCATCTTGTATTAGGCCATGATGGGGACGCTGAAACCGCCCGTTTATTTTGGCAAATGGGTTATATATTACGGCAAGCGCCGGTTGTCGATGAAAACATCTCACATACTGAATTTAGTCTGCCTAAAGTGCCGGCTCGAGGTTTATATACAGAAGATGCAAGGCAAGAGCGTTTAGCTTACATTCGTGAAACCACAGGTGTGCAACTTGAAAAAGTTGCCAACACCACGTTAGACCCTGTTACGTTAGTCAGTAACATTGAAGCACTGGTTGGTTCGGTTGAAATTCCTGTGGGCATCGCAGGGCCGCTGCATATTAAAGGCACCCATGCCAATGGTTTGTATTACGCACCCATGGCGACAACCGAAGGGGCGTTGCTCGCATCGGCTACCCGCGGTGCCACCGCGTTATCGCGCTCGGGTGGTGTCAATGTTCGTGTAATTGGTCAGCGAATGTTGCGGGCCCCTGTGTTTGTATTGTCTGATTTATCGTCTGCATTATTTTTAGATCAATGGGTCAAAGATCACTATACAGAAATTGCCGAGCAAACTCGTAAGTATTCAAATTATGCTGACTTGGTTGAAATCAAAAGTGAATTGATGGGGCGCACCCTGCATATGGAATTTTCATATGAAACGGGTGATGCCGCCGGTCAAAACATGACGACCACGTGCACTTGGCAAGCATGTCAGTGGATTTTGTCACAAATGAATTTCTTTGATCATATTCAAATTGAAAACTTTATGATTGAAGCGAATTTATCCAACGATAAAAAAGTCACCTACAACTCGTTTTTACGCGGCCGTGGTATTCGCGTTATGGCGGAATGTTTATTAACGGAGGAGGTGTGCCGTAAAGTATTAAAGGTCACACCAGAGCAATTATTTTCAGCCTATAACCGTTTTAACAGCGGCAGTATTGCCTCTGGCATGGTGGGTATGAATATCAACATTGCCAATGTAATTGGTGCCATGTTCACTGCAACGGGTCAAGACATTGCCTGTGTGCATGAATCCTCAATTGGTCAATTGTATTTAGAATTAACCAAAGACAATGAAGTCTCCGCCACTTTAAGATTACCCAGTTTAGTGGTGGGCAGTGTGGGTGGGGGTACTAGCCTTGCCCAACAAAAAGAATGTTTAGAGTTGTTAGGATGCGCCGGCCCAGGTTGTGCCCATAAGTTAGCAGAAATCATTGCCAGTTTTTGTTTGGCGTTAGATTTATCAACACTGTCAGCCATTGCCAGTGATCAGTTTGCTCGTGCCCATGAAAAACTTGGGCGTAATCGCCCAGTTGAATGGTTAAAACTCAGCGACCTTAATTCACAATTTTTTACCCGTGCCATGCAATCTTATTATGATCGCACCAATATTTATGTAGAGCAGGCTGAAGCCTTAACTATTGAGTCAAAAGGCAGCAGTATTATTACTGAATTGACCGATCACAAAATTAATAAACTGGTGGGGCACTTTCCATTTGCGTTAACGCTGGCGGGTTTGCCAGAGCCTGTGAATGTCATGGTAAAAGTAAAGCCATTAGATGACGAAGTGATTCTCATGCTAAACAGTGTGGCTGCCATGTGTGATGCACGCTTGGCCCATGCGTATAACGAATTTAAAAATAATCTTGGTTTTACTAATTGCCATAAACGTGAATTGGCGGTGATGTCACAAACGGACCCACGCTTTGTAAACAATGCCCCTACCACCTATATGGCTTGGCAAGATGATAGTCGTGAGGCGTATGTATTAGTGCAAGAGCTCATGGAAGACATGGAGCTCATGGACAGCGCAGACGATACATCCAATTGGACAGCTGAGCATATTCAAGTGGCCATACGGGGCATCGCCGAAGTACATTCCATTTGGTACGGCAAAGAAGCCGAGCTTGCACAAAAAGATTGGATATCCGATGCACCTACTTGCAAAAACATGCAAGAAAAAATGCGTTTATGGGAAATGCTGGGTGCCCACAGTGGGGAGGAATTTCCTGAGTGGTTTACCGATGCCGACATGGCGCGTTTTCGTGATCGCGTTTATAGCTTAAAAGATTGGTATCAAGAAATTGATGCCATGCCAAAAACCTTAATTCATAACGATTTTAATCCGCGTAATATTGCCTTTCGCCGCAACAAAACCACAGGTGCATTAAGCCTATGTGCTTATGATTGGGAACTGGCCACGGTGCATTTGCCGCAACACGATTTAGCGGAATTATTAATTTTTACCTTGCAGCCGGATTTCAAAAAAGAAGATATTGAATTCTATATTGAGCAACACCGAATCGAATTGCAAAGCTTAAGCGGTGTTGAAATCGACGCCAAGCAATGGCGTCGCGGGTTTACCCTTTGCCTTTGGGATTTAGTGGTGTGCCGCATACCTATGTACATCATGGTGCATACATTCAGAGACTATAAGTTTATGCCGCGCATGCTCATGACCTTTAGGCAGCTACTTGATAACGAGTTGTTATTTGAAACACAAAAACAACTTGAAGAAGCGGGGTGTTAACATGACCTTGCCATTGTTATTAGATTCAACACAAGCACTTAACTACAGTGATGATCTACTGGGAGGTAAAGCCAAAAACCTCGCGTGGTTATCACGCCAAGGTTTGCCCGTCCCTAAATGGTGGGTATTAACAACGGAATGTTTTTCACAACAAATTAAAGCATTAAATATTGAAAACTGGCTCGAGCAGCAGCTGCAACTATTAACGGCTAATAAAGAAAAAGTCGATATCACTAACGAGGCCATCGCCAGTGTGGCCACCGCCATTCAAGATGCGTTAGGGCGTTTACCGTTAACTCAAGAGGTGCAGCAGTTAATTCGTGATCGCTTACCTGAAGATGTTTTAACTCACGCTTCGTTAGCCGTACGCTCATCTGTGGTGGGTGAAGATGCCGAGAATGCATCCTTTGCAGGGCAAATGGATTCGTATTTATACCAACAAGGTGAACAAGCGGTTTTTGCATCCATTATTAAAGTGATGCAAAGCGCGTTTAATCACCGCGCATTGGCGTATCGCATTCATAATGGGTTAGGTTTAACGGATATTCGCGCGGCCATTATTATTCAAGAAATGATTGATGCGGATGTATCTGGCGTGATGTTTACCGCCAATCCAATTACAGGGAATCGTCAGCAAGCGTTGATTTCATCCACTTGGGGATGTGGCGAGGGGATCGTTTCTGGTGTGTGCAATACCGATGAAATCACCGTGGGTTTGTTTGATGATGATATTAGCAGTCAAATAAACATAAAAGACACAGCCTTTGTATTTGATGCCAGCGCAAATCTTGGTGCAATTGAAACGGCCGTAGATGAGGCCAAACAAAATCAAGCCAGTTTGAGCGATGACCACGTTTTGCAATTACGCAATTTAGGTCGAGACATTGCCCACAGTTATCAAACACCCATGGATATCGAATGGTGTTTAAAAGGCGGCCAGTTTTATATTTTACAAGCACGCCCTGTGACCTCGCTACCGCCGATTAACAGTGATAATGATGATGTGGTGGTCTGGGATAACTCCAATATTCAAGAATCCTATTGTGGCGTGACCACACCGCTCACCTTTAGTTTTGCCAATCGTGCTTATAAAACCGTGTACGAGCAAACCTTGCGCTTGTTAGGTGTGAACGAATCTGTGGTACAAGCCCACCAAGGCATGTTAGAAAACATGCTGGGTTTAATTCATGGTCGTGTGTATTACAACATTAATAACTGGTATCGTGGTTTATTGTTTTTACCGTCGTTTAAACAAAACAAGTCCGATATGGAACGCATGATGGGGTTAACCGATCCTGTGGATCTGGTAGAAGATCAGGCGTTAACAACCAAACAAAAAATCAAAAAAATCCCCCAAGTAATACGCGCCCTTTATTCTATGTTTACTCGCTTTAGGAACATGGATAACTTGGTGCGTGATTTTCGCGATATGTTTCAGCGTGAATACCAATCGGTTAAACGTGAATCCTTGCATACACTTACCATTGGGCAGTTGGTGAATGAAAGCCGCCGTCTTGATAAACAGCTATTAGAAAATTGGACCACGCCCATTGTTAATGATTTTTACGTGATGATGATGAATGGTCGTGTGCATCGCTGGCTAGAAAAAGTGGGTATAGAAAACCCAGAGGTGGTGCAAAATAATTTATTGTCAGGTGAAGAGGGCATTGAAAGCACAGAGCCGACAAAAATGTTATTGCGTATGTGCGATTACATTCGAAAAAATCAAATACTTGAGCGCTGTATTCTCACAACAGAAAATTCCGTCTTGCTGGATGTGATACAAACGCAAGATGCTGAGTTTTATCAACAGTGTCAAACATACATCGAGTTATATGGTGATCGCACCATGGGTGAATTGAAGCTGGAGTCTATTACCCTGCGCCAAGATGCCTCTTTTATGTTTGCGGTATTAAAAAACTTTTTAGCCAAGCCTGATTTAACATTAGCAACCCTTGCTGAAAACGAAGCCAAATTTAGACAAGAGGCTGAACAAGCCGTTATTCCACGTATTCGCCAACAGCTCGGAAAACGAGCCTTAGGTAAATTTAATAAAAATTTATCAGCACTGCGTGATGCCATTCGTAATCGAGAAAACATGCGCCTAGCGCGCACTCGTATGTTTGGTTTGTATCGTGATATTTATAGCCAGCTCGGTGAGCAGCTTTATTTTTATGGCAAGTTAGATGCACCAAGGGATGTGTTTTATCTCACTCTTGAAGAAATCTATGCATATAAAGATGGCCGAAGTGTGCAAACACAGTTAAAACCGCTCGTCACTGCACGCAAAGAAGAGTTTGCAAGTTATGAGTCCCATGACTTGCCCCATCATTTTTGGACCAAGGGCGCGGTGTACTGCAACAATGCATTTGAATATCCCCATAACAGTGATGCCAATGTTGATTTAGATGCCTCACATTTGGTGGGCACAGGTTGTTACCCAGGTATTGTTGAAGAAAAAATTCGCCTGATCTTTTCACCGGATGACGAATTAAACCTCAACGGTCAAATTTTATGTACCGTGCGCACGGACCCAGGTTGGGCGCCGCTGTTTCCAACCGCTGGCGGCATTATTGTTGAGCGTGGCTCAACTCTTTCTCATTCTGCCGTGGTAGCCCGTGAACTGGGTATTCCTGCCATTGTAGGTGTGCCGGAATTAACCAAGATTTTACAAGACCAAGAGACCATTCGCATGAACGGCGTCACCGGAACCATTGAACGTTTAGAAATGGTGAATGAAGCTGATCCAACACACATGAGTCAGGCATCGTAATCTTATGGCAATTCATAATCTTAATTGGACGCCTGAGCAGTCACTGCCCGCTGGTTTTTTTGATATTGCAAAAAGTGTGTATGCAACACATCCGCTTTGGATTGCAGAAAGTGAAACACAAATACGGCAACAATTTAGCGCATCAAATGGGTATTTTGATTACGCAAAGGCGCAAATTTTTTTAGCAGAGGGTTGTGCGCGTTTGGTGGGGTTTTTTCACCCACAAAACACCATCGAAAATGAGCCAGTAGCGTATTTTGGTTTTTGGGAAACCCACAATCATTTTGATGTGAATGAACAGCTATTTGCAGAGTTTGAATCATGGACCAAACAACAAGGGGCAACGCGAATCTACGGCCCCATTAATTTTTCAACCTATGGCGATAACCGCTTACGCCTAGACGGGTTTGATAATAAACCATTTATTGGTGAACCCGCTAACCCTGAATATTATCCGCAATTTTTGCAGCAACTTGGTTTTACCATCAAGTATGGTTACGCCTCGTTCATTCATGAAGACAGCCGTGCGCTGGCCATACAGATGCAAACACCGCTTGAAAAAGCCTTAGAGGGGTTGGCGGCAAGCTCACTCGGTCAATTCACCATTGAAAAGTTAGATGGTGAAACGTGGATGAGCCACCTTGATCAGCTTTATCCATTGGTAGATATGATCTTTAAACAAAACTTTGCTTATACACCCATTAGTGAAACAACGTTTAAAGCCCAGTGCGGCGAAAGTTTTGCTAAAAAACTGTGCCCAAAAACCTCTGTCATAGTGAAAGATGAACACGGTGATATTGCGGGATTTTTTTTGGTTTACCCAGATTATTCTGAGTTAGTTAATCAGTCTGGTTTGGGCATCAGTGTGGGTGAGGTGAATTACCATGAACATTACCCTTTATTGGTTAAGCCACGTTTAGCCTTAGCCAAAACCGGAGGCATTCACCCTAAGTACCGCTCAAGTGGTTTATTTACCATTATGAGTATGCAGTTGACGGTTTGGTCCCACGATTATTATGAACACATATCCGGCGCCATGGTGCGTGAAGATAATCACTCTATTCATTATGCCAAGGTGGGGCCGGTTGAGCGTCGTTATGGCTTGTTTGAAAAAGCGTTGTGAGGCGAGAGAAAAGGAATTTCAATATGGAATCATCAAATCAATTGAATGATAACTTTGTTCAGCGCTTTATTGAGCAAAGTAAAACCCATCCAGAAAAGTTAGCACTGCATATTAGTCAGATGCATCAGACTCAATGCCTAGGCGAAGAAACCATCAGCTACGCACAACTGGCAGATAGCATGAAAACCTATCAAGCTTTATGGCAAAAAAAAGGCTGGCAAAAGAATGATCGCATCATTGTAGTGATTAAACCCAGTGGCCAACTGTATGCGATTGCATTGTCGTTACTGGCATTAGGCATGATTCCTGTTTTTATTGATACCGGCATGGGCCGTGAAAAAATAAAAATGGCCATCACGGATTCAAATGCCCGCGCCATTATCAGCATGAAAGCATTACTAAAATGGTTTTGGTTAATGAAACCCATGTGGACATTAGAGCGTTTAGCGGTTGATGGCAGTGGGCTGGGTGTTAAATCGTTAACAAAACAGTTGCTAGCAATAAAATCTAAATGTGATCTGTCGGCTGTTCAGGTTGTAAAACGCAGCGAGACGGATCACGGTTTAATTTCGTTTACCTCAGGCAGCACTGGGCGACCAAAAGGGGCAGACCGCACCCACTACAGTTTGATACAACAGCATTTAGCCATTCGCAGCCATTGGCCCGATGATAAAAATGATGTGGATTGCCCGTGTTTTCCTGTGATGGTGTTGCATAACTTAAGTTGTGGTATGACCACGGTGATGCCAAAAGTAGATTTAGCGCAACCGGCACAAGTAGATGCCGCACAAGTGATTCAACAAATAGAGCAATATCAAATAACGCGCATCAGTGGTGCCCCTGCGTACATTCAAAAGCTTGTGGATTATTCTCTTGCCAATCATAAAACCAATGCCAGTGTCACCACATTAGTGGTGGGTGGGGCGACGGTATCGGTTGAATTAGCGAAAGGCATTTTAGCGGCGTTTCCTAATGCCTACGCACGCATTGTCTATGGCTCAACCGAAGCGGAGCCTATTTCATCTATCGAAATTAAACAGTATCTCAAATCCTCACAAACCTCTCGCGGGTACTTAGTCGGAAAACCGGCAGAGCAAGTAGAAATATTAATTGCCAATGTGTCTGCGCAAACTGCTTGTGAGCAAGACCTATTAAAACACAATGTTGCTCGCGGTGATGTGGGTGAAATTTTGGTGAGTGGCCGTCATGTATTAAAGCAGTATGTGGATAACCCAAGCGCCAATGCTGAAAACAAAATACGCCGAAGCCAGCATGATAAAAATGATCATTACCCTGTGTGGCATCGCACCGGCGATACTGGTTTTTTAGATGACACAGGGCAGCTGTGGTTAACTGGCCGAGTAAAAGACAGCTTGGTTTTAAATGACGCTGTGCTTCAACCCTATCCACTCGAGCAGGCTATGGATAATGTTACCGGCATAGTGCGCAGTGCACTGATTCATGTTAACGATGCGTTGCATGTGTTTATCCAAAATAGTGTGGCGTCCTCACAAACCATGACGGCAGATGTGCGATGCGAGATTGAGCAAATATTGGAGGCAGCTGGGTTGCATCATTTTAATATTAATGTGATTGAAAAAATGCCGGTAGATGGTCGACACAACAGCAAAATTGATCGCGTAGCGTTACGCAATACATTGCTAAAAAGCAGTCAATAATTTAGTGACACAGATATTGGAAGTCGTCATTTATGAACAATAAATCCTCTCTTTTTATTATCGATTTAAATCGCATTGATGTGCTGACGCTCTCCAGCGTCTTCACTACTTTTTTTGCCATCATGTTTGCTATTAATGAACATATTTATTTGGCCATGGCGTTATTGTTTGTGGCCATGACCGCCGACGCTTTGGATGGCATGTTGGCCCGTAAATATGGTTTAGAGCGAGAATTTGGTCGTTACCTTGATGGCTTTATGGACATGCTCATCTATTTAGTGGCGCCGGCCATTGTCATGTTGCAATGGGGCTTTAAAGGGTATTACTGTGTTTTTATTATGTTAATGATTGGCGCGGGCAGTGTGAGGCTGTCGGTGTTTAATCAAGTGGGCAATGTTGAAAGCACGGCAGTGGATGGTCAAAAGAATTTAAGTTATTTAGGCATGCCGGTTTTTTGGAGTGTGTTTATTTTAGCAGGTGCCATGATAATCGAAAAAATATTTGATCCGTCATTTGCACATAATGTGTTAGCCATTATGTTGCTGGCATTTAGTTTTTATATGGTGGTTTCTAAACCGTTTTTTAAATTCCGCTCATTAAAGCAAATATTAAGTTTAACCATTGGCGGCTTTGTGATGTTTGCATGGTTAGAGCTTGAGCAATTTTCACAGTACTCGCCATTAACCTTTATTTTACTTGCCTTGTATTTACAGATCCCAGTGGTGATTGGTGGGGTATTACATATGATGCTGGTGACCCGTAATGATTTCAGTTTTTTAGCCAAACCCATTCACACACAATGGTTTGGTGCCAACAAAACATGGCGTGGGGTCATTGCCGTACCTGTGTTAACGGCGTTTGGTGCAGGGTGCTTTTACCCCATTGGTTGGATATGTGAATGGCTTTTTGGCCATGCTTTGTTAGGAGGGGATAGCAACTTTTTGTGGCTGGGTTTTGTTGCAGGGGTCGGTTATATATTGGGTGAACTGCCTAACTCCTTTTTTAAACGCCGCATGGGCATAGGGGCAGGAGAGGTCCCGCAGGATAAAAAATACTGGTTCATAACCCTTGATCAACTGGACTCCGCCATTGGTGTGGCCATAGCGTACTGGTTGGTGTTTGGTATCGCCACTGAAGTGCTATGGCTGTATATCATGACATTTCCCATTACCGCCTTGCTGGTTAAACAGTGGCTATATAGGCGAAACCTAAAAACCTCCGCTGTTTAATAGACGCGCCGAATTGGCCAGCCAGCCGGCGCTTACCCCCATGAAATCAGGCTTTATTAGACGTAATGCGAAGCATCTCTAAATGGCGGTAATTGATCTTAGAATAGGCATCGCGAAAAACGAAATTGCCACGTATAATCAGCCCCAACATTCGCCCTAGGCAGTGCCCAAACTGATGACAGATGGGCCGTTTAACCAACACCTATTACAGCGACAAACCGAATTTTATGTGTGAATCGGGCGCTAAGCCCCATAAACACTGAAGGAGAGCAAGCATGGCACGTGGGTCTATCAACAAAGTAATCATCATCGGTACCTTAGGGCGCGACCCTGAGATGCGTTACCTGCCAAACGGCAATGCCGTGTGCAGCGCCAGCCTAGCCACCGATGAAGGCTACAAAGACCGTAACACTGGCCAACAAGTAGACAAAACCGAATGGCACCGTGTTGAAGCATTTGGCCGTTTAGCCGAAGTGATGGGCGAGTACCTGAAAAAAGGCTCAAAAGTGTACGTGGAAGGTAAACTGCGCACCGACGAATACGAAAAAGACGGCATCAAGCGTTACTCGACCAAAATCATCGTAAACGAAATGACCATGCTAGATAGCCGCAACGCAGGCGACAGCAACAACATGGGCGGTGGCTACGCACCTAACCAAGGTATGCAACAAGCACCACAGCAAGCAGCCCCTCAACAAGCCCCGCAAGCTCAGCCACAATATGCACAACCACAAGGTGCACCGGCTTATGGTCAAGCGCCACAGCAAGCACCGGCTTCACCTTATGGTCAACCACAAGGCATGCCGCAGCAAGCGCCTCGCCAAGCGCCACAGCAGGCTCCTCAACAAGCGCCACAAGCTCAACCAAGCAATGCGTTTGATGACTTTGATGATGACATCCCGTTCTAATGGATTGATTGCATCATAAAAAATATCAAAGCCCCTGCTGTTTAAATAGCAGGGGCTTTTTTTATGGCGTGAAGAAAGCTGAAGTTGTACGAACCCGCACCTGCGGGTGAATGGGTTTTTATTATGTGTGTTTCGATTGTTATTTTAAGTATCTAAATTATTCACCATCCTTTCAGCATGACAATAATGAAAGCATTGCTATCGCGAGCAGGCTCGACTCGTACAGGGTTTTAGTAAAATTAAAATGGTAAGAACCCGCACCTGCGGGTGAATGGTTTTTTATTATGTGTGTTTAGATTGTTGTTTTAAGTATCTAAATTATTCACCATCATTTCAGCATGACAATAATGAGCGCATTGGTATCGCGAGCAGTGCTCGACTCCTACAGGATTTTAATAAAATTAAAATGGTACGAACCCGCATCTGCGGGTGAATGGGTTTTTATTATATGTGTTTCGATTGTTGTTTTAAGTATCTAAATTATTCACCATCATTTCAGCATGACAATAATGAGTATGCTGGTATCGCGAGCAGGGCTCGACTCGTACAGGGTTTAATAAAATTAAAATGGTACGAACCCGTACCTGCGGGTGAAAAAGTCTGAACGTGTTCGTGAAAAATAACCGTTCACACTGAGCGCGAGGAACGAGCTGTCGAAGTGTGGCTCACCCTTGAGCGCTTTTTAATATAGTCATACTCGAAGCGAGGCTTAGCCTTACTTGGGTGTGTCGAAGAGAACTGATCGGGTACCCTTTCTCCCACGCGCACAGCTTAGATAGTATGAATTATTTACCCACTTCTAACTTAGCGAACAAGTAGGATGGGTTAGCGAGGCACGAACGTAACCCATCGTTATTAATGTTAAACATGCCACTAGAGTGTTTTTCTGTTGGGTGTCGAGTTGTTGCTAATGGTTGTTGGTAGCTTAGTCGTTGTTATTCATGGCTTGCTTGCTGCATAATTAGGCGAGCCAAAGCTTGCAAGCTTGAGCTACCTTGCAAGGTAGGGAAGCTTGCAAGGTCTTATGATTAAAATGTTATGCTCTAGTCGAGATCAAACGATGAAAAAAGTATTTTTGCTGTTTTTGCTTTTGCCTTCAATCGCAATGTCAGAAACGAATTCCATCCTCGGATATTTCGAAGATCGTTCATATTGGCTAACTATGCCTCATGGGTTCTATCAAGATGGAAAAACGGCGCAAAAGATCGGAGCAATATTCCTGCTTTTACCGCAGGGGTATAACTTCAATAGTTCTCCTGCTGTGATCTACTCCGCCGTTTTTAGTGATAAAAATGTCGAAGAAGCCATTAATTCAGACGTAAAAAAGTTCCTTAGTCAATCACCTAGTCTGACGGTAAACGATGCAAAATCGGTAACATCCCATGATGGGAAAACTATCTTAATAAAAGAGTTTATAAATCCGGCGTCGAGGCAGCAACCTTACGAAAGCGTTGCGTATATTCAAGAAGGTAATTCTGTAGTAACCGTTGTTGTTAGCGCCTTTTTGAAAGCGAATTATGAATATATTCTTCCCGAGTATATGAAAATGGTTAGTTCGTACGAGTCGGCTGACGTCAAAGTAAAGCATAACAAATCAAGTAAGAAGGACGCCGCAAGCGGCGCCTCTTCTTGAGGCGTTATAAGTGGATAAGTATGATATTAGAACTTGATAATTATTGGGAGTTACTTGCACTTCATAAAAGCTTGATGGCGGTTAAATTTGACCCTGAAGCATATCTTAAAGAAGCCCAAGGAAGCCCTTTTACTAGCTCGTTAGCTTTTAAAGTGTTTGACCTTCTTGTGTCATATTTAAATGAGGAAGGAAAAACGAAGCAAGCACAGGAATGGTTAGCTTGGCAGGTTGCTGATCAATCAAGGTTTGAAACTCAGCTTCTATTAAAACGTATATCGCAATCGCCATGGTGGGCAGATGCTGATGAAGAATATCGGAATAAATACGTAGTTGAATTTATGTCTCCCCTTAAATTAGAAGCAGACATTCAGTCTGACATTATTAAAAACTGCTAGCAAAGCCTACCTGCTATCAACATAGCTACTCTTTTATCAATAGCGCCCCTCACTCATCATAATACCCCTCACGAAACCGCTTAAAATACGAGTCATAACGCCCACTTTTACGAAATACCTTAAGCTGTTTATTAAAGTCGTTTATCAGCCCTAAACTTTTATCAGAGATTTTTGGGAATAGCAGATAACTTAGATTATTTAAAAACGGTTTCGGGTGATGGGTGACTAGGTTCACCTTGGTTGGCGGGGCTGATTGTTTTAAAGATGAATAACCCACGTTCAACTCTTCAGGGTAAAGGGCAATGCGACCTAATAATAACTTGCTCCAATTTTGCTGTTTGGTGGGCACCCGTTCGATGATGATGTCTCCAGCCTTAAGGGCATTATCAAATTCAGCCCCATAGCTATATTCATTGCCTCCACCTATGACCCAGCCTTTTAAATCGTTGAGAGTTTGCCAATGAAAGTGGGTGGTTTTTAGGTGAAAAAAAACAAACTGCTCATTTAATACTGGGTCGCTGTAATAAAAATCGGTTTCGCGCTCTGGCTTGTGCATCCATACACCGGTTGCTGCTTGTTTGCCGATTTTGGCGTTGCTGTATGCTCTTGACCAAGGGTAAAACGTCAAGGTGGTGTTATGGCCAGCCTGTTCAAATATATCGCTGATCATGTGGCCGATAATCCCGTTATGTTTGAGTTTTTGCGACAGATACGGTGGCCAGTCACCCACGGCGATAGACACTTCTTCGCTTGAGGCTTGCAGAGGAAGGGGGGTGATAATCAATAATAAGCAGATAAACTTTAGCCATGTCATAGTATTTGGCCCAGCGATACATGGTGTTGATTATAGTTGAGATTTCTAACGGGCTAGCAATGGATGTTGAGTGCCCCATATGTCTCAGATATGGCTTGTGATGGCATAACAAGGTTAAATTGAGCTCATGAGGTAAACCACTCCCCTCATTATTAGCGTATAAGTTGAGCTGTTGGCTAAAAAAGCGGACGTTGATCATGCTTCAACTAAATACAAAGAAGTGTAAAACTTCTAGAGCCGATGCTTGTCCACAAGCATAATCCCCAATATGAATAATCGGCCTTTTACCATATGGCCTGATGCTAGCCACTTTGATGTAGGAATGTACATGTCGTTTAAACAGATTGCCGCGGTTGCCATAATTTTGCTGTTAGGCGGGGGAATTGCCAAAGTCTTAATTGATACCGCACCAAAACCACAGAAGAAAGTAGCCGAAAAAGTGGTGCCGCTGGTGGATGTGAGCCCATTGAAAGCAGGTGACTACCGTGCAACGTGGCAAACAGGGGGCAATGTAAATGCAAAGCCTAGCGTCAAGCTCATGGCTCAGGTTACCGGCCAAGTGGTGTCTATTCATAAACAAGCGGCCCCTGGTGCTATGTTGAAAAAAGGGGATGTGCTTGGGCAGGTGGATGACAGCAATTACCGTTTAATTGTGGCGCAGAAACAAGCGGCATTGGTGCAAGCGCAATCAAATTTAGCGGTGGAAATGGGGCAGGTTAAAAACGCTGAGAACAATTACAAATTATCGGGCTTACAGTTAAATGAAACCGCTAAATCCTTAGCGCTACGTGACCCGCAGTTAGCGGCCAGTAAAGCGGCGTTAGAAATCGCCAAAGCCGACTTAGCCAAAGCACAATTAGATTTAGAGCGTACCCAGTTGCGCATGCCATTTGATGGGTATGTGATGAGCATGAACTTAACCCAAGGCTCATTTGTATCAGCCGGTACCGAAGTGTTCGAGCTGGTGGATAGTTCAGAGTTTTGGTTGCAAGTGAAAGTACCGCAAAGTTTTGTTGCGGTGTTAGATAAAGACTATGAAGTGGTGGTTAAAAAACCGCAGCAATGGGGTGAGCAGTCTCGCCTAGGTGTGATTAAACATATTTTACCGGCGGTGGATTCAGCAGACAGACAAGTACGAGTTCTGATTGCTATTAAAGACCCATTAGCCGAGGCCTATAAGGGTAAGCAGATACGGTATAACGACTATGTGGATGTGGTGCTGTCTGGCCGTGAGTTTTCTAATGTGTATGAATTAACGAGTGATGCCATCAATGAAAATAACCAAGTTTGGGTGGTGGATAACAACAATGCACTGCAACTAAGAGATGCCCATATTGTTTATAAAGGTCGTCATCACATTTGGGCCAATGTTGATACCCAATTAGGGGATCAGTTTTTACAAACCCGTTTGCAAATTGCGGCCCCAGATATGGCGGTACGTATTGCCCCAAAAGCAAGTAAAGCGGCGGATGAGGCGAGTTTATGAATTTAGAGGCGTTAAAAAAAGGCCCCATTGCATGGATGGCACGCCACGGGATTGCCCCCAATTTATTAATGCTTGCCCTGTTGATTGGCGGTTTGCTGACATCCCTATCAATTAAAAAAGAACTGCTACCAGAATTCACAGAAGATGTGGTTTCCGTTCGGGTGGTTTACCCAGGCGCCACGCCATCGGAAATGGAGCAGGGGGTGGTACTGCCCATTGAAAATGAGTTATCTGAATTAAGCGGTATCGATGGAATTACCGCCAACATTCAAGAAGGTTATGCCAGTATTTATCTTGAGATTGAATCTGGCGAAAACATCCAACAAATGTATCAAGATGTGCTGCAATCGGTGAATCGTATCTCCACGTTTCCATTGCAAATGGAGCAGCCAATTGTCAGTGTTGTGGCGCGCACCCATAACCTAATGGATATCGCCTTACACGGTGAGTTAGATGCATTTGCCATGAAACGTTTGGCCGAGCAAATCAAAGAAAAATTACTCACCTCACCTAACGTCACCCAAGTGGTTTTAAAAGGTGCTCCCGCTGAAGAAATTCATGTTGAGATATCAAGCCAAGCCCTAGAAAAATATCAACTTAAGTTAAGCCAAGTGGCGCAGCTGATTTCAGCCAATGCGGTTGAGCAAGGGGCGGGCACGGTTAAAACTGACAGTGGTGATATTTTAGTCACGTTAAATGATCGCCAGTACTGGGCCGATGATTTTGCCGCCTTGCCATTGGTGTCGGATGATAATGGTGTGGTATTAACGTTAGGCGATGTGGCCAGTGTGAAAGAGGGTTTTGAAGACAGCCCGAACATTGTCACGTTAAATGGTGGCAAGAGTGTCAGCATTGCGGTGTACCGTGCGGGAGATCAAACCCCGCCGGATGTGGCGGATTCCATTTATGCCATGTGGGATGAATTAGAGGCCATGTTACCCCCTGAAATGCATCTCACGGTGATCAATGATCGCGCGCAATATTACAAAGATCGTTTAGGTTTATTAATTAAAAACGCCGTCATTGGTTTGTTGTTGGTGTTTGTATTACTGGGTGTTTTTAGAATACCGCTTGGCGTTTTGGGTCACCATGGGCATTCCCACTTCGTTTTTAGGGGCCATGTTATTTTTGCCGGCGTTTGATGTGTCCATCAATATGATTTCCATGTTCGCGTTTATTATTTCCCTGGGCATCGTGGTGGATGACGCGATTATTGCGGGTGAAAATATTTATGAAAATTTAGACAAAGGTATGTCCCGCATTGATGCGGCTATTTTTGGCGCTAAAGAAGTGGCGATACCATTAAGCTTTGCCATCTTAACCAACATTGTGGCCTTTATGCCGTTGTTCTTTTTACCCGGCGGCATGGGTAAAGCCATGATGGTGATTCCTGCGGTGGTGGTGACCTGTTTTGCTATCTCATGGGTAGAAGCGTTATTTATTTTACCTGCTCATATTTCTCATTTAAAAAAGAAACCCGATTCAAAATTGGGGCGTAAGGTGGATGATGTTCAATTAAAAGTAGATGCGTGGTTACGTCGTACGATTCACAATCGTTATCGCCCATTGTTGGGTAAAAGTTTAAATAATCCAGGTATTACTTTGTCTATTGCCATTGCCTTTTCCATGGTGATTTTTGCTTTTCCTATGAGTGGTCGCATGGGCTTTTCGTTTTTTCCTGTGTTAGAAGGGGAGTCGGCCATACTTGAAATTGAAATGCCGCAAAATGCGTCACTGCAACAAATGATTAATGCGCGAGATCATGCAGAGCAAGCATTAAAAACCATTGTTGAACCCATTGAACAAGAGCACGGGCCATTTTTATTAAGTACCACCTCTGAAATTTCAAGCACGTCACTAGAAGTGAATGCCAAGTTAATTCCTGGTGATGAACGACCTTATTCAGCTAATCAAGTGGTGGCCATGTGGCGCGAAGCATTAGGTGAAGTGGTGGGTGCTAAAAGTATCAGCTTTGATGCTGAGCGCGGTGCAGGGCCTGTAAGTGGTCGACCGTTTACCATGGAACTGCGTGGCAGTGATACCGAAACCTTGCAACAGGCCAGTGAAGAACTCAGTGATATTTTAGAATCCCTAAGTGGGGTGAAAGATGTGACCAGTAGTTTTAGCAGTGGCAAGCCGCAGTGGGATATCCAGCTAAATAACCAAGGTCGCAGTTTGGGATTAACCGCCACCGATGTGGCAAGCCAAGTGCGTGCGGCTTTGTATGGTGCAAGAGCCATACGCCAACAGCGCGGCAAAAACGAGGTGACGGTTCTTGTGCGTTTGCCTGAAGACGAGCGCCGTTATCAAACGGATATTGAGCAATTACAAATCGTCACTCCAACGGGTGCACGGGTGCCGCTGATTCAAATTGCTAATCTTGAAAAAACAACCGCACCGACGTTAATCGAACGTAAAGAAAGTCAACGTTTAGTGAGCGTAAGCGCAGCGGTTGAACCTCGTTCATTAATTCCTAATTTACAAGCTACGTTGCAGACGGATTATTTACCACAGTTGCAGCAAAAATATCCCAATTTGAAAATGGGTTATGGTGGTCGCCAAGCGGATGAACAAGAAAGTAAATCCAGTTTATTAAACGGTTTGTTTTTTACCTTAATGGGCATTTATATTTTATTAGCGGTGCCGTTTAGAAGTTATAAACAGCCGTTATTAATCATGGCGGTGATTCCGTTTGGCATTGTGGGATCGCTGGCGGGTTTATTGATGCTGGGTTATGGTTTGTCGATCATTGCCATAATGGGCATGCTGGCATTGTGTGGTGTGGTGGTGAACGACAGTTTAATACTGGTGGATTATGCTAACCAGTTAAAACGCGAAGGCAGTAGCGCCAAACAAGCGATTATGGATGCGGCCGAGCGTCGATTCCGCCCTATCTTATTAACTACGTTAACCACTTTTGGTGGATTAGCGCCTATGGTGTTTGAAACCTCACGCCAAGCTAAATTTATTACACCTATGGCAGTGTCATTGGGTTTTGGTATTTTATTTACGACTTTTGTGTGCCTATTGCTGTTGCCGACCTTGTATGTGTTGTTAGAGGGGCGTGGTGATAAAAAAGTTGAGACTGATTCACTGGTGGATTCCATTTAATTCGCCACGTGCTTCAACAAAAAAAGCCGGCATTTGCCGGCTAAAGGGTCACACTCTTTTTAGTTGATTAATCGTCTAGCTCATCTTGGCTGTCGTCGTCATCATCTTCTTCACTGCTTAGCTCTCCATCATCATCACTGTCTTCACCAAAGTCAGCGGAATCTTTAATATTTTCAAGCACGAGTTTTAGCAGTGAGTTTTCTGCATCAACGGCGCTATCAAGTAGAATGTGGCCATCATTGGAAAGCGCGCTTGTGCTAAATTCTCCGCTGTTGGTGAACGCAAACCATTGACGTAAACGAAACGCAATGATCAAGTTATTCATGGTGTCAGCGTCAATGATTAAACCTTTTGATGGGTCGGCTTTGAGTTCGATTTCTTCATCAATTGCAGCGTGTAATTTAAAATCAATGGTTTGATTGCTTACACCGTTATGTAAACCAACATACTGGCCTTCTAAAACCAAGCTATAATTGGCAAGCTCTGGCGCATCTGCTGGCACATCAATGCTCAAACCATTTTCTTCATCAGCCACTTCGATTTCCAGTTCGATTTCTTCGTACTCACCCGGTAGCAGATCAATACTTGGAATGCTTGGGATTGATTCATTGGTGATGAGGTTGATGAAAAATGGGCCATCAAATTCAATTTCATCTTGTTGGTTTTGTTGT
The DNA here is from genome assembly GCF_030070105.1 of Bermanella sp. WJH001. Lineage (NCBI taxonomy): Bacteria > Pseudomonadati > Pseudomonadota > Gammaproteobacteria > Oceanospirillales > Oceanospirillaceae > Bermanella > Bermanella sp. WJH001. The sequence goes on along the minus strand of NZ_JASJOO010000003.1, from coordinate 317,910 downwards.
TCTTCAGTTAAGGCAATGCCTTCCACTTCTTCTTTTTCAATTTCGATTTCATCAAGGCTGATCCATGCTTTTGTCAGAGTCAGGGTGCCCACCTCTGAGCTGCTTTCAACAACAGGAATGCTTAATGCTGTGCTTGCCTGTGGGGCTTCAACTGCACTTGTTTGTGCTGTGCCAGTTGTAAAAAAAGCCTGTTTGGGGGCAGTGCTTTTAACAGCGGTAGATTGAATAGCAAGGGATGTATTGCCTGCATCTGACGCGCTATCTGTGACCTGACAAGCACTGAGTAGTGCAGTGGTGGCTGAAATAGCAAGAGCGATCGTGGTTTGTTTTAACATGTTCACACCTCTTAGGTTATTGACATGCTTAGCTTAGCTTTGCCCATAACATAGATTGTTTGAAAAGAATCCTTGAAGTGTATGGAGTGTAAGTAATGTAAGCGGAACTGGTTGGCATATAAGAGCTAGGCTAAACTAGAGTTGGAGGCTCTATGGCAACTTATTTTTGGCGGGTATACCGCATTTTTATACTGTTGATTTTGCTGTTGAGCTTAACGGTTGGTTTTGGTTTCGACCGCCTGAACGCTTGGCGATATCAGCAACATATTCAGCAATGGGTAGCTCCGAGTGCCCCTTATTTAATTGCTCAGCTTAATCAATATGATGAGCGTCTCAGTCTTGCCTGGCTTGAACTCATTTCTGCGTTAACCGGAGCGGATTGGGAAATATATTCTGATGCGGTTGAAAGTACTGATTGGCAACAGCAGCAAGCCAAAATTGTTTTGCCATTAGAAAATGGACGTCAGCTGGTAGCCAATGTAAATGATTGGCAAAAATTTTTTACAGGTGTTGGCCTATTGTTGGCCAATCGCATCACACAAGAAAGTGCGTCTAAAGACACATTGATCGCCAAATTTAATCAGCAGTTACCTTTCACATTGCAGCGTCTAAGTGATGACGGCATTCATTTGCCATTTTTAGCGCAACAGCAATGGAAACAAGGGCAACCTGTTGTGTTACAGCATGGGGTTAAAGATCAATATGCTATTTATATTCCTTTAGCTAATGGTCATACCTTGTTGCTGGATGGATTAACGGATTTTAAATGGTTAACACCCAGTGCACTGTTGATAATGATGCTGGTGATTATGATATCGGCGGCATTAATGGCAATGGTCGTTTGGTTGCCTCTGCGACATCGTTTAGCACACACCGCGCTGTTTGTTGATCAGGTAGCTGTATCAACGGAGCCTCTGCCCATACAGCAGTATACCGATGACGAACTGGGCGATATGGAATATAAAATTGCGTGCATGGCTGAGCGAGTGAGAACATCTATTTTTGAAAATAAACAAATGGTCAAAGCTGTCTCACATGATTTAAAAACGCCCCTTGCCAGAATGCGCTTTGCGCTTGAGTCAATGCCAAGCCAAATGCACGATTCTTTTGAGTGGCAAAGTATACGAACTAATATCAAACGATTAAGTGAATACATTGACGATATTATTTTATTTGATGGCTTGCAGTCACAAACGCACTCGGTTGATAGTGTTTATGAAATTAATGTATCAGACGATTTAGCCGCCCTAGTAGCGCAAAGCCAGCAAATCAATTTACACCTTAGTATCGAGTTAATTTGTGAAGAAACCTATTTTCCAATTAGAAAAAGTCATTGGTTAAGACTAATTGGTAATTTACTTGATAACGCGCAGCGGTATGCTGAATCTAAAATTGAAATTCGCTTAATAAAATCGGATCAAGGCTTGTCATTGTCTTTTGATAACGATGGCCCTGCGATTAATAAAGAAGATGAAGAACATATTTTTATGCCGTTTTATCGGGCTGATAGCGCACGTAATCTTAAAGGTGAAAGTTATGGTTTGGGGTTGTCGGTCTGCCGTTCTTTGGCTGGTTATTATAATGGCTCGTTTCAGTTAGAAAAAAGTCGTTTGTGCGGAGCCTGTTTTGTTTTGTTTATTCCCAATAATAAAAGTGGGAGCAAACATGTATAAATTTTTCATATTGCTTTGTTTTTCATCGTTTGCTTTTTCCCAAGAAGAGTGGGGGCAATGGAACGATGACTTACCTAAGTCACCGGATACATTTTCTACCATAAAAGAATTTGAGGCGTATCTTTCTAGACCCAATCGCAGTGCCGATAGCTCACGGGAAAAAGCCATAAAAAACTGGTTAGAAACAACAACAGGGCGAGACCCTGAACATAAAAGCAATGAATCACTGCTAGATGAGTTGGCCGAAAGTTTAGAAAAAGAACAAGATGACATAGAAGAGTTAGAGGATATTCAGGACAGTTTAAGGGACCTTGAAGAGGATATCGAAGACGCCATTGACGATGCCGAAGAGGATTTAAAAGATGATTTGGACCTTGAGGTGGACGACGATCAACTGGAGGACGGGTTAGACGAGCTAGAAGATGACTTAGAAGATGAGCTAGAAGATGAGTTAGACGAAGAAAGCGATGCTCCTGACTTGGACGACAAAGCGCTATCGTTTTTGATGGGCAATGAAAAAGGACGCTTAGTATGAAGGGGATATTAAGCGTCTGTTTGTGTTGCTTATTGTTTCCAATATGGGGGCATGCGCAACCAAAGTTTGTTGATCATTTAGAGGCGGTATTGAATCAAGACGATCGCTACACCTTGCAGCTGATTGATCAGCTGTTACACCTAGAAACACAATACCCAGAGCAATCTGGTCGCATTCAATTAGAGTTGTCACGGGTTTATATTCGAATCAAAAATTGGCCAGCGGCCAAGGCTGCGTTAAATAAGGTAAGCGCGCGGCCTAACTTACCCTCTGCGGTGGCGGCAAAAGTAGACGTGTTACAGGCATCCATTATTGATTGGGAAAAAAACAGTCCGTGGGCGTCCCGTGTTTTGTTGAGCGCTCGAGCAGGCCGTGATTATCGGCTTGATGATGATTGGTCGAGCGCAGGTGGTGCCCTGCGGTTAAGTTATCAAACGCAATATTTTTCACTGTTTGATCGTACCGTGCGCATGGTGCCTATGTTTAATCTCAAGGGAATTGAGCAGCACTATCAGAGGTTTGGTGTTTACCGTTACCTTGAAAGCAATGTGGGCGCAAAGTGGTATTACGGTGAGTGGCGTTGGACACAAGAGGTGGGCGCTGCTGAACGTTATGATGAGGTAGGGGTTGTGCTAGACACTGAGCTTAAATATCAAATCAATCAAGCCCTTAGCAGTTATGCCTTTGCTGCTGTGTTTCACGGCAGTGAACATGAGTCTCGTGAAATGGGTGTGGGGATGCAGTGGAGGTGGCAACCCAAGTGGTTATTAACCTTGGATGTGGGCCAAGAAGATCGTTTGGTGGACATTAATCGTTATTCCCGTGAGCGTTTAGAAGCCCAAGTGTATTGGCGTTCAGATTTCACACTCAGTGCGCGCTATCGACATGCGTTAAGTGACGATGGCTATAATGAAATATATCAGCGTTTAATTTGGCCACTGACAGCGTCATGGTCTGTCACGCAGAGTCTCAGTTGGCAACAAGATTCGGGCTGGCGTTTGGCTAATGCACTTATGGGGATTCAATGGCGTCATTAAATAACGAAGGTTATGGCCAAATTTTATTGGTCGAAGATGATTTAGAGTTGGCGCAATTAACAGCGTCTTTTTTACAAAATAACAGCTATGAGGTGGCCATTGAAAGTGACGGTCTATTAGCACCACAACGTGTGCGCAGTGAATCACCGGACCTTGTTATTTTGGATATCATGTTACCTGGGCAAGATGGTTTAGAGGTGTGTAAACAGGTGCGCACGTTTTATCATGGCCCCATCATTTTATTGACGGCTCGCGCTCAGGGCTTGGATGAGATTATTGGCCTTGAGGTGGGTGCCGATGACTTTTTAGCCAAACCCGTTGAACCGCAACGCTTGTTGGCGCGTATTCGCGCGCACTTGCGCCGCGCTCATCACTTTACCCCTGTCACCGACACTCAACAGGCGTCAACTGCCCTTAAACTGGATCGTCTGTCACGCCGTGTTTTTAAACAAGGTGAGGACTGTCAATTGACCGATCCAGAGTACGATTTATATGTTTTATTGAGCAGCGAACCGGGTCGTATTTTTAGTCGAGACGACATCACCATGCACCTTCGGGGCATTGAGTATGATGGTTTTAGTCGGGCGGTGGATATTATGGTGTCCTCCCTGAGGCAAAAACTGGGTGATGGGGTGCGCATTCGTTCGGTACGTGGTCGTGGTTATTTGCTTAGTCACGACAGTTAAGCCATGAGTATGCTGCTGGTTTTGTGGCCTGATTATTGATACATTTTCAGTCCTCGAATTTAGGCATGTATCGACTGTTTATGAAAACACCATTTCATCTTGTGATTTTAGGCGCTGAGAACTCCATAGGACGCGCCGTAACCGAACAAGCGCAGGCCAAAAACATTTCGTTGCATGCCATTCACAGCACAGACTGGGATCTGACGGATGTGACCAAAATTCAGGCGAGACTGTCTGAATTGGCGCCTCAGTTTTTGATTAACTGCATGTCTCCTGGTGCCAGTGGCACCTCAACTCATATCGCCAGTGTGTTAAGTCAGTGTTGTGCGTCTTTAAATATTGCCTTAGTGCAGTTGTCGAGTAATGAAGTATTTGCTCATCAAGACGGGGAGATATTTTCAGAGCAAGATGAGCCCAAGCCTAAAACGGAGTCAGGACAGCAGGTACTGGCCATGGAAACCGCTATTCGCAGCTCCCTAGAAAATCACCTTTTGGTTAGAGTAGGTTGGTTGTTCAGTTCACAAGGTCATGATGAAGTGAGCCAGTTATTAGAGCTTGCACAAAATAGCGAAGTGCTGCGTTTATCGGATACTAAATTTTTATGCCCCACATCGGCCTGTGATATTGCCTCTGTTTTGTTGGCCATGGTGAACCAGTGCCGTTATGCCAAGTTATGGGGTACTTACCATTACTGCAGTGCTGAGCCTACGACCTTATTCAAATTCGCAGAAGTGGTGGTCGCAGAAGCGCGACAGTATGAAGACATCAAGTTACAAGACATTGTGGCGGATGCCAGTAGTTTGATGAACAGCCAGTTTGCGGAGTCCACTCCGAAACTTGCCACTAAAAAACTGTTATACACTTTTGGCATTAAGCCCAAACCATGGCGCCAAGCCCTCTCTCGTATTCTAAAAAAGCGTTATTTGAAAAAATAATGCTATTCAAGTGTTCGATACGTGTGATCGAATAAATCGCCCATACCGCCTGTGATCTCCCGATATACTGAAATTATAAGTTTTAAGGAGAGTATCATGGGTTTATTAGTTGACGGTATTTGGCAAGACAAGTGGTACGACACCAAGTCACAAGGGGGGCGTTTTAAACGCCAAGACAGTGCTTTTCGTCATGTGATTTCAAGCGACGGGCCATTTAAGCCTGAGTCCGGGCGTTATCATTTGTATGTATCCAACGCCTGTCCTTGGGCCCACCGCACTTTAATTTTTAGGCACCTTAAAGGTTTGACTGAGCACATCAGTGTATCTGTGGTGCATCCTCACATGCTTGAAAACGGTTGGGAATTTCGCGCAGCAGACAAAGATGACGGTGAATTTGTCGATCACCTTTATGGCTTGGCATTTGCCCATCAGCTGTACACCAAAGCCATGCCGGATTATACAGGGCGGGTGACGGTGCCCATTCTTTGGGATAAACACACACAGACCATTGTGAATAATGAATCCAGCGAAATTATTCGTATTTTTAATTCTGCGTTTAATGAACTTACGGGTAATACACTGGATTTGTATCCACAGCATTTGCATGGACAAATTAACGCCGTGAATGAACGGGTTTATCACACGATTAATAACGGTGTGTATAAGTGTGGATTTGCCACCACACAACAAGCTTATGCCGAAGCCTTTGATGAATTATTTGAAAGCCTTGATTGGGTTGAAGGGCTGTTATCACAACACAAATATTTAACCGGTAATGACATCACCGAGGCGGACTGGCGTTTATTTACCACATTAGTGAGATTCGATAGCGTGTATGTGGGCCATTTTAAAACCAATAAAAAGCGCATTGTGGATTACCCAAATATGTGGGCCTATTTGCGCGGTTTGTATCAACAAGCAGGTATCGCGCAAACCGTTAAGCTAGATCAAATTAAACAGCACTATTATTACAGTCACTCAATGATCAACCCTACTCGTGTGGTGCCAAAAGGGCCTGAGGTGGATTTCATGATGCCTGTTTAAGGTGCGTTTTTTTGTCATAATTTCATATCTATTTTGATCGTTTATGGCACTGGCTTTGATGCAGCTCAATGTTTGAAACCCGTTTTAGTTTTAGGGATTCATTTTGGTGATGAATCTTTTTTTAAATAAGCCAGAACTTTCCCCTTGGCCCTATCACAGCTAGGAGGGTTCTGGCACAATCTGTCATTGAGTTTTTTAATGGCATCAACATGAAACGGATCATTCATTATTCTTTATTGGGGGTTTTAGCGGCCTTACCAGTTAGCGTATTTGCTGAGCAAGATTTTATGAGCATGTCGCTGAGCGAATTAGATTTGCCGGAATTTAATGAATATTCTGTTCCGGTTGTATTAACCGCTACCCGTCTTCAGCAACACCAAGCAGATGTGCCTGCCAGTGTTACCATTCTTGACGAACACTTTATTAAACAAGTGGGTGCCCAAAATTTAGCGGATTTATTTCGTTATGTGCCCGGTATGATGGTCGGGCCAGATAACAATAATAACTCTGATGCCGTGCATTATCATGGTGGCCCTGCTTCTTTACCCAAAAACCTGCAAGTGCTTATCAATGGGCGCTCTATGTACCGCTCTGGTTTGGCAGCGGTAAGCTGGTATGAAATGCCCGTTGCCCTTGAAGACATCAAACGTATAGAAGTCGTGCGTGGCCCCAATAGCGCCAGTTATGGCTCTAATGCGTTTCAGGCAGTGGTGAATATTTTAACCAAACACCCTGCTGATACTTATGGCTCAAGTGTTTCGTTACAAGGGGGGAATAACGGCGAAGAGAATGTGTATGTTAAACACGGTGGCCGAATCGCCAGCAGTGATTACCGTATTTCGTTTACGCAAAAACGCACTGACCAGTTTGAAGTAGAAAATGACTCACGAGTTTCACGCTTTGTAGATGTAGAGCATTATTTTCAGGCACCGCGCTTAGGGGAATTTGAAACCTCAATTGTGTTATTGGATGCGCAAAAAGAGCAAGGTGATGGCTTTGAGTTTCAAACCAATGAAAACAAAGTATCAGAACAACGTGTTGAAGTCGGTACACGTTGGACCAAAGATTTAAGCAGTAAGCACCAAATTCAGGTAAGTGCCTATACAACGCAGTATAAACAAAAACAAAAAGCTGAAGTAGAAGGAGTGTATGTTGGTTTATTAGATGATGATTTAAGAGCGTTGTTTACATTAAACCCTGAAGCCGCTTATGCGATTATGCGTCAAGAAGACCCAACACCACTGCTTAATACGCAGGAAGAACTTGGTTTAGCGCTGTCTATGCAAGGTCGTTATTTACCTATAGGTACAACCAATCCACTATCAACTGTTTCAGGTGTCATCCATTCTGATTTAGATGAATATCGTTATGATATTGAAATTCAAGATACGTTTATTTATTCCCCGTCCTTAACGTTAGTCAGTGGTGCAAGTTTTCGTCGTGATGAAGTGTCTTCACAAACCTATTTTAATGGTTATTTAAATAACGATACCACTCGCTTATTTGCCAGCGCTACATGGCAAGCCACTCAAAAAACCAATTTACATTTAGGGGTCATGGCAGAGCAAGAAAGTGATGCCGATTTAGTGTTTGCCCCACGTGCTGCGCTGAATTATAAATTTACCCCAAGTCAGTCTTTACGTTTGGTTTACAGTGAATCGGTACGCAGCCCAGATTTGTTTGAACAAGACGCCAACTGGCAGCTGATATTAGAAAACCCAACCCCAAGCGCTGATTTAAACGGCACCACGTATTTTCAAACTCAACAAGGCCCAGGCGATCTTGATCATCAATATATTCGCTCTTATGAAATGGGTTATTACTGGCGTTTTAATCGCTTTAATAGTGAATTAGATATTCGCGTGTTTGAAGAGAACTTAACGGATGTTTATTACCAGTCATTAACCTTAGAAGAGATTGAAACCGTTAACGGCATTACCATGCGCTTTCAAGGGGTAGAGTGGCAATACAGCATTTCACCATGGGCATCAGGCCAGTTGCGTTGGGTGGGGGCTTATGTGGATGCCGATACCAATGTGAATACTGATGGCGCTAATGGCTTAAGTCGCGAACAAGTGCTGCTACGCATTTATGCAAAAAATACTCATACCTTGTCATGGTTGCAAAGTTGGGGGGATAGCACCTCAAGTAGTTTAAGTTATATTTTGGCAAACGAATATGATGACTTAAATGAAGTTAGTTCTGATCGCTCATTGATTGAACGTATCGATGTGAAATTTATACAGGGTTTTACATTGCCAAGCACCAGTATTGAATTCGTCGCTAATATTCAGCACGACTTAACCTCGGACCCTTATATTTGGGGTGTGAATATGTATCAAGATGAAACGCGTTTTCAGCTGGCGGCCAGATTAAATTTTTAATTTCATAAAAAAGCCCGCAAGCTTGATTGCGGGCTGATATGTCACGTTGTTATTTTTATACTGTTGTTATTCTTGCTTAACCATTTCCAAGTGTTAAGACTCTCGGTATATCCCCATAATTTTTTCGCTAATAATATTTTTAATGCCTTGACGCTCTAAGCTTGATAACTCTGACAGGGCGCTTAAACGTAAGCGGTGTAAGTGCAAACAAGGCATGTTTGAATCAAACTCGCGTAAATCCCCTTTTTTGAGCACAGGTAAAAACGGATCATTACCTTGAAAGCGTTTTAAAATTTGACGCAAGCCTTCTTTAAACGGAATAGGAATTGAGCGTACGTTTTTGCCTTTTTGTGTGATGACAATATACAAGCCAGAGCGATTAATGGTTTCCCCTGGAATAATGTGCAACCCAGTGGCCTGCACAGCATCCGCTGGAATATGATTAAACGTATCGTGAAACGCATAAGGGTCAGGTAAAACCACCATGTTTCTATCTTGATCTTCAGGAAAGAAAATATTGTAGTTGCTGTAGAGCTGATTCACTGTGGGTGAAAAAATACAAAGCTTATTTTCAAAGCGCTTAACAAAGTCAGTGGCCCGTTGCTGTTGGGATATATGCTCTAATCCCCAAACGAGATCGGAATTGTTAATGTCTTGGTGTACTGCATAACCCATATAAACCTCCGGGGCACGCCCTATGCGTGTTGATCCATGAGCTGAGTATTACTCAAGCGGCATATCGTGACTGTGATGCTTTGGTGACGAAACGTTAAGCAAGTAGCTTATTTGTTAATACAGGGTAATGCGGTGATGTGAATCACGGCCAAACTGAGAGCCAGTCGTGATTTTGTTGAAAAAATGAGCAACTTTAGATAATTAAAGTCTGTCAGGGATGACGTTCAGGCCGCAAAGTTTGGTTACTAGGCTGCTCAATAGTCGCCAAGGGTCGTCTTTGACAATGCTTTTGCTGGCCAAGTCAATTTGCTTACAGATTGTTAAGCTTTGTTGCACGGCGGTTACATTTAGGCGTCGTGCTGCACCTTTAATTTGGCTTTGTTTCTTTGGCCAAAATACCTTGAGTTGCTGTAGGGCTTTGTCGTCGGGGGTGCCCGCTTGTGTCAGTTGCATAAAGGACAATAGCTGGCGGATGTCATTGGTCATGATGGCTAAGGGTTGAAGGGCGTGAATGCCTTCACCTTGCAAGGTGCTTAATATATGTAGGCTACGCGCGGTGTCACCTTTAAACGCTGATTCAGACAGGGCAAAGACATCATAACGACTGGCGTCACCTACGGCGGCCTCAATGTGTTTGGCGGTGATTTGTTCAAGGCCCAGTAGCTTTAATTTTTCAATTTCTTGTGCCCCCGCTAACAAGTTACCATCGGTGCGATCGGCTAATAGGGCTAATGCATCACGGTCTGCTTTCATTCCAAATTGACGCATGCGATTGGCTAACCAGCTGGGTAGTTGGTTGCGCTCAATGGGCCAGTGCTGAATAAATACACCAATTTGATCAAGGGTTTTAAACCACTTGCTATTGGTGGCGGCTTTATCAATTTTAGGCAGTTGCAACATAACAATGTTGTCGGGATTAGGGTTAGCAAATAGCTCCATTAACGCTTTGCTGCCTTGGTCCCCTGGCTTGCCGTTTTCGATACGGATCTCGATAAGCTTACGAGAAGAAAATAAAGATAACGCATTGGCGGCTTCTAGTAACTCGCCCCATTTAAAGTTGCCTTCAACATGGTGCACTTCGCGTTCATCGAAACCTTGAGCTTTGACGGCGGCGCGGACTTGGTCGCAAATTTCTTGCTCTAGCAAGGGCTCGTCACCACTAATAATATAAAGCGGTTTGAGTTCTTTTTGTAAATGCTGGGCAAGCTGCTCGGGTTTCAAACGCACAATTAATTAGCCTTGTTCTTTGGCAGTTTAATCGCCTTTAGGCGTATTAAAACGTTGTAAGCATTGTTTTGTTTCATTTCACGGCGCAGGTTGGCTTCTTCTTGGGCTTTACCAATTTCAGCGTCGGCATCGTATTGTAACGTGCGATAGCTGGTAATGTTTAATTCTTCACTGACGGCTTCACCGTTTGCATCAAGTAATTTGAAACTTAAGTTTTGTGTGAGTTCGTATTCGCTTGCCTTGGCGTTGCTAGTGACGCTAAGCACGCGGCGGTTGCCGCTTTCGCTGATGATTTTGAGTGTGTAAGGGGCATCTTGTGACAAGGTGATGCCATTGCTGAGCATGGATTGACGTAATAAGTTTTGTGTCATGGTTTCAGCGGCTTGAGCATCTAAATTTAAAATACGCAGGCCCACTGGTAAGTCCACTTGGCCACGTAAATGAAAGCCACAGGCGGATAACAATGTTACCAAGAAGGTTAAGATTGAAATACGGATGACATTCTTTTTATTCATTTGCTTGCTCGCTATCAATGCTTGAGGCAGGTGCAATATTTAGTTGTAGTTAGGTGAATAGATGCGCACAGTGTTTCATTCTGTGCGCGTCTAACGTCTAACGTCTAATCTAGTTAGCAACAATATTCACCAGCTTGCCTGGTACATAAATTTCTTTACGTATGGTGTTGCCGTCTAAAAACTTTTGCACATTGGCATCGGTTTTTGCCGCGGCAATGGCGCCGTCTTTATCGATGTTGGCCGCCACTTCTAACTTACCACGTACCTTGCCGTTTACTTGAACCACGATGGTGATGCTGTCGCGCACAAGGGCGGCTTCATCTACTTGTGGCCAAGGGGCGTCTAATACTAGGTCGGTGTTACCAAACTCTTTCCAAAGTTCGTGACACATGTGCGGGGCGATAGGAGCCAGCATTTTCACCATGGCCACTAAACCTTCTTTTAGTACGGCGCGGTTTTGCTCGTCAGCTTTATCCAACTTAACCAAGGTGTTGGTTAGCTCCATAACAGCGGCAATGGCGGTGTTAAAGGCGTTACGACGGGCAATGTCGTCGCTGACTTTTTGAATGGTTTCATGCACTTTGCGACGGGCCGCTTTTTGCTCATCGTTTAAACCATCAACATTTAATGGGGCAATGTCACCGCCATTAATGAGTTCGGCGGCTAAACGCCATACACGTTGTAGGAATTTTTGAGCACCTTGCACACCTGCGTTTGACCACTCAAGTGATTGCTCAGGGGGCGCGGCAAACATGGTGTATAGGCGCACAACATCGGCACCATAAATATCAATGGCTTCTTGTGGGTCAACCCCGTTGTTTTTCGACTTAGACATTTTGATCATGCCTTCGTGTTTAAGCTCTTTGCCGTTAAACGAGGCTTTTACTAAGCGGCCTTTTTCATCACGCTCGGCTTCCACATCAACTGGGTTAACCCAATCTTTGCTGCCGTTGTCGTTGGTGTAACTAAAGGCGTCGGCCAATACCATGCCTTGGCACAGTAGGCTCTTGAATGGCTCATCACCTTTTACTAAGCCGGTATCACGCAATAGTTTGTGGAAGAAGCGTGCGTACAATAAATGCAAAATGGCGTGTTCAATACCACCAATGTATTGATCCACAGGTAGCCAGTAGTTGGCCTCGGAAGGATTCACCATGTGCATGTCATCGGTAGGTGAGCAATAACGGGCGTAGTACCAAGAGGATTCCATGAAGGTATCAAAGGTGTCGGTTTCACGGAACGCTTGTTCACCACCAAATTCGATGTTTTCAAATTCTGGGTTGTTTTTGATTGGGCTGTTTACCCCATCCATCACCACATCCGTTGGTAATACAACCGGCAACATGTCTTCTGGAGTGGGGACTTGTTCGCCGTTTTGTTTGTTGATCATAGGTACTGGGGTTCCCCAGTAGCGCTGACGGCTCACACCCCAATCACGTAGACGGTAGTTGGTGGTCACTTTGCCTTTGCCTGCGGCTTCAAGGTGTTTGGCAATGGCGTCAAAGGCGGCTTCAAATTCAAGGCCGTCAAATTCGCCAGAGTTAACCAGCTTGCCTTTTTCGGTAAAGGCTTCTTTAGCTAGATCAATGTCTTCGCCATTGGCAGGCTCGATCACTTGATTGATAGCAAGGTCGTATTTTTTGGCAAACTCATAGTCGCGCTGATCGTGAGCCGGTACGGCCATGACCGCACCTGTGCCGTAATCCATTAATACAAAGTTAGCGACCCAGATTGGCACTTCTTTGCCAGAGATTGGGTGAATGGCGGTTAAACCAGTGGCGCAGCCTTTTTTCTCGATGGTGGCCAAATCTGCTTCTGCGGTGCCGCCTTTTTTGCATTCTTCGATGAAGGCGGTTAATTCCGCATTACCCTGTGCCGCTTCGCTGGCCAGTGGGTGACCGGCAGCCACCGCCACGTAGCTTACACCCATAAGGGTGTCTGGGCGGGTAGTGTACACTTCAAGGGTGTCGGCTCTGTCTTTGATGCCAAAGTGCAGTTCAACCCCTTGGCTTTTGCCTATCCAGTTACGCTGCATGGCTTTTACTTGATCAGGCCATTCGTCTAGTTGGTCTAGATCGTTAAGCAGTTCTTCGGCGTAATCAGTAATACGAATGAACCATTGTGGAATTTCTTTGCGCTCAATCGGTGAGTCACAGCGCCAGCAGCAGTTGTCGATGACTTGCTCGTTGGCCAATACGGTTTGGTCGTTCGGGCACCAGTTAACCGCAGAGACTTTTTTATAGGCTAAACCTTTTTCAACCAGCTTGGTGAAAAACCACTGTTCCCAGCGATAGTATTCTGGTTTACAGGTGGCCAGTTCACGATCCCAGTCATAACCAAAACCTAGGCTGTTTAGCTGGTTTTTCATGTAGGCGATGTTTTCGTCGGTCCATTTGCCTGGCGCCGTGTTGTGTTTGATGGCGGCGTTTTCAGCGGGCAAGCCAAACGCATCCCAGCCCATCGGCTGCATGACGTTTTTACCCTGCATGCGCTGGTAGCGCGAGATCACATCACCAATGGTGTAGTTACGCACGTGACCCATGTGCAGACGGCCTGATGGGTACGGGAACATAGATAAGCAGTAGAACTTTTCGCGGTTGTTATCCACAACGGCTTTAAAGACTTTGTTCTGTGCCCAATATTGCTGAACGGAGGATTCGATTTCGCTGGGATTGTATTGATCTTGCATGGTGCTGATAGGCTGCCTATTGAAATAGCATAAATGCTATCAAAATGATTAAGAAATTAGCCCCTAAGGATACCTCAAATTCCCTGTTAAGGCCTAGTAAATATAGGGTCAAGATTGTCACTTTTAGGCCTGTTTGGGCGAGATAACGGCTTGAATTAAAGGGCCTGTCTTCTAATCTCAATAGATATAATGAGCAAACGGAATGCATCATGGGTTGGTGGTCAAAGCTGAGCTTGCGCTGGAAGCTACAAATTGGGTTTATTGCGGTCACCGCGATCACAACACTTTTTAATCGTTTTTTAGCGTTTTATGAACTGCAAAAAATGATCGATATTGCCAGCGATCAAGATGTGCCAGCAGAGGCGATCGCCTTGATGGTGGCTTCTCGTAGTGACTTTATCTTTAACAGTATTTGGGAGTCAGCCATTGAATTTTCAATTCAATTTATGGTGATAGGGCTGGTCGCGACGATATTTCTTAAGCCGGTTTACGCCCTGATTAGAGCGTTGCGCAAAGTGGAGAAAGGCGACTTAACGATTACGGTTGAAGCTCGAAGTGAAGATGAAGTGGGGCAATTGAGCCATCACTTTAATTCAATGGTTAAGCGTTTAAATGATGTGTTAGCCAATGCCGATGCAAGTTCACGTTACATGCGACAAAGTGCTTACCAAATTACGGAAGTCAGTCGCACTATTGCAATGCATTCTGAAAAAGAAAAAACCAAATTTAAAGATGTTAATGCCGTGATTTTACAGCTGCATGAAATTAGCGCCAATATCCAATCCCTTGCGGATGATTCGCGTAAAACAGCCGATAAGGGGAAACAGGCTGCACTTTCTAGTAAACACGTTGTGCAAAAAAGTGTGGAAGACATGGGCGGCATTCAACGAACGGTTAAAACCGCAGCGCAACAAGTTGAAGCGTTGGATGTGACCGCTGATAAAATCGCTGAAATTATTGGCACCATCAGTGATATTGCCGACCAAACTAACTTGTTGGCGTTAAATGCGGCCATCGAAGCTGCTCGCGCGGGAGAACAAGGGCGAGGGTTTGCGGTGGTGGCTGATGAGGTGAGAAGTTTAGCTGAAAAAACCAGTCAAAGCTCCGAAGAGATTAATTCCATAATCAGTAGCCTGACCACTAATGTAAAACAAGTGGCCAGTTCAATGGTGGGTGTGGTTGAGCAGGTGCAAAAGAATGCAGAGCTTGGGTTAAATACCGCTGAAGAGATTGATCAGGCGGCCAGTCAAATTATGATTTCTGCGCAAAATGCCCTGCAAATTGACGAAATCAGTTCACAGCAATTGTCGCGTTTTACAGAGCTTGAAGTGGCCATGGAAGGGCTGCTGGAAATCCTAGAACAAAACACATCAAAGGTCGCTAATACCAATAATATTGCTGAGTCATTATTGTCCAGAACACAAACCCTTACGGATTTGATTAATCATTTTAACATCAAAAAATCCGCGATTATTCGTATTAACGAAGCGAATGAGGATGAGCGTCGCCAACACCCAAGGCTTCAATCTCACTTTTTGGTACGCATAAATATTGACGGTGTTTGGGAAGATGCCTATTGCGAAAATATTAGTTTGACTGGGATGAAGGTGCTGTTAAATCGAGAGATTAATAATGACAGCTGTGTCGATGTTTCGTTGATGCTTCCTAAAGAAGACCTTCAAGAATACCGCAGTCAAACCCCGATGCGATTAAGTGCAAACGTACAGCATATGCACCCTAAAAAAGATGGCTTTACTTATGGTATGAAATTTAATGAAGTGAGTGGCTCGCAAACAGAAATGTTACGTCAAGCCATTGGTTTTATTGAAATGTCTTAACCTGCTTGTTGACCTCGTTTTTTAGTGGTTAAACCTACCAACCTTTTGCCACCTGTTTTTTCTCTGCCCGAATCTGACGGGTTAATCAATTATGCTTTTGATGTATGAGTAATTCATTTTTATTAATAAACAGTCTATCTCTGAAAGCCTTTAAACATAAGGGGTGTGGTAAAAAATTGATATAGGTCACAGGCAAGATTGGCCCAGTGTAACTAAGGTTTGAATACCTACAAGGACAATTGAGGTTACACATGAAAACCCTTCCTTTTGTTGCTGTAATGGGGGCCATTGCCTTCACCACTGCATGTTCCGATAGTTCCAACAGTACCTCTGATTCAGGTGGTGGTTCAGTAAGTGCCGCTGTTAGTTTAACCGGTGCAGTGGCACTGCCTGAGCAAATGTCTCTGGTATCTGCTCAAGACGAAAGCACGTCAGGGGCATCATTTATCGCGAACCAAAATAGCATGGCGTCTAGGGCGGTAGCAGATACCTCGACACTGGCGTCTACCAGTGATTACGTGACGGCTCGCCAAAATGTGTATGTTTGGCTGGATGCGGTACAGCCCATTAGTTTTATTGATAGTTTGTTGTGTTTTACCAACCAGTCACAGCCTTTAGCCATGAAAGGAGAAGGCAACTACATTAGCTGGAATGACGCCAGTCGTTGCTTTGAAGATAAAGGCGGTGAGGGTGGAGATGACTCTCAAGGCAGTTCAGAGCAGGTCCAACAATTTGTTACCATTGTGGGTAATAGCTCACAAGCATCATCATCAGACCCACTGATTTATAAAGGCTGGGTTGAGGATTATGCCGGCCAGTCAGGCGAAGGAGGCGGCCCAGATGTGATTTTAATGTTGGGTGAAGTGCGTAAAACCCCAACTGATAACAACCCCTTTGGTGAATTCACGTTAACCTATGGCTTATTACCGACGCTGACGTCCACAGAGGCCGACAGCACAGGTTCTGGTGAAGTGATCTCGTCAGAGGCCTCAGATGGCGGTGCCAGCTTTACCCTGTATCAAGAAGATTCATATGAAGACAACAGTGTACAGGTGGACTGTACTGTAACGGCATCGGTGGATTACAACGAATCGACACAAACTGGTTTGGCACGTACGGGCCAAGAGTGTGTAGAGGCGGTATCGGGTAATACTCCGCAGTACAATGAAAATGCAGCATTCGCCTTAGCGGTTAATGCCGATTACGTGCACATGGGGAAAGCATCAACCTACGCAGAAATTAATGCCGGTACATTTGATAGCCAAGCCTGTTTAGCCCGTGATGGTTTTAATAGCGTGGTGTGGAATTACTCCCTGTACAACAAAGCCGATGGTTCAGCGGTTGAAGTTAACTCAGGTATGCAAATCAAAGTGGACGGTGACGGTGACGGCACGGGCAGTGACTCAAATGGTTTTGAAAGCTGGGGGCACATCGGTTATTGGGGCTCTTGGCGTGAAGATGGCCAAAACTTCACTAACGGTGAAACCGTGCAGCAAGCGAAATTTGATGACACTGTGGGGGATAACTTTACGGTTAAAGTAGCGCCAGGTCGTTTGATTAAAAATACCGTGGATGCGCTTGACCTTACGGATCTTGATGGCGTGACGTTTTCGACTTGGTTGTTTGAAAGTGACTCATTCTTGTTAAGTGCTAATTCCGATTTTAATAAGGACTCTGATGAAAATGATGGCCTAGAGGTCATCTTAGAAGCTAATAGCACTAATAACGGCTTTGAGGTGACGGGTATTCGTAGCTTTAGTGGTAATGGCGAGCAAATTACTCCGGTGAGCCCAGCGGTTGCTGTGCCGCTAAATAGTGATGTGGTGCTGAATATGTGGTCACGTCAACTAGGTGGTAATGTGCGTTATTTATCGGGTGCATCGAAGATCCGTTTCTTTACTCGCAGTTTTGTGGATGGCAGTGAAACGGGTACTGGTGAACTATTTGCAGCGGGCGATTCTGTAACGTTGAAATGTTTTGATCGTTGTTTAGATAAAAACATTGCAGCCACTGATGTAAGTTCCAGTGCGGCTCAAAAAGATGTGTTTGTGGGTAATAGTTATTCAATGACTCAAGATTACGCATTTTCTAAAACAGACCTGACCTTAAAAATCACTACAGACCCTGTGACGTATGCCAGTACGGTAACAAAAAGTGATGTTGAAGATTCACAATATTGGAGCTGGGGGTTGAATAGTGGACCTATGATTTCAACCACTGTGGCAACAGCCGAAAGCATTACGAGTCGAGCGAATCTTTATACAGCGATAGAAGCGGGTGATGTGACGGAGTTCTATGTGTGGGAAACCGGCCTAGAGCATTGGCAACAACAAATGGTGCTGATAGACGGCAGTGATAATGTGGTGTCATTTGATAAACCGATTACCATGAAATACACCCACGCTACGGTTAATGATCGTAACGGTGTGGCGACCCAAGACGGCAAGGTATTCCTATTAGAGTATGGCGGCAAAGGCCAGCTATGGGGGTTACCGTTTGAAGAAAGCAATAACCGCTGGGGACCTGTGATCAATCTAAAAGATGGCACCATATTAGGTTCATCGGATCAGTACATCATTAAGGCGAATGATGTAGAGCAGCGCATGCAAACCGTGGCCGCAAGCAACTGCAGCAGCTTACCGCTAACGGCTCCTAGTCAGGCGGTGCCTACGGGTATCACGGGTGATGTGTTTAATATTGGCACCATGCCAGATATCAGTGATCAGCCCCCATCGGTGATTGATGGTGAGCTGACTGAATAGAGTCACTCTATGAAACAAAAAAAGCACCACACAATGTGGTGCTTTTTTTTGCATTTCATCGCTTAAAATTGTCTAGCTAGTCAGAATAAATTGATGCATGTCAGAGAATTCACATTACATAACGATCTGTTAATTTAAGTCATTGTAATTGGTACGTTTGCTCTGTAATTTGCCTTCCTTTTTACTTGAGAGATCACTATGAGCAAGGCTGTCTGGCGTATCACTGGGTTATTGTTTTGTCTTGGCTGCTTGAGTGTAAATACTTGGGCCGATGATTATGACAATATGCTGGCTCAACTTGAGTTAATTAAATCCAATCAGGTGGAATACCAAATTGCACTTGAAGAGGGCAAAGAGCGCTCCATGTTATGTGGTTATTGTCATGGTAAAGATGGCAATAGCGTGAAACCTGACATTCCTAATCTTGCCGGTCAAAATACAGAATATTTGTTAAAACAGTTTCAGATGTTTGCGACAGGTGAGCGCAAAAGCTATGTCATGCAACAGCTTGCCCGCTCACTTAAAGACCATGAAAAAGTAAACATGGTTTTGTATTTCTCTTCTCAAACCGTGCGCCCTCAAGAGGGAATTGTGACGTCTGCAAAAGGCAAGGCCCGTTATGATGGCCTATGCATGGCTTGCCATGGTGTCGATGGACGTGGAGATCATGAATTGCCTCGTTTGGCTGGACAAAAGAAAGCCTTTTTAATGAAAACGTTAAATGACTTTAAAAAAGGCAAAGCGGCTCGTGCAAGTTCCCCTATGGTTAATATTATGAAAGTGGTGGATGCTAGCGATATTGAACCGCTGGCGGATTATATTGCTACCATGCCTTAGGTCTTTGCTTAAGGTATACTGCGTTTTTTTTAGCGGGTACGAACATGGTTATAGAAGGCAACTCAGATATTATTGTGCGGTGTGAATTTTTTAATGAAAACACCGCCCAGCCAGCTCAATGGTTAACCTTTCGTAATGGTTTTGTGCTTGTCATTCAATCGACATTTATGGCCTTGTATAAAAATATTGAGTCCATTAATGATCCGCTGGGTAATGGCTTGAAAGCCATGGTTGATCTTCCCTCAGAACAGGTTTTAGCGTTTTCTGAGCAAGGGTTTGTTACAGAATTCAGTGCGGGTTTTGTAGGATTAGTGGGTGAAAAAGCCATTTTAATTACACCTAATGATATTCAGTTATTTCCTAATAAACTGGATGCCCTGCATAATCGAAATGAAATTGTACGCCTGCAATTAAATTAAGATCGAATAAAAAAAACGCCCATAAAGATGGCTTTATGGGCGTTTTTTTATGCCTGTTTTTGGCTTGAGTTACGAGGCCAAAAACGAGATTGGCGTAGACTGATGATGAGTAAACCTAGCCATATTACAATTAAAATGGGCCCGCTACCCCAAATGTTAAATGGCGTATTGCCTGTCATAACATGCGCTTGAGCATTGAGCACGGCGTATTCAAATTGGGGGACACGTTCAACTACCTGTCCTTTGTGGTCAATAAGTGCAGTGATGCCTGTGTTGGTGCTGCGCAATAAGTAACGGCCATTCTCAAGGGCACGCATACGGGCAATGGCAAAATGCTGTAATGGCCCAATACTATGACCAAACCAAGCATCGTTGCTAATGGTGATTAACAGCCCTGTGTCTTTTGCAAAACGTGCCACGTGGTCTGGGTAAACAATGTCATAACAAATAAAAGGGGCGATATCATAAGTTAGGTTGTTACTGGACACATGAATCGGCGCTTGATTACTTTTGCCTGCTGCAAAATCGGACATGGGAATATTAAAAAAGGTTAATAATCCACGCCAGCTTTGTGGCAGCGGCACATACTCACCAAACGGCACTAACTTTTGTTTATGGTATAGGCCGCTGCTTTCCCCTAACGCTAAAATGCTGTTGTGGTAAGCCCCAGGGAATTCTTCTGTTTGGTTTTGCTGATAAGGGATACCGGTAATCACAGAGGTGTGATGTTTTTTACCTTCGGTATCAAGATATTTTAAATATTCTTTGGCTTGATGATGCAAAACAGTCACCGCAGTTTCTGGCCATAGAATTACATCTGCATTCCAATTTTTCTCACTGGCAACACGATATTTTTCAAGGGTGGGATAAATTTCTTCCGATAGCCATTTACGCTCTTGGCTAATGTTACCTTGGATGGCCACCACATTTATTTCTGAGTTCTGTGCTGCTTGGGTCCAATTAATTTGGTTAAGCAGTGGACCCAGTAACCAAGGTGCAATGATCATGGTTAGGCCAGATTTAGAGTGTGTTTTCCATTGCCAATCGACCATCAAGGTTGCACTGATCGCGATGATTAGGCTGATGCCATAAACACCAAATACCGGAGCAAAACCGGCTAGGGGGGTGTCGATATGGGCGTCCCCTAAAAACAGCCAAGGAAAGCCCCCTAAAAACCAACTCCTTATCCATTCAAATAATACCCAGATAAACGCAAAGCTAATAAAGGTAAATGCCTTGTCTCGTAGCCATTTTTGATGGGTGTAGGTCATCAGGGCAAAAAACCAAGCAAGACCCGCCACAAAAAATAGTGTCATAACAAAGGCGAGGGGCGCTGGTGTATGACTGTAAACATGAATACTGACATACACCCAGCTCACGCCAGATGCAAACACACCAAGACCGTACCACCAGCCACGCCATAGGGCTTGTTTGGGGGTTAAGTCTTTAAGTGATAAATATAAAAGCGCGACAGAAATAATTTGTGTTGGCCACAAATCATAAGGTGCAAAACTAAACGGTAAGAGTGCGCCGATCAAAAGCGCAAAAAAATGGCCTAGATACCCAGGCCGTTTTATCCATGTTGAAGCAAAACCCATTTACATTATTCTTCTTGTTTAATTTTGGTGACTTGTAATAAGTGAATTTGACGGTTATTGCCGTTCACTACTTTGAATTCGTGTTGGCCAATAACAATGCTTTCATCGCATTCAGGCAGTCGTCCAAATTTGCCCATAACAATGCCGCCAATGGTATCAAATTCGAAATCTTCATGATGAGTGTGGAACGATTCATTAAAGTCTTGAATCGACGTTAATGCTTTTACCATGAAGGTGTCTTCGCCTACTTGTTTAATGAAGCTGTCTTCTTCATCGAAGTCGTGTTCGTCTTCAATGTCACCAACAATTTGTTCCAATACGTCTTCGATGGTCACAAGACCTGCGATGCCGCCGTATTCATCAATCACAATGGCCATGTGATTTCGGGTGGCGCGGAATTCTTTTAATAATACGTTTAGACGTTTGCTTTCAGGAACAAAGGTCACCGGACGTAAAATTTCTTTCACACGAAAATGATCGGTGTTTTGCTCAAGCACTAAGTTCAATAAGTCTTTGGCTAACAAAATACCCAGTACTTCATCATCATTTTCGCCCAGTACAGGGAAGCGCGAGTGGGCGCTTTCAATGATGAGGGGTAAGAATTCTTTGGGCTTTTGATCGGATTTGACGAACGCCATTTGCGAGCGGGGAATCATAATCTCGCGCACCTGCATGTCGGCCACCTGTATGGCGCCTTCCATGATTGAGAGTGCATCACTGTCCACCAGTTGGCGCTCTTCTGCCTCCCTTAGGATGTGTTTCATTTCATTATGGCTTTTTGGTGCCCCTGAGAATAGGCGTAAGCTTGTTAGCCATGTAAACAGGGACTTTCTCGGTCGGTCTTCGTTCATATATCAATCAGTGATTAAGTAAGGGTCGGCAATTTCTAGACGGGCTAGAATCTGACGTTCAAGGTTTTCCATAATTTCGGCGTCTTCGTCCTTTATATGGTCGTAACCTAATAAATGCAAGCAGCCATGTGTGACCATATGGGCAAAATGATCGCTAAATGTCTTGTTTTGCAGGTGAGCTTCGGCGGCCACGACGGGTACGCAGATCACAAGATCACCAATTAAATGCCCAATTTCTTCGATATCAGCCAGCTCAGGCGGGATCTCAAACGGAAATGACAATACATTTGTTGGTTTGTCTTTGCCGCGATACTCGCTGTTAAGTTGCTGACTTTCTTCGTTATCCACTAGGCGAATACTTAATTCAGCGTCTTGTTTAAAATCCGCTAACGCGGTTTGCGCCCATAGAATCAGCTGCTCGTCACTGGGTATCGGGGCGTGTTCACTGGCTAGCTGGATGTCTACATCAATCATTAGACGCACCCTTTTTAGCTTGTTCAGCGGCTTCTTTATTTGCTGCCACCTTTGCATCATGGGCGTCATAGGCATCCACAATGCGTTGCACTAATGGGTGGCGCACCACATCTTTGTTGGCAAAATGGGTAAAACCAATGCCTTCTACATCTTTTAAAATGTTTATGATGTGTCCTAAGCCTGAACGGGTGCCGCGGGGCAAATCCACTTGAGTAATGTCACCGGTAATGACCGCTTTTGAGCCAAAGCCAATACGAGTTAAGAACATCTTCATTTGTTCGGGGGTGGTGTTTTGGCTTTCATCTAAGATGACATAACAATTGCTTAAAGTACGTCCACGCATGTAAGCCAAAGGTGCAATTTCAATGATATTGCGCTCTTGCATCTTTACCACTTGCTCGTAGCCAAGCATGTCGTGCAAGGCATCATATAGTGGGCGTAAATACGGGTCGATTTTCTGTGCAAGGTCACCGGGTAAAAAGCCTAGTTTTTCGCCCGCTTCTACTGCAGGGCGCACCAGTAGTATTTTTTGCACATCATCGCGCAACAGTGCTTCAACGGCACAAGCCACCGCAAGATAGGTTTTACCGGTACCTGCTGGGCCAATACCAAAATTAATATCATGGTCGTGGATGGTGCGAACGTATTTTTGCTGATTAGGGCCACGTGGTTTGATTATCAGTTTAGGTGTACGGATAACAATGGGCTTGTGAGCCCCTTCACTATGATCCTTTTGATAAGCGATTTCGATATCGGCTTCTTGCAAAAGCAAGTGAATCAGATCTTTGCGAATCTCGGTGCCATTATGGGTTTCGCGGTATAGACGTTGGATGATTTGGCTGGCGTGATCCACGCCTTTTGCCTCACCGGCCAGCTTGAAGTGGTTACCACGATTAAAGACTCGAATTTGAAAGTGACTCGCAATTTGTTTGATATGGCTATCAAGGTCACCGCATAAATTGGCCAGACGACGTGTATCATCTGGCTCTAAGTAAAATTCGGTTTGAGCGGTATGTGGCTTTTCAGCGCTGGCGGTTGTCATTCAGTCAGGTTTTCTCTGTATTAATATGAATTAGAACACGCCTTCATCAAGGAGCGCGTGTCCATAAAGGCTATTAGTATAGGCCTCTTCGATTTTCACTTTAACAAATTTTCCGATCAAACTGTGGTCGTCACTGTGAAAATACACGGAACGGTTATTTTCAGAGCGCCCCATTAACTTACCAGGGTCCTTGTTGGAGACACTGACCACCAAGATGGTTTCTACTTTACCCACCATGCGACGGCCAATTTGCTGGGCGTTCTGGATGATGCGGTCTTGTAAAATGGCTAGACGCTTTTTCTTTACGTCTTCTGGCGTGTCATCTTCTAGTTCAGATGCTGGTGTGCCTGGGCGCTTACTGTAAACAAAGCTAAAAGAGGTATCGAAGCCAATTTCATGAATCAGATTCATGGTGTCTTGGAAATCCTCATCGGTTTCACCCGGGAAGCCCACAATAAAGTCAGAGCTGATGCTAATGTCAGGGCGTACTTGTTTGATACGTTTTATCTTGTCGATATACATATCCACTTCGTGACCGCGCTTCATGGCCGCTAGAATCTTGTTAGAGCCACTTTGTACCGGCAGGTGTAAATGGCTTACAAGCTCTGGTACTTCCGCAAAGGCTTGAATGAGGCTATCGGTAAACTCTAATGGGTTAGACGTAGTAAAACGAATACGGTCAATGCCATCTACTTCGGCCACATGATGGATTAACTCGGCAAGGTCCATGATGTCACCGTCGTCTGTTTGACCCTCGTAGCAGTTTACGTTTTGCCCTAGTAGGTTGATTTCGCGCACCCCTTGATCGGCCAATTGATGCACTTCTTTCATCACATCATTGAATGGGCGGCTCACTTCTTCGCCACGGGTGTAAGGCACCACACAAAATGTACAGTATTTGCTGCAGCCTTCCATAATCGATAGAAACGCACTGCCGCCATCCACCTTTGGTGCTGGTAAATGGTCGAATTTCTCGATTTCAGGGAAGGTTACGTCCATCACTGGAATGCGGTTTGTTTTACTGGTGGCATCCACAAACTCAGGCAGCTTATGCAGGGTCTGGGGGCCAAAAATCATGTCTACTTGAGGGGCGCGCTTACGAATCGCGTCCCCTTCTTGGCTGGCTACGCAGCCGCCTACACCAATGATGAGGTTAGGGTTTTTCTTTTTGAGTTTGTTCCAACGGCCCAGTTGATGGAATACTTTTTCTTGGGCTTTCTCACGAATAGAGCAGGTATTGAGCAGGATAACGTCTGCTTCTTCTTCATTATGCGTGATCTCCATAGCATGAGTATCTCCCAGCAAATCAGCCATGCGGGAGCTATCGTACTCATTCATTTGGCAGCCATGGGTTTTAATAAACAACTTTTTCGCCACGGATTAGACCACTCGTGCTATGTATTAGGGGCGCGCATTATAAACAAATGTGCACTTTCTGCCCAGTTTTACCTTGGTTAACTTCAAAGGTGATTATCGGCAATCTCTTACAAGATATGTTGGGAAATGGGATAGGCATCACAAAATTTCCTGTTAGAATGGCCATTATCAACATCAATGGATTCTGATTGTTGTTGGGGCATGAAACCTAGCATGGAGTAGGCAATGAGAGGGTTAGCAATGGAGAGCAGCGCGATGGCACAGGATGGTTACCGCTTAAGGGGTGATGGCAGTAATGATGACATTATTCTGCGACTGGAAGCTGAGATCGATAAACTGGAGTCTCAATTAGCCCGATTGCAAGTTGAAGACGCCCCGCATCGCTTTAGTTTAATGAAAACATACCGCACCATGATTGAATCGCGAATGGATTTACTTAATCAAATGCGCACCTAATTCAAGATGAAAAAGCCACTTATCAAGTGGCTTTTTTGTTTCTAGTTATTGCTAATTGGCAGACTTTTCTAAACGCCTAATTTCAGCCTGAAGCAATACCACTTTACGCTTCCACTTTTCTAATTCTTCTTTGTTGTTTGTGGCTGGTGTTGTTTTGTATTTATTTTTAAGTACCTTGCCGGCGAACTGGCTTATTAACAAACTTTGATCTTCCAGCGAGAGGTTTCGAATATCTTTATAGTGAATAGCTTGTGAGATCTGCTGTAAAAGCTGTTCTTGTTTGAGCACCACGGTCTCTAAGTCACCTTCTTGAGCGAGCTTCATTTGATTCGCTAAACGGGCCAACGAAAACAAGCGCTCGCTTAAAAACAAACTGTCATCAGCCAGACCTTTAATGGTTTTTTTATCTCGAGGGTTTTGGCGAATGTATTGCTCAGTGCTTTTAAGTTGTTCGGTGGTTTCTTTGTGTGTGCGGGCGAGGTATTTGTCAGCGCCCAATGCGTTTGCTTGTTCAAGCATGACATATGATTGGCTTAGGTAGGTGTGACCAATCGTGCGTACTTCTAGCTCATCCATTAGTTTAAGGAGTTGCTTTTCATCTTGTTGCGCTTGTACTTCTTTGCGTTGCTCCACCTGTTTAACAAGCGCTAGTTGGGCATTTTCGATTTCTTGAAACGCGGCAGGGAAGTATTTGTCGGCTTTTAAATTTAACAAAATGTCGCGATTGGCAAGACTTGCAGATAAGTATTCACGCACAATTTTTTTGTTGCGAAGGCCCGCCTCAACCCATTCTATAACAAGCTGAGCATGTAAGCGGATCTCGCTAGTGGGCTCTTTTTCGGTATACAATTTTGAGGCTTGTGTGTATTCAGACTGTGCTTGTTCTAGGTAAGTTGGCGCATAAAGTGCTAATAACTCTGTATTGGCTTTTTGTAGTTTCATCTTGGCGCTTTGTAATGCGGACTGCTCAGATTGCTTGCTTTTTTGAGCGGTTTGTTCGGCACGAATGTTCAAGTTTTTTTGATCAGGAAGGCTTGAGCAAGCGCTAATTAAAGATATAAAAACTAATAAATACAAAGACTTAGATGGTTTATTCCACATTACTATAGAGGCCTTAGATGTGTTGGTTATACAGATATCGAATCAGTGAGGCTAATATACCACTATACTCAGAAGAGAACCTGTTATAGGCTAAATTTTAAGAGTTAAGTATGGGAGGTTTACGTTATACCGCACAAGGTAACTCATATCTGAGACACGCTCAGATAATGGCGAATTTGGTAAATACGTGCAGTGCACTGCGGCAAAATGATAAATGGAGGCCGACTATGACACAGGCAGTTAAACACCCCCTAAAATGGCGCTTAGCCGATATGGACGGCACCGGCACCGATCAAGTGAACGTTGTCATGCCCGAGATGGATGCACAATCGACCCACGAAATCTTATTGGCCACAGATATTCCAAGCCCTCATAGCAGTAAAATGGATATAAGCTGGACAGATGAAGATCTCGACTTATTTCATGCGCTGGTTGAAAAGGTGCTCTCAGGCCACGATGACCCAGAGCAACTGGATCTGGCCAACCCTGAGATCGTAGATATCTTGCATATGGTGGCAGCGGCCCACTTTATTGAACCAGTGGATGCCGATCTGGTGTTGGCTGATGATGTGCCAACTGTTTTATGTGAGGCGGATCTTGGAGAGCTTGTGGCTATACACACACAAGATGGTTACAAAAGTTGCATCATTGCAGAGCTTGATAGTATCGAAGCAGTGTGTGTCTTACTTGAGCCTTTGATACTTGAAGATAAAAATATTGATCTTGAAGTGTATGACACATTAGTGGTGAACAAACACAGCTTGTTGCCTGCGGAGTTTGGCAATGTGGAACCAGACACGGGCACGGTGGTTCATTAATATCTCGTTCTTTTTTGCGTAAATACTAAAAAGCCAAGTGCGTGTGACTTGGCTTTTTAGTTTGCGGCCCTTTTTGACAATAGGCCGTGTTATTTCGAGCTTAGATTAACGCTCGATGGCAAGGCTCACGCCCATGCCGCCGCCGATGCACAGGGTAGCAAGGCCTTTTTTAGCATCACGTTTTTGCATCTCATGAATCAAGGTAACCAGTACACGACAACCTGAAGCGCCAATAGGGTGTCCAAGTGCAATGGCACCACCGTTGACGTTCACTTTTTCGCTATCCCATTTCAGCTCTTTACCCACGGATAAGGACTGCACGGCAAATGCTTCATTGGCTTCGATTAGATCCACGTCTTTTAAATCCCAGCCCGCTTTTGCTAAACAACGTTCAGTGGCACTCACAGGACCAATACCCATGATGCTAGGATCAACACCAGCATTGGCATACCCTTTAATGGTGGCCAAAATGGTTAAGCCAAGCTCTTGAGCTTTTTCTTTACTTGCAAGCATTACTGCTGCGGCACCATCATTAAGAGATGATGCATTGGCTGCGGTGACGGTGCCGTCTTTTTTAAACGCTGCACGCATGCCAGCAAGTTTTTCTACTGTGGTGCCAGCACGTGGGCATTCATCCTGATCCACAATTAAGTCATCCCCTTTGCGTTGTGGGATATGAATAGCAATGATTTCGTCTTTAAATTTACCCGCTTCTTGTGCGGCAACGGCTTTTTGTTGGCTGGCTGCGGCAAATGCATCTTGCTCTTCACGGCTGATATCGTATTTTTCAGCCAGGTTTTCTGCTGTGATGCCCATATGGTAGTCGTTAAACGCATCCCATAGGCCATCTTTGATCATGGTATCAACCATGGTGATTGGGCCCATGCGCTGACCAGTTCGAGAGTTTGGCATTACGTGAGCAGAGTTAGACATGCTTTCTTGTCCGCCTGCGATAATGAAATCCGCATCACCGTTTGCAATGGCTTGTGCGCCAAGATGTACGGCTTTAAGTGCAGAGCCACATACTTTGTTGATGGTCATGGCTGGAGTGTGAGTGCCAAGGCCTGCATGAATGGCACTTTGACGTGCTGGGTTTTGCCCTTCGCCAGCAGTGAGCACCTGTCCAAAAATAACCTCATCGACGAGTTCGGCATTAACACCCGAGCGTGCAATGACACCTTTAATCACTTGGGTGCCAAGCTCTACTGCGCTTAGTTGAGATAAACTGCCCTGAAAGGCTCCAATGGCACTTCGCCCTGCGGCTACGATGACAACTTCTTTCATAGATGACTCCTAACAATCAGCGTTTAAACCGATATACATGTAAATTTGAAACGAACTTTAACGAAAATTCTTACAATATCCTAGCGTAAATGGGGATTCTCACGGTGATGTGAATCGCGCCCAATTACAAGTGGTCTGTAATTTTAAACCCAAAGCCAATGCGTCTTTGGTATTTGTTGTATTCAATCAAGCTGTGGCCATAACCTTCGTAATATTGGACAAAACCTAAAAAGCGTCGACCAAGGGGAAAGGTAAACTCCATCTCTGCCCAGCCTCGATTATTATCAAAATCGAAGTTATTACCTAGACGAAACATGAGGGATTCGCGCCCGACCTTCTTGTACCAAATAAAACTGCCGTAGCCTAAGTACTTATGAATATCTGGATTGTCGTTGTCGGTTGGGTCATCTGGGTCTGCTTTTTTTGTTTCTGGCAAGCGCCACCAAGGTTCTAAACCATAAACACTGCTACCATCTCGGTGGTAGATTCCCGCAATGATTCGGTTCCAGCTTCTGGAAAAACCTTGAAACTGACCATTACTTTGATGATTCAATGATAAGGTCAAATGGTTGATATAACCCCAGTTTGGCGCTAGCTGTAAAAATAATTCAGGTTCATGATTGGTTTCACGAAATGGGCGAGAAATATTTTCACCGTATACCTGCCAGAATGATTTATTGGTGTAAGCCACATACAGTCTATTTTTATTGGCTTTATCAAATTGGTGAATTTGATATTTCACACTGATTTGAAACATGGCTTCAACGTTTTGATAGCCCGGCCATGAATCACCGACTAATCTTTTTATTTCTTCATCGTGGGGTGTTTGTGTATAGGATACTGGCATTAAGTAATTTGGCCTGTGAGGCAAAATGACAAACGGAATTTTAATGGCTTTTTCTTCCAGTATTTCTTTGCGCTCAATGGCAGAGGTCAATGCAACGGTGCCGTCGACAGTTTCGGGGTCGGACAGTTCAGGTAATTCCGTATTGCGTAATTCATTATTAGTAAGAATCTCAGAATCAAGATTTTCTGCTGTATTTGTTTTAGGCTCTGCCATTGACGCAGTGGCTAAAACTAATAAGCCAATAAGAGTTAATAATTTATACATGCATGCATCTTTTTAATCTGGATGAAAACTTTAATGGGGGATGGTGTTTAAAATGTTTTGGGAAAAGGGTGGTCTTAAAATACCTTTCTCACAAATAATGGCATCGATTAACTCATTAGGTGTGACATCAAAAGATGGGTTGATCGCGGCACAGTTTTCAGGGGCAATTTGTGCTCCTTGCAGATGAGTGAGTTCACTTGCGGCTCTGTCTTCGATGGGAATATCATGGCCGTTGTGAATGTTTAAATCAAAGGTTGAACATGGTGCGACGACCATGAATTTTACATTGTGATGTTTTGCCAGCACCGCTAAATTATAAGTACCTATTTTATTGGCAACATCACCGTTGGCTGCAATACGGTCAGCACCCACAATAATCCATTTAATATTTCCTTTGCGTAGCAATTGCCCAGCAGCCCCTTCACTTGATAGGCAAACAGGAATATTGTCGCGCATTAATTCCCATGCAGTTAAGCGGGCACCTTGTAACCACGGACGAGTCTCACCAGCATATACTTGATTAACTTTGCCTTCGCTCACAGCACAGCGAATGACACCCAGCGCGGTTCCAAAACCTCCTGTTGCCAGTGCGCCAGCATTGCAATGTGTATAAACCTCGCTGTCATGTTCAATTAAGCTGGCCCCAAGTTTGCCCATTATTTGATTGTTAACGATATCTTGTTGATGAATGTTTTGAGCTTGAGCTAATAGCGCTTCTATTTTTTGCGATGTGCTGACATGTTCACAATCATTCAGCGTTTGTTTCATTTTCTCCAGTGCCCAAAATAAATTAACCGCTGTAGGGCGCGAGTTTGAAAGTTGCTCGAATACTGGTGAAAGATCTAATGTTGGTTGATCGCGTTGAGAATAAGCCGCTAACACAATCCCATAAGCGGCGGTGATGCCTATAGCTGGAGCACCTCGAACCACCATGTCGGTTATAGCAAGGGCAACCGTGTGGGCATCGGTGTAGTCGATATAGATTTCTTGTTGCGGAAGTGCACGCTGGTCAAGCAGTGTTAACGTGAAGTTATCAAACGCAATGGCACACACGTTATTCGCAGTATTTGATATCGACATGAAAGATTCCGCGCAATTTAAAGACGTAAAGCGCGGGATTATACCTTGAATTCATTAACGATGGCTTTTAATTGCTCTGCTTGTTCGCTTAATTTCTGTGTGGCTTGGGCAGTGGCTTGTGCGTTATCCACGGTTTGTTCTGAAAAGCTGTTAATGCGTACAATATTTTCGCTGACTTCTTCTGCAACATTGCTTTGCTCTTTGGCAGAAGTGGATACCAAGTCATTCATTTGATTGATGGTTGCGATTGAGCGCAAGATGCTTTCAAGAGAGACACCGGTATTTTTGGATTGGTTAACGGCATTTTCAGCTTGGTTTTTGGATTGCTCCATTACGTCCACGGCCTGGGAGGCGTTTTCTAATAAACGCTGAACAATGTTGCCTATTTCAGAGGTGCTTTCAGCAGTGCGTCCAGCAAGTGTTCGTACTTCATCGGCCACCACTGCAAAGCCGCGACCTTGTTCACCAGCCCTTGCCGCTTCAATGGCTGCATTTAATGCCAGTAAGTTGGTTTGTTCGGCAATATTGCCAATATCTTGAGAGGCCGATGCAATTTTTTCAACTTCATTGGCAAGGGCCTGAATGACGGTTTGTGCATTTTCGATATTACTGGCTAATGTACTGATGCCCTCAATACTTTGATGTACGATTTGTTGGCTAGATTGCGATTCTGTATTTGCTTGTTGTGTTGCATCGGAGGCTTGGCCTGCATTGCTGGATACTTCAACAGAGGTTTGTGCCATTTGCGTGATGGCAGTGGCCACTTGGTGAATTTTTCCTTGCTGGTTTTCGATGCCTTCGCGAGTGTGCTGAGCGATCCGTTGCACCTCTTCGGTACCCTTGGTGACGCCAAGCGCTAGGTTGGCCAGTACCTTAATCATTAATTGAAGGTGTGTTGCAAATGCATTAAAGCGATTAACCAGAGTGCCTATTTCATCTTGTGCCGATGTTTCTAAACGAACCGTTAAATCCCCTTTACCAGTAGACATGCCTTCGAGTTCTTTAATGATGCGATTAAGATTACTTGTTATGCCATTGGCAATAATGAGTGATGTGGCGCAAATCACACCAAGGATAATAACCGCGATGATCATGCCTGTTGTCAGGGATAGACGACTTTCTTGTTTGGCCTGATCAAGGCGTTCGGCAAAGTCTTTATGGGCTTGAGTACGAAATTCTTTTAATGAATCGCTGAAGCCATTGTAATCAGCGTTCATGTTTTTAGCTTGGGCGCGTATTTCATTTAGGGGCATTTCGCCATCAATAATGCCCACCGTTAATTTACTGGCAGTGGTCATATAATTTGCGAGCTTTTTATTTAAAACCTGAGTCACATTTGTGTACTGAGGGGCAAAACCACTGATTTTTTCTAGCAGCGTATTGATTGTTTTTTGATGCTCTTTTGCTTTTTCAATCAGGCTTAATTCACTTTCTGAAATGGCCTCTTGCATGGCGGAGCGCGCGGCAAATAGTTCTAACCAAATGACTCCAACCGCCTCAAGTGCCGGGTAGTTGATCTTTTGAATGCGCTCTAGTCGCTGATCATTCACTTGAATGGCTTTGAAGTGATAAGCAATATAACTGGCAAACCCTAAGGCGCTAATGAGCGCGATACTGAGGATTTTGTATTTAAGTGGTAATTTAGAAAAAATAGCCATAAGTTCCCTTGGCATTTAAGCCCTGTCCATATATTGGGTTTAGCTAAGGATGCGACAAGGTTCAAGGAAATGGCTCAATTAAACTGAATATTCATTAAGCAAAAAGCCCAGCCCTAATACCAAAGGCTGAGCTTGGAGGTTTTGGCAATACTTTTTGTCGGTTTATGCAACCTGAACAGGAATTGCGTTTGAAGTATGGCTAACTTCATTGCCTTCGCTTAGGTAAATAAGGCGAGGTTTATAGTTTTTCAGCTCTTCATCACTGTAACCGGAGTAAGCACAGATAATCACGCGTTGACCAACCTCGGCAAGGTGAGCGGCTGCGCCGTTAACAGAGATGATGCCGCTGCCTTCTTCGCCGCGAATGGCGTAGGTAGTAAAGCGTTGGCCGTTTTCAATGTTATAAATTTGGATTTGTTCGTTTTCGAAAATCCCAGCCATATCCAGCAGGTTGCCATCTATGGCACACGAACCTTCGTATTCCAATACTGCGTGAGTAACGCGAGCTTGGTGTAATTTGGCTTTAAGCATGGTGGATTGCATGTGTACAACCTTATTAAAGCAGGTGTGTCTGATGAGGAATCTTGTTAAGACGCCCCCCTAGCTGCCAAAGCAGCGGGGCGCAGTATGCCCGAAGCGTTTTGATGATTCAATCACGCCTCGGGCTGCTTGAATGGATGACTAAGAGAGGTTGATGCGTAGATTATCAATCAAACGTGCTTTGCCTAAAATAGCCGCAGCAAGCACCACAAGCTCATTATCGCCAGCCTTAGCAGGTCGTAAACTATTGGCTTCGCGCACTTCTATGTAGTCAGGTTTAAAACCCAATGTGGCCAGTTCTTTTTTGGCCGCATCACAGAGTGTTTTAAATTGGCTAGAGCCCCCTAAGATGCTGTCAGAAATTTCATTTAGCAGGCGATAAATATGACCAGCGTTGTCTTTTTCTTGTTCACTTAAATAATTATTACGCGAACTCATGGCCAAGCCGTTTTCTTCACGACAAGTGGGTACACCCACCACATCAAACGGTAAGTTCAAGTCGCTTACCATTTTGCGAATAACGGCCAGTTGTTGAAAATCTTTTTCTCCAAAGAATGCAGCATCTGGCTGCACCATATGAAATAACTTGCTAACAACGGTCGCGACACCATCAAAGTGACCAGGACGAGAACTGCCACACAAGCCTTCACTGACCACAGGCACGCTTACGGTTGTTTGCGCGTCTTGGCCATGGGGATACATCTCATCAACCGATGGGAAGAACAATAGGTCGCAATCACGATCTCGTAAATGTTCTTGGTCGGCTGCCAATGTACGAGGGTAGCGACCAAGGTCATCAATGTCGTTAAATTGAAGTGGATTGATAAAGATGCTGGCCACCACAAAATCACATTCTTCAGAGGCTTGATCCACCAGGATCATGTGGCCTTCATGTAAATTGCCCATAGTCGGCACAAAGCCAATGCGTTTGCCCGCATCACGTGCCGCTTTTACTTCGGCTTGCAACTCAGCGATGGTTTCAACAGTTTTCATGCTTTAAATCCATGTTCAGGTCCTGGAAAGGTACCTTGTTTTACTTCTTCGTTATATGCGCTGAAAGCCTGCGCAATGGTGCGCCCTTCAACCATATAGTTTTTCACAAATTTAGGAATGTGGCCTGGGTTCATGCCCAACATGTCGTAACAAACCAATACCTGTGCATCGGTGTCGCTACCTGCGCCAATCCCGATAACTGGGATGTTTACGCTTTGAGTTAACGTTTTAGCTAATTCGCTTGGTACGCATTCAAGTAAAAGAATGTCAGCTCCGGCGGCTTCCATGGCTTGCGCATCGGCAATCATTTGTTTCGCAGCGGCGTCTTCACGCCCTTGTACTTTATAGCCACCAAATTTGTGTACGTATTGAGGGGTGAGGCCTAAGTGAGCACAAACTGGGATGCCGCGCTCGCTCATGGCTGCCACGGTATCCACTAACCAAGCGCCACCTTCAAGCTTGACCATTTCTGCTCCAGCTTGCATAAGCTCCGCGGCACAGGCGATGGCTTGTTCGGTTGTGGCGTAAGTCATGTAAGGCATATCCGCCATAATCAGAGCGCCTTGATTGCCTTGTTTCACCGCCGCTGTGTGGTAACACATGTGTTCGAGTGTTACCGGCACTGTGCTGTCTTGGCCTTGAAGAACCATGCCCAGAGAGTCGCCCACCAGTAACACATCAATACCTGCGCTACTTGCCAAGTGTGCAAAGGTTGCATCGTAGGCGGTAACCACGGTGAATTTTTCCTTGTTACGCTTACATTGGTGCAGGGTGTTAATGGTGGTTTTACTCATAAGCAGGCTCACTGTTTAAATATGGGGCGTATAGTCCAGATCTGGACGGAGTAAGTCAAATGCCTTTTTTGACAGGCTCGAGATCAAACGTTAAGTCGTGGATATATCCACTGAAATCCAGCTGTTCACCAAAGTGAAGCGTTGGGACCAAATCTGCCAATGGGTATAGCACAAAGCCACGTTCATGCATATGAGCATGGGGGACGATGAGTCTGGGTGTGCGTATTTGCGCTTGCCCATAAAGTAACAGATCAAGGTCTAAGCTACGCTCACCCCAATGGCGAATACGTTTGCGCCCATGGTTGTTTTCAATGGTTTGTAATACATCAAGCACGTCATGGGGGCCAAGCTGAGTTTGAACATGGGCAACCGCATTGATGAAATCAGGCTGGTCTTGCGGGCCAACAGGTTTGCTTTGATAGATTGGGCTGAGACGGGCGTGACGAAACAGGCGGTGTTGAGCAAGCTCTGAAAATGCTTGCTCAACATGCTGTAACGGTTGATCTAGATTGCTACCTAGACCTATGAAAATATCGACCCAGGCTTTCATGGTGGTAACCTTACTCGGCTGGGCTGTTACGACGTCTTGGGCGACGATCGGATCTAGGTTTGCGCTCGCGCTCACGATTACGCTCTTGGTGCTGTTGTTTGGCTTGAGCAATAATATGGGCGTTATCTTTTTGGTATTGAGTCCACCACTTACCGGCCCCAGCTAATTGTTCACCAGCTTGTTCGCGCAGTAATAAAAAGTCATAGGCAGCACGGAATTTAGGGTGGCTTAAAATGCTTTCTAAATGTTTTTTCACTCGACGCTCTAGTCGACGCTGCATGTCCCATATATTGCGCACCATGTCGGTGAAGCGACGTGGGATGGCTGTATGAGCTTGCTGGTTACTGAGCACCTGGCTGGTGGCTTGGTGATAAGCCGCAGCGGGTGGCATGCCTTGTTTTTCAAATAATTTTTGTGACTCCAAAACACAAGGCCACAAGAATACAGAGAATAAAAATGCAGGGGTTAACGTTTTGCCCTGGGCAATACGTTCATCACTGTTGGCAAGTGCTTGAATAATCAGACGACGGTAGAAGTCATTTTCATTGATGCACTGCTGTGAATGGGGGAATAGCTGGGCAAATAAACCGTACTGCTCAAGTAATTCAAAGGTGCGTTCAGCATAACCGGCCATGAACAGCTTCAGTACTTCATCAAATAAACGGGCAGCAGGGACATCGGCTAATAGTGGTGCTAACTCATTAATTGGGGCAGCGGTTTGGGGCGCGATTTTAAAATCAAGTTTGGCGGCAAAGCGCACAGCTCGCAGCATGCGAACAGGGTCTTCACGGTAGCGGGTTTCAGGGTCGCCAATTAAGCGAATGTTACGGCGCTTAAGATCTTGCATACCGCCTTCGTAACTGCGCACTGAGAAATCTTTTATATCGTAATATAAGGCATTAATGGTGAAGTCACGGCGCACAGCATCTTCATCAATGGTGCCGTATACGTTATCACGCAGCAGCATGCCTGAATCACTGGTTTTGGATTGCTGTTTGCCTTGAGCATTTTCGTGATGTCCACGTAAAGTGGCCACTTCTATTACGTCACGACCATAAACCACGTGAACTAACCGAAAACGACGGCCAATTAAGCGAGAGTTACGAAACAGCTTATTCACTTGTTCTGGGCTGGCATTGGTCGCCACATCAAAATCTTTAGGGTGCATGCCTAGTAACAGGTCGCGAACACCACCTCCCACTAAGTAAGCCTCAAAGCCTGCTTTTTTAAGACGATACAGAACCTTGAGTGCATTCTCACTGATATTGTCGCGGCTTATATCATGGTCATTACGCGAGATAACCTGCACTTGTTCGCCAGCATGAGTGACGGATTTCTTGAGTTTGGAAATAAGACGTTTAAGCATGATCAGATAGGAAGCGTAATTGATGAAAAAGAGAGTGAAAAATAATAATAATGTTAAGCCATAAGCTGATTTTAAAGGAGTTGGCAGTGTACAGAAGTTAAACACAAACGCAACTAAAGTGGGGGATTTAGCGTTTGGCGTAAGGTTTAGCTGGGGATTTTTTGATCGTTAGTACAGAAGAAAATGTCGAGGGCAGCTTTGTTATTGTTATTTGTGCTGCCCAGCTTCGATTCGAGTGTTTTATTATTTTTATTATTATAAGTTTCGAATTGTGTTTTGAGTATCTGGTGCGCCCTTGTTGTTATTTTAATAATGGGTCACTACACACTCAGAACACGAATTCTGGCTGGCCTGTTATTTTAATTATTTTGGCCCACAACGCTAAAATGACTTTTTTATTTTTATTTGTGTCTATTTAGCGTTATGTGCGAGTCCACTTTGTTATTTTTATTTGTGTGGATGTCGCTAAGTGACTGTAATAAAGCATTTGCCGTGCCAGTTTTTAAAAAGCCTTTAAAATCAATGGTTTAGAGTTGTTTTACTTTGGTTTTTACTTGCTGCGTCAGAGGTTTGTTACCTAGCGTCACCTTTTGGCGGCGCAAATTGGGCACTTGGGTAACGCCGGTAACATCTTGTCGCACAATGGCTAATATTGGTGGAAATTTTTTCATACCATGTGTGTCACGGTTTATTTAACTAGGGTAATTCGATAATAAAATCAGGTATTTAGTTACTTTTGCTCAGTAAGTGAGTGAATTGGCCAAGAGATCGTCAATGGTCGTTAAAATGATAAATAATGAGAGGAGGAGAGCTGGGGATAAATCAAGCTAATTGCTTTAGGTTCGTCCCGCGTTTGCGCTAAAACCCAAAGCAATCAGCTTCAGATGCCTATTTTTATTTTTATTGATGGCACGATGTTCAGGGGGCGATTTTTATTATTATTGTGGCCACCTAGACACCCATCATTAATGCTTTGTTATTTTTATTGATGCATTAATGTGACTTATTGTGTCTATTGCACAGTATGTGCCATTTATAAAAAGTACATATATATCAATGGCTTAAGGTAATTTATTGCTGGGTTTGATGAATTTGACAGGAATACTGTTACTTTAATTGACGCTTTAGGGCCTAGTCCTGTGGCGACAGGTAACATTTTGACGCGGGGTAACAGGTTGCCCCAAGCCACGAGAAGGCTCTGCGTCTCGTGACTTGGGAGGTAACACTATTTCGCTTTTTTGCGCGGGATACCTAAGCGTTGGCGGCGTTCCCACAGGCTCTTGCGGCTAATCCCCAGTTTTTGCGCTAATTCGGTTTCGGTCATTTTATCTTCGTTTTCTAGAACAAAGTGCTGGAAGTAGTCATCTAAGGACAGCTCTGATGGATTAATATCCGCAACATCCCCTGTGTTATCTTCTTTTTGCAGTGAGGCCATCATTGAGGCCGGTACCTTATCATCGCTGATAATTTCTATGGCCATGGCGTCTGCGCAAATGGCCTCACCGTCATTTAAAATAACCGCTCTTTCAACTGCGTTTTCCAGTTCGCGCACGTTACCCGGCCAAGCATAGGTACTGATGTCGCGTTTACATTGGTTTGAAAATTCTAATAGTGGTCGATTTAATTTTGTACAGGCCCGCTCGAGTAGTTTTTGTGCAAGTTCTAATACATCGTCACCACGGTCACGCAATGGCGGTAATTTCAGTTCGACCACGTTTAAGCGGTAATATAAATCTTCACGGAATTCGCCTTTTTTGGCTAACTCTTTGAGGTTTCTGTGGGTTGCAGCCACTAACCGTACGTTGACCTTTTTACTTTGCACACTACCTACGCGGCGGATTTCACTTTCTTGTAATACCCGTAATAAACGGGCTTGTGCTTCTAGAGGTAACTCACCAATTTCATCTAAAAAGAGTGTGCCGCCATCAGCCGCTTCTACTAAGCCTTGGCGTACAGAGGTGGCGCCGGTAAATGCGCCTTTTTCATGACCAAATAATTCAGATTCAATTAAGGTCTCTGGAATGGCTGCGCAGTTCACGCTAATAAGTGGCGAGTCACATCGAGGGCTTTGATCGTGAATGGCCCTCGCAACTAATTCTTTACCCGTACCAGATTCCCCTAAAATTAATACAGTGGCATCGGTTGGGCTTACTTTGCCAATTTTTTTGAATAGCGCTTGCATGGGCGGGCAGCTACCAATGATGCCATTGGTGGGGTGCACTTTTTGGATTTCTTGTTTAAGAGCTTGGTTTTGGCGAGTTAAATTGCGCTCTTTTAAAATGCGCTGCACGGCAATGAGCATTTCATCATGGTCGAAGGGTTTGGCAATGTAATCCACTGCCCCAAGTTTCATGGCATCCACTGCGCTTTTTAAACTGGCATAACTTGTCATGATTAACACAGGTGTGTTTTCTGCTAGCTCGATTAACTCAGTGCCGTGACCGCCAGGTAGACGCAAGTCACTGATGATCAGATCAAACTGGTCTAGATCAAAGTCTTTTGCGTCCGTTAAGGTAGGCGCTTCTTCAACATTGTAATCATTGCGTTCTAATAAACGACGCAAGGCGCTACGAATGACTTTTTCGTCTTCTACTATGAGAATGTTGGCCATTGAATTTCCTTGTTTATGCGTCCGATTCATTTTGGAATCGAGGTAAGCTGATAACCACACAGGTGCCGTTGCCTTGAATTTCATCAGCAGGGCTTTGAATATTTATGTGGCCGTAATGTTCTTCAATAATGCTGTATACCAAGGCCAAGCCAAGGCCGGTGCCTTTGCCCACTTCTTTGGTGGTAAAGAAGGGTTCAAAAATCTGTTCAATGGTATCGGCATCAATGCCGCTACCTTGGTCGATGACTTTGATGGTGATGGAGTGTTTTTCAATTTCACTTTCAATGCGAATGACACTGTTTGCAGGGCTGGCATCACGGGCGTTACTGAGTAAGTTCACAAACACTTGTTGTAAACGTTGCTCGTCTCCTAACACGATGCAGTTATCCGCACAGTTGTTTTCAAAGCGTATATCCAATGTGCGGTCACTTAATTGCAACAGGTCAATGGCATCTTGGCTGCACTCTTTCATGTCCACCGGCCCTTGCTCTTTATGCTGCAAGTGATTGCCTGTGTGGGAGAAATTAACCAAAGATTGCACAATACGGGTGACGCGCTGGGTTTGTTCTAAAATTTGCTCGCCAATTTCCAATAGATGGGGATTGTCTGTTTCGTATTTAATATCTTGTGCCAAGCAGGCAATGCCGGTGATTGGGTTGCCAATTTCATGGGCCACACCGGCCGCTAAACGGCCAACAGATGCTAGGCGTTCACTGTGGATTAATTCTTCTTCAAGCAATTGCGTTTCTGTTTGGTCTTCAAGCAGAATCACTAAGCCGCCGTATTCATGATTTTCAGGGTTTTCAAGAATACCTTTATGTAGATTAATCCAGCGCGGGCGACCATTTACCTCAATGGTTTTTTTGTGCAAATGGCTGTTGGAGTCATTGATAAAGTCCAATAACAAGCTGCGCAGGGGTTCTTTTAAGTTAGAAAGCTTGCTGCCCACCACATCGTCCGCGGCAATTTGTGTTTGTGCCACTAGGGCGTTATTCCACATTAAAATTTCACCGTCACTGCCTAAACTGCAAGCGCCCATTGGGAGTGACTCAAGAGTTTGACGATGGAAACGGCGCAGGTTATCAAGCTCAGCGGCTAGGCCAGTTAAACGAGAATGGTAAGCCTCTAGGCCTTTTTCAATAAAGTGAATATCGTGGCTGGCTTGCAATTCACTTGAGTGTTTATAGGGCAGCCATTGATTGACTAAGCCATGGGCCACAGAGGGCCCCATTAAACCGGATAAATTCACTTCGATGCGCCCACGTAAGCGGCGTAATTGGTAGGGCCTGTTTTCAGCTTCACTTAGGCTCAAGTCATCCAATGCTTGTTGCACTTCTCGTTTGGCGGCTTGCTCCCCAAGGGGCTCACTTAAGCAGGCAATAAATTCATCGGCGCTGTTATGCACCAGTTCTTTTCGTTGTGGAGCACTTAATGTGTCTATGGAACAGGCTTCCGCGGCGCTGGCTTCAATGGGGCGAGTGGTGCTCATTAAAGATACACACGCAAACACCACCGCATTGACTAGCACAGAAGACGTGGCGGCTAAATACCAGTTCTCATGAGAGGTAGGAGGCAAAAATGGCTGAAGCCAGTCTAGGGTTTGATAGTTCAGTAGTGGCAATAACATGGACCATAGCCAAACCAGCATGCCGCACACTAAACCACTTACAAATCCTTGGCGGTTTGCTGTTGGCCAATACAAAACCGCTAATACCCCAGGTAAGAATTGCAAGGTCGCCACAAAGGCTATGATGCCTAATTCAGCTAAGTCTTTACCTTGTGCG
The DNA here is from genome assembly GCF_030070105.1 of Bermanella sp. WJH001. Lineage (NCBI taxonomy): Bacteria > Pseudomonadati > Pseudomonadota > Gammaproteobacteria > Oceanospirillales > Oceanospirillaceae > Bermanella > Bermanella sp. WJH001. The sequence goes on along the minus strand of NZ_JASJOO010000003.1, from coordinate 276,831 downwards.
AAAAAGCGATAAAACCCATAACTGCCTGCAAACAACGCCACAATCAGCCAGCGACGTACCCACAACAACCAAGCGTACATATCTTTTTTAGGATTCGGTTGAAACGCAGGTAATACAATGTGGTTAAGTGTCATGGCCGCCATGGCGATGGTGGTCACAATCATGATGCCTGACGCTGCGGCTAATCCACCGGTAAAGGCTACTGCGGCAAGCCAAGGATTCTTAAGTTCAAGACCAATGCCTACGGCAAAATATTCTGCGGGGGTGTCCACATTTAGGTAAATGCCGGCCCATAAAATAGGCGGCACCATGAGCGCCATAATGAGTAAAAATAACGGCAAACCCCAGCTAGCAAAACTCAGTGCTCGAGTAGATGAGTTTTCGGTAAACGCCATATGAAACATGTGGGGCATCACTAAAGCGGCGGCAAAAAACACCAATAACAAGGTGCGCCAAGGGCCCTCTTGAATGGAGTGTTGCATGCTGGTTAATTTGTGGTGATTACTTTGCAACCAGATATCCATGCCGCCTGGGCCATCAAAGACAAAATACATGGCCGCAAAACCCAAAATACAAATGGCCACCAGCTTGATTAACGATTCGATGGCGATGGCAAACACCAAGCTTTCGTGTTTTTCCCTTGGGCTGACATGGCGAGCGCCAAATAAAATGGCAAACACAGTCATGACTGCGCAATAACCAAGGGCAATGTCGATACGACCAAATTCGTTATTTAATAAACTAAAGCTATCGGTGACCGCGGTTATTTGCAGGGTGATCAAAGGCAGAACAGCTGCCAACATGACTAAGGTACTGATGGTGCCTGCGGCACGGGAGCGAAAGCGGAACGCAAACAAATCCGCAAGGGACGTTAACTGGTAATCTTTGGTGATGCGCAGAATGGGTTTAAGTAAAACAGGAGCAAGCGCAAATGCGCCGCTAATGCCTAAATAGTAAGTCAAATAGCCGTAGCCGTATTCTTGAGCAAGCCCTACGCTGCCGTAAAAGGCCCATGCACTGGCATACACACCTAACGATAAAACATAGATGGCAGGATGGCGCACCCACTTCATGGGGATCCAATTTTTCTCAACCATGTAAGCGGTGAAAAAGAGGGTGAACAGATACGCTAAGATCATGCTGATCAAAGCGCCAACGCTGAAGATCATAGCTTGTCCTTCTCTTGCCAGTATTGCAGCCAAACAGAGAAGCCAATCAATATTAACCACAGGGCAAATGGGCGATACCATGCGCCAGTGGGCTCCAGCCACCAATCAATGACGACAGGCGAAAATAAAAACGCGGCAAAGACAAATAGTAAGATCAGTCGATGAACGTACATGGCTGGCTCTGTATGAAAATAGGCCAGTGATGTTACTGGGGGTAACAGTTTCAGGCAAGCTTTAAGGTAGAAATGGCCATTAACGGCTAAATTAAGCCATCATGATTAGGTTTGATGCGACTAGGCAGCCACTGGCTGACCGCCATAGCCAGAAGTTCGGTTATATCAGCGGCTTGCATTTTAGGGGAAATATCTTGCTGTAAAAAGGTTAACGCAGCCAGTAAGTTAGTCTTAGCGTCTTGCGCTTCAATGGCAGTAGCCTGATTTTGTTTGCTCAGCTTTTGCCCTGCGTCATTCAACGCCAGTGGTACATGAAGGTATTCAGGTTGTGGATAACCCAAGCATTGCATTAAAAATAGTTGGCGGGGAGTGTTATCCAATAAGTCAGCGCCACGTACTATGTGCGTAATACCGGATAAGTAATCATCCACCACCACCGCCAGTTGATAAGCATATAACCCATCTTTGCGTTTAAGAATTTGATCGCCCACATCCTGCATTAAATTTTGCTGATAGTGGCCAAATACACGATCAGAAAAGCCAAATAATTGTGCTGGCACACGCAAGCGTATGGCGCAGGGTTGGTGCGAATCTGTGATGCTGCAGTTGTCTTGATGCAAACCATGGCTGTGTAGCAGTTGTTTGCGTGAGCACTGACAGGCAAAGGTAAACCCATTGTTAGCCAATTGCGAAAGCGCTGTTTCATAACGAGCACTGTGTTGGCTTTGAAACTCAATATCGCCATCCCATTGTAAACCGTGTTGCAGAAGTTGTTCGGGAATACGTGAGCTTGCGCTAGGGTCTTCTCTTGGTGGGTCTAAATCTTCTATGCGTAATCGCCACGTGCCTTGATGTGCCTTAGCATCAAGGTAGCTGGCTAATGCCGCCACCAGTGAACCAAAGTGCAGTGGGCCAGTTGGGGTTGGAGCAAAGCGTCCAATGTAGGGGATATTTTTAGTCATATAAAAACAAATAAGCACCTATAAAAGGTGCTTATTTTTAGTGCTGTTTAAGCTTCAAATTAACCGCCGATTTGACGCTCTTTGATTTCAGCTAACGTTTTGCAGTCAATGCATAGATCCGCAGTCGGGCGAGCTTCTAAGCGACGAACGCCGATTTCGATGCCACAGGTCTCACAGTAACCGTAATCATCTTTTTCGATGAGCTCGATGGTTTTTTCAATCTTTTTGATTAATTTACGCTCGCGATCACGGGTACGTAGCTCAAGGCTGAACTCTTCTTCTTGGCTGGCGCGATCGTTTGGATCAGCGTAATTTTCCGCATCTGTCTGCATGTGCATCTTGGTGCGGTCTGCTTCTTCCATTAACTCCTGTTTCCAGTTGTTAAGTATCATTTTGAAGTGGGCCTTCATTTCAGAACCCATGTACTCTTCGCCCTTCTTCTCTTTGTAAGGTTCGAAGTTAGACAACGCAAATGATTTATCTTCTGTTACTGGCATAAGTTACTGCCTCACCTTGTCAGGCCAAAGGCCAATCTTGTTTCCATTTCAGGCTCATTTCAAGCATGAACCGTATCTTTTTGGCGGCGAAAAGCTATCAGATAACGATAGAGTGTGCCACTTTATTATTTAAAAATGCAGATCTTTGCCGAAAAATCAGGAAAATACTGCCAAAAGTTATTGGAAAGTACCATGAAAATAGCCAATCGGCTTAAACAAATTGAGCCATTTCACGTAATGGACCTCTTGGGGCGGGCAAAAGCCATGCAAAAAGAGGGTCGAGATGTGATTCATCTAGAGGTGGGGGAGCCTGATTTTCATACTCCCAAAGAGGTTATTGGGGCTGGCATTCAAGCTTTAGAGCAAGGGAAAACTCATTACACCCCTGCCACCGGTTTACCTGAGTTAAAACAGGCCATAGCCGAGTTTTATTGGCAGCGTTACAACGAAGTGGTGGACCCAAGGCGTATCATTATAACGCCAGGGGCATCAGGGGCTTTACAGTTGGTGGCATCATTAGTGACAAACCCAGGTGAAACCATGCTGCTTACCGACCCTGGTTATCCATGTAACCGCCATTTTTTAGCCAATGTGAATGCTGATGGTATCTTGGTGCCCACACAAGCACAGGACGACTTTCATTTGACCCCAGATCAAGTGGCAAAATACTGGCAAGAAAACACCATCGGTGCTTTGGTGGCGAGTCCGTCTAATCCAACTGGCTCCATCATGAGCGAAGATCAACTGCATCAATTACATGGCTCGATTCAAGCTAAGCAAGGGATATTGCTGGTGGATGAGATCTATCATGGCCTCACCTACGATGAGGCAAAACCCCATAGCGCTGTAAATTATGGGGACGATGTTTTTGTTATTAATAGCTTTTCAAAATATTTTGCCATGACCGGCTGGCGACTCGGTTGGCTGGTTGCGCCTCATTGGGCCATAGAAAGTTTAGATAAGCTTGCGCAAAATTTATTTCTTGCCCCCAATACGCCCGCTCAATATGCGGCTCTGGCATCATTTAACCCTCAGGTGATTGATGAACTTGAATCACGCAAGGCCATGTTTGCACAGCGATTGCATTATCTATTACCGCAACTAGAACAGCTGGGATTTGAAATTCCAGCCAAGCCAGCGGGTGCTTTTTATATTTATGCGGATATTAGTGGCTTGGATCATCCGTATAACAATGACAGTATGAAATTCTGTTTAGAGTTACTAGAAGAGCAGGGATTAGCAATCACCCCAGGCATTGATTTTGGTCATAAACAAGGGCACCACTTTGTGCGTTTTGCTTATACCTGTGATATTCCTATGTTAGAAAAAGCGATTGCGCGACTGCGTATTTACTTACAATCCCATACAGATAAAAAGACAGTGCCATGAAATTTGAATTTCCGTTACAAAAAGGTAAATGGATAAAACGATACAAACGCTTTATGGTGGATTTAAAACGACCAGATGGCACCGAACTTACGGTCCATAGTGCCAATACGGGCTCTATGAAAAACTGTTTCGTCGAAGATGGCGATGCATGGTATTGGGATAGTAAAAATGAAAAACGAAAATACCCCCATTCGTTAGAGCTTACCCAAACACCCTCTGGGCATATTGCCTGTATTAATACTTCACGGCCTAACTATTTGGCGGTTGAGGCAATCGAAAATAGTACCGTAACAGAGCTACAAGATTACACCCAGCTTAAAACCGAAGTTCGTTATGGTGATGAAAAAAGCCGAATCGATATTTTGTTAACGGGTGGTGAAAAAGACATTTATGTAGAAGTGAAAAATACAACATTATTAGAATCAACATTAGATGGTGAACCCAACAAACAAGGCAGTACTGACGAAGGGGTAGGTTATTTTCCTGATAGTGTCAGTGATCGTGCCAGTAAGCATCTACGTGAACTCATGAGAATGGCGGAGCTAGGTCATCGGGCGGTAATATTCTTTTGTGTGAATCACACAGGTATTAAACAAGTTAAACCGGCTGATCATATTGATAAACTGTATGGGCAGCTATTAAGAGAAGCCAAAGAAAAAGGTGTTGAAATACTGGCGTATGGCAGTTATATCTCTGAGGATGAAATATATCTAAAAGATAAAATCCCCGTCATACTTTAATGTAAAAATATAAAGAGATTTATTATGAAGCTATTGTTCGTATTTCTGCTCTCGGGTTTTATAGTCGGGTTATGGTTTGGAGTGAATATTGGAAAGGGCAACGCTTTATATGAAAACCCATTTCAAGACTCTGGCATTTTACAAGACGCACATGATAGCGCAGAGGATCAAGGTGTAATCGAACAGGGACAGGAATACCTTGACGATAAGAAAGAGAGTGTTAAAGAGAAGTTAAAAGAAATAGTTGAAGATATCTAAGCTTTACTCGTTATGTATTAACGTTTTATTACAAGGCAGCTAATAGCTGCCTTTTTTATTTGTTTTTTTGCATAAAGCTTAAACTTGAACTACATATTATGTATGTCAATAAAAAGACATGCATAATAAAAAAAAGGAGAGACCCCATGATTGGATATTCTTACCCTGTTTTTTTTCTTGCTCTACTGCTTTCCCTTTCAGCAAATTCACAGATCAAACCTTTAGATTGCCATCAACTGTTTTCACCTATCCTAAATCAAGAGCCACTGCTTAAAAATGAACTGACCGACCTAGAACAAATGTGTCTGCAAGACATCAAGGAGAGTAATGAAGGTTTTTGGCTGTGTATTGATGATCGAATGAAAACAGGTCCTGCCAATTTTGAAAGGCTGATACTTTCGTCTCATGTGTGCAGCAGCATTGCTGAATAAAAAGGGTTGTTAACAATAAATGCGATCAATAAAGAATATTAGCGAATGTGATTAGATAAAATTTGACACAATTCAAAAAAAAATAAAAAAAATTCAAAGGCAGTCCAATAAAGACTAATTCTATATTACTGCTTAAGCTTATTTCATGAGCAATTTGCAGTATTAGACAGAACACGTCTGTGTGAATACTCAAGCGTCCTACCTATAGTGCTTCTCATTTATATACCTCTTTATAAATACATACTTTTGCTTAGTCCAAATAAGTCATGAGGTTTTTTTTGAAAAAAATAAAGCCAAAAAATAGACAAAAAATGCTCTAAAAAATGGGTTGTCCAAACCTATTTGGAGTGTTTAGACTCCCTGCGTCATCTTAAATCTGACAGCGTCAATCTCACCAAAATAACAAATAAAAAGGCGATTAAGGATGAATTGCGAAACGCTTCCTGTAGAAGAGCAATGGGTTGTCATGTTCCCTGGTCAAGGGTCTCAGTTTGTAGGAATGGGGAAAGATTTTTACGCACAATCTCCCTTGTGTCGCGAGATTTATGACTTAGCCAATACCATAGCGCAAAAAGACATTACCAAGCTTTGCTTTAGTGGCCCCATTAGTAAACTCAGTAACACTGATAATCTTCAGATTGCGATCACAGCGACAAATCTCGCCATTGCTCACTACCTTTTTGAAAAAACAAATATTAAGCCAAGTGTCGTCCTTGGGCATTCTGTTGGTGAATACAGTGCACTTAATATTGCTAACAGTTTCACAATAGAAGGTGCCTTAACAGCCGCATTTGAACGTGGCACCTTGATGCAGCGAGAGGCCAAACAAAAAAAAGGGCAAATGTACGCAGTTAAAAACATTCAACCAAAAGAATTAAATGCCATGTTAAATGAAGTGGCTGATACCAATACTGTTGTGATTGCAAATGACAATAGTGAAAAACAACAAGTTATCTCAGGTGAAAAATCCGCGATATCCCAGGTTATAAATTACTTATCAGATCAGAATATTGAAGCGGTAAAATTACCGGTTAGTGGTGCATGGCACAGTATGCTGATGCAGGGTTGTGTCGAAGAATTTCATAAGAGCCTGATCTCAATTGACATGCAGCCCCCGCAAATTACTTATATTAACAATATGACGGCACAGCCATGTACAAGTGCTCAAGAAATTAAAGAGCATTTAGTTTCGCATATAACAGGAATGGTCCGCTGGCGTGAGTCAATTGAGTATTTGGTTGCTCAGGGACATCGAAAGTTTATCGAGGTTGGGCCCAAAAAAGTATTAAGCCGCTTGTTGGAGTCCATCGTGTCAGATACACAAGGATTCACCATAGAACAAGTAGATAGTATTCAAGATATTGAAAGGTTGAGTGCTTAATATGGCGGCCATTCCATACCGTGTTTATTTGTTATTTTCAGCACTTATCCCAGCATTAATTTATGCGGTTATAGCGGCCATTTTAGTTGGGCTTTTAAGTTTAAGAGTGAGTGAAGATGATGGTTTGAGTATTGCGATATTCTTTTGTGCGCTTAGCTTTACAGCTTGTTTTCGCATGGTGCGGGATCTTTGGTGTATATGGCCCTATGCCATATATGCCAAGAAATTTAAGGTCGATAGTGAAGACAAAAAAAGCATTGAAGGTAAACCAACTTACAAACAGTACTTAAATCATCCAATGTTGGTTTCAATATTGTCATCAGCTGCTACAGGAACGGTGGTGTTTGTTTTTTCTTATTATCTGGTTCCATACGCATTTAACGTTCATCTTTCAATTTTATGGTTAATTGGCGTGGTTATCTTTCCGTTAATTTTGTTTGTGATTTTGTTAGTGAATTCAGATGTTTTTTATCGATCATATGTTGTTAGCGAGGGAGAAGGAAAGGCGTTAACAATGAAACGATTTATTAGAGCCTTTTATCTTTTGCCAGAGGCTATTTGCTTTTTTGTTTTAAATTTCGCCATTATCAACCCACTTAGCTCTGTTCAATCGGCCTCTTTTGATGTGGCTTGGGTGACCATACTGATCACCATTTCGATTACGACGCTATTACTGCTTATGAGTGCACATTCAAATCCAATGAATTATGTGGTTGGTAGTTTGAATTCAAAATTAATTAAATTAACCGATATCTCAAAATTAAATGAATCATTGCATAAAACAGACATAAAAAGTCGTTATAAATTGACAGGATTTTCAGTGTTTTTATGGTGGACTTTTCTTGTGTTAGTGCAAATTACAATAGCCACTGTAATTATGAAAAGTTATGAAAATTGGTTTTACCTATTTTTGTCTGTTGCTCAGGTGGTATGGATATCAAGCTATCTTTATCTTAGACATAAGATGCTAAAAGGCGCTTTTGTTCAGGTGGTTCACTATCACGCTAGTGAGGATTTAAAGCAGGGTTATATCGATTTAAGCAGCAAGGAAGAGGTGCCAGTATGAATGATGCACTTATGAGTGAAACTGAACTTTCTGCACAGAATATGCTAGATGATCTGCCTGAAGGTGTTCGAGATACTGTATTTGGAATTGGTGTTGATATCGCATCAATTGAGCGTATGAAACTTGCCATCAATAGAAGCGGTGAAAAGTTTTTAAATCTTGTTTATAGCAAGAAAGAGCAAGATTACTGCGAACAAGCTGAGAAAAAATACGAGCGTTACAGCGCTTGCTGGGCAGCAAAAGAAGCCGCAGTAAAAGCATTAGGTACCGGTTTTAGATATTCCATTTCGTTTAAAGATATTGAGCTGATATCAGGTGATGGCAGTCGGCCAACCCTGGATTTATCAGGAAAATTTCTAGAAATTATGAAAGAAAAAAAAGTTAATCATTCTCAAGTATCCATTAGTCATGAAGGTGAAAGTGCAGTTGCCGTTGTGATGTTATGTCGAGTTTAAAATAAAAGGAGTTAATCATGGCAAGATATGAAGATTTAGAAGGTAAAGTAGTATTAATCACCGGTGGCAGTGGTGATATTGGTCAAGCTGCTATTAGTGAGTTAGCCAAGCAGGGTTGCCGTGTTTATTTCACCTATAACAGCTCAAAAGAACAAGCCGACGACATCATTTCAGCTTTACAGCAAGAGGGCAAAGAGGCTGTTGCCAAGCAATGCAATATTCAAGATAAGCAACAGGTAAAAGAGCTTGTGGGTAATATTGTTGAGACTGAAGGGAAAATCGATATCTTGGTAAACAATGCGGGTATTTATAAAGATAATTTATTCACCACAATGAAAGATGAAGAGTTTGAAGATGTGATTCAAACCAATTTGTTTGGTACTTTTTACTGCACCAAAGCTGCGGTTGATAATATGTACCGTAATCGCTCAGGAGTGGTGATTAACGTTTCTTCAATTGCAGGTGTTACTAACTCTTTTGGTCAAGCAAACTACAGCTCCGCTAAAGGTGCTGTAATTGCATTTGGCCGGACCATCGCTGCGGAACTTGCACCTAAAAATATTCGCGTAAATACCATTGCACCAGGATTGATTGAGTCAAGCATGGTTAAGCGAATCCCTCGAAATATTATGAAACAAACCCTATCAAGTATCCCTGTTAATCGTTTGGGACAACCAAGTGAAATAGCAAAGGTTATTTCGTTTTTAGCATCTGAAGATTCTAGTTATATCGTTGGCCAAACAATTGTGGCTGATGGTGGCTTAATCATGCGTTAAAGGAAAAAGGAAATTTATGACGACTATAACTCGAAAAAAAAAGGTCGCTAAGGACTTCGTCCTTATTGAACCTTTTATGTTGCAAAAGTTAGCACTGTTTCGCCAGCCATTCATGATGGTGGATAAAATAGTAAATTTTAAAAATGGCGAGCGCCCAAAGATTACCAGTATTAAATCGGTGGCCGCTAATGAGCCCCATTTTACAGGTCATTTTCCAGGGTTTCCTGTTATGCCAGGGGTTTTGATTGCGGAAACATTCGGGCAAACCAGTGAATACATGAATGTGATTTTGCAATTCATAGATGATTACAAAGAAGAAACCGGTAATGAGCTGGATGATTTGCATGAACTTAAAGGTGCAATCCATAGTCCTGAAGGCGTAGCTCGTGTGCAAAGAATTAGCTCTAATCTTATGGGTTTTTTAGCATCACAAGATCTTAAGTTCCGTGGTGTGGTGTACCCAGGTGACGTGCTTGAAATAACCAGTGAATTATTTTTGGTAGACAGCGCAGGCTTTAATCATTTTAACGTTGAAGCACGTGTGGGCAAAAAGATTGTTTGTTCTGGTCGTATGTCAAATTGGCGTCAAATCAATACTGGTTTTGGTATCCAAGAAGAAAAACTTGAAACTGAAGAATCTATTTAATTAGGAGATGAACATGCAAGAAGCACTTAAAAATCTGATTGATGAGCGTAAAGCCGTACTCGACGAAGTTAAAAAAGTTCTGATTGAGCGTTTGAATTTATATCAAGAGCCACAAGACATTGATGAAGACACACCATTATTTGGTAGTGGATTGAAGCTAGACAGCGTCGATGCGACTGAAGTGGTTGTAATGCTGGATATGAGTTTTGGTATCAAAGTAGAAGAAGGTACGGATCCTTCATTTATGCGTAACATCAATCAATTGGTTGATTTTATTTTAGAGCGTAAACGCGTAACTGAAGCAGCTTAATAAGGAGATTACCATGAGTGGATTACTAGCATTGCATAACCAACAAGCTAAAAGTGTTATTGAAAAAAATGGCATTGAAGTGCCAAATCAATACAGCGATTTAGATAAAGAATATTACGCTCTTCGTCACAATGTAGCGCTGAGCGATTATAGCCATTATTCAAAGTTAAAAATTGAAGGTGATGAAGCATTTGATGTATTAGATATTGCTGTTGCCGGTGATGTGGCTGAAATTCGTGATGAACAAACCCTTTACACGGTTATTCTTGATGATGCCGGTAACATTATTACCGATGTATACATCATGAATGATGATGATACCTATGTTGTACTCGCTGAACATGTTGATGACGAAACTCTTCTTAGCTTATTTGAAGAGCGTAAAGGTGACTTTGAAGATGTAGAAATGACATCACTTACTCAAAGTCATGCCATTGTAGCGATGGAAGGTCCGTATAGCTGGGAGCTGGCTAAAGAAATTTATGGTATGGACGTAATCGGTATTCCATTCTTAGGTTTTATTGCGTTAGAAGAAGATACTTATTTACTTCGTGCAGGTAAGCACGGCGAATTCAGTTATAAAGTGATCCTTCCCGTGCAAGAAGCAGAAGCGCTTTGGGCTGAAATCGAAGAAAAAGGCATGCGTTACGAATTAGTAAAAGCAGGTCTTGCACTGCATGAGCTAACTCGCTTAGAAAATCCTTACTTTTCGCCGACCGGTAATGGCAGTGTTTCACGTGACCCTCGTGAGCTGCAATTACAGTGGATGGTTCGTTACGATAAAGATGAATTTGTTGGTCGTGATAGTCTGCTAGAGAAGCGTGAGCAACCTTTACTCAAGAAAATTGTAGGTGTTGTTTTAGAGCAAGAAGGTGAAGTTAAGGCCATCGGTTCTGGTGATGCAATTTTCTGTAACGGTGAAGAAATTGGTCAGCTAGTGGTTACGGGCTACTCGCCAAGTTTGAAAAAAATGATTGCACAGGCATTCATTGATGAAGCGTATGCTTATGCGGGTATCGATGCCTATGTCATTAAAACAGCAGATGGGGTGGAACGTAAAATCATGACCACTGCAACACCATTCATTAAAAATCACAGCATGATCATTAACCCTAATGAGAACAGCTTTGTGAACCCAGATAAATTCCGCAATATGCTTGAGCAGTTAGAAGCTAAAAAAGCGGAAGCCTAATGATTGATGCCAGTGGGTCAGGACGACCTGCTGGCATTAATTAAATTAATTTTTATCGTATTACATTTTTAGGTGTGCCATGACCAATATACGCAAGCGAGTTGTGATTACAGGAATGGGAGTCTTATCGTCAATTGGTCGAAATGTTCCTGAATTCAAACAAGGCCTGTTAGATAAGAAAGTAGGTATTGAACCAAGTGAAACCTACAGTGAATATTTTGCCGGTGCGTATGCATCTGAAATTAAAGGTGAAGTTGATTATCCTGGTTTAGATCCTGATCTGATTACTAAATTAGACAAAGGAGCGTTATGGGGTTATCGCGTGGGTCGTGAGGCGCTTGAAGATGGTGGGCTACTTGATAGTGAACTGAAGAAAAAAATGGGATTAATGGTCGGTGTTTCAGCGGCAGGGACCGAAGCGTATATTCCATTTATCATGCAAAAACCTGAAGAAACCAATTTAGACATGGTTAAATATTCAGGGAGTTACGCCAGTATTTGCCCGCTTGTGGCTTCGTTATTAAAAATCGGTGGTGGCTACGAGCTCGTGGCTACAGCTTGTACGGCCAGTCCCAATGCGATTGGTTTAGCCTATGATGCGATTCAAAACAATAAAGGGGATGTGATGTTGGCGCTGGGTTCAGAGCCTTTATACATTCCAACGTTTGCAGGATTCTATGCATTAAAAGCAATGGCTGATGGGCCTTGCACGCCTTACTCAAATCAACCAGGTATGTCTATCGGTGAAGGCGCTGGCGCACTGGTGGTTGAAGAATATGAACATGCAAAAGCCCGTGGCGCCAAAATATATGGTGAGTTACTTGGTTATGCCACAAGTAGTGATGCCTACCATGAAACGGCTCCCGATCCTAAAGCCGATGGTTCAAGTTGGGTGATGCGTACTGCTATAGAGAACGCAGGTTTAAAACCAGAAGATATTGATTATGTAAATGCTCACGGTACAGGGACTGACGCCAATGATAGATCTGAATCATTAGCCATTAAAAAAGTATTTGGTGAAGAATCAACTCCACCGATCAGTTCGACAAAATCCTATTTTGGTCACAACATTGGGTCTGCGGGCATCATGGAATTAATCGCATGCCTAGTGACGCTGCCAGAGAAGAAAATATTACCCACTTTAAATTTTGGTGAAGCACGCAGCTATACCGACATCGATTGTGTGCCCAATGACTTTAGAGAAAAAGACGTAAATGTGTTTCTTAAAAACAATTATGCATTTGGTGGCAATAATTCATGTTTAGTTGTGTCAACCAAACCAGGATCAATTAAACAAACAGAATTTAAACCTCAACGTGTTGTAATTACCGGCATGGGTTCTGTTAGCTCCTTGGGTACAAGTAACAGTGAATTTGCATTAGGTTTGACTCAAGGCGGTGCGGTGCCAACGCCTCGCGAAATGAAAGTGGAACTGGAAGGAGAAGAAGCAAAACTTCTGCCTTTAGATGAAAATAAAATGCTGCATTATCGCTGCCATATGGTTAAGCCGTTTAATGCTCGAAAAATTCTACGCAGTATCGATGCGAAAAAGCTCAACAATATTTCGTTATATGCTTTGGTCGCGTTGGAGCAAGCACTTAAATCTGCCGACTATAAAGTGGCAAAAACCGCCCGTGAAGAAGTGGGTATGATCATGGGTATCTCAAAGGGCCCGACCAGTACCATAACCCGTTTATGTGAAAGCTTGGCCCCTGATCCAAATAACGTACGTACCAGTGAGTTTGCAATGTCATTGATGAACTCAATTGCAACTCAGTGTGCTATTGCAAAAGGGATAAAAGGCTATAACACAACCCTATCTTCTGGTGTAAATGCGGGTTTAGGTGCAGTTTTTCAGGGCTATGAAGTCATTCGACAAAACTTACAAGACTACATGTTAGCAGGTGCATCAGATGAAGATGCTCTTGGTTTTTCACCATTAATGTTATTAGGAAATGATGACTTTAATTATGAGAATACCGATAACAGCTATCAAGCCTATGCTAAGGATGATAAAGGTTATGTCATGGGTGAAGGTGCTGGCTGTGTCTTCCTAGAGTCTTATGATAAAGCTATTGAACGTGGCGCACATATTCATGCCGAAGTGTTAGGTTATGGGCGTAGCTGTGATCAATTTTACTTTAATGAAAATGTTTCAGCACAACCCATGGCAGATGCTATTAACATGGCTCTGGCAGAAGCTAATTTATCTGCACAAGATATCGACATGGTGTGTGGCACCACATGGGCTGGGCAATACGCCACAAATATGGAACTAAATGGTATTAAGTTAGCACTTGGTGAGCATAGCAGTCGCGTACCATTAACTAACTATAATGGATACTTTGGCTTTGTAGAGGCATCCGGTGGTTTGCTGAACCTTACCGCTGTCATTCATGGTATGAAGGATAATCTTGTCTATCCAATCTTAAATACAACTGAATTCTCAGTTGATGGCCTAAATTATGTGACGGGCAACATCTTAGAAACACAAGTTTCCCATGCATTGGTGACAGGTATGTCAGAAGGCGGTAATTGTTATGCTCTGATTATTAAAAAAGGAGCCTAACTTGTTGTCTCAAGTTGTTGTGACAGGTACTGGCTGTTTATCAGATTATGCGAAAACAACCCCTGAATTAGTTGAAAAACTTATTCAGGGTGAGTTTGTTGATTTGCAGCCTGTGTTTGAAAATAAAATGCTTAAGTCCATGTTTGGGTTTGAACATGATGTGAAGTACGCACCACTGCAAGAAACAAGAAAACTGCTTTTAAAACAATATAAAAATAAGCAAATAAAAAACGAGAAAGTGGCTGCTTTAGTAAATGTGACAGAACAGGTTCTAGCAGAAGCTAACTTACAGCAGGACGTTCTTGCCAGCGAGCGTACGCGAGTTTTTTGGGGGTCGTCAGGTAATCACCCAGATTTATTCTCTTTCATTAAAGAGCTTCATGGGAATGAAAAGATTGATTTGTTACTTAATAAAAAAATAACAGATCTGCATGCAGACAGCTTTAGAAACGACACGTTGACTAAGGTTTATAGTGATTATTTTAAATTGATGAATCCAATTTTAACTGTTTCATCTGCTTGCTCATCTGCATTAAATGCCATGATACCTGCTATCGCCATGTTAAATAGTGGTGCGATTGATCGTGCACTTGTACTGTCATGGCAAGAGGTATCGAAGTTCGATATCTTATTTATGTCAGGCCTAAATATTATGGCTAAATCAGCATCCTATCCGTTCTCTAAGGATAGTGATGGTTTGATGCCTGCTTATGGTGTTGCAGGCGTTATGCTTGAGCGCCGCCAAGATGTGGGTGCTGAGCACACCCCAAAATTTATTATTAAGGCGATGAGTTCAAGGCGAGCGCTTTCAGGTTCCGCTCATTCAGCGAGTTTAGATGTTTCGTTTCGATCAATTACGCAAAGTATGCAAAATGTATTAGATAAAGCTGGCGTTAGTGCTGAAGAGGTCGATTTAATTTATCCCCATGGAAATGGGATTACAGCCAGTGATCAATCTGAAATATCAGCCATATCTCAATTATTCTCAAATAATAAAGCCCAAATAGTTAGTTATACCGAACAAACAGGCTATTTGTTATCAGCATCTGGTGGTTTTGACCTAATACTTGCAAAAGATGCTTTTGAAAATAATCGAATTCTTCCTATGAAATCAAAAGGCTCCTTAGATTTAACCAAGGATTTAAATTTTGTTTTCAAAGAATCAAAAGCCAATATCAAATATTTATTAAAGAATAGCATTGGTATTGATGGATCTATCGTAAGTTGTTTATTGGAAAGAATTGATCATGATTAGTTATCCAATATCTATTAGCGGAAGTGGTTTAGTTGAAGGCACTCGTCAACGTTTGTTTGTACCAAGATTAGATAACCAGTATGAGCAAGTATTGTATGAACAAGTCGAAAAGAAATCGGGCATTAAATTTTGGAATGTTAATCAGTTTGATAAAGAGCATGAAGGCGGTCATTTGGATGCGGCTTCCAAGGCATTTGAGGATGCTATTAAAAGTGCCGGACTGTATCGAAAAATCAATAAAAAATTAAGCTCAAGGGTTGGGGTTGTGTATTTTAATATGTACGGCCCTACTTCATTTATGAATAAAGAATTCCAAGTTAAGGAAATGTATCAATCGGATGTGTTCCCCGCATTTTTACTCAATAATCATAATATAACTGGGTATAGCATCCGATTAAGAAGTGAGCGTAATAGCTTGTTTCAAGGTTTAGAGTTAGCGAAAACCTTAATTCAATCTGGCGAACTTGATGTTGTGGTTGTGGGAGGCGTATTTCAAACCTATAGCTATTTATATTTAACTGAGATGCTTGCCAGCTTGCAGTGGCAAGAAACTACAAAAGTTAAAGTAAACAAATCAAAAGATCATTATGACATAACTGAATCAGCGGGCTTTATTGTCATTGAATCAGGTAATGCAAGTGATAAAAGACAACAATATCAAAAGCTCACTATTCAAGAGCTAAGCTCTTATAGCATGCTCTCTTGTCCGTCTTTGCTAGATGCTGCGAGTTTAAATATTCAGTTTAATCAAGATATTGATCATTGCTACTTTGGTCTACATGGAAGATCTGAAGTATCTCAAGTTGAACGTATGTTGCTTAAGGATATGTATCCTACGGCTGATCATACGGATGTCACACTAGATTCACCGGATTTAGTGAATCTAAACGCTTTAAATATTTTTCATCAAAGTATTTCAAATAATTTAACGTCGAATAACTTAATTCATAGCATTGACCGTGACGGTTGTGCATGGAATTTAACCTTTACTAATAACCATAAAAATTAGGACACAAAAATG
The DNA here is from genome assembly GCF_030070105.1 of Bermanella sp. WJH001. Classification (NCBI taxonomy): domain Bacteria; kingdom Pseudomonadati; phylum Pseudomonadota; class Gammaproteobacteria; order Oceanospirillales; family Oceanospirillaceae; genus Bermanella; species Bermanella sp. WJH001. Next base: position 260,541 of record NZ_JASJOO010000003.1, on the reverse strand, counting down.
GAATTTTCAGACGGTCAGCTACCCAATAACATTCAAGGTAAAACAGCCATTGTAACAGGTGGGTCAAGAGGTATTGGCGCTGCAATTGTTAAAGAACTGATTGATGATGGCTGTAATGTGATCATTAATCATCGTCGCAATGTAGGTAAAGGAGCCGCTCAAGTTAAGCAATTAATTGAGTATGCTGAACAAAAAGGCGTATACGCGTGCAGTGTATTAGGTGATTTGTCGGTACGCCGTGATGTTGAAAAAATGTTCAAAAGTTTGCAAAGTGATTTTCAAAAAGTTGATTACTTGATTTTGAATGCAGGGCAAACACCTTTTAAAGAGTTTCAGGATTTTAATAAAGAAGATTGGAAAATCCTGTTAGATACCAATCTTGTAGGCAATGTGGGTTGTGTGCAAGGTGTCATCCCTATGATGAAGGAAGGCGGCAGCATTGTATTTATCACAAGTACAGGTAGTCGCAGAGTCATGCCTCGTTATCCTATGGGGGTTATGAAGGCAGCATTAGAGCACCTTGTTCGTTATTTAGATTATGAGCTACACGATAAGGGCATTCGTGTGAATGGGGTGTGTGGTGGTTTAGTTAAAACGGATACGTTTGAGCAGCTAGAACAAGTATGGCCTGGTTTTATGCAAATGCTAGAAATCAGAAAGCGTGATTTTGTACTGGACCCATCAGAGCTTGCAGGTGTTGTCAGCTTTTTATGTTCGGATAAATCACGAGCGATACAAGGTAGCGTTATTCTTGCCGATCGCGGTATTACTTTGGAGTAAGGCGAGATATGAAAACACAACGCAAACGAATTGTCATAACGGGTGTGGGTATTTGTTCTGCAATAGGGCAAAACAAACAGGCTTTCACACAAGGTTTATTTGATTGTAAAAGTGCCATTGGCAGCAGTGAAGAATTTAATCGTTTTTTTGAAAATTGTTACGCTGCTCAAATAAAAGAACCAATTGAATACCCAGAGCTGAATGCGGATTTAGTTTCACAGTTAGATAAGGTTGCGTTGTGGGGCTATAAAGTCGGCCTTGAAGCCATTCAAGATGCTAAGTTAGCTGGCAGTCAAAGCTTGCAGTCTATGTCGGCGATGATTGCAGTCAGTGGGGCTGCCACAGAACCCTTGATGCCCGTCATTACCGATGATGTGGTGCCAATGGATATGCTGGCGAATATCGGTCATTACGGTGCGGCGGCGCCTATTATTACTAATTTATTAGGTTTAGGTGGCGGTTATGACGTGGTTGCCACCGCATGTACTGCGAGTACAAATGCTCTTGGTTTGGGTTTTGATGCCATTCAAAATAATAAATCAGAGCAAGTCCTTATAGTTGGCAGTGAGCCGCTGTATTTACCGACATTTTCTGGTTTCAAAATTCTTGATGCCATGGCTGATGGGCCATGTAGTCCATTTTCTGCTGAGCCAGGTATGTCAGTGGGTGAAGGGGCGGGTGCATTGGTGCTTGAAAGTTATGACAGTGCGCGCGCCCGTGGCGCACATATTTACGCTGAAATTTTAGGGTATGCCACCTCCTGTGATGCCTACCATGAAACATCGCCAGAACCTCGCGGTGAAGGTGCCACAATGGTGATGTCTTTGGCGTTGAATAATGCAGCGTTGAGCCCTAAAAAAATTGAATATATTAATGTTCATGGTACTGGCACATCGGCAAATGATCGTGCTGAAACTGCGGCGGTTAATAAGGTGTTTGGTAGCAAGCCAATTCCGGTTAGTTCAACTAAGTCTTATTTTGGTCACAACATAAGCGCAGCGGGTGTGATGGAAATGGTAGCGTGCCTTGTTACCCTGCCAGAGAAAAAAGTACTGCCCACTCTTAATTTTTCAACACCTAGAGAGTATGTCGATTTAAATGTTGTAGCCAATGAGTTTTTAGACCAAGACATAAATGTGTTTATGAAAAATAATTATGCATTTGGTGGGAATAATTGCAGTGTTATTGGTTCTATGAAAGTGGCTAGCCAGCCAGTATCAAGTTATAAAAAGAATCAGGTTGTGATCACAGGTGCTGGGCAAATTAGCTCGTTAGGTATTGGCTTTGAAGCATTTAAGCAAGGCCTAAAGGATTCGCTGGATACTTCAAGCGAAATTCAATGTAAATTACAACATGCCGAAAATGAATCCCACTTTCATTGGTTAACTCAAAGTGATCATGTGCTGAGTGAGATGCGCAGTAACTTACCTGCCAATGAATTTGGTGAACTTAGCTTTAGAACCCATAAAGTTGCACCGTTTAATGCTCGCAAAATCTTGCGCAGTGTTGATACCCGTAAATTACATCCTATTTCTTTGTATTCCATGGCGGCATTAGAAACCACACTCAACAATGCCGACGTCAAAATTGGAAAGCAAAACAAAGATGAATTCGGCATGGTTTTGGGGTTGTCTAAAGGTCCGCAAACGGCCATGGACAATTTTTTCTCAAGTATGAAACCAGAACCAAGTAATGTGCGAACATCTGAGTTTCCTAAGGCACTTTATAATAGTGTTTCTTCTGGCTGCGCCACAATCAAAGGCATGCGTGGATACAACACTACTTTAGCAACCGGTTATAACGCATCTCTTGGAGCCGTTATTCAAGCTTATGAAGTCATACGACAGGATATGCAGCCATATATGTTAGCCGGTGGTGCAGATGAACAAGCATTGGGTTATTCGTTGGTTATGCACGCAGCACGCAATGATAAGGCGGTAAATTATCAAGCTGATGCAACATCGTTTAAACCCTATGATGATACCTCGGCTGGTTACATCATGGGTGAAGGCGCTGCATTGGTTATGCTGGAATCAAAACATCAGGCACAACAGCGTGGTGCTCATATCTATGCTCAAATCACAGGTTATGGCCGTGCTAATGCAACTGACCAATTTAACAAGACAGGGCAAAGCACAGAGCAAGCATTAGCTAAAGCCATTACCGCTGCTTTAAATGAAGCTCAAATTGAAGCAAAACAAATTGATATGATTTGCGGCACAAGTCTGGGTTATAAACAAACCGATTTGGCAGAACTCAATGGTGTTAAATTAGCAATGGGAGAGATAGTTTCAACCATCCCTTACACTAATTTTAATTCCTATGTGGGGTTTTCTGAGTCGGCTTGTGGTGCGTTGAATTTACAAGGGGCTCTTGTTGCCATGGAAGACAGCTTGATTTATCCAGTTAAGAATAGTCAATCGTGTATGTTGGATGGCATAGACCTAGTAACAGGCTCGATAAGAGAAAAACAGGTCGATACAGCTTTGGTTGTGGGCATCAATGAAGCGGGAAATTGTTACGCGATTATTTTATCCAAACCTTAATATATACAGCAGGGCTAGCGAGCCCTGCTTTCTTCTTTAGTAAAAATTCTACTTTATTCTTGGTTTATTTTCATGCATTGAATGACGACATTCATAGATTAATTCTATGAATGTTCGATTCGACTTCTTTAATTATTGATTTCTTTTGGTGCTTACAGGTGGTGGTAGGCAACATGTTGTTAAATGAATAAGTTTATAACAGCCTCTAGAAATTTATTAATCATGAGTCATTACTTGGTCATATTTCGAATTAAGGAGTTTGTCTCGAAATACCAGTAGAAAGTCTATTAACAGCCCATGGTTACGCCTTTTATTCCTGATTTTATGATCAACCTTGTTTGATAAGAAGGTCTGTAGCACATGAGAACCTCTCTATTTTCAGTAAGGTTTGCGATTATTGCTCAATTGATGCTCATCAGATCAATCCCCCTCAACAGCCCTTCAGGCTTAGCTGGATCCTTTCCACTAGGTTTCCCCTTTTTTTCTATTCACTAATTAAAATCATTAATTGCGAATTCGCTGTTAAGGGTGCCTTTTTTATGTACTGACCTACACTTTAGGTATGACATTATTTATATGGTTAGTAATAAGGGCTACTCTCTATTTGGGTTATTTATAAGTAATTGTTTTAAAAGGTTTTTTAATTGGAGGGGGTGGTGTGATTCGAATAATAGGTTTTATCATCTTAATAAGTGGAGCGACCGTTTCATGGTCCGAGCCTATTAGGATATTAACTAATAACTGGTCTAGCCAAATAGTGCTTAGCCATGTGATAGGAATACTATTTAAGAAACAAGGTTATGAGGTTGAATACCTCGAAAGCCCCATTGCCGAGCAGTGGGGGGCATTAAGCCATGGCATTGCTCATATTCAAGTAGAGGTATGGGAAGGCACGATGGCCATTGAATTCGATCGGTTAGTGGAGGCTGGACGCATTAAGGATGCGGGCTTGCATAAAGCGAAGACAAGAGAAGAATGGTGGTATCCAGAATATGTTGAAGTTCATTGTCCAGGCTTACCCGACTGGAGAGCATTGAAAAAATGCGCGAGCTATTTTTCACAAGATAGCTCCAATAAAGGTTTGTATTTATCTGGCCCTTGGGAAAAACCAGACGAGGCACGTATTCGTGCATTACAAATTGATTTTGAGGTAAAGATGTTAGCGTCTGGAGATGAGCTCAATGATGCATTAAAGAAGGCCGTTAAACATAAGCAACCTATCGTATTATTTAATTGGACACCCAATTGGGTAGAATCTCGTATAAAAGGCAAGTTTGTTGAGTTTCCTGATTATGCGCCTGAGTGTGAAACTGATCCTAGTTGGGGAGTAAATAAAGACTTTTTATATGATTGTGGTAATCAAAAGAACGGTTGGCTAAAAAAAGCCGTATGGTCGGGTTTTGCTGAAAAATGGCCATGTGCTGATCAGTTAATACGAAGCTTTTCTCTTGATAATTCACAAATTGCCAGTGCCGCTGCATTGGTTGATATTGATGGTTTATCATATGAAGTTGCAGCGCAAAAGTGGTTAGATCAATATCAATTGTTATGGCAAGGCTGGGTCGATGAAAGCTGTCACGGCTAAGATATCCATTTCTACCCAGCTAATGCGCTGGGTGTTTGGTGTGTATTGTCTGATAGCCATTGCTGTAACGTTATTCCATATGGTGAAAGAGTATCGCCATACTCAACAAGAAATAGTAAAAGAGCTCAGCCGATATGAGGCGGTTTTTGGTCAAGTACTAGCACGCTCTATTTGGGATTTAGATCGAGAGCGTATAGATGAAAACTTAGACGTTTTATTTAATATGCCCGTAATCGTGGGAATTAAAATAAGAAAGCCCAATGAAGATACAATCTTTATGGCAAAGGGTATTGTGTCGCATGATAATGAAATACGTAGCTTCTTAAATTCAGAAATTGATATCGATGATATATCAGAATTACTATCTTATGATTTTCCTTTAAATTATAACTTTTCAGGTAAAAAAATTAAATTAGCTGACGTCACCTTGTACAGTGATTTTAATGTGGTGTTATCCAGAGTTGAACTTGGTTTTACTTTTTTAATTGTGAACTCTTTTATTAAGAGCTTATCATTGCTTATCATTTTTTATATTTTCTCAAAGTACATATTGTTAAATCCACTTCGTTCATTAACCAATAAGATTCATGCAATTAAATTTGATAATTTACATGATTACAAATCTGATTTTGAAGAGTCGAAGGTGCCTAATGAAATTGATGAGCTCAACTCAAGTTTTAATGGATTGGTTTCTGAATTGTCTCATTCAAAGGATGAATTGTTATCCGTCAAAGAGCGGTTGGAAAAAGATGTATTGGATCGAACCTCTGAGTTACAACAAGCGCTGGATGTTAAAACACGTTTTTTGGCCACCATTAGTCATGAAATAAGAACGCCCATGAATGGTGTTATTGGTATGTTAGATTTATTAAATAAAAACAATTCCGATAAAAAAAATAAGCGTTATATTAAATTGGCACAAGAGAGTGCTGACACCCTGTTATCATTAGTTAATGATGTGTTAGATTTTAGTAAAATTGAAGCAGGAAAACTCAATTTAGAAGAACATGTTTTTGATATGGATTTTTTAGTGCATGCCATATTTGAAAATTATAAGCATCAAACTAGGAATAAAGAAATCGATCTCATCTTAGATGCGGTCACTATACGTGATCTTTGGGTAAAAGGTGATTCGATTCGATTAAAGCAGGTTATAGGCAATCTTTTAAGTAATGCTATTAAATTTACTGAAAAAGGCAGTGTTACGTTAAAGATTAATGTGAATAAAATCAATGAAGAAAAAATCACTTTAATCATTAGTGTGATCGATACGGGTATTGGCTTGGATTCCGAAAATATAACAAATGTATTTAGTGACTTTACCCAGGCGGACTCTTCAACTACACGACGTTTTGGAGGCACAGGGCTAGGCTTAGCTATTGTGAATCAACTCGTAGAGTTAATGGGAGGAAAAATACACGTCAGAAGTGAGCTTAATGTTGGGAGCGAATTCACAGTAGAATTACCTATAAATATTGCTAAACACACAGAGTTAGTATTGCAAAATGACGAATCAGAATCATTGGTTTATCAAGGAAAAGTATTATTGGTTGAAGATAATTTAATAAATCAAGAGGTAGCTAAAGAATTATTAGCTGATCTTGGTTTAACTGTTTGTATTGCAAATAATGGCGAAGAAGCTATTGAGCAGATCAAAAAGAATACATTTGATGTGGTGTTTATGGATTGCCAGATGCCCGTTATGGATGGCTATTCAGCGACCGAAGCAATTCGAAGCGGTGCTGCTGATACACAGACTGCTTCAAACAAAGAAATCCCGATTATTGCCATGACTGCCAATGCCATTGGTGGGGACAAAGAAAAATGCCTTGCCTGTGGTATGAACGACTACCTAAGTAAGCCAATCGAGGGTGAGGAATTAAATCGAGTATTGTTAAAATACATTAATCCTCATGATTAGAGTTTGCATATTTCAAGACACTAATAGTTTTTTGAATAATCACACTACACAACAGGGCGCTTCTGGTAAAATGCCTGACATTAATCCGTATTCTTTAAGATAGGTGTTGCGTGAGCCAAGCCAAATTCTCTCAGTTGTCGCTAAATCCTAGCCTGCTACAAAATCTAGATGACATGGGCTACGCCAGCATGACGCCTATTCAGCAACAAAGCCTACCTGCGGTATTAGATGGCAAAGATGTCATCGCACAAGGTAAAACCGGCTCAGGCAAGACCGCAGCCTTTGCTTTAGGTCTATTGAACCAGCTAGATGTAAAACGCTTTTATGTTCAAAGCTTGGTATTGTGCCCAACCCGAGAGTTGGCGGATCAAGTGGCCAAAGAGATCCGCAAGCTGGCCCGCGCGATTCATAATATTAAGGTACTCACCCTATGTGGGGGGATGCCCTTTGGTCCTCAAATTGGCTCGCTTGAACATGGTTGTCATATTGTTGTGGGTACACCTGGGCGCATAGAAGAGCATTTGCGCAAGGGCACCTTGCAGCTGGATCGTTTATCGACCTTTGTGCTGGATGAAGCGGATCGTATGTTAGAAATGGGCTTTCAAGATGCTTTAGATGCCATCATGGATCACACCCCGCAAGATCGTCAGACTCTATTGTTTAGTGCAACCTTTCCTGAGGGGATTCAAAAAATTGCTGAGCGTGTGATGCAAGACCCTGTCATGGTGAAAGTAGAAGGTGGTCATGATAACAGCAGTATCAAACAGCAATTTTACAAGGTGCAGGACAATAAGCAGCGCTTAGTTGCGGTTAAATTACTTTTGTTAAAACACAAACCAGAAAGTGCGGTGATTTTTTGTAGCACCAAGCGTGAAACCCAAGAAATTTGTGATGAGCTGGCCAGTGTTGGTTTTGCTGCGGTTGCGCTACATGGTGATTTAGAGCAAAAAGATCGTGATCAAACCTTGGTGCGTTTTGCCAATAAAAGCGCGTCAGTATTAGTGGCCACTGATGTTGCTGCCCGCGGTCTGGATGTTGAAGATTTGGATTGTGTAATTAACTACCAAATTGCCCGTGACCCAGAAGTTCATGTACACAGAATTGGTCGTACTGGTCGTGCTGGCAGTAAAGGGCAAGCGTTTACCCTACATGTGGATAACGAAAGCTATAAAATGGCGGTGCTCGCGGAATATCTAGATATCAAAATTGAAAACGATATTTTGCCGCCATTTAGTTTATTAGATAAAACCCCTTACAAATCAAAAATGGTCACACTGCAAATAGATGGCGGTAAAAAACAAAAAGTGCGCCCTGGGGATATTGTGGGTGCGTTAACCGGTGATAATGGCATTGCGTTTGAGCAAATCGGTAAAATTGATATGTATGACAACTGGGCGTTTGTGGCAGTGGCAAGAGATGCGGCTAAACCTGCGCTTAAAAAAATAAGTGAAGGTAAACTAAAAGGTCGCTCATTCCGCGTGCGCCGTTTAAGAGGCTAACATAATTTATTCACGGATTGCTCAATGGAAGAACTTCGCTCCAGTGAAGCGGCAAAACTAAAATTAGAGCACGACGCCGCTAAGTTGTTCATGCGTCAGTATGAACGGCTTACGGGTCATCACATTCGTCATATTTGGCACAACCAACCTAAACGTCCTGATGTTTCTTGCATGTTAGACGGACACAAGCTGGATTTAGAAATTGCTCACCTTTATGGCTCATCTCAAGAAGCCATGGATATTCTTAAACAAGGCATCAATGCCAATGTTAAACACCAGTTAGAACTACAAGAAGCGTTTAGTGATACTCATGAACGTTTAATTAGTGCCCTTAATGCCATATTAAAAAATAAAGCCGGTAAAACGTATGACTCCAACAAGGTGTGGTTGGTGATTCGCAATGCACATCCTGCGTGGAAGCGTGAGCAAGTTTTGAATGCAATGAGCGAGATTGAAGTCCCTAGTGGGTATCAGTTTGATCAAATTTGGTTGGTGGCAGATTTTACCGGACAAAGTGGCATAGTTCGATTAAGGTGAGTTATTTACTCTCTCGCATTTTATTAACTTTACTCACGTTTTTACTCCACTTTTCTTTCCATCCCGTTAGGCAATTATGCTTAAAACGAAATAGACGTTTCACATTTTTGTTGTGATATTGCCAAATGCTTTTGTCATTATCATGACGAATGTCATCGGCCTTACCTAGTCGTTTTTCAATATCTTTAGTGGTTAATCCTTTTTTAAACTCACCTTTGACTCTTAAGTTTCTAAGTTCAGTACTGCTAAAAAATGGACATGGTTGATTTTGAGTCTTAGGGCGAGTGGATGATTTTTTTGAGTGAATCTTAAAGGGTTTGATGGTTTTATAATTGGTCATGACAGCTTTTGGCTGATAAGAAGCGCCAGACTCTGGACAGGGTTGATCGGTGTATTGGATCTTGCCATTAGCGCTAGTGCAGCGATATAACTCAGCTTGCACTTGATACGTGAAAAGACAAAGTAATAAAACTCGAACTAACATAACCAATCCTTGGATGTTTCTTGTTATTTAAATAGTCTGGGTTTTAAAAATAAAGCAGTGCCTTAAATATAAGGAATGAATTCCCACTTTTGCATGAGTTGAAAGCAATTAGGGTGCAGCGAGAGAATCGACATTTATTCACCCGCAGATGCGGGATCGTACAGAATATGGCTCAACCTGACGTAGCCGTTGATGGTGTATGCATAAAACAAAAAGCCGCTTGTGGTTACCCACAAGCGGCTCATTATTGTCTAACGTCTAACGTCTAACGTCTAACGTCTAACGTCTAACGTCTAACGTCTAACGTCTAACGTCTAAAGCGCTTTAATCGCTTCTAACTGCTCAGACAACTTAGCTGCGGCATCTTCAAATTCAGCCAGTTTGGCTTTTTCTTTTTCGATGACATCAGCAGGTGCTTTGTCAGTAAACTTAGGGTTTTGCAGTTTACCGGCCACACGGTCTAGCTCTTTTTGGTTTTTCTCAAGGGCTTTGCTTAAGCGATTGATTTCCGCAGCGGCATCAATGTTACCGGCCATTGGAATCAGTACTTCCATTTTTCCAACTAACGCGGTTGAGGATAGTGGGGCTTTTTCGCCGTCGTTTAACCAAGTAATGTCTTCTAATTTTGCCATGGCTTTTAAGAAGTTAGTATTGGCGTTTAAACGGCGTTGATCATCGGCGCTGCCGTTTTTAAATAAACACTTAACCGGTTTGCCAGGTCCAATGCCAAGGTCCGCACGAATATTACGAATACCTGTGATCACACCTTTTAACCATTCGATATCGGTTTCGGCTTGCGCGTCGACCTTGCTTTCATCAAATTTAGGGTACTGGGCCAGCATGATGGTTTCGCCGTTTTGTGAAAGGCCAGTGGTGCCAGCAATGGGTGCCAGTGTTTGCCAAATCTCTTCTGTGATGTAAGGCATCATTGGGTGAGCCAAACGTAAAATGGTTTCTAATACTTCAACCAAAGTACGACGAGCCGCACGTTTTTGTGCGTCAGTGGATTCATCGCTCCACAGTACCGGCTTAGAAAGCTCTAGATACCAAGCGCAGTATTCGTCCCACACAAATTCGTATAACGATTTTGCCGCGTGATCAAAACGGAAGTCATCCAATGCGTGAATGATTTCTTTTTCTGCTTGTTGTAAGCGCGAAATAATCCAACGGTCGGCTAACGATAAATCCACCTCACCATTATTTAAGTCGCTAATGGCGTCTTGGCTTAATGGTGCTTCATCTGTGTGACCAATAGACTCCATCACAAAACGGGTGGCGTTCCACAGCTTGTTACAGAAGTTACGGTAACCTTCTAAACGGCTCATGTCGAATTTCACGTCACGACCGGTAGATGCCAATGACAAAAACGTAAAGCGCAGGGCATCGGTACCGTGGGCGGCAATGCCGTCAGGGAAATGTTTGCGAGTTTGCTTTTCAATTTTTGCCGCCATTTGTGGCTGCATCATGCCGCTGGTGCGTTTGGCCACTAATTCTTCAAGCTCGATGCCGTCGATGATGTCTAGTGGGTCCAATACGTTACCCTTAGACTTCGACATCTTTTGGCCTTCTTGGTCACGCACAAGGCCATGTACATAAACCTTTTTGAACGGCACTTCACCGGTGAACTTCAAGGTCATCATGATCATGCGGGCAACCCAGAAGAAGATGATGTCAAAACCCGTCACCAACACATCGGTTGGGTGGAAGGTTTTTAGCTCGTCTGTGTTTTCAGGCCAACCTAAAGTTGAGAACGTCCAAAGGGCAGAGCTGAACCAAGTATCTAATACGTCGTTGTCTTGGCGAAGATTCACGTCGTCACCAAGATTATTTTCTTTGCGTACTTCCGCTTCGCTGCGACCAACAAATACGTCGCCGTTATCTGCGTACCAAGCTGGGATGCGGTGCCCCCACCAAAGTTGGCGAGAGATACACCAGTCTTGAATGTCGCGCATCCAAGAGTAGTACATGTTTTCGTAGCTCTTAGGCACAAATTCGATGTCGCCGTTTTCGACGGCAGCAATAGCAGGTTTAGCTAGTTCTTCAATGCGCACGTACCATTGGTCGGTGAGCATGGGTTCGATTACCACGCCGCCGCGGTCGCCGTAAGGCACGGTTAGGTCGTGATCTTTGATTTCATCCAGTAAACCCAGTTCGTCCATTTTAGCGACGATGGCTTTACGGGCTTCAAAGCGCTCAAGACCAATAAATTCTTGTGGTAATGCCGTTGAATAATCGTCACTGGCTTCGCCGTTGGTATTGAACACTTCGGCTTCAGCGCGAATCTCACCATTAAAGGTAAGAATGTTGATCATTGGCAGTTTATTGCGCTTGCCCACTTCGTAATCGTTAAAGTCGTGGGCTGGGGTGATTTTTACGCAACCTGTGCCTTTTTCCATGTCGGCGTGTTCGTCCGCCACGATAGGAATACGACGACCCACCAATGGCAGTTCAATGAACTTGCCAATTAAATCTTTATAACGTGGGTCTTCTGCGTTCACCGCCACACCGGTATCACCTAACATGGTTTCAGGGCGAGTAGTGGCCACCACAATATAGTTACGACCATCTTGTGTGGTTAAGCCATCTGCAAGTGGGTAGCGGAAATGCCACATGTGGCCTTTTTTATCTTTGTTTTCTACTTCAAGATCAGAGATGGCTGTATGCAGTTTTGGGTCCCAGTTTACAAGGCGCTTACCGCGGTAGATGAGGTCTTCTTTATAAAGACGCACAAACACTTCTTCGACGGCTTTGCTTAGGCCGTCGTCCATGGTGAAGCGCTCGCGGCTCCAGTCTACCGATGAGCCTAAACGGCGAATTTGGTTGGTGATGTTACCGCCGGACTCGGCTTTCCAGTCCCATACTTTTTCTAGGAATTTTTCACGGCCCAGCTCTTTACGGTCAATGCCTTGAGCGGCCAGTTGGCGTTCAACCACCATTTGCGTGGCGATGCCCGCGTGGTCGGTACCTGGCTGCCATAGGGTGTTTTTACCTTGCATGCGGTTGTAGCGAATCATGCAGTCCATCACCGCATTGTTAAAGCCGTGACCCATGTGCAAAGAGCCCGTGACGTTGGGTGGCGGGATCATAATGCAGTAGCTTTCATCGCCACCTTGGGGGGCGAAATAGCCCTTTTCTTCCCAGGTTTTGTACCAAGATTGCTCGATTGCGTGGGGCTGGTAGGTTTTATCCATGGCCATGGCTGTTATTCACCGACTTTAAAGCTGAAAAATGGCGGTGATTATAGCGGTTTTTGCGGGTGGATAGTAGGTGCTGCGGGCAGAGCTGAAAGAGCACGTCTGTTACATGGATCAAAGTCTGGGCTGGCAGACCTTGACCGCCCCTCTTCAATGATCATAATGCTGCTCCTAACTTAAGGTGAACAAGGAAAATGGAAATGGCTTTTAAAGCAGTTTTAGCCTCAGTATTGACGAGTGCGGTGTTAGTGGGTTGTGGCGGTGGTGCTGGCTCTTCAAATTCAGAATACAGTTTGTCAGATTATGAAGGTCGAGATGTCAATTTAGATTCTTATGCTGGTACATGGGTAGCTGTAGGCTCAGGCTCTTACTTGTACACATATAATGACTTTAAAGATGATGAGTCTTTGGTTATTAAAGAATACTTTGTAGTAACAGGTTCATCCGAAACGGGTTACAAAAAATCTAGCTGTGATGGTGACTTTACTGAATCTGTTTTTGTGACGGGAAGTGCGGTTCGCTTTGGTTTCTTTGAAGGCTCAATTACTGAAAATGGCGTGATCTCAGGGGTTTATTTAGATGACTCTAGCAGTACAGATGAAGTCGATAAAACTGAATTGAATTTAACCATGATTAAAATTAGTGATAGTGTTGAACGAATTGGTACCGTCACGGCAAATAAAGGTAACGGTGACATTACCACAAGAGACATTACATGCTACCAACAGATGAAAGGTAAAGGAGTATACGGTGATTCAGAGGGTGGCAATACAAGCTATACTTCAGAGTACTACTACTCCAATGTAGCCTCGATTTTCTCATACACAGACGCTGATAAAAATATAGAATTAGATTTTTATGATGCGGGAATCTACCTAGATACTTTTTTGGGTGATGATGTAAGTTTTAATGTCGTTCGCCGTAGTAATTTATCAGAAGAGGTTGGCTTTAGTGGCTCTGATGAAAGTATAACGGTAGTTGGTAATATCGATATCCAGCTACCCGCTCAATAATTGCTTTTCATTGCACCATAAAAAATCCCGCCTTTGCGGGATTTTTTATTTAATAATGTTTTGACCGTGAAATCCCCTATCCACGCAAATCCCGATGGGTTACTTCATAACCGCGGTCTTTATAAAACCTAAAGTGTTGCCTTGTTTGCGCTAACACGGCTTCATCTTGAATCACAATTTCAAGCACACGAGCAAAGCGGCTAAAAAATGTTGGCTGGGGTGAGCTTAAGTTGATCATCACATCAAAGTGGTGAGCAGGGTGATCTTGCCAGCCGATTTGTACTTGGGCAGGTTGCTCATCCATCACCAGATTGTGGGGCAGGAACGCTTCTGGTTTATAGGTCCACATTAGGTCGTCTAAGCGCTGTGCTTGTTCAGCGTTTTCCACATGAATATACACTTGATGGCCTTCACCATAGACTTTTTCACTTAAACGACAGGCGAAGTTAAAACGTGCGTGTTCGTCGCTATGGCCTAAAATATAAAAGTCGATGGCAGTCATGGTGTTACTCACATGAAGATGGGCTCTAGTATACTGGTTGTGGACGGCTTTCTCTACACGGGTTGTGTGGGTGCTTTTCACATGGACAAGTTATACCTTGGCCTGTATAACCTTGGCTCAAATTTCAAAGCTCAAAATAATAATAAATCCGAATATCAAGCAGTAGTCCTATGATTCGCCTTATCCGTTTTATCCTCCTGTGTATCGTTAAACTGATATGCAAACTGTTGTATCGCTTTAAAATTCGTTGGTTAAGTGATGAGAACTTTAAGCAGTTTAAAGAGGTGCGCTTAATTGTGTTTTTAAACCATACCAGTTTGTACGAGCCATTGTTTATCGGCGCGTGTCCCTTGTCGGTTTTGTGGCGTTTAAGTGGTGAATTAATTGCCCCAGGTGCGGATATTACACTCAATGACAGGCCCATAGTGGGGCGCATATATCACAGTTTACTTCCAGGACTTGTGCCTATTACACGTAAAAAAGACGAATCTTGGCAACACTTTATGAGCTTGGTAAGCAAAGATACGCTGGTGGCTATTTTGCCCGAAGGGCGCATGAAACGAAGTACCGGTTTAGATAAACACGGCAATGCCATGACGGTTCGTGGTGGTGTGGCGGATATTTTACAGGTTAAGCAGCATGGCAAAGTATTGTTTGTGTACTGTGGTGGTTTGCATCATATCCATACACCTGGGGATAAGTTTCCCAGTGTATTTAAAACCATTACTGCTAATGCACAAATGATGGATATTCAAGCGTACAAAGATAGCTTACCGTTTGAGGCGGGTCATGATTTTCGTGAGCAAGTGGTGATGGATATGCAAAAACGCCTTGATACTCACACCCCTTTTTAATTAAACGGCAAGTTCTTCAAGGGGTTTGCTAGCAAACCAAGTTTGCGCAAGGCTTACCCGTTTGTCAGCGCTGTAATTCAGCTCTGAAGCACTCAAGCGGTCGATGGGCTTTAACCTGTGTAATAGCCCCGTGCCATTGGCCACTTGTATGGTTAGACCTGGTCGTGCATTTAGCTCTAATAACATGGGGCCTTTATTTAAATCTAATACCATGTCCGCACCGAGATAACCCAAACCTGTCATTTCATAACAACTAGCGGCGAGTACCAATAGCTCGCGCCAATTCTCAATGTGAAGTTTTGAAAGGTCTTGGCCAGTATCTGGGTGGTGCAAAATACTTTCACCATTTTGCACCGCGCGCAACGGTTTACCTGTTGTAATGTCTAGTCCCACACCAACGGCACCTTGATGTAAATTGGCTTTGCCATCGGATGCGCGAGTGGCTAAACGCATCATGGCCATGACCGGAAACCCTTTAAAAATAATCACACGAATATCCGGCACCCCTTCAAATGAGTAACCATGAAATTGAGGGTCAAACTGAATCAGCTCTTCGATAATCGCCATGTCAGGAGCACCGCCTAAGCTATACAGCCCAGACAAAATATTAGAAATATGTCGCTGCAAATCTAACACACTAATCAGGTTGCCGTTGTTTTTAACAAAGTGCTGATCATCGTGACGATTTAATACCAAAATGCCTTTGCCACCACTGCCTTTTGCCGGTTTAACCGCAAAACCTTGGCAGCCTTGTAGATACTGGGCAAGTTGCGATACATCGTGCTGGCTTTTTATGGTGGCAATTAAGTTGGGAGTAGTGATGCCTGCTTTTTGCGCAAGCAATTTAGTTTTAAGTTTGTTATCAACCAGCGGGTATAAGTGCCTTGGGTTATGTCGGCTAATGTAAGCGATGTTGCGCTTGTTCATGCCTAAAATACCCGATTGATTTAAACGCCAAGGAAGTGCCCACATTTATTTGTTAAACACCTTAAAACGAGACAGCTCAAATAAACGATAGCCGGTATAAGAGCCAATCAATAACACCAATGACAGCACAATAAATTGAATGCCAATAAAGTTAAATGTGATGTGACGAATCCACGGATCGTTCATGGCCCAATAAACCAAAACCGCGGTTAATAGGCTGCCACCACCTTGTATCATCACTTCGCGACCACCTTCTTCTTCCCATAAAATAGACATGCGCTCAATGGTCCACGATAAAATAATCATGGGGAAGAACGTGATTTTTAAACCTTCGGTTAACCCTAATTTAAAGGCCAGTACACTAAATACACTGATGATGGCAATCACAGAGATAATCACCGCGGTAATTCGAGCCACTAACAATAAATTTAAATGGGATAAATAACTGCGGATAAATAAACCGGTGGTCACAACCAGTAAAAAACCAACTAAGCCGGTGATTAATGACGTTTGAATAAAAGCCAGTGCAATAAGTACCGGCATAAATGTTCCCGAGGTGCGAATCCCCACCATGATGCGTAACAGACATACAATCAGCGCACCAATAGGAATCAGTAAAATCGTTTGAAACATGGCTTGCTCTTCAATGGGCAAACTATGAATAGAAAAATTTAAAAAATCGTATTGGCTTGATAAATTCTGCGCGATATTGGCAAAGGTAGATTCTTCTCGCTTGATCATAGAAAAATGAATACTGGATTGTTTGCCGCCGGTGAGATCTAACACCGGCGCGCCCGTTTGCTGCCATAAAAGAAGTGGCGCACTTTTTTTAATTTTAAAATTGTCATTAGGACTTTCAGGAAAGAAAAACATTTCATGCTGCTCACCGTTCCAGACCCGTAATAACGGAATCAAATCTTGATGACGACGGCTGTCTTGCAGTTGTAAGCCATATATTAAACTGGCCGGAATTTTTGCCTTGTGCAGCATGTTGACAATCAGCTGAGGTAATTGCTCGTTATAGTGATTGCGCAATAAAACAATTTCTTGGTTGGTACTGGCTTGATTAAATTGCTTTAGTAATTCACGGGTAAAGCTAAAATTATCTGACGAAGTACCATAAGCGTTTGCCAAAATATTACTGACAGCATGATCAAACGGTTGTGGCAATGTGATGAAGGGTACACTTGGTGCGGGAATGTTTTTATCTTCTTCTGAGTCGCTTACTAAAATTTCAGCGCGATAAAATAGCACCTGTTTGCCATTCGCATTTCGAATGGTCCATTGCGCTTTGGGTTGAGTGTCGTCTAAAAAATTCAAACCATAGCCAGGTGAGGCCGCTGATTCTTTTAAGACGGTAAATCCTTTTTGATTGGATGGGCGTGACATCACCACACTGACGGGTTTGTCTTGTGCGTTGTATTCGATTTTTGCTTCCACCGACCAAATGGTTTGGGTTTCACCGTAAAACAATGGCACTTCGTATACCCAGTGGCGCTGTAAAATAAGCATGATCCCAATGACAAATAAGGTGCCTGCCAACAAAAAGAAGGGAAAGCGCGCCGGTAATCCACTGAATCCCATGGTTTAGTCCTTTTCCAAGTTTGAAACTTGGTTGGGCGAAAGTAACTCGCTTAGGCTGATATCTTGAGGCTCATACTTTGGATGAATAAATTGACGAGCTACATCGATTAAAATCACATCTCGTAAAAATTCACGGCCTAACAAAATGGGGTACGTCATTTGTGAGCGGTTAGTGAGAGTAAATTCTGTGTCATAACGTAAGTTGTGACCCATGTTAACCGTTAGGGAGATCACCGGGCGGCGTTCAGGTTCAGCACTGGAGGCTTGGCGGATCAAAACATGGCGGATTACTTTCGCCTCAATATCAATGGCGTTGGTTTCGTCATCGTGTTGCAGGGCAAAGCGTACCCAGCGTTTGCCATTGCGCTCAAAATATTCAACATTCATTGCACTTAAAGACGATGTGGCTGCGCCACTATCGATACGAGCCTGATAATGATGCCCAGGGGGGGAAAGGTAAATCCATTCATTGGCCCCTACAACCACTTTGCCTTCAAACTCATGATTGGCAGCACTAGTGTGTTCAACTGGTGCACAATGAGCATTGCTAAAGCCTGGTGTGGCCGCTGTGAGCATATTGAGTTGCGCTTGAATTTGCGCCAGTAAAGCTTGCTGCTGTTCTTGTGCAGATGTATTGAGGGTCGTATTGACAGCGCAGTGTTCACTCACGATGGATTCAATTACCTGAGCCGAAAGGGCTCTGTGTGCCTGATCGGGCCAGATGCTGCAACCTGTTAATAGCAGTGCAATCAGATATAGCCCAGCTCTGAACGGCATAACGACTCCTAGGGTTTAAAGTGGGCCATATTTAACCATAAAGTGAATTCACTTAGGAATCAGTTAAACCACTAGTTTGGCTTTTTTAAGCTTGGTTTGACCCTTGTCACAGCTTGACGTTTGGGTGTGAGCTGTTATTTTCGCTGCCAATCTTTATTTATAACACGGATGTCCCATGCCTAACCCCGACATAGATTATGCTCGTAACATTGAAAAGTTTGAAAAACTGGTGGTGCGTAACCGTTTTCAAGTGAAGTATTTCGAGAAATGGCCCACCGTAAAGCGTAAGCCTATTGTCATTAGCGAAGGGGATTCATGGTTTGATTTTCCAGTAAAAAGTCTCACCGACGTAATTGGGGTATTGTTGCGCTACACCATAGGTTTGAAGAACTTTGGCATGGACAGCAAAACCAATGTGATCGATTTTTTAAGCCGCGATAAAAAACTCGACGGTATCTTTTTGCGTTTAGAGCGAAGTGGTGATCATGCCAGTGAGTTAGCGGCAAAAGAAGCGGATAAACGCTGTGGCGTTTGGGAAGATAAATTCCCTTCCCATACGTTATATAGCGCCCTGCAAAATACCTCCATTCAAAAACATTTGGATGCCATTGTATTGAGTGCCGGTGGAAATGACATGGTGGATGCGGTTCGCCATGGTGTGATTCAGACCTACACAGGTGATTGGCAAACCTCATACGATCAAGACCTGCTTAACATGGCCGCCCAAGAAGTGGTGCAGTATTACCTGCAGGCCATTTTGTATCGTGATGAGTTTGCGCCTCAAGCTCAAATTGTGACTCACAGTTATGCCTATGCCGTGCAATTACATTCAGGCACAACCACGGAATTTGATTTTGCCGAGGCGGGTAAGCTCATTAAAGAATTATTAAAGCTGTTAAAAGTGGATATGATTCTGGCCCCTCTTAAAGCCATTGGTATCGACTTGACCGATATGGGGGATTACAAAATTGTCAGCAAGGCTCGTTTGCATGAAACCTTTGATGAACTGGGCTGGCCTGCGAATCCTGTTGATGAAGACAACCCAAAAAGCGGCAAAGGTGTGAACCCTGAGCGGGCGAATTTTATAAAAGCCATGCTTGATACACTGTTAAAAGAAATGCAAAACCTACCTAGTTTGTACCAAGCGCAAACGGGTAAAACCTTAGAGCGTTTTCATTATTTGGATGTTCGCAACCAGGTGCAAGATGCTAAATACTGGGCGGATTTCATTCATTTAAATGGTGATGGTTATAAAGTCATCGCCAAAGCATTTTCAAAAAAACTGCAGGAACTCATTTAAGCAAACGTCAACTAAACTATAGGTTTAAAGTGATGTTTATATGAGTCAGCTTAACGTGGTGAATCTACATTGAGCCGACACGACGTTGCCAACAAAAGCGCATCAAAAAAGCCGAAGTGTCACTGACGTCAATCAGTGGACTTCGGCTTTTTAGTGGCCGTTTATAATGGCCCTAGTGATTAGATTTTATTGGCTAAGTAGTTCACTAATAAAGGAACAGGGCGACCAGTTGCGCCTTTGGCTTTGCCACCGGAATTCCAAGCGGTACCTGCAATATCCAAGTGAGCCCATTTTTGCCCTTCAGTAAAGCGACTCAAGAAACACGCTGCGGTGGTGGCACCGGCGAGTGGGCCACCAATGTTGGCGATATCAGCAAAGTTGCTGTCCAGTAATTCTTGGTATTCGTCTTCAAGCGGCAAACGCCAAACAGTATCGCGACTGGTGTTGCTGGCGCTGAGTAGCTCGTTTACTAAATCTTCATCCGTACTAAATAGCCCAGAATTTACACGACCCAGAGCCGCCATACACGCACCTGTTAACGTGGCGATATCCACAATACTGGCTGGTTTGTAGGTATCAATGGTGTAACTTAATGCATCACATAATACCAAACGGCCCTCTGCATCTGTGTTTAAGATTTCGATGGTGGTGCCGTTCATGGCGGTTACGATGTCACCGGGTTTACTGGCATGACCAGATGGCATGTTCTCAGCGGCTGCCACTACACCCACAAAGTTGATTGGCAGTTCAAGTTCGATGATGGCTAACATGGTGCCCAATACCGATGCTGCACCACACATGTCGTATTTCATTTCATCCATGCCGGCACCTGGCTTTAAGCTAATGCCGCCGGTATCAAACGTAATGCCTTTACCCACTAATACGTGAGGGGCGTCCCCCGCTTTACCCGCCATGTATTCCATGCAAATGATTTTGCCTGGTTCGATGGAGCCTTTGGCGACAGATAAAAATGAGCCCATGCCCAACTCTTCCATTTGATCTTCATCTAAAATCTTAGTGGTTAAGTTGTTGCTTAGTGTGGCAAGTTTGTCGGCTTCGTCGGCAAGGTAAGACGGCGTCACGACGTTAGGTGGCATATCGCCGAGTTTTTTCGCAAACGCCATGCCTTTTGCTAATGCTTGGCCGAATTTTAAATCAATCTCAGCGGTGTTTTCTGCAATAACCGTTAGGCCTTCAATTTTAGCTGGGCTTTCGTCTTTTTTAGATTTGCATTCGTCAAAATGGTACAGGGCGTCTTGGAACGATTGACCCAGTTGCTTGTGTGCCCATTCACTGTCAAAGCCTTCAATTTCGATATCAGACAAATCAATGGCCGCATCGTTTGCCGCGCTGGCTTTTAGTGTTTTTGCTGCCGCGTTTATGGCTTTGCAAAAATCTTTACCAGACATTGGATTTTTGCCCATGCCCACTAGAATTAAACGAGGGCCGCTGGCTTGAGGGATCACAAGAGTATCGCCGACCTTGCCTTTCATGTCGTTGTTTTGTTGCAGTTGAGCGATAAAACCAGATAGTTGCTCGTTAATCACGGCGGTGGCTTTAGGTAATTCCCCTTCACTTGGGACAAATAAAATAAGTGCTTGTCCTTGGAATTCATTAATAGGCGCTTGGCTGACGGTAAATTGCATGCTGTCTCCGTATCCGACTTGAGGTTTTTATGGTCGGTTGTAGTGCTGAATAGGATTTTCAGGGATAATGCTGAGTCTACTTGAAAAAGCCGATATTTCCAGAGTGTGCTTGCTTATTTTATTTACGCCGGCTTGTTTGTAAAAGGAATGATTTTTTGATTTTAACTCGCTATTTTCTTCGAGAGTTACTGACCTCAACATTTGTCATCACCGGCATATTAATGTTGATTGTGGTCAGTGCACGCTTGGTGGTGCATTTAAACAAAGCGGTTGCGGGTATTATTCCTCCTGAAGCGGTGTTTTATACCATCTTGTACAACAGCCCAGGCTTTTTGCAGCTGATTTTACCCTTGGGTTTTTATATCTCAATCTTACTGGTGTATGGACGCATGCACAGTGAAAATGAAATGACGGTATTACACGCCACCGGTTTTGGTCCCAAACAAGTGTTTCGCATTACCATGGCCCCTGTGGGTGTGATGATGTTCTTAATTGGTTTTTTAAGTTTGTGGCTGGCGCCAACGGCTGCCGATAAATTGGATGAGTATTATCAAATCCAACAACAAGAAAGTGAATTTTCATTTATTACACCGGGGCGCTTTAATGCCATTGGCAGTAATGGCAAAAAAGTCTCCTATGCACAAACCCTATCCGCCGACCGTAAACAAATGCAAAACGTGTTTATGGCCGATGGTGATACCGTCATTTTAGCCGAGTCCGGTCGGCAATATGTGGACCCTGAAAGCGGTTCACGTTATTTAGAATTACTTAATGGTCGCAGACACGCAGGGGAGCCAGGTAAGCAGCAACTCGAAACATTAATGTTTGATTCTTACTCGGTAAAAATTGCTGAAGAGAGCAGTGTTGCAAAAAAAGCCCGAAATGAAGCGGCCAGTACTTATCAATTGTACTTAAGTAAAAATCGAAAAGACAAAGCACGCCTGCATTATCGAATTGGCTTATTTTTATTGGTGCCAATTATTGTATTGATCGCCTTCCCGCTAAGTCATGTAAAACCACGCCAAGGTCGTTACGGTAAAATGTTGCCCGCCATTGTGGTGTATATGGTGTATTACACCATGTTAATTACCGCCCGTAAGTGGATGGAGCAAGGCCAAACCCCGTTATGGATGGGGTTATGGTGGCTGCATGCTTGCTTTATTTTATTAGGTGGTTTGTTGATGTACTGGCCCACAGTGCAACTCAAAATGAGCCGCCGTAAAGCGAACAAAAAATCAAAAGGAGCTGCCCATGCGTAAAATAGACGCTCATATTCGCAGCTCCGTTATCAATGCCATTTTGGGCGTGCTGGTGGTTTTGGCCATGCTTGATATGGTGATCGCGCTATTAAACCAACTCGATAACATTCGCAGCACCTATAGTTTTTGGGATGCGGTTTATTATGTGGTGGCTTCGAGTCCTACCCGCATTTATGAAATGATTCCCATGATTACCTTGATCGGCTGCTTGGCCGGTTTGGGTGGTTTGGCGACACATAGTGAACTAACGGCTATTCGTGCAGCAGGTGTCTCTACTCAGCGTATCATGTTTTCTACCATGAAGGCCGCTTCCATCATGATGGTGTTAGGTCTTGTAATGGGCGAATACATCGTGCCAGACCTTGAACGTATGTCGTCTAGTTTCCGCACCATTGCACTGGGTCGCGAAGTAGCATCCAGCAATGATGGTAAAGGCCACTGGCACCGTGAAGGTGATAATTACATGCGCTTTGCTGCCATTGAGCCTAACGGTGTATTGCATGGCTTAACTGTGTATGAATTTGGCGATGAAAAACAACTTACCAGTATGACGCACGCCAAGCGCGCTATTTATCAACGGGGTGAATGGACCATGGAAAACGTGACCATCACCAGTGTGGATGATTTTAATACTCAAAGTATTAAGCGCCAAACCGACACCTTCAAAACCGAGCTCACCCCTGAGCGACTTAAGTTTGTAGCTCAAGAGCCCAGCGATATGGCCATCTCTACTTTATACAGTTATGGCAAATACCTTGATGCACAAGGGCTCGGCGGCGGTGAGTTTAAATTGGCTTTCTGGAAAAAAGTACTGCAGCCCATCAGCACCATTGCCCTTGTGTTAGTGGGCATTAGCTTTATTTTTGGCCCTTTACGTTCGGTGACCATGGGGCAGCGCCTATTCAGCGGCATCTTGGTGGGTTTGGTATATAAAATAGCCGTGGATTTACTCGGGCCAATGGGGCTCTTGCTTGGCATCGGGCCGTTATTGGCTAACCTTATACCCATTATATTATGCTTTTTATGGGGTGGCTGGATGTTACGCCGCGCAGGATAACAGCCGGAATAGGCCCAGTTTCGCTGGGTTTCATCGCATAAGGCTATCAGCATGCCGCTTTTCTTTAAGGCGCTGGTTTGCTCTTGGCGGTATATCCTGTAAACTTCGCCGCCAAATTTAAAGTTGACCAGTTCGTCAAGAATTTAAGCCAAACAGCTCAGGTACCCAGTATTATGGAAAAAGTCTACATCAGCGCCCAGCAACTGCTCGAAGACTCATTTCAGTTAGCGCTGAATGTATATGAAAGCGGCTTTCGTCCAGATTACATCGTAGGTGTTTGGCGCGGTGGTGCGCCAGTGGGGATCGCTGTACAAGAGTTATTGCATGTATTGGGGGTTGAGTCTGACCACATTGCCATTCGTACCTCAAGTTATGTAGGCATTGGTGAGCGCAGCAAAACCGTACGTGTTCATGGCCTTACTTATTTAATAAAGCGTCTTGAAAGCGAACATAATTTATTAATCGTCGATGACGTACACGATAGTGGTTTAAGCATCGAGCAAACTATTGTTGAATTAAAACGCGCGTGTAAAAAGAATACACCGCAAATTCGTGTGGCCACACCGTATTACAAACCAAAGAACAACAAAACCGATCGTGTGCCGGATTACTTTGTACATGAAAGTGATGAGTGGTTAGTGTTTCCCCATGAAATTGATGGCCTAACCACAGATGAGCTACGTGCCAACCGCCCTGAGCTCATTCATATTGCAGATAAAATTGATCAGATTAAAAATAAATAAACTGAGTTATTAATTTTTAATTCTAAGCAATAAAAAAGAGCGCATGGCGCTCTTTTTTTATGGGTTTTATTGTAGCAAGCCTGCCGCATACATCATGATATGAAAAATCACATTTTGCTCGTTCACTCCTGAGACTAAGTGGGCACCCTGGCCAGTTGCAAAAATAGCCACGTCTTCGCCACCATGGGTTTCACTGTCGCGAGGGATCAATGCTTCTTGGTGATAACCCGCTTTAGTGGTATCAATATTTGAAATGTCTTTTCTACCGACATTGATCGGATGCTCATCTACCGCATCGGCATCGGTTTCATCTGCAAGGTCATGCATGCCACGGCCATTTAAATAACCCAATGTTGTATAAGGTAAACCATCGGCCATAAGAGTTGGTGTTGTTTGATTAGGGGCGATTACTTTACCTAAAATAGGATTACCCCGTTTAGGGTAACCTGCCATGGTCATAACATGGCTGTGGTCGGCGGTAACAATAATTAAGGTTTCGCTAAGATCCACTTTTCTTAATGCCGTCTCTACAGCATCCGATAACGCAATGGTTTCATGCAGTGCGTTATAAGCATTACCTGCGTGATGGCCGTGGTCAATACGGCCAGCCTCAACCATTAAAAAATATCCTGTTTTATTCTCAGCAAGTTTATCAATCGCCACACTGGTCATGTCACTTAAACTGGGTTCACCTAGTGCATCGTGTTTAGCGTCTGCGTCATAGCGCATGTGTGACGGGTGAAATAACCCAAATAGGTGACTATGATTTTGTTTGGATGCGTTTATGAAATCATCTCGATTATTCACATAGCGCCCATTAGGGTAAAGGGCTTGCCATTGGCGAATGAGATGTTGGTTATCTGTTCGTTTACCTTCTGCTTTATTGGCATCAGGATTTTCTTCATTGAAGTGTGTTTGATTGGGTAAAAAGTTCCGTCGGCCTCCCCCTAGTATTACTTCAATGCCATCGCTATTTAAATGTGGATAAGCACTGGCTAAACGCTGTTGAAAATTAATAAGCTGTAACGCAATGTCGCTGCATTCAGATTGATCAGCAGGAACATCTGAATTGTTTTCCCAATCTCGGCTAGCTGATTTAGCATAAGTGGCGGCGGGTGTTGCATGGGTAATGCGTGCAGTGGATACAATGCCAGTAGCTTTGCCGGAGAGTTCTGCTATTTCAAGGGCCGACATCATTTCATGGCCTTCACTGCTTTTGCAGTCGCCCTTGTTTGCTGTTTCATCAACCGCTAAAACACCTGCGTCAGTTTTCACACCCGTCATAATCGCAGACATGGTGCCGGCCGAATCGGGAGTTTGTTGGTTTGTGTTGTAAGTTTTGGCAAGGCCGCTAAACGGAAATTCCTCAAAACTTAAATAATTTTCTTCACCCGTTTTACCATTTAACTGGCCTTGTAAAATTCTAGCGGCGGTCAGCGTGCTAATGCCCATACCATCCCCTAAAAACACAATAATATTTTTTGCTTTACCGGCTTGGTTTAAATCCACATGAGAAAGTTTGTTTGAAATAGCTTGCTCGCCTGATTGATACCAGGGGTTTTCAATTTGATTGCTGGGTAAGTCTATTTTTGGCTGATGACTGCAAGCGGCCAAAACACCACAACACAATAATGTAGCTAGTTTTGAATGTAGATTCATGAAGATTAAACCTTAAACGCTCTATGGCGATGTATACGCCATAGAGCAAGTATTAAAAAATGTAAGAATTTTTAAAGATTTAGCGCGTGTGAAATATCACGCCATGAAACCAATTTATAATTTTGGTTTTCTTCTGGCATGAAGTTGCGACCATCTTGCACAACTAATAAACCATCAGGGAATCGCTCACCAAAATTAACAGAGGATACGGTCAAGCCATCTGTTTCAGATGCGCCATCAATACTAATCGACGGGTTGATGCCCACTCTGAATTCTCCCACAGCTTTGTAAGGCGCTTGGGCTTCAAACACCACGTAGCTATCATTGCCTTGGCTTGATACCACTAACCAGTTTTTGTTTTTTCCTACATAAATTTCCATGCCTTCAATATCGGCAGTCAGTACATCGCCTACTTTTGAAATCATCTCCATATTTGTACTGGTATTGGGTTCAGCGCCTAGGGTCCAAAGTGCATGGTTTTCTTCACCTAGAAATAAACGCTGCTGTGATTCATCCACGGTGCAACCTTCAGGTTGACTGGCAACAGCAAACTCACGCACTAACTTACCTTGCCAGCCAGATTGACTATCCACAATTTGCCATTGCTCAAAGCGACCGTCTTGATCGTTAATAAACACATAAATATGTTGGTTGATTCCTTTATACATGCAAAGGCCATATACATTGTCTAAACCGGTTTTGATTTCATTAACCGTAGTTAATAAACCGTTGTTTGGATTAATATGAAAAAGCGCAATACTGCTGCGGTCACGCTGACTAGCTGCAGAAATATCTGCAGGTTGCCCCTTATGGGTAAACCCTTGGCGCACATCTACATTGTTAACCCGTTGCACTAATAGCTCTTGTACTTCTTCACCTTCAAGGTTGTAGACATACAACCCACGTTTTTTATTGGTTCCAAGTATTAAACTTTTTTGGGCATCAATAGGGTGCACCCAGATGGCAGGGTCATCCGCTGCATCCCCTTGAGTTTTGACCGGCGTGGTTTCAACAAGTGCAGGCACATTTGGAATTTTATTGGCTGAATGAGTGAGTTTTGTATAAGGCAACGTCCAGCTGATCAGCTGGCTATTGTGATCATTAAGTGCAATGAATTGAAGGTTGTTATCGTCAGCTTGGTTAATCGTTAAAGAGTCTAACTCAATATCTTTATCTAATTTGATTACGCTTTTTTCAAACGTCGAACCTGATTTAATGTCATAACTTCTAATTATATTGTGCCCGCTTTGGGCCACAAATAAGGTGTTATCAATGATAGCCAAAGGCCCTGAATCTTTTTCAAGTTTGCCATAAGGTATGACTAAGTCCACAGGCTTACGTTTGATTTCACTTTCTGCTCGGGCTGAGTATGCCCAAATGCCAATATTTTCTTCGCTGACAAAAAATTGATCACTGTCATCGTGTACCGCACAGCTTTGAGCACCCGGTGGTAAGGGGAAACGTCTTAATAATTGTAATTGAATTGAATCATTCAATTCATTCACAAGATATTGACTAGCCATATGGCTTTCATCAAGTAAAAACACCTGTAAAGGCATGCCAGATGCTTGATACAAACAAAGACCTTCAAGGGGGGATTCAATTGCCGTTGCATGTTTAATGACAAGTGAATCTTGCTTGCGTGTGATTAGGCTGGGTTCACTGTGTTCATTTATGGAAAATATAACGGTTTGTCCATCCATAATGCGGTGATCCAGAAACTCCGCTTTTAAAGACTGTTGATCTAACACCGTGTTTAGCTCATCCCTTAATTCAATGTTCTGATCAGGGCCATAACTTAAGCGTTGTTGATTAGTAAATATAAATCCATGTTCACCAGTTAAAGGCAATGGTTCGACGGTTATATCAATTGATTCAATTTTTGATGTATTTTGATCGCAAGCCGCTAATAAAAAAGCGGTAAAAATACTAAAAAGTTTGTTGGTTGTTTTCATTTTGTTTAAACCCATATTTTAAAACGTAAAACTAGGGGGCATTCCCCCTAACGTAATCTATTAAAAATCAGATAAAGTCAGACCCAAGCGATAGCGAGTGCCATATTCTTCATATTGCGCGTTATATTTCTCTGATTTTACATAGGTGTAATATGGCTCATCTGTTAGGTTTGCCACGTCAAACGAGAGCTTCATGTTATCCATGATTTTATAAGACATACTGAAATCAAATTGAGTTTGCTCTGCTTGGTAGACATCTTTGTTTGCATCGCTAATGTCATTTACTTCAAGTAGATATTCAGATTTATAGTTAGCTGCGATACGAGCCATCCAGGGGCCATGTTCGTAACCAAGAACAATATTGCCTGTGACATCAGATTGATTAGGCAGCGAAATATCTCGGCCAATTTGTTCGCCATCATCAAACGTGGTGATGGTGGCATCGGACTCAATTAACGTGGTATTAGCACTTAGGATCAAACCATTAAAAGGCGATGGTAGAAATGCCATTTTTTGAGAGTATGCAAGTTCAACACCTTTAAGTGTGGCGTTATCGCCATTCACATAGGTTTCCACTTCATCGTAGTCTTGCCACTGTGGGCTGCCTGCTAAATCTGTTTGATAAATAAAGTCAGTGATGTCTTTTTGAAAATAAAAGGCTGAGATCAAACCCGCATGACCTGTGAAGTATTCAACGCCCAAATCTAGGTTGTTTGATTTAAGTGGATTTAAATCAGAGTTGCCAAGGCTGGCTTCTTTGTCGCCATCATCTTCGGTATCGGAAAAACTAGGGGCCATTTGTTCAAAGGTAGGGCGCACCACCGCTTGGGTATAGGCTGCACGCAGTTGGGTGTTATCTGTTAATTCATAACGTAAGTGCAAAGCAGGTAAGAGGTCATCTGAGTTAGTTTTACTATTTAAAGCAATAAATTCGTCAGCTTCGCCATCAAATTTTACACCGTTAAACGTTGTTTCAGTGGCTTCATAACGCACGCCGGTTAAAACACGTAAGGCATTAATATCAATACGGGTCATAAGATAAGCGGCATTAATATTTTCTTTAATATCGTAGGTGGCAAGCTTGCTTTCTTCTTCATCAAAAGCATCGGCTTTATTTAACGAATTTAAAAGTGTATTAATTTGTGTGCTGTCTACGGTTGGACCAAATTCATTAATATCATAATTAGCTTTACCACCTTGATAGTCAGCTAAAGTATCCGCGGCAGAACCAAAGTCTTCAAATATATAGATGTTTTCTTCTTGTTCTTTTTTACGGGTTAATGACTTGGCGCCAAATTTAATAAGGGCAGGGTAATCGTTAAGGTAAAGATCCCGTGTGATATCAAATTTAACACTGGTTTGAGTATCTTTAGTATTTGCTTGAGTGTATTCAATCTCGTCTAATTCGTAAGCGCTTGCATCCGAATAACCCGCCGAGGTAATCATGGTGGGTTTGCGAGTATTGGTGAAACCAATGCCGTCTAGTTCTTCTTGTTTAAATACGGCACCTGCGATACCGCCTGGCTCATCTTCACTGGCTTTGCTGTGACCAAGTGCATAAGCAATGGTCCAGTCTTCAATGAAATGCTCACCGCCAAAGGTAGTTGATAATATTTCTTGGGTTTCTTTACGATCTTTTAATTCGCGCTTTACTTCAGCTAAGCCAGTGTCACCAGCAATACGAGCTGCACTTGAAAACTCCATTTCATTGTCATCATTTAATTCTAATTCACCAAACTCAACTTTGCTGGCTTGACGTTGTTCGTCATCGCTAAAGCGGCTGTAAAGTGTTCGCAGATATAAACTGTTGTCGCTATCTATCTCGTAATCAAAGTTAAGAGCCGCACCTAAGCGCGTACGTTCAATGCTGTAATCACGTTGTTCTAGTTCTTCAAGTGCTGCATTGTTATCAAAATCCCATGCACCACCGGTTTCTACATTGTTTGAGCCAAACTTTCTTTGGTCGTAACTGACGGCGCCTGCAATGCCTAGGCGCTTATTGTTGGGAAGTGAAAATGTGTTACCCCCACTTAGGGCTAAACTTGGGTTAGTTTCTTGTGTGTGCTCCTCATAGCTTGCCTCGGTGCGTAAAGTATAAAACCCACCCACACGATCAAGGGCTGATAAACTTTGAACTTCAATACTGCCACCAATGGCATTGGCATCCATGTCGGGCGTTAAGGTTTTGGTCACCGTCATCGAGCTGATTAAATCAGAGGGCATAACATCAAGGGCCACCGCACGGCGGCCCGCTTCTGGGGCGGGTAATTGGGTGCCGTTAACGGTGACCGCATTTAGGTCAGGGTTGATACCACGAATACGGACAAAACGCCCTTCACCTTGGTCACGTTCAATGGATAAACCGGGTACTCGTTGTAATGCCTCTGCGGCATTATCATCCGGTAGTTGACCGATGGCATCGGCATTAATGGCACTGACCATATTGTCTGAATAGCGTTGGCGATCAATGGCGCGCTGCATTTGAGCCCCTTGGCCGACAACTAAAATTTCTTCAATGACTTCATTGTCATCTTGAACAATCAGATTAGAGCTTAGGGTTTGATCGTCTTCAATGGTGATGCTTTGCGTGTGTATTGTTTTGTTACCTAAGCGTACAACTACATCATAAGTTCCTGGCTTCAGTTGATTCAGTCGAAACTTACCACCAGTATTAACGAGAATATTTCTGTTGAGATCTTCAATGTTTATCGTGGCACCGTTAATGGGCTGTAAGCTGGTGCCGTTTAAAAGCGCACCTTCCCACTGGCCATCTGCCACACTATTGGCAGCGCTTAAAACTGCCACACCCGCTAAGGCGATGGCGTGTGCTAAAAATTGTTTTTTCATTTTTTATACCGCATTTAAATCAAAGGTGGCTAGACGGTAAAAAGATTAAATGACAAAACAGTGACGTGTTTTTTGTGTGTGGGTAAAACACACCAATATTAGCCACAATTAAATAACGAATGAGCTGTTATAACCTGTAAAAAGTGAGGGATTTGCCCATAAACAACGGGATGCCTTGATAGATTTGGCTACGCATGTATTTTTATTCAATTAAAACCCATAAAGTGTGAGCTAATTTAACCCCCGCAATAAAGTAAGCGCTGTAAAGAAAGTGTCACAATAAATTGGTATTCACCTAAAGGTTAAATATTTTAGGTGGTGCCATGTTAGCGACATTAAAACTACATAAACAAAAAATATCATTTCTGTTTTTATTACTGAGTGTTTGTTTTGGTGTGACTTGGTATCTAGGTCAAACTAAACCTTGGTCACAGATAGATTGGATGGATGTGGTGGGTGAAGGCGGCAGTGCTTGCGCCATGGCCTTATGGATCGCTTTTATATTAGGCAGTCGCCCACAGGGTAGGGTTACTAACTTACTCACTCTAGGTCTGGGTTTTATGATGGTGGCATTTTGGCAAGATGCCCTAGATGAGTTTATTCGTTTGCCTTCTCATCAATGGTGGGATCAGTGGTTAGAATCAGTGGCTATGCCAGTAGGCATTTTATTGCTGACCTATGGTTTGTACCATTGGTATCAAGAGCAGCTGCAAGTTAACCACACACTTAAAAAACGTGAGCAGTTATTTCGTGATCATGCTTGGCTTGATCGTATTACACACTTATCTCGTGTTGATATGTTAAAAAAGCAGCTTCGCCAAATTGGTCGCCAACAAGAGCATGACGAGATAACACTGGTTATGATTGATGTGGCTCAGTTTTCTATGTTTAATCGTTTACATGGTCAAATTGAAGGTGATCGCCTTTTGTATCAGCTTGCTGAGTTTTTGCAGTTAAATATGCGAGAGCAAGATTTATTAACCCGTTATGCGGCTGATCGATTTTCGATTATTTTACCTAATACAGGGTTAAAAAAAGCAAAAGAGATTGCCTTTCAATTAGAAGATGCCGTGGCACACTTTTATTTTCGCTTACACACCAGTGATGACACTTACTTGCCACGCATAGTAACGGGAATAGCAGGTGCTCAAGGATTTGAGTCAACCTGCTTGATTGGCTTAGCAAACAAGGATCTAATGAATAATAAGTCATCACGTCACGTGGCTTAACCGGTATGCAATTTCGAGAATGCCATCAAGCGATTTATCCTGCCCATTTTCAATTGTTAAAATTGATGGATTTAATGGATGCGCAAGGTCTTCATCATCACCAATACTTAAAAGGCTCGGGTTTATTTTACGAAGATATTGCATCGGGCAATAAATATATCAGTGCATTACAATTTATTCGGGTAATTGAAAACGCTCAAAAATTAGGTGAGCCTGAGTTGGCGTTTCGATGGGGGCATGCACTCTGGCCTGGGCACTATGATGTTTTTAGCCAGTTATTGCAAAGTACGTCAAACCTTTCTGAGTTAATTATGGTTGTTCATGATTACAGCGAAATGTTATGCCCATTATTAAAACCTATTGTTATTAATGCAGATGAATACGTATTTATTTATTGGCAAGACGAAGTAGGCGTGAGCTCTATTCTTCGATTTTTAGTTGAAGCCTATTCAACGGCATTGCTGTCATTGAGTCATTGGTTGAACCAAAAAAAGTTAGCATGGCGTTTGGGCTTTTCATATGAGCCACCAAAATACCTTGAAGAATATGCTGTTAACTTAGGTGATAACGTTCAGTTTAATATGGGGGTTAACCTATTGGCATTAAATCATCATGATTTCATCAAACCTTGGACCAGCTTCAACACCAGTATTGCCATAAAAGAATTACTTAGGCGCCAAGCAGATCAAAAATACCAAGATATAGCCCCTGGATTAATTGGCCAATTAACACGCTGGAATCAACAAAATATACAGCTTAACCCAAGTTTAGACCAAGCGGCTTTGGCATTTAGTATGAGTCGTGCAACGTTAAAACGTAAACTTAAAACACACGGTACTGCGTTTCAAAGGATTCAAGATCAAGCGCGACTGTCCATTTGTTTGTATTTGTTGCATCAAAAAAAATGGAGTAATCAGCAGGTAGCAAGTTATCTTAGATTTTCGGATGCGAATAACTTTAGAAAGGCGTTTAAGCGTTGGTGTGGCGATACACCTAATAGTATGCGGGAAAAATTAGCGTTTAAAGCAAGGGCGATTACATAATCGCCCTTATTGCTTTATGGCAATATAGTATTCGGGCCAGCAGGGTCAAGTTTCCCTTGGGTATCCGGCTGTTTCTCAAGAGGTTTTTCCGCACTCACTTCAGGCGATATTAACCCAATAATGGTCCAGCCAGCTTTAGGTGATAATGTTTTTTGTGCACTAAATACATGGCAGTAACCCGTATCATCAATGGCAAATAACGGCAGAGAGCGTGTGCCATATTGCTCTAGGTAGTGCTCAAAACTAAAGTTATCAGTCAGTTGGGTTTTTTTCACCAATGCTTTTTTAGCGCGCAGACTGGCCAGTTTTGAATAACTAATGCCTTCACCAAATAAACCTAAGGTTTCGGTATAACTACCAGATGATTGATGACTGGCGCGCAAATCGTTTTCATTGCCTAAACCAAATACTTTATCTTTACCAAACCAATCTAAAAAGTGCATGCTGACTAATGGGTTTAATTGTTTATAAGGCGATAAAATTAACAAGCGACCAATGCCGGATAAATCCACATGATTGGTGGCGTGTTCAGATGCAGGGTTGCCAAAGTAAACAGGTAAACCTTCCATGCGAGCTTGGCTTAGGTTTTCCCAGTTGGTATCGGCAATGCGAATTTTTACGTTTTGCTCCGTTAGGATTTTGGCAATGGCGCGGGCGGTATCGTTGGCACCAAAAATCAAAAAGCCTTGCGCAGCAGGTTCTTGTAAGCCAAGAGCACCGGCCACAAACTTAGCCGTTAAACTTTGTAATACAACCGTGGTGATGATCACCATAAACACCATGGGCACTAAAATATCGGCCCCTTGCCAACCGGCGGTTTCTAGTTTTAATGCAAAGAGCGCAGAAACAGCCGCCGCCACAATACCGCGTGGGGCGATCCAAGAAAGCAGGGCTTTTTCTTTCCAGTTTAAATCTAATTTATAAGCTGAAATTAAAACGCTTAATGGGCGCGCAATAAACAGAATAATAAGCAATAAAAACACCATTGGCATGCCAAGGGTGACAAAGTGAGATAAGTCTAAGCGAGCGGCTAAAATAATAAATAACGCCGAAATAAGTAATACACTTAGCGACTCTTTAAATTCTAAAATACCTTCAAGGTCTACCTTACGGCTATTGGCCATCACCATGCCCATAACGGTCACGGTTAGTAAACCAGACTCATGTTGTAAAAAGTTCGATACCGCGTATATACCTAACATAAAGGTAAGGGTGGCGGGGTTTTGTAAATAGTGCGGTAACCAATTGCGATTCAGGGTTTCGATTAAAATTTTTGCCGCAGCCCAGCCTAAACCAAAACCGACAAATAACGTCACACCAAACGCCTGCATAGCATGAATCATGGCGGTGTCACGGCTGGAGATAATAAATTCATAAACCAGAACCGCTAGTAATGCACCAATAGGATCTATGATGATGCCTTCCCAGCGTAAAATATTAGCCACCTTGGCGGTAGGGCGAATAGAGCGCAGCATCGGCACAATTACAGTTGGACCGGTAACCACCACCAATGCACCAAACAGCGCAGAAAGCTCCCACGATAAACCCATAATAAAGTGCGTAAACACACCGATAATGGCAAACGTAGCCAGCATACCCACGCTCACTAAGTTGCGCACCATGGCACCATGACCTTGAATTTGTTTAAACTCTAAGGTCAAGCTGCCTTCAAATAAAATAATGGCAACCGCAAGTGACACCATAGGAAACAACAAGTCACCAAATAAGGCATCTGGGTCTAATAAATGAAACACAGGCCCAACAAGTAAGCCACATACCAGTAGTGGCAATATGGCAGGAATGCGAATTCGCCAAGCAAACCATTGGCAAAGAAGTGATAATACGCCAATGCTGGCCAGTAGTGACAATGCACTAATGCTTTCCATTATAAATCCTTAAGATAGTGAGTGGAGGTACTGTAGCACTAAGGCTGGATTTTGCTAGTGGGGATTGTGCTGTAACTGCGTGGGTTGATGTATGCAGGTTTGTTCGAATTTGCATCGCGCGCGAATCGGCATTTATTCACCCGCAGGTGCGGGATCGTACAGGTTTATAATTGTTTTTAGAAAGTAGCTTTGTACGTCGGGCATTGCCCGACGCAAACATTAGCCGGTGGACGGTGCCCACCCTACGGTGAATCTAAATTATATTCTGTAGGTCGGGCATTGCCCGACGCAAACATTAGCCGGTGGGCGGTGCCCAGCCTACGGTGAATTTAAATTATATTCTGTAGGTCGGGCATTGCCCGACGCAAACATTAGCTGGTGGGCGGTGCCCACCCTACGGTGAATCTAAATTATATTCTGTAGGTCGGGCATTGCCCGACAGAAATATTGGCTGATAATAAGCAACGTATCTATTCACCAAACTCCCCATTAAACGTTAAATTCTCACCCCAGTTTGAATCATAACTCCCTGTATGAAGGAATTTATGAAAGGTAGAGTACGGCCAGTCACGCGGTGTGTTAACCAGGTTATGTTTGACAGGGTTGATGTGCACATAATCTATATGCGTATTCAAATCTGAATCATTACGAATTTGGTGTTCCCAAAAACGAGGTTGCCAAATACTTTGCTGGTTCGTAATAACATGCTCTTTTTTTAATCGCATTGTGGTCATTGCCTTTATTCGGCCCCAGCGCTTTGAATAGTCATCATCTTTCTCTGGTAATGCCCAGATGGCGTGAAGGTGATCTGGTAGTAAGCACCAAGCGATGATATTGAATGGCATCTCATTACGAATTTGGATGATCGATTCACGCAATGCTTTGCGTACAGGCGGGGTCGTCAGAATGTTTTGGCGATTATGGGTAACGAGGGTAAAAAAGAAGGTGCCACCCTTTTGATAAGAGCGTACATAATTAGGCATCCTTGCCTCCATTTTAATAAACGTAGGTCGGGTATTACCCGACGCAAACATTAGCTGGTGGGCGGTGTCCACCCTACGGTGAATCTAAATTATATTCTGTAGGTCGGGCATTGCCCGACGCAAGCATTAGCCGGTGGACGGTGCCCACCCTACGGTGAATCTAAATTATATTTTGTCGGTCGGGCATTGCCCGACGCAAACATTAGCCGGTAGGCGGTGCCCACCCTACGATGAATCTAAATTATATTTTGTAGGTCGGGCATTGCCCGACGCAAACATTAGCCGGTGGACGGTGCCCACCCTACGGTGAATCTAAATTATATTTTGTAGGTCGGGTATTACCCGACGCAAACATTAGCCGGTGGACGGTGCCCACCCTACGATGAATCTAAATTATATTCTGTAGGTCGGGCATTGCCCGACGCAAGCATTAGCCGGTGGACGGTGCCCACCCTACGGTGAATCTAAATTATATTCTGTAGGTCGGGCATTGCCCGACGCAAACAGTTATTTAGATAACTAAAGTACTTCCGCTTTTAACACAGGGTACTGGGCAGCGTCCAAACGCGGTCCAAACTGGCTCACCACCTGTGAGCTGATTTTACTGGCAAGGTTGCCCGCTTGCTCCCAAGAATGGCCAGCGGTTAGGGCATACATAAAGGCACCAGCAAAGTTATCCCCAGCGCCGTTGCTGTCCACTGCGGTAACCGCATTAGGGGCAATGTTGATGATGTTATTACCATCAAACAATACCGCGCCTTTTGCACCACAAGTAATGGCGAAGGTTTTGGCGATGTTTTTAAGTGCGTTTACCGCATCATCAAGGGTAGCTGCGCCGGTATAACCTAAGGCTTCTTCTTCGTTGCAGAATAATAAGTCCACACCCGTGCCAAGCATTTCTGTAAGGCCGTCTTTGAAAAATTGCACCATGGCAGGGTCAGAGAACGTCATGGCGGTTTTTACATTATTTGCTTCAGCCAACTTTTTACATTCGATGGCCGCATGACGCGCGCTGTCGCTGCTCACAAGGTAACCTTCGATATATAAGTACTCACTATCTTTTAACGCCGCTTCATCAATGTGGTTGTGGTTTAAGTCTGCGGTGATACCCAGATAGGTGTTCATGGTGCGCTCGGCATCAGGGGTGATCATCACCATACATTTACCGGTGACGCCGTCTTCACGGTCGCTGCCAAGGTTGGTATCGATGCCGGCACTGGTTAAGTCTTTTACATAGAAATCGCCGGTTTCATCATTGGCCACGTTGCAGCTGTAAAAGGTTTTGGCGCCTAAATATTGCGCGGCAAAAATGGTGTTGGCCGCACTGCCACCGCCTGCACGGGTTTTTAAGCCAAATTCTTCGGTTAGCTTGGTTAATAGCGCTTCTTGTTGGTCTTGGTCGATCAAGGTCATTAGGCCCTTTTCGATGCCAGCTTGGGCAAAAAAGGCATCCGTTACTTCAAACTCTTTATCCACAAGGGCGTTACCGATGCCATAAACGTGATACTTGGCCATGTTATTGTCTCTTTATTAATAGGCGAATGAGAAAGTCAGCGCAGCAGTTTATCAGGGTGTGAATCCGGTGGGAAATTGCGCCATGAGTTCTGATAAAAGCTTGGTATACTGCGCCTATGAAAAATAAGACTCCCTCTCGTTTTAAGACTTTTTTGTCTTGGCTAATCCGGTTATCCATTGTGGGTATCGTGATCTTAGCGATTTTAATGGCTTACCTAGATGCACAGGTGCGCGAAAAATTTGAAGGCAAACGCTGGGCATTGCCGGCTAAAGTATTTGCCCGCCCATTAGAGCTGTACCCAGGGCTTGAGTTAAAACCTAAATATCTCGTGCAAGAGTTGGATCAAATTGGCTATCAACGTGTGCCCAATGTGATCACACCTGGGCAATACAGCTTAGATGGCAACGAGATGGATGTGTATCGTCGCTACGTTAAACTTTATGACGGCGAAGAAGCATCGGCCCGAGTGCACCTGCGCTTTAGTGGCAACACCATTGACGGCGTATGGTTAGATGGCCAACCGGTGGCCCTTGCCCGATTAGAGCCTTTATTGATTGGTGGCATCTACCCCAAACACAACGAAGACCGTCAGCTGATTCAATTACAAGACGCGCCTAGTTTGTTACTCAAAACCCTAGTGGCGGTGGAAGACCGTGATTATTACGACCACTTTGGTATCAGCTTAAAAGGCATCGCCCGCGCCATGGTCATGAACGTCCAGCGCGGCGGTTTAGTACAAGGTGGCTCCACCTTAACCCAGCAGTTGGTGAAAAACTTTTTCTTAACCCGCGAGCGCACCCTAGTGCGTAAAGCCACCGAAGCGTTAATGGCCATATTGGTTGAGCTGCATTATTCCAAAGACGATATTTTAGAAACCTACCTGAACGAAGTGTATCTTGGCCAAAGTGGTCGCCGAGCGGTTCATGGTTTTGGTTTGGCCAGTCAGTTTTATTTTGGCAAACACATTAGCCGTTTAAGCGCCCCAGAAATTGCCACCCTAGTGGGCATGGTCAAGGGGCCAAGTGTGTATAACCCCAAACGCAAACCAGAAAACGCATTGGCCCGTCGTAATGTGGTGTTAGGGGTCATGCATGACCAAGGGTTAATCAGTGATTATGAATTTGCCGT
The DNA here is from genome assembly GCF_030070105.1 of Bermanella sp. WJH001. Taxonomy (NCBI): domain Bacteria; kingdom Pseudomonadati; phylum Pseudomonadota; class Gammaproteobacteria; order Oceanospirillales; family Oceanospirillaceae; genus Bermanella; species Bermanella sp. WJH001. The sequence continues at coordinate 222,087 of NZ_JASJOO010000003.1, read as the reverse complement.
GTGGCAAAAACGCGAATTAGACGTGGTGCAATATTCACAATACCAACGCATAGAGTACCCAGCGTTTTTAGATTTAGTGCGCAGACAATTACGCAGCGACTACGCCGATAAAGATTTAACCAGCGAAGGTTTACGCATATACACCAGCCTCGACCCAATCATTCAGCGCAGCGCCGAACAAGCCATGAGTAACCGCCTTGCCAGTTTAGAAAGCGGCTACCGCATGCCAAAAGATTCTCTACAAGGTGCCATGGTTATTGCGGGCACCGAGAGCGGCGAAGTAGAAGCGGTCGTGGGGGATCGCAATCCGCGTTATTTTGGTTTTAACCGCGCGTTAGATGCTAACCGCTCCATCGGCTCGTTAGCCAAGCCTGCGGTGTATTTAACCGCACTACGTTCACCTGAATACAATTTAATTACGCCGCTGGATGACAGCGAAATTAAAATAGCTGGGGCCAACGGCAGTATTTGGCAGCCGCAAAATTACGATAAAGAAAGTCACGGCACCGTACCCTTGTATCAATCCATGGCACAGTCATTAAACCAAGCCACTGCGCGCTTAGGGTTGCAAATTGGTTTAACCAATGTGGTGCAAACTTTTAATGATTTAGGGGTTGAACGAGACATACCTGCTTACCCATCCATTGTATTAGGCGCGTTTGAAATGAACCCGTTTGATGTTGCGCAAATGTATCAAACCATTGCCGCTTCCGGGTTTAAAACACCACTTAAAGCCATCCGTGGCGTCACCACCCAAGATGGCCAGTTGTTAAGCCGTTATGGTTATGATGTGAAACAAGCCATTAAAACTGAGCCTATTTATTTATTACAAAAAATCATGCAGCGTGTGGTAAAAGAGGGTACCGCACGCTATTTAAATTCACAATTTGATACCGCCCTTAACCTTGCCGGTAAAACTGGTACCAGTGACAGCCAGCGCGATTCTTGGTTTGCTGGCTTTAGTGGTGACAAGCTGGCGGTTGTCTGGGTGGGCCGTGACGATAACGAATCCATGCCGTTAACCGGCTCAAGCGGTGCGCTGCGTGTGTGGGCGCAAACCTTTAAAGATTTACCGTTAAAACCCTTGTATCCGCTACCAACCGAAAACATTATTGAGCAATGGGTCGATGTCGAACAAAACGCCATCAGCAGTGAAGACTGTGACGGCGCAGTACTGTTGCCATTTATTCAAGGTCGGTTACCATTGCAGACTTTAAATTGCGCCCAAGAGCCAGCACCTAGTACAGGCAAATCTTGGTGGTCGCGGATGTTTGATTAAGTGTTCGATAAAAGGAACAAGTGGCATTAATGAAATCAGTATTATTGGTTGTATTCATTGCGTTATTAACCGCGTGTTCCACCGCGCCTTATCAATCCATTGACCAGATTGAAGCCAGCAACAGTGATGTGCTAGCGCAATTGCCTAATTGGTATCATCAAAATTTAGGTTTGCAGTTAAATGGCGGCAATGCTTACCCAGATCAAACTGCGTTAGCGTCACTGCTAAAACAAGCGGACTTAGAATTCATACGTGGCAACTTTCAAGCGTGCCAAATTTTATTAGAACGCGCACAGCGCATTTCAACTCGTGAGCCAAGTGTGTATGTGCGTTTAAGTTATTTATTCTGGTTAGAAAACAATACCCGCAGCGCCGAACAAATGGCCCGACGTGCCTTGGCGTTGGTGGTGAGTGATACGCAAGCATCTGAAGAAGTGAAGCGATTATTGGTGGCTATTCAAGCGAATCAATATTAACGTTTAAGTTTTGCAAGCAAGTTTAGTTTATAAAAAAAGCGCTTATGTTTTTGCATAAGCGCTTTTTGTTTTTATGTAGTCCTAAAAATAAGCTTAGGGCTTAGATGCTAAATACCCCTTCCAACCTCCAAACTCAGTAATGTTTTTTGCATCACTCACCACATTCCCCTCACTCATAAAGCCGCAGTGCCACGTGCCATCGGCCAGTTCCACTTTACCAATACCAAGGGGGGCAGGAATGCCCGCCACAAATGAGCCAAAGTATTCCATGGGCATGGACCACACTTCTACATCAATGGCCGTTCCGTTTTCATCATCACGAATCATGGCTGGGCGTTTGCCATCGGGCAGTGCGTATAGTTGATAGCTTGGTGCACTTTGGGTTTTATCTACTAAGGTCGCGCCCCGCTCTGTGAGTTGCCAATTTAATGGGAAGCCTTCCAAGTGTGCGCCGCATACCACCACATTAATGCGATCACTTGGGCGCGGCACGGCATTGCCCTCAAAAGGTTGCAGTGCAAACTCACTGTTGCCTTGGGGTAAATTTAAGGCTTGATGCAGCGCGCCAGAGTAGCTTAATAATTTCATGTCGGTGAAGGCTTGGCTAAATAAAGTGACACCCCAGCTGACGCCGTTTTGGGTGAAACCCACAGGCACATTGGTGGCGGTGTAATCCAACAGGTTCATGAAGTTGGTGTAGGTGCCTAAAATGGAATTATATTTGATGGGTTCTGCGCGTAATTCTTCACGGGTGAATTGTGTAGGGCAGGTGGGGGTTAATAAAAAGTCTACGGCATTTACTTGTTCATCACAGATTTTTTTAAACGCTTGTAATTGATATTGGGCGCTAAAGGCATCGGCGGCGGTCTTGCCTTCGGCGCTGCCAATAATGGTTTGAATCACAGGTAACATGGATTCACGTTTTACGTCTTTTACCGCTAACCAACGCTCGGCCACCCATGGACCTTCATATAATAATTTTGCCGCTTCAATAAAAGGTGAAAAATCCACGTCGACTTTTTTGCCACCAAGGTTTTCAAGTTGTGTCACGGTTTTTTCAAACAAGGCCTCAGTTTCTGGGTTGTTATAAAAATCTAAATTTGAAGGTACACCAAAGCTAAAGTGTTCTGGCAATTTAGGTTCAAAATATCGCAATAAGTTATCTGGTTTATTTTCACGGGCGTAATTGTCTTGTTTGTCGTATTGCCCCGCCACGCTGGTGACTAAGGCTGCATCTTGGGTGTTTAATGCAAACACCGTGATGCAATCCAAACTTAAACAAGCTGGCACTAAACCGGAATTACTAAACAAACCTTTTGTGGGTTTGTGGCCAATTAAATTATTAAGGGCTGCCGGTACACGGCCACTGCCTGCGGTATCCGTGCCTAATGCAAAACTCACTTGACCAAGGGCGGTGCTCACTGCGGAGCCTGCACTGGAACCACCGGAAATATAATTGCTATTAAATGCATTTTTACCTTCACCGTATGGGCTGCGCATGCCCACTAAACCGGTGGCAAATTGGTCAAGGTTGGTTTTGCCTAAAGGTATGGCACCGGCTTTTAACAGTTGCTCAACCACAAACGCATTGGTAGTAGGGGTATAAGCAAAGTCAGGGCATGCGGCGGTGGTGGGTACACCCGCTAAGTCGATATTATCTTTTATGGCAAAGGGCACACCAAAAAGCGGCAGTTCGTCTGGGGTTTTACCGTCTAGGAATGCAAGGTATTGATTCAGTTTGGTTTCGTCTAATAAGGTAATCCAAACATTATGCTCTTGTTGTGTGAGGGCTTGTTCACGCAGTGCCAAAATTAATTCACTAGGAGTGATGTCGTTTTTTTTATACGCTTGTTTAAGGGCGGTAATATTTAAATTGAACATGTGGGTTACCTAATTCTGTTTTAATAAAAATGCTGATGTCTATGCTTGTGTTAATTCGGCGCTGGCGTGTTCTTCAATAATCACTAAGGGTTGGCCTGCATAAACCGATTGCCCTTGTTGTTTTAATAAACTGTGTACGGTGCCGCCTTGGGTGGCGTGAATTTCAATTTCCATTTTCATGGATTCTAAAACCATTAATACATCACCCGCTTTAACGGTATCGCCGGCGGCTACCTTGCATTGCCAAACACTGCCTGAAACTGGGCTGTCCATGGCTTGGCAGTTTTCTGGTATTTGCAATTCATCCGTTGTTGGATTTTCGGCTTCTACTTGTTCGTAGGTGAGTTGGCCGTTTTCTTTCCAGCGGGTGAGTTCTTCTTCAAAGGCATGCTCTCTTGATTGCACAAAGCTAGAGATTTCCGTTTCGTTTTTATCTAAAAAGGCTTGGTATTGATTTAAACTGAATTGGGTTTCTTCAATTTTTAATGACACCTGACCTTTAGGTAAGGCTTCGCGAATGTGGGCCAGTTCTTCTGGGCTCACTTCATAAAATTTAATTTGATCAAAAAATCTTAGTAACCAAGGTTGTTTAAAGTCATGGGTTTGATGGTAGCGGTTCCACATTTGTGAGGTACGACCAACAAATTGATAACCGCCTGGGCCTTCCATACCATACACACACATATACGCACCGCCGATGCCCACAGAGTTTTCTGCGGTCCAGGTTCTTGCTGGGTTGTATTTGGTGGTGACCAATCTGTGTCTTGGATCCAGTGGCGTGGCAACCGGTGCACCTAAATACACATCACCCAATCCCATGACTAAATACTCGGCATTAAAGACGGTGTCTTTCACCGCTTGAATATCCGCAAGGCCATTAATGCGACGGATAAACTCTAAGTTACTTGGGCACCATGGGGCGTCTTTACGTACGGACTGCATGTATTTTTCAATGGCTAACTGACAGGCCGCGTCGTCCCAGCTAAGAGGTAAATACACGGTGCGTGATGGCACGCTAAGGTTTTCAGTGGTGGCCACGTATTCACAGGCTTGATCAATCAGCTGAGTTAATTGCAGCAGGGTGATTTTTTGTGAATCATAATGGATTTGCAGTGAGCGTATGCCTGGGGTGAGTTCTTTCATGCCGGCCAGTTTGTGCTCCTCTAGCCACAACATCAGAGCGTGCACTTTAAAACGGCGGGCAATATCTAATTCTAGCGGGCCAAGCTCCACTAATAAAAAGTGATCCCCAGCTAGGCGACAAACGATATTGTCATCCCCAATGTTGGTTTGATGAATGATAGGGCTTGGCAGGTTTGCAAAATCAAACCCGCTGGCTTCAATATGGGCGGGTTTCAGTTGTGCAATGTTTTTGTTTTGTGTTTGTTCAAGTTTAACCGCTTGCTCGTGACTGACCGGCACAAACTGAATTTTACTGCCTGCCTTTAACTGACCTAGTTTCCAAAGGTCTGCGCTGATGACCGTGGCGGGGCAAACAAAGCCACCCAAAGATGGGCCGTCTGGCCCAAGAATCACAGGCATATCACCGGTAAAGTCCACGGTGCCAAATGCGTAGGCGTTATCGTGAATGTTTGACGGGTGCATGCCTGCTTCGCCGCCACTGTTGCGTGCCCATTTTGGTTTAGGGCCAATTAAACGCACACCGGTGCGTGATGAGTTGTAGTGTACTTCCCATGTGTGATTTAAAAATTCTTGAATGTCAGCATCGGAAAAAAAGTCTGGCGCGCCGTGGGGGCCATAAATAACGCGCAGTTGTACCACATCCGGTGTGACCAGTTGCGCAAAGTGATTAAAGTGAGCAATATTTTTTTCAGTTAAACCTGCATCGGTGCATTGTTTGGCAAGTTCAATCACATCACCGGTTCTTAATGCACGGCCCACATGCCCACCAAATTGCCCAAGGGTAAAGGTGGATTTTGACCCTAAATAATCAGGGCATTGCACGCCGCCTTTTACCGCCAAATAACAGCGGGCACCTTTGTCTTTAATTTTGCCGATGGTAAGCGTTTGCCCAGCACTAACATGAATCACTTGATTCATGGCTACCGCGTCATTGTCTAGGGTAAGCGCAAACTCAGCTCCCACAATGGCCACATCACAGTCCACATTAAATTTTAAACTTGGGCCGTTGAGAGTGATTTCCAGTGCGCCAGCATAGATATTGTTTTCAAGTAACTCATTGGCTAAACGAAAACTCATGGCATCCATTGGCCCTGATGGCGGCACCCCCACATGCCAATGGTTTTGACGCCCCGGATAATCTTGAATGGTGGTTTGCGTGCCACCATTTAATACCGTAAAGGTAGCAGGTTGCACCGAAAATTCAGCCAAGCTATTGGTGAAAATTTTTCCATCAGTGGTCATGGGGGCGCGCAAAATATGTTGCACATAAGGCTTGTTAGTTTGAATGCCATAAATTGTGCTTTGTTCTAATGCATGATCCAGTTTGGCAATGGCTTGTGCGCGACTGGTTTCGGTGACGATAACTTTGGCTAACATGGGGTCAAACAAAGCGGGCACCTCAATACCGGATTCGATCCAAGTATCAATACGACAGTTGCCTGATTGGTAAGTGGCATTTTCATGTTGCGGCCAACTCACATGAGACAACAAACCACTGCTAGGCATAAAGTCTTGTGCTGGATTTTCAGCGTATATGCGCGCTTGAATACTGTGGCCAGTGGGTGTGAGTGTCGCTTTTAGTTGTGTTAGATCCCCTAACTCGTCTGCCGCTTGTTTGACCATGCATTCAACCAGATCAATGCCCCAAACCTGTTCGGTGACACCGTGTTCTACTTGTAAGCGGGTATTTACTTCTAAAAAATAAAACGCTTGGGCGTCGTCATCAAAAATAAATTCAACGGTACCGGCATTGCGATAATTAACTGACGCCATTAAGCGCTCGGCGGTTGCATGTAATTGTTCGCGTAATGCTTGGGATAAATTGGGCGCTGGGGTTTCTTCTATGACTTTTTGGTTACGACGCTGCGCTGAGCAATCCCGTTCACCTAGGCTTATGGCTTGGCCGTGACCGTCGCCAAAAATTTGCACTTCAATATGACGAGCACGTTGAATCAGTTTTTCTAAAAATACACCATCGTTGGAAAAATAACTGGCCCCCAAGCGTTTAACGCTATCCCATGCTTTTATCAATTCATCTTGATTATGGCACGCTTGCATGCCGATGCCGCCACCACCTGCGGTGCTTTTTAACATGATGGGGTAGCCCACATCATTGGCCCAGTGAATGGCATCTTCTAGTTTGTTTAATAAAGGCGACCCTGGCACTAACGGCACACCAGCAGCAAGAGCTGCATCACGGGCTTGGTGTTTTAAACCAAACAAATTCATTTGTTCAACCGTTGGGCCGATGAACACAATATTGTTGTCTTCACAGGCTTTTACAAATTCGGTGTTCTCACTTAAAAAGCCGTACCCTGGATGAACAGCTTGCACATTATACTGCTTCGCAATGGCGATAATTTTTTCAATATTGAGGTAGGTCTCACTCACAGCGCCTTCGCCTAAACAGACCGCGATGTCGGCATGTTGCACATGCAAGGAGTCTTTGTCGGCTGAGTGGTACACCACAACAGACTGAATGTTTAAAATTTTAAGGGTGCGAATAATACGCGTGGCGATGGCGCCGCGATTTGCAATTAAGACCGTATTAAACATAAACGGCTCCAAACTGACGGGTCGTCCCGATGATGAATAGCGAATTCAGGTCGTCCTGATTTCGAAGTGCGAACACTTAATTTTTAGGTAATGCTTACGACCAAATCAATACTTCAACTGGGGTTGGGTCATAACCATTACATGGGTTGTTCAGTTGTGGGCAATTGGAGATTAATACCAAGGTATCCATTTTTGCGGTCAACTCTACGTATTTTCCCGGTGCTGAAATGCCGTCTTCGAAGGTAAGCTTGCCATCACTTGTGACCGGCACATTCATAAAAAAATTAATATTATGAGTAATGTCTTCTTTATTTAATTTGTATTCTGGGTGTTCTTGAATAGCGAGCATCCAGCTATCACGACAGGCATGCATACAGCGTTTTTCTAAATCATAGCGAACGGTGTTGGATTCGGTGGCACAGGCACCGCCCACTGTATCGTGACGGCCACAGGTGTCGGCGGTAATTTCTAACAGGTCGTTATTTAAATTGGTTTTTAGCACGGTGCCAGCGGTTAGATATAACGCACCTTGTTCGCGAATGGTGTCCATGGCGCTATAACGCTCGCTCACATCGTGGGCGTTATAAAACAAGGTGTCTGCCGCTTGGTTGCCTTTAAGATCAACAATGCGGATGGTTTCGCCTTTTTTTACAATGCCAAAATAATAGTCACCTGCGCTTACGGTTTTTGAGCTGTGGGCAGATTCTGCTTTTAATATACTTTCTTTAATCATGTTACTTCTCACAAACCAAAATGATACAGGGCGTTGTTTTCAAAACCCCGTTGATTTTCAGGGCAATGGTTCATACATGGATCATCTGCACTTACGTTATCTGCTTGGCTTAAGGTCACTTCAACGGGTGTCATTGGGTATGCGCTGGCTTGTGTTAATGGGTGAGGGCAAGTGTGCATGACCACCAAGGTATCCATTTCAAAACGAAGGGTTATGGCATCGCCAGCTTGGCTATTGCGGGTGAGGGCCAGCTTGCCTTCTTCGTCACTGCTTACCTGACTAAACCAATTAACATTGGCGGCCATGTCTTGGGCTCTTAAACCGTATTTGGCAAGTTCGACCAAAAAGCTGTCATAACCATTTTGTAACCATTGGTTATGTTGGTTTTGATAATCCCGTTTACCAAATTGTTTTTCTATGTGGCTTGCGTGGCTGTTGCCACAAACGCTTTCATGCCAACCAAAGCTATCCTTCACGATGGAGCAAAAAATGCGCCCCATGTCGCTGTATAAACAATTACCTTCAGTGAGTTTAAATGTGTGTTGGCATTTTAAAGTATCCGGTGCATTAAATTTCTCACTCAATTGATATGGGTTATAAAACAGCATGCCCACGTTTGCCCCACCATTCATATCTTTAATGGTGACTTGTGTACCTTTGCGTGCCATAAATGACCAGTGGCTGGCACCGGGTACCGTGGTTTGATATACCTTGTCGTTAACTAATGCATGATAGGTTTTTGATGTGTGTGTCATATTTTCTGTGCCTCTCACTACGCCGATAATGCGTGTGGTGATAGTGACTCTTCAATCTCTACAAAACTGTCTTTATCGATTTTACCCACAGGTAAATCAAAGGTGATGGTGCTGCCAAAACGGTTGGGCGCATGTGGGTCGTGTCGAGTTTTATCAAATACCCATAGACGGGTGCCCAGATAAAAACCTTCTTCTAAATCATGGGTGACCATAAAAATAGTGAGCTGATATTTTTGCCATAAGTCCAATACCAGCTTGTGCATGTCTTTGCGAATACCTGGGTCCAATGCACCAAAAGGCTCATCTAATAGTAAAACGCTTGGGTGTTTGATCAGGGCTTGGGCAATGGCTAGTCGCTGCTGCATGCCACCAGAAAGTTCGTGTGGGTATTTATGTTTGGCATCTAATAAACCAACGGCCTCCAACCATTGGTCGGCTTCTTGTAATGCTTGTTTGCGTTTTTGACCAAATAAACGGCCAATAAAGCTGGATTCAAATTCTTTTGAAATGGCCACATTGTCTCGCACGGTTAGGTGTGGAAAAACAGAGTATTTTTGAAACACAATCCCACGTTCTGGGCTGGGTTCGGCCAAGATGGGTTGACCATCGAGCATTACCTCACCTTTAGTATGAAACTCAGTGCCCAGTAACATTTTCAAAAAAGTACTTTTGCCACATCCGGATGTACCCACCATGGTGATAAATTCACCTTGTTTTACTTGGCAGTTGATGTTTTCTAAAACAAGGTTGTCACCATAGGATTTTTCAACATGGCGAAATTCAATTTGATAATCAGACATAATGACCTCTATTTCGCCGCGTGATACCAAGGGAAGATTTTTTTACTGGTTTTCATCAGTAACCAATCTAGCAAGAAGGCAAGTACCGTGATCCATAAAACATAAGGCAGAATCACATCCATGGAGAGATAACGGCGAACCAAAAATATGCGATAGCCCAAGCCGTCTGTGGCGGCGATGGCTTCAGCGGCAATTAAAAATAACCACGCCGTACCTAAACTTAAACGCAGTGCATCCAATAGCCTTGGTAATATTTGTGGTAGTAAAACACGGATAATAATTTGAAATGAATTTGCCCCAAGTGTTTGCGCTTTTACTAATTGCTCGTTAGGAATATCTTTTGTGCGTTGGTATAAATCACGAATCAAAAAAGGTGTGATGCCCACAATAATCAACATGACTTTGGATAATTCACCCAATCCAAAGGTAATAAATAAAAGTGGTAACACTGCCATCGGGGGGATAAGTGAGATGGCGGTGACAATGGGATTTAAATTGGCACCAATTAACGGAATCGCACCAGTAATTAACCCCAGTAATAAACCAATAATGGCGGCGCAAAAAACGCCGGTTAATAATCGTTGTAAGCTACTTTTAGTGTCTTGCCAAAATAAATATTCACCGGTTCGTTTACTAGGTGTAAACGCTAAGCGATCAATGGCACTATGAAACTCACTGACACTAGGCAGTAATTTGTCGTTCGGGTTTTCAGCTTTACGGGTTTCCGATCCCCATTGATACAGCGCCATGAGCAAGATAAAGGGTAGCACTCCCAATGCGATGGCCAGTGGCCGAGATGGCTTTTTATTTATCCAGCGATTCATAATGCTCACTTTTAATTTAAGGAAAACGTAAACGACATCCTTGTCGTTCTTTATTATTGTTATAAAACGGTTTTATAGGCTGTTGTCTGCGGCCATTTGCATATAGGTAGGGTCAAAACGAAGTTTTACATTGCTTTTATCGCCAAAGATACCCGCTGGTGTTTCGATACCAATGACGCCTGCATCAGGTGCGCCGTCACCTAGTAGGCCATGATCAAACGAAAATTCAGCTACGTATTTCATGGTGTTTTTAAGAGCTGGACTGTTTACAAACTCAACCGCTTCTTTTGCGTCATAAAACATTTTGGTTGAATCAAGCTGTGCTTCAAAACCCGCAAGGTCAGTACCGGATGCTTTACCCATGTGTTCACGTACGGCCTTGTCTTTTTTCATTTCGGCCATGATTTCATACCAAGCGCCCACTAAAGCTTTACCCAGTTTTGGATTTTCGTTAAGGGTTTTGGTATTAACAATTAACGTATCAATGATTTCACCAGGAATATTTGAGCTATCAAATACTTTGTTGGCTTTAGGCATGTTTAAGATTTCACTCACAAGTGGATTCCATGTGGCAACCGCTGAAACATCATTGGTGGTGTAAGCCGATACTAAGTCCGCATCGGATGTGTTTACGACTTTTACATCTTTTTCAGATAGGCCAACACTTTCTAAGCCACGTGCCAGTAAGTAATGAGAAACACTCAGCTCAACCAGGTTAATGTTTTGACCTTTGGCATCTTTAATTGTGCTGCCTTCTTTTAGGATGACGGCATCGTTACCGTTAGAGAAGTCACCCACAATTAGTGCGGTAGAGTCAACGCCACCAGCAGCAGGAATGGTTAACGCATCGACGTTAGCCATGGTGCAGGCATCAAACTCGCCGGCTGTGTATTGGTTCATGGATTCTACGTAATCATTGAACTGCACCACATCAATGTTGATGTCGTATTTGTCAGCCCATTTTTTAACGATCCCAGATTCATGTCCGTATTCCCAAGGCATCCAGCCAACGTAAATTGACCAACATACTTTGAAGTCTTCTTTTGCTTGCACAAGATTTGATGCGCTTAAGGTACTAAGAGCAATAGATGCACTGAGTAATAGACGAGACGTAAATGTTTTCATTGGGTTCTCCCAAGTATTTAAAAGTTACACACGAGTAATCTTGGCTAATGCCAATCGATTCTCCCGGGCTTTTATCCCGCCGTGTAACCTTGCAAAAAAATACTTAAGATTTTTTTAGAAGGTCGATAGCTCTCGGACCAGTCACTTTGAAAAAAGTCGGAACCCTAGCTATACCATTGCAAATTTTATTCAGGCTGTGATCACTCACCTAAGTTTGGCCATTAGCCAAGATTACCCTGTACTGGATTTTTGCAAGTAAGGTGCCAGCTTGAATTTTGTGAGTTTTATTGGTGCTGCAGAAAGAAAAAGCACTTTATCTAATAAAAAGTGCTTTTTTATGGGGCGATGTATTTTAAAAATGTAATGTATCAGTGCGCTCGTTTAAAAGAAACGTAAATCCCCTTCAATGCCTTGTGCGTACCAGTCCATTCTTAATATGTCTGAATCACTCAGTGTTTCACCTTCACGAATAATTTGACGAGAGCGGTGGTTATTAATTGGGCCCGAAAAAATAGTCAGTGCGCCACTTTGAATCGCGGCAGTGGCTGCTGTGACTTTATCAACAATTTCAGCGGGCAACTTAGGGCTAAGGGACGTTAAGTGTGAGCTGTTTTGTTTTAAACCAGGCCAAAGATCAGTGGATGACCATGTGTTATCCATGACTGATTGAATGCGGCTTGCGTATATTTTACCCCAGTCGTGCACCACTGAAACCAGATGGCTATTGGGAGCGAATACACTCATGTCAGTGTGGTAGCCAATGGCGTATACACCGCGCGCTTCTGCAACTTGTAATGGGGTTGGAGTATCAACATGGTGTGCAATGACATCTGCGCCATTATCAATTAATGCATGAGTGAGTTTTTTAGATTTGTCAGGCGCATACCAAGCATTTGTCCACTGCACTTCGACTTTTATGCTTGGGTCGATACTCTGTGCGCCAAGGGTAAATGCGTTTAAGCCCCTGATGACTTCGGCAATGGGGTGAGCCGCCACGTAACCTAAGCGTTTCGATTTACTCATGGCAGCAGCTACCATGCCGGACAAGTAACGGGCCTCATATGCGCGGGTGGCATAGGTGGATAAGTTATCACCACGGCGAAGACCCGTTGCATGTTCAAATTTAACATTTGGATATTGCTCGGCAATACGCTGTGTTGGAATCATATAACCCCATGAGGTGGTAAAGACGATGTCACTGTCTTTCGCTAAGTCCTCGATCACTTCTCTGGCTTTTCGCCCTTCAGGCACAGAATCAATGACCTTGGTTTGAATGCTATCGCCAAACGTGTTTTCTAAATATTGGCGCGCTAACTCATGGCTGTAACTCCAGCCAGCATCCCCAGGTGGGCTTACATAAACAAAGGCTACTTTTAGCGGCACAGTATGGCTGTAAAAACTGAATAGGAGTAATAGGGTGCTTAGGGCGACTTTCATTTTGTTGTCCTTTAAAAAAATGCAGGCATCTATAGCAAGAATCTGACCATTTGATCAAGTTTTTAATTAATGCAGGACAATAAAGTGAGATGTATTTGAGAATTGGATGAATAAAGCGTTAAGTAGAAAGACCGCAATATAAAACGCCTCTTGTTTAAGAGGCGCTAAAGATGGTTTGAGTTTTGTGGGCTGTGCTTATTTAGCTTGTTTTGGCTCGCGAATAACACGGGTCTCGCTGTATTTGTCGTGCCATGTTAAACCGTTTTTATCGATGTACATCCATAGATAACCAATACCGAATAATCCTAGCGAGCCAATGGCAACAATAAATCGCAGCATACATTGGGTCATGGTAAGTGGCCCTTTGTTTTCATTTAACAAACGTAAACGCCAAGCGCGCATGCCAAGTGTTTGACCACCACGACGCCAAAAGTGCATGTTAAACCACAAGGTGGCAATAAAAAGGGCGCTGGGTAAAAACGGGTTATGGCTGTGGGCGGCTTCGCCGCCGTTGGCGATCACAAATACCACGCCGATGACAAACCAAATTCCAAGTACTAACAGTGCATCGTAAAGTAGAGCGGCTATGCGAACAAACAGGCCTGCCTTGGTGACCGTTAACGTATTTTGTTGATCAGACATAAAATTCTTAAAAGTTGTAACCGATTTCAATGACCGCTTCAGCGGATTCGGCATTTGAGTTTGATTGGCTATTGGTTAAGTCGCCACTGAATCTCAGCATGGCTTGGCAATGATACCACGAATAACCGGTGCCGAAATCATAGCGAACGCCATAGTTGTTGGTGTTTCCTGAATCCTTGAGGTACGTGTCATAAAAGACGCCGCCGCCTAGATAAAACTGCCAGCCTTTATTGAGGTTAGTACTGGCAATAACTGAAGATTTAACGCCTAAGTAACGTACAGACTCTGGCAGGATTAAGTTATAGATGGTGTCATTACGGTCTTTATCTTCGATGGTAATGCTGTCCAGTTTCGCAGTTTCTAGAGCATATAAGGTGGCGATATGTTCGGCATGTTCGTGTTGAAAAGCAGCTCTTAATCCTCGGTAGTTATGGTACTGGGTATAACTATGGCTAGAGTGGTGTTCATTATATGGCTCTGACACTTCATGATATACACGGCCAAAATAAAAGGTGTTTTTGGTGTCAGGTTTAGCTTGTTTAAGAGCGTGTACTTTTGGCTCGGACGTAAATGGATTGTGTTTACTTTCAGCTGTATTCGATTTTGCCTGAGTAGGCATACCTTCTTGGGCTGTGCTTAGAGTATCTGCTTGGGCTGAATACATGGATACACAAACGAGCCCTATGGCAAATAAGAGTGCGTGCATATCAGACCTTTTGTTATTTTTATATACGATGGTTGGCTGATTATACATAACAAATGACCTCAAATAAGAGAGTAAAGCCTTAAAAGTTAAAACCAAGTTGTAAATGAGCTGTACTGCTGCTCTCCACGGCTTCAGAGTAATCAGAACTATTGAGGACGTTTACGCGCAGCGCAACCTGCAATGTTTGCCAGCTGTAACCTAAGCCCAGTTGAAAATCAGAGCCCGTGGCAGTGGATGAATCCTCATCAGTAGAATAGCTTTCTGAGAAGACCCCAAGCCCTGTAAAAAACTGCCAGCCTTGATACAAATTGGTGCTTAAAATGACCCCAATCTGAGCGCTGGTGTAGCTTTCATCTGCCAAGTCATCCCCTGAAAAAGTGGTGCTATTACCAAAGCGGTCGGTTTCTTTCTTTTCACTAAAGGTTCCCAGGTTTAGGTCTGAATAAATAGCCAAATGTTGATTAGCGTTAAGTTGCCCCCCAAGGTTTAAACCTGTGTAAGTGAATTCGCTGTCCCCGATAATGGAGCTGGTTTTAAGGGTATGGCTCATGGTGCCAATGTAAAACGTACCTCGCGTTTTACGAGGCGCTGCATCTGTGCCAGTGCCATGTGTAAAGCTTTGTTCAACTTGAGGGTTTTGGTTGATAACAGGGCTGTTGTTAATGTTTATATTCACCCCTGAGTTTGGCCCATTGGCAATGGGGGCCTCTTTGCCAATCTTTTCAATATCGGCCTTGTCGACACTAAATACGCTACCGCCATTAAGCTGAATTTTGTATTTGCCGTTAGAAAAATCTTGCTCAATCAGTGTGCCCCGTAACACGCTGCCATCTTTTTTGTAGATAACATCCTCAAGTGCATTGGCCCAGACGCAAGTGGCCCCAAAGACAGAGCAGATCAACAACAAATGCTTCACACAGGGTAATGGGTGCATAATGCTTCCTTTAATTGATTGGCTCATTTTATTTTAGACGTGAATACTTGGTTTTGTGGCATCTGTTCAAACCAATCGGCAATAATAAAGCGAGGCCCGTTGTGCAATAAGGCATGAGCTCAAAAATCAGTATTAGCGACGGTTTGTACTATCCTAATGAGAGTTGCTAGATAGTGAGAAGCCAGTATTGATTAATAAGTGGAATATTCGCAGAAAGCTGAATGTCTTACTGACGATATGCGGTCTGGTTTTTATCGCGATCCTGACTCCTATTATCAGTTATCTTAGTTTTGCCCAATACCAACAAAGTGCCCAAGACCAGCAAGTACGTTTAGTGGGTGTGCTGAGTACTTCTGCAGCCATTGCTACTTTTGTATCTAATGAAGAGATTGCCGAAGAAGTGCTTTACGGCTTGATGCAGGATGATGAAATATTAGCCGCGCAAATTGTAGGGTTAAGTGGCTTTTTTAAGCATTTGCAAAGCGATAACAGCATTAAGCTGGTGCCGGATAATATGGTGCGTTACCCGCTGGTTTCTCCGGTGAATGGGGAGGATGTCATTGGCGAAATTAATGTATGGGCAAATGATGCTTTGATTTCAGCCCGCGCTGCGCGCATGGTGCATCAAAACCTAGTGGCGTTGATTATTTTGACATTATTGCTGGCCATAGTTTCTATGCTGGCTGTGAACTTCTTGGTGGCTCGGCCGCTGCGGCGTTTGGCCGATCAAGTGATATCGGCTAAACCTGGGGATAAAGGCTCAATAAATGCCACGCCTATACATAAGCATGATGAAATCGGCCTTGTGACGGATAGCGTGAATGGGTTTCTTTCGGTTACCCGTATGGCCATTGAAAAAGAGAGGGAGTTACGGGTACAAGTTGAGGCGATGAATCAGCACTTTAGTAGCGTCTTTGCGAACTCCCATGTGGGCATTATGGTGGTCGACCTAAAAGGCCGCCTATTGCACCACAATCCTGTTTTATTTCAGTCTATTATTAAATTAAGTGAAGCTCAGCATCAACTGCTGACCAGCTCAGATATTTTTAGTCTTGTGTTTGAAGGTGATGAAATATGGCAGCTGATCCATGACGCGCGAAAATCAAAAGCCACCGTAGAAAGTGATTTGCCATTAGCGGCAGCATGGCGTCAGCCTTGTTGGGTTCATTGTATTTTGACGGTTAATTATGATGACAGCACAGGTGAAGAGATCATTGAGTGTGTGTTGCACGATGTTACCAGAAGGGTTCAAGAAGCCGATGCGGCAAAACAGTTGGCCCAGCAGGATCCATTAACCGGCCTGCATAATCGTCGGGGCTGTGAGCAGTATTTACAGCAATGGTTAAGTGCCCCACAGGGCAATGAACATCTTGTTGCTATGTTACTGGATTTAGATAGTTTTAAACCGGTAAACGATCAGTTTGGCCATGGGGCCGGTGACTTGGTTTTGCAAACCATTGCTGCACGTTTACAAAATGAAGTCCGCGCCAATACTGATTTGATCGGACGTATCGGTGGGGACGAGTTTGTGGTTTTTTTAAAAATGAAAAGCGACAGTCGTGAGCCTGTTGAGCAGGTGGCGCAGAAAATATTACACAGTGTGGCTGAGCCCATTGCACTCGATACGGGGCAAAATGTGAAGGTGGGAGTGAGCATTGGAATTGCCTTTGCGTCAGAATTCGAAAACCTTGATGACCTAATGCAGGCTGCTGATAAAGCCATGTATCAGGTAAAATTGAAGGGGAAAAATGATTTCATCTTTGCTAATTAATCCATTAATTATCAATGCCTTTCACAGGTTTGAACGCCACTTGCTAAGCCTGTTGTTGCTGGTGGGCTTCACGCTGTCGGTGAGTGTTCAGGCAGAAAATAGGGTTCAGTTCTCTGGTTTTGCGACACTTGGGTTAAGTGCAGAAAACAAAGAAGACCTTGGCTTTTTAAGGGACGGTGGGCAATCAAAAGCCCCGAGTCGTGACGTGAGCCTGTCGCCTGATTCCATCATTGGCGCCCAACTTTCATCGTCGTTTTCTGATACCTGGCGCGCCACCATGCAACTGGTTTACCGAGACCGTCCCCGTTATGGTTTGGATGAGTCCCTTGAATTAGCATTTATGGGTTATCGACCCGTTAGGGGGCTTGATATTCGTCTAGGCCGAGTTGCGGTGGATATGTTTCAGCTGTCGGATTATCGCCGTGTGGATTATGCCAATCTGTGGATTCGCCCGCCCACAGAAGTGTACGCATGGATTCTGCCGTCCTCCATTGATGGTGGTGATGTGTCCTATAGTTTGTCTGATCAGAACCGCTTTTGGCGCTTTAAATTGCAGTATGGCAATACCGAACCTGTGCTTGAGTTCCCTGATGGATCTGAGCTGGTTGAAACAGATTTTAACGATTTATTAGTAGGTACCTTAACCTTAGATGTGGATGAGTGGCGAATACGAGTCAGTTATTCTCAAGGCACACCATCGTCTGCACCTTTGGAACTTGTAAGTGCGTTAGAACAGGTTGGCGCCCTCGTGTCTGGAGCAGTTGGCGAAGAGGCCAGCAATCTAGCGAAGCGATTTACTGATGCAAAGGGTGGGCTGGTTCGCTACTCACAACTTTCACTTGGTTATGATGATGGTAATTGGCTGTTTGATACCGAGATGACTCGTGTTGATACATCTGATGCGATTATTCCCACAGGGATAGCCGGTTATGTCAGCCTGGGGCGTCGATTTGAACAAATAACCCCATACGCAGTGTACTCCCGTTTTTTTACTGAACAGTCTTTATATGTGAGTGATGTTGATTGGTCTGCCAGTGGCTTTCAACTCTTGCGAGATTCAGCAATAGCCACTTTAAATGGTGTTTTGATAGAGCAGCACACTTATACCTTGGGGCTTCGCTGGGATTTTGTGCCTAAAATGGCCCTTAAAGCCCAGTGGGATAATACCCATATCGCAGAAGGGAAGTTTGCCTTGTGGGCTCATTCTAATGATCGAGCAGTAGACAGCACCACGGTTAATGTATTCAGTTTTGCTCTTAACTTAGTGTTTTGACGTTATGAATATGTTTAGCATCTCCACACTCATCATGCTTTTGTTCGCCGGTTTTTGCCGAGCCGAAATTTATGTCATTACTCATCGCGACAACCCGGTTGAGTCTTTAAGTAGCAATGAATTACAAGACCTGTATTTAGCCAGAAACCAAACGTTCACCAATGGCGAGCACGCCACTATTTATGAAGGCGGTGGTGATGATTTGCGCTCCCGCTTTATTCGCTTAGCCTTGGGCATGCGCGTGCGTCAGTTTGATGCTTATTGGGCTCGACTTGTATTTGCTGGACGTGTGTTGCCGCTTAATCATGTCAATGAGGAAACGCAGCTGCTTGAGCATATCGCCACTAATATTTATGCCATTGGATATATCAACCGCCCACCTTTGTCTGAGTCGGTAAAAACCTTGATCGTACTCAACGATTAGTCTCTGTTGAGTTTGGGCAGACATAAAAAAAGCCCCCATCATTTCTGAAAGGGGCTTCTTAAAATTCGTGGTACCGGTGGGCGGACTTGAACCGCCACGCCCGAAGGCAACGGATTTTGAATCCGTCGTGTATACCAATTTCACCACACCGGCACTGCATTACAATATTTAAAGGCTTTGTATTACCTGCTTACCTTTATAGTCTCAGGTATACGTGTATACGCATTTCTGATTTGGACCACACCGGCACTGCATTACAATATTTAAAGGCTTTGTATTACCTGTTTACCTTTGTAGTTTCAGGAATACGTGTATACGCATTTCTGATCTGGACCACACCGGTAAAGCAATTACTTATTTCTCTTCGCTATGGAAGTGGCCCGCAAGCCTGAAATAAGTGGCAGGCATCATACCAGTAAGTGTTTATGAGTCAATGGTTTACGTGCCTATTTTATAGCTTAGTGGGTGTATTAATTTTGGTCGTGGGGCAACCTCACCGTGAGATACAACCTTAAAGCAGGGTAGGAGGGTGCCCCGCGCCCGATAAGAGTGAGAATCCCAATGGTCATGGCTTAGTCACTTAGGTATAATTCGCGGCCATTATTTGTCTCCTCTGTGTTGTCCATGAAAACCAGTGATTTTACCTTTGATTTGCCCGATGAGCTGATTGCACGTTATCCACAGGCTGTGCGTTCAAGCAGTCGTCTGTTGTGCTTACAAGATGGCCAGCTTGCCCATAAGCAATTTACGGATTTGCTTGATCTGGTTGAGCCTGGCGATCTGATGGTATTTAACAATACCCGTGTTATTCCGGCGCGCTTATTTGGTCAAAAAGAAAGTGGCGGCAAATTAGAGGCGTTAATTGAACGTGTTACCTCTGACACCACGGCGTTAAGTCATATTAAATGCTCCCGTGCACCAAAGCCGGGTACGGTGATTCTTTTAGAGGGGTTGGCGGTTGAAGTGACAGGGCGTCAAGATGCCTTGTTTGAGTTGAGTTTTCAGTTGCCACAAGGCACCAGCTTGGTGGATTGGTTAGAGCAAGTGGGTCATATGCCCTTGCCACCATATATGGAACGCGAAGACGAGTTAAGTGACCGCGAGCGTTACCAAACGGTTTACAACAAAAAGCCCGGTGCCGTGGCGGCACCAACCGCCGGTTTGCATTTTGACGATGCCTTTTTAACGGCATTAAAAGATAAAGGTGTGAACATGGCCTTTGTTACCTTGCACGTAGGGGCCGGTACTTTTCAGCCAGTGAAAGTGGATGATGTACACAGCCACAAAATGCATAGCGAATGGTTAGAAGTGACTCAAGAAACCTGTGATGCCATTGCTCAAACCAAAGCAGCGGGCAAGCGAGTAGTGGCTGTGGGTACCACCAGTGTGCGCAGCCTAGAAAGTGCCAGCAATACAGCCGAGGCATTGGCGGCGGGTAAAATTTTGCCTTATTCAGGTGAAACCGAAATTTTTATTTTCCCAGGCTTCGAATTTAAAACCGTGGATGCTTTGGTGACCAATTTTCACTTGCCGGAATCCACGTTGATTATGTTGGTCAGTGCCTTTGCAGGTCGTGGCCCTGTGTTAAATGCCTATAACGAGGCGGTAAAAAACCAATATCGTTTCTTTAGTTACGGCGATGCCATGTTCTTAACAAAGAACTTGGCGGCAAAAGATTTGTGGGAACAGTAATTCCACTTTAAATAAACCTAGCCCGAGGTGACATAGGGCATAACATTCGCACTTTGCGTCGCACGTCTGACGTTTGGCGCCTGACGATTGATAGGAATTGTTATGAGCTTTATGAAATTTGATTTAAAAAAGACGGACGGTAAAGCCCGCCGTGGCACCTTAAGTTTCCCTCGTGGTGACATTCAAACCCCAGCGTTTATGCCAGTGGGCACATACGGCAGTGTAAAAGGCATGTTGCCCCGTGATGTAAAAGACACCGGCGCTGAGATCATTTTGGGCAATACCTTCCATCTTTGGTTACGCCCAGGTATCGACATTGTAAAAAGCGCAGGCAGCCTGCATAACTTCATGCAGTGGGATAAGCCCATCCTAACCGACAGCGGCGGTTTTCAGGTATTTAGCTTGGGTAAAATGCGTAAAATCACTGAAAAAGGCGTGACGTTTCGCAGCCCAGTGAACGGCGATAAAGTTGAATTAACCCCAGAAAAATCCATGGAAATCCAAGCGGCTTTGGGCAGTGATATTGTGATGATCTTTGATGAGTGCACGCCATACCCGGCTACTCATAAAGAAGCCAAAGACAGTATGGAAATGAGCTTACGCTGGGCCAAGCGCTCAAAAGATGCCCATGGTGACAGCGAGTCTGCGTTGTTTGGTATTATCCAAGGTGGCATGTACGAAGACCTGCGCGATGTGAGTCTTGCGGGTTTAACCGATATTGAGTTCGACGGTTATGCCATTGGTGGTTTATCTGTGGGTGAGCCTAAAGAAGACATGGTGCGTATCCTTGATCATCTCGCGCACAAAATGCCAGAAAACAAACCACGCTACTTAATGGGTGTGGGCAAGCCAGAAGACTTGGTTGAAGGTGTGCGCCGCGGTGTGGATATGTTTGACTGCGTGATGCCAACCCGCAACGCACGTAATGGTCATTTATTCACCGATACTGGCGTATTAAAGTTGCGTAATGCATCCAATAAAACCGATCACGGGCCCATTGATGAAACCTGTGACTGTTACACCTGTCAGAACTTCAGCCGTGCTTACTTACACCATCTAGATAAAAGTAAAGAGATCCAAGGTTGTACTTTGAACACGATTCATAACCTGCATTTTTATCAAACCGTCATGGCTGGTTTGCGCAAGGCACTTGAAGAAGGTACATTGAGCGCCTTTGTTGAAGAGTTTTACGCTAAGCGTGGTAAACCTGTACCGCCATTAGCTGATTAAAAAGCAAACAGAATTATAAAAGTTAAAGGGAATCTGTCTCTTTGCCTTTAAATTGAAAAGATTTGCCCTTATTAAGGGGCATTAGATTTTAATAAAAGCAGTACTCGATACGAGTAAGGAAAACATCATGTCTAAATTGACTCTACTATTAGCGGCATTTCTACCAGCCGCGGCATTTGCCGAAGGTGCACCAGCGGCTGCTGGTGGCGGTATTGAACAGCTTATCTTCTTGGGCGGTTTTGTATTAATCTTTTACTTCCTACTATGGCGTCCACAATCTAAGCGTGCAAAAGAGCACAAAGCGCTATTGGCTTCTCTAGAAAAAGGTTCTGAGGTAGTAACGTCTGGCGGTATCCTTGGTCGTGTAACAAAAGTGACGGATGATTTTGCCATCTTAAAAGTAGCTGAAGGTGTTGAGCTTCCGGTTCAAAAGCAAGCAGTTGCTGCGGTACTACCAAAAGGCACTATTAAGTCTGTTAACGAATAATCTGATTATTCGCACGGTCTATCATCCCCGCCAAGTTGCGGGGATGTGTGCATTAAGAGCCATACAAAAACTTAAAACAATAAATGTCATTTGATCCAACTCACTATTGAGGCAGGGTCTGTCAGGAATCGACTTATGCTCAATAAGTACCCCTTGTGGAAATATCTACTCATCGTCATGGTTTGTGCTTTAGGGGTTATTTATTCCCTGCCAAACTTATATCCACCTGATGCCGCTGTGCAAATTACACCCGCTAAAAGTGGTGATGCGGTTGATGAATACACCTTAAACAAAGCCTTATCAGCATTAGATGGTGCCGGTGTTGTGTATTTTGGTGAAGAGCTGCAAGAAAGTAAGACAGCCCTTATCCGCATTGAAGATCCTGATCTACAGCTACAAGCCAAAGGTGTGATCCAGCGTGAGCTTGGTGATAACTTTATTGTGGCCTTGAACTTAGCACCAACCACGCCACAATGGTTAATGGACATGGGTGCAGGCCCTATGACATTGGGTCTTGATTTAAGTGGTGGTGTGCACTTCTTAATGGAAGTGGACATGGAAGAGTTCCTAAATCAGCGTGTCACAGGCTACCGTGATATGTTGAAGCGTAATTTCCGTGAGCAAAAATTACGTTATAAGCGTGTTATCGCCGGTGATGAGCACCGCATTGATGTGAAATTCAGTAAAGAAGACGTGCGTGATGAAGCTGAAAACTTTGTACGTCGTGAGTACCCAGAATTTTTAACCAAAACCCAAGACAAAGAAGATGGTTTTTGGTTAGAGCTGCAATTAACCGCAGCCAAAATTAAAGAATTTGAAGACTACGCTCTAAAACAAAACTTAACCACTATACGTAATCGTGTGAACGAATTAGGTGTGGCAGAGCCATTGGTACAGCGTCAAGGTCGTAACCGTATCGTAATCGAGCTGCCGGGTGTACAAGATACAGCCGCTGCGAAAAAAACCTTGGGTAAAGCCGCTAACCTTGAGTTTCGTTTAGAAGCCCTTTCAAGTGCCAGCCGCTTCAGTACCGAAGAGTATTCCTTCAAAGATCCTACCCGTGGCCGCAGTGCTCGTTTAGAAAAAGCCATCATCGTAACCGGTGATAACGTTTCAGATGCCAAACCAAGCTTTGACCAAAATGGTCAGCCAATGGTTGAAATTACCCTAGACGGAACCGGTGGTGCCATGATGGGCCAAGTGACCAAAAAATCTTTAAAGCGTCGCATGGCGGTATTATTTGTTGAGCACAAAGTACGTACCCGTTATGAAAATCAAGACGGCGAAGAAGTGGCGGTTGAAGACAAATACGTCGAGAAAAAAATCATTTCACTTGCCACCATTCAAGGTGTGTTTGGCAGCAAGTTCCAAGTGACCGGTTTAGAAGGTCCAGAAGCATCTGAACTTGCGTTACTACTTCGTGCAGGTGCACTGGCCGCGCCGATGTACTTTGTTGAAGAGCGCACAGTGGGCCCAAGCCTAGGTAAAGAAAACATTCAACTAGGTGTCAACAGTGTGCAAATTGGTTTAGCCATGGTGCTGATCTTTATGTTGGTTTACTACCGTACCTTTGGTTTGGTTGCCAACATCGCATTGGCATTTAACTTAACTTTATTGCTGGCGGTTATGTCGGTGATTGGTGCCACGTTAACTTTGCCTGGTATTGCCGGTATCGTATTAACCGTTGGTATGGCGGTGGATGCAAACGTGCTCATATTTGCGCGCATACGCGAAGAATTAAAAGCGGGTTTAAATCCGCAACAAGCTATTCATAGTGGTTATGACAAAGCCTTTTTAACCATTTTAGATGCCAACATCACTACATTAATTGTGGCTGTGATTTTGTTTGCCGTGGGTACGGGCCCAGTTAAAGGTTTTGCTGTGACTTTAAGCATCGGTATTATCACCTCAATGTTTACGGCCATTGTTTTAACTCGTGCCATGATCAATATGATTTATGGTGGTCGTCGTGTTGAAAAATTATCTATTGGGGGCGTTTAACCATGAGTGAAATTAAAGATATGAACTTCATGGGCATGCGTAAAATTGCAGCAGCCCTATCGATTGTTTTAATTTTAACCTCAATCGGCTCGCTGATTTTTCAAGGTTTAAAATTAGGTTTAGATTTCACGGGTGGTACTTTAATTGAAGTAGCCTATGAAACCAGTGCCAATGTAAATGACATTCGTAAAACCCTTGAAGTAAATGGCTACGAAGATGTGACGGTGCAGCACTTTGGTAGTGAAGAAGACGTGCTGGTACGCATGAAAGAAGCGTACCGTGCAAACTTGGGTGATGAAGTGCTGTTGGTATTGCAAAATGCATCTGAAGAAGATGTGGTTTTGCGTCGAGCTGAATTTGTAGGCTCCCAAGTAGGTGAAGAGTTACGCGACGAAGGCGGCTTGGCACTATTGTTAGCGCTTGCGGTTGTTATGATTTATGTAGCGGCTCGCTTTCAGTTTAAGTTTTCAGTGGGTGCTGTGGTTGCGTTAATGCATGACGTAATCATTATTTTAGGTTTTTTCAGCTTGATGCAAATCGAGTTCGACTTAACCGTGCTGGCAGCTCTGCTTGCGGTAATTGGTTACTCACTTAACGATACCATTGTTGTGGCTGACCGTATTCGTGAAAACTTCCGT
Source organism: Bermanella sp. WJH001 (assembly GCF_030070105.1). NCBI lineage: Bacteria > Pseudomonadati > Pseudomonadota > Gammaproteobacteria > Oceanospirillales > Oceanospirillaceae > Bermanella > Bermanella sp. WJH001. The sequence goes on along the minus strand of NZ_JASJOO010000003.1, from coordinate 197,280 downwards.
ATCATTCGCCAAATGCAACCAATTGATGTGATTAACCGCTCGTTAACACAAACACTTGGTCGTACCTTGGTAACCTCATTAACCACCTTGTTAGTACTACTGGCACTGTTATGGGTGGGCGGTGAATTGATTCATAACTTCGCACTTGCTTTAACCATTGGTGTGGTTGTGGGTACGTATTCTTCGATTTATGTATCAGCAAATATCTTGTTGTATATGGACATTAGTCGTGAAGATTTACTGCCACCAGAAGAAACAGAAGAAGAACTAGACGACCGCCCATAGTGGTTTAGATCTTTAAGTTTTCAAAAGCCCTGTTGCGTAAGCATCAGGGCTTTTTTTTTGTCTCGCAGATTAGACCCTAAAAAGACCTGCGTTAAAGCACTGCTGTCCCACCAATAAAATTTGATAAACCCTGAACCTAAAAACCGTCATCCCCGACGCGCGAAGTGCTTTGATCGGGGATTCACTTTTACTTTTTTGTTGTATTGGAGTGTTTCATCAGACAAATTAAGGGACTGGCCTCTCGCGTTGGCTATGTCGCTCTTCGAGTCTTGGGGGAGGCGTTGCATATCTGTTGATTTTCAAACTACGGGACAGCAGTGGCCTTGAAGAAAGTTGACATCTCACGCCAAAAAATGGACTCACAAGTCAAGATTGCCTTGCTCAAGATGAGTATCTTATGCAAATTAGAGATATTTAGGGCGTAACATGAGTCAATCAGTGCAAAAAGTTATATTGATTACAGGTGCCGCTAGTGGATTAGGGTGGTCATTAACTCAGGGTTATCATGCCATGGGTTATGCCATTGTGATGGTGGATATTCAAGCCAAGCTTTTAGCTGAGCGGGTAATGATACTTAATGACCCTGAGTCTATTTTTAGTCTCGTGGTGGATATTACCGACACTCACGCCATTCATGAATTAGCGAATCAAGTTCAGCAAAAATTTGGTCGACTGGATGTGCTGATCAATAACGCAGGCATTACTCATCGTTCATTGGTTGAAAAAACAGATCCGCAAGTATTCAAAAAAGTCATGGCGGTAGATTATCAAGGGCCTGTTGAGTTAACACTGGCGGTGTTTGAATTACTCAAAAAATCACAAGGCACCATTATTAATATCAGTTCAATGGCTGGTTGGATGCCGGTGCTGGGGCGAGCAGGTTATTGTGCGGCTAAAAGTGCATTACACCAATTTTTTGAAGTCATGCGATGTGAAGTGCGACAGCATAAGGTGAACATTTTAATGGTTTACCCTAGTTTTTTAGATACCCCCATTGAAACCAATGCGCTTGGTCATGACGGCAATAAAGCCACACATAAACGTTCTATGGTGGGCGGCATGGGCTCGGCAGATGATGTGGCCAATTACATTATAAAAGCTCATAAAAACGGTAAAGAGCGGCTTTTTCCTGATAAGTTTACTTGGTTTGCATCTGTGCTTTATAAAATCATACCGACAGTCTTTTTGAAAAGTATGACAAAGAAATTTGCCAGCGAATTAAAATCTTAGAAAAAATAAAAATAAAAAAGAGGGCGAAGTATGGATCCGGTTACCATCGAGTTTAACCCCGAAAGCTTAATTGCACTAAATGTCATGATTGCCATTATGATGTTTGGTGTATCACTTGAATTAAGAACATCAGACTTCAAACGCATTTTTCTTAATCCAAAAGCACCCATGATTGGGATGTTCTGTCAGTTTTTATTACTGCCCGCGGTGACGTGCCTGGTCACTATTATTATGAATATTGACCCCATGTTATCACTGGGCATGATTTTAGTGGCCTCATGTCCGGGTGGTACCTTTTCAAACATCATGACTTGGATGGCAAAAGGCAATGTTGCCGTTTCGGTTAGCATGACTGGGGTATCGAGTATTGCAGCCAGCGTCATGACGCCGTTTAACTTTGCCTTGTATGCGTATTTAAATCCAAATACCCGCCCGTTACTTACTGAAATTTCAATGGACCCGGTGGGGCTACTGTTATTGGTGTTATTGGTATTAGGCGTGCCACTGCTACTAGGCATGTTTGCAGGGCCAAGATTTCCAAACCTTTCTAAGAAAATAGAATCCCCTCTAAAGATTTTTGCCATGATCTTGATGATGGCATTGGCGGGCATAGCGTTTGCGAAAAATACAAAACAGTTTTTAGAATATTTTGATTTGTTCTTTTGGTTGGTGGTGGCGCATAACGCTATCGCCATTACCATCGGTTATCTGGGAGCCATGGCGGCTAAATTACCCATAGCAGACCGTCGAGCCATTGCTTTAGAAGTGGGCATTCAAAACGGAGCGCTAGCATTGGTTATTATTTTTACATTCTTTCCGCAGGCGTCTGGCATGTTATTAATCGCAGCATTTTGGGGTGTGTGGCATCTGGTGAGTGGATTAGTGCTTTCGTTTATTTGGTCGCGTATGCCCATTAAAGATGGCAGCGCTCAATTAAGCGAAGTGAATACTGCCAAGATATAAATTAAGCCCAATATGTTGGGATAAATGAGAGTGTTATGGAATTACTTTGGATTTTATTTGGTTGCATTATTTTACTGGCGTATACCTTAGAAGCGGTGACGGGTTCTGGCAGTATTGTGATTGCATTGTCATTGGGTGTGTTGTATTTACCCTTCGATAAAATTTTACCCATATTGGTAGCGTTAAATATTTGCATGACCAGTGTGCTGGCATTTAAAAATAGAAAAAGCATCGATAGAAAATTACTGCTAACCGTCATTTTGCCAGGCATGTTTTTGGGCACGTTGGCGGGATATTTTGCGAAACCCTATTTTGATGATGTGATTTTAAAACAAGTATTTGGCTTGTTAATTGTTTGGTTTGCCGCGCGGGAGCTATGGCGTATGTATCACCAACACAAAGATGTAAATCGGCCTTTATGGTTAACAAAAACCATTACATTTGGCGCAGGCATTACTCATGGGTTGTTTGCAAGTGGTGGCCCGTTATTGGTGTATGCGATTGCAGGAACACAAATTGATAAAGCGCGCTTTAGAGCCACCATGGTATTTGTTTGGTTTACGTTAAATGCATTGCTGACGGTGGCCTTTTTAATTGATGGTCGCATGCAACCTGTACTCATTAATGTGCTGTTTTACATTCCGTTGTTAGTGGTTGCAGTGAAGCTTGGCAATTACTTACATGAAAAAACAAACGAACAGCACTTTCGGGTGGCCATATACAGCTTGTTGCTAATGACAGGTGTTATTTTAATCATTAGTCGTTATTTAAAGTAAGTGAGGAGAATATTTATGAAGTACGATATTTTAATTAAAAACGGCACTTATTTTAATGGGGATAAAACATCAGGTATTCAATCGGATGTGGCAATCAAAGACGGTAAAATATTAAAGGTCAGTGCAACGCCGTTAAATGAAGGAGATGCCGCTGAAGTATTTGATGCAAAAGATAAATGGGTAACCCCTGGTTTTTTAGAGATTCATAGCCACTACGATGCAGAGGTCGTAGCCAGCCCAGCACTTAAAGAATCGGTACGCCATGGTGTCACCAGTATCGCCATAGGTTCTTGTTCTATTTCAATGGTGAATGCGGATGCGGAAGATTGTTCAGATTTGTTTACCCGTGTTGAAGCAGTACCCCGTGAAGCGGTTTTACCTATATTGCTTGAAAAGAAAAAATGGCAAGACGCCAAAGGCTATCGCGAATTTTATGATAACCAACCTTTAGGGCCAAATATTTGCTCGTTCATCGGACACTCTGACATGCGTGTGGCTGCCATGGGTATCGAGCGCGCTACCAGTGATGCCAAGCCCACAGAAATAGAAATGCAAGCCATGGAAAAAATGCTAGAAGAAGCATTAGATGCGGGCTGTCTAGGTATGTCGATGATGACAACAAAACTAGATAAGCTAGATGGTGATCGTGCTTGGTCACGCCCATTGCCGTCGACGTTTTCTTCATGGTGGGAATTTAAACGCTTATTTAAAATTTTACGTCGCCGAAATGCTATTCTGCAAGGTGCACCAGATGCGGTTAAAAAAGTAAATGTATTTGGTTTTTTATGGCAAGCCCATGGTTTATTTCGCCGACCTATGAAAGTCACCATGTTGACAGCACTGGATTTAAAATCGAACCCGTTTTTGCATCGTATTACCCGTGTAAGTGGTTTCATCGCTAACAAATTATTACGCGGTAACTTTCGCTGGCAAACGCTTTCAGCGCCATTCACCATTCATTTAGAAGGATTAGAAGTCAACGCCTTTGAAGAATTTGAAACTGGTGCATTGTTACGCGACATGATGAAAGACGAAGTATCCTTGTATAAAAAAATTAATGAAGCAGAGTTTCGTGCCCAATTTAAAAAACATGTGAGTGAAATATTCACCGTTGGGTTATGGCATCGTGATTTTAGTGATGGCTGGATCACCGATTGCCCAGATAAAACCTTAATTGGCAAAAATTTTGAACAGGTGGGTAAAACCTATGGTGTTGATCCTGTGGATGCCTATTTTGACCTAGCAACCAAATACAAAAAAGAGCTAAAGTGGAAAACCAATTACGGTAATCACCGCCCGCAGATTATGCATAAATTATTAAATAGCCCATACACCCATGTGGGTTTTGGTGATTCAGGTGCCCATATACGCTCGTTAGCCATGTATAACTTTCCGCTTCGCTTTTTAAAATATGTACGTGATGCACAGCTAGAAGGTAAACCCTTTATGACGGTTGCAAAGGGTGTGCATAAACTCACGGCTGATTTAGCGGATTGGTTTGGGTTGGATGCCGGTCACATTCGTGAGGGAGATCGCGCCGACGTAGTCATTGTGAATCCACAGGGTTTGAATGAAGATGTAGATGGTATCAGTGAAGCGCCTATGGAAGGCTTTGGGGTTGACCGTTTAGTGAAACGCAATGACGAGGCCGTTGATGTGACCATTATCAATGGTAAAGTTGCCTACAAAAAAGGTGATTATTTTACTGAAAGTCTTGGTAAAGAAAAAGGCTATGGTAGCTTCTTAGAAAACCGCTATGTTGAAGCGCGTAGTTAAAATAGAAGAGTAATAATTATGGGCCCATTAAGGGCCCTAATACTAAATGCTCGTTAGCTCTCTTTGAGTATCAGTTGTACTTGTGAATCCTTTGATTCCGGCTATAAAATCTTCATTGTTGTTTGGCTCTATCCACCTTTTTTTATTTTTATAGCTATTCAATCTTTGGATAAAACCTTCGTATCGTTTATTTGGTTTATTTGTGCTAATACTTTCTAATACTTCAGATTGCAATTCTATTGCTTTTTCAAAACTATTATTCGCGGCATAAACCGCAGCGATAGTGTCTTTAATATAATGTACCTGTTTAAGTCTTTCAGGGATATATTTTAATGCTTTAAGTGCGGCAGATGGATTAAATAAAGGGGCGTCTGATGCTATGGATTTTTCCCATGCATAATTATTAGCCGTTCTCCTTGGCCATTTTTCAAAGCCTCTTTCGAGTATTTCATTAGCTTCCTCTAAATCTTTAGGGCCTCCAATGCCATAAACAATAAACTTGTAATAAAGCATATTGCATGTCGCACTAAGTGATTGGCATGTGTTTAGTTTTTTTCTTGCTGCGATAAGGTCATCCTCCATGATGTCAATTAGAACTGGAAGAAATGAATACTTATTATGGCTGCCTACATCTGCGTTACTAAATAGCTGTTTTGCAATAGTTAAATCATGAAGGTAGCCATATTTGATTCTAGAAAGAGCTGCACTGATACTTGCTTCTTGGTTTCCTTTGGTAGCCATTTCAATTAATACTTCATAGTACTCCTGTGCTTCATTGCGTGTACCATAGGCGGTATGCAAGCTTGCAGAGCGATAAATATCCCATTGATAGCCGCTTTTTTCTAATTCTTTGGCAAATTCTAATGCTGATTGGTAATCATTGATCGCGATAATTGGGTCGGTTAAGTAGTTAGTAAGAAGGCGCTTAGATTCTCTGCTCCCCATCTTTGCTGAAGACATTAATAATTCAACTGCTTGATCTTCATTTGGTGGTATCCACTCACCATGCATCAACTCACTTCCCAGTATGTAACCAGCATCAGCTATGTTCATGTTGAAGGCGCTCATACATGTTTTGTTAAAACTATCAAAGTTATCTGTGAATATTAATTTTGCTTTTTCTTTTAAGCATTGATCTAGTTTTTCCTGTTCAGATTCTGATATAGACAAATAATCTGATATCGGTCTAGAAAACTCTGTGTCTTTACCCATACTTATTATACTTATATCCAGCGCTTCATTGTCGTCAAGGGGTTGTAAATCTTTATAATTGTGCATTTCGGGAAAAGCATTGGTCGAAATTGACCAGAAAAATATGACTAGATATGTATATTTTAAAAAAAGCATTCTCATCCTTGATTTTTTATTGTTTTAAAATTTATTTTTTATGTTAGATAGACTTGATGTTAGAGGTGTTAATTTCCCATGCAGCATAGGATTAGAACGAAGGGCATCAATTCGTGATTGTGTGTTAGGGTGGGTATTAAAAAACTCAACGCTTAAATCATTGCCATGTTCGTTAAGCATGGCAGTAAAGAATTCATCAGCACCTTGGGTGTGGCCATAAATTTCGCCAATGGTTCTCAGAGCAGAGGTGTCAGCTTCTCTTTCCATATCACGATTAAAGCGCAGCAAGGTTATGAGCCCAGCTTGATTTAATAATGTACCGGCTGAGCTATCAGAAAAAATCATGGCGCTTACTAATTGAATAATCAACCCGCGGCTTAATGATTGAATGGGGTGGCGGTGTTGAATATGGGCCATTTCATGGGCCAGTACCATGGCTAAACCATTTTCACTTTTAATATTTTTAATTAAACCTGTGGTCACAAAGATTTGTCCGCCAAGGGTAGCAAATGCATTTGGCGTGTCATCATCAAGTAGCTGCACGTTATAACTAATATCGATTTGATTTTGCGGTGCGAGTTTGTGCAATAAGTCTTGCAAGGCGATCTGTGCCTCTTGCATGATTTGATTTTCTTCTTCTGCTTCATCTGCTTGAATAACCACAGACGACACCCAAGATTTCTCCCACGCAAACGGAATATAAGGGGAAAGGGCTTGTGCAAAGTATGTCACGCAAGCCACAAACACAACGATGGTTAGCACAACCCCAGTCACCAGTAGAAAAAATTCTTTTAATGGCTGTTCTTGTGATGTGTTGATGCCCTCTGGAAACTTAGGATTTTGTTTTGTTGTCATGACTTAGCAATCATTCCTGTGCCATAGGCCAGGACTTCAATTGATCCTAAACTTTTGTTGGCATTGCCAGAAATACGGCTGGTTTCGAACTTTGTATTTATGATTGCTTGCGCGCCGATGTCACTGGCCTCTTGTTGCATACGTAAAATGGCTTCACGGCGAGCTCGATCGAGTAATGATTCATAAGAGGTTAAGTGACCACCTACCAAGGTTTTTAAACCGGCAATAATGACTTTAAAATAATCCACTGAAATTACCACACTGCCCATTACTAACTGAGTGTCATGGCGAATGTATTCTCCGCTTGGCAGGCGTTCGGTTGAAACAAAAATATGTCGAAACTGATCTTCGCGTTGGCTAATACTTTGATAGTGCTTTTTTTCAGCACGACGACCAAAAAAATAGCCTAAAAAAATCAGGGTGATGAATATCCCAAGTTGGATAAAACTTTCCATGTTTAGCCCTCAATGATAACCGCAGTACCGTAGGCTAAAATCTCAGATGCACCAGCTGTAATGGAGGACGTAGAAAAGCGCACATTGATCACTGCATTAGCACCAATGGCTTTTGCTTGCTCGCACATACGATCAACGGCTTCTTGACGGGATTCTTGTAGTAACTCGGTATACCCTTTTAACTCACCACCCACGATATTTTTAAAGCCTGCCATGATATCTCGACCGGCATGTTTTGCACGCACCGTACTGCCTTGTACAAGCCCAAGATGATTGCTAACACGTTTGCCTGGGATAATTTCAATATTGCTGATGAGCATGTTGATCCTTAACATAGAAGTAGATAAATCAGGCGAGGGAATTTGCCAGAAAATCACAATAAAGTCGAATCCAGTTTTTAGATGCGCCGCGATTAACCTGTGTGAAAAGAGTATGTATGGCCACTGCAGTCCCACAAATAAAATTTGATTATCCTTATCGAAAAAACGTCACTCCCGACGCGCGCAGCGCTTTGATCGGGGATCCACTTCTACTTTTGTGAAAGATTTGAGTGTTTCATCGGTGAGATTATGGAATTGAACCCTCGTGTTCGCGGGGGAGACGTTGATTTTCTATTAATTTTCAAACTATGGGGCAGTAGTGCATGTGTGACAACTTTTACAGTCGCTGCCATGAAACAGGTGGGAGTGTGCTTGCACGGGACAAGCCAATTAGAAACACGGAACTAAAGGCATAAAAAAACCGTTTACACATAAAGCGTAAACGGTTTGATTTTGTCTAACGTCTAACGTCTAACGTCTAACGTCTAACGTCTAACGTCTAACGTCTAACGTCTAACGTCTAACGTCTAACGTCTAACGTCTAACGTCTAACGTCTAACGTCTAACGATTAAATCAATTCAATCGCCATAGCTGTCGCTTCACCGCCACCAATACAAAGTGCCGCAACCCCTTTGGTTTTGCCTTTTACTTTCAGTGCGTTCATTAGGGTTACAATTAAACGTGAACCCGTTGAACCCACTGGGTGGCCTTGTGCACAAGCACCACCAAAAATGTTCACAGTTTCAGGGTCTAAACCTAGATCCAAGATTGGCATCATGGCAACCATGGCAAACGCTTCGTTGATCTCAAATAAATCAACATCGTTTTTAGTCCAACCTGTTTTAGCAAATAAGTTTTCAATGGCGCCAACAGGAGCAATGGTGAACTCACTAGGGTGTTGTGATTGTGTGGCGTGACCCACAATACGCGCAAGAGGCTTAAGGCCACGTGCAGCCGCTTCGCTTTCGCTCATTAATAACAGTGCAGACGCACCGTCAGAAATGGATGACGCGTTAGCAGCAGTAATGGTGCCGTCTTTTTTAAATGCTGGGCGAAGCGTTGGGATTTTTTCAATGTTCGCATTAAAAGGCTGCTCGTCATGCTCAACAACGGTTTCACCACGACGATTGGTAACCGTCACAGGTACGATTTCATCTTTTAGTAAACCCGCTTCAATAGCGGCTTTTGCACGGCTTAAAGATTGAATGGCGTAGTTATCCATGTCTTCACGGCTGTAGCCTTTTTTATCAGCAACGTCTTGCGCAAAGCTGCCCATTAAGCGACCGGTTTCAGCGTCTTCTAGGCCATCTAAAAACATGTGGTCCATTGCTTGATCCGCATGGCCCATACGGTAACCTTTACGTGCGTTTGGCAAAATATAAGGCGCGTTAGACATGCTCTCCATACCGCCCGCGATCATCACTGTATTCGTACCAGCCTTGATTAGATCGTGTGCAAACATAGTGGCTTTCATACCTGAGCCACACAATTTGTTGATAGTGGTCGCACCGGTGAAATCAGGTAAACCTGCTTTACGCATGGCCTGACGAGCAGGGCCTTGTTTTAAGCCAGCAGGTAATACGTTACCCATGATCACTTCTTGAACATCTTCTGGTTTTAAACCAGCGCGCTCAACCACCTCTTTAATAACAATGGCACCCAGATCAGTGGCAGAAACCTCAGAAAGGCTACCCTGAAAACCACCCATAGGTGTACGCACACCACTTACGATTACAACAGAATCTTGATTAGACATAACAAACCTCATACTGAAACAGGGCACACCCTGGGAAGACCCACTTAAGCGAGCCAAGGAATAAAGGGCGCAAATTGTAGCAAGCTTCGCCAAAAGCCACCATGGTCAGCTTACTTGAGTGAAGCCGTGTTTGAATATTGTACTTAGGCCACAAAATTAACCTTTTTTGACCGTAAATGTATGAATTGGAAGCATATTTACCTTGCTGAGCGCTCAAAAAGACTTCATATTGGCTGCACTTAGTGTAATCACTCTAAAAGTAGAACAGATGTACCGTGTTCAAACGGTTGTTTGATTAAAAACGTCAATTAACCCCCCTGCTATGGGGTTAATCATACTTTAGTGTGATCTTATTTGAGTGGCCCTTAGATATATTCGGGGCTGTTCAATGGTCTATGGCCTCAACAATTAAGCAAGTCCTAACAATCATAAAAACAAGGGGAACTACTCCTATGCTTAAAAAATCCCTATTAAGCCTTGCCGTCACCACCTCGCTGGTGGGACTTGCAGGCTGTAATATCAGCAGCACCTCAGACAACACAGGCACCAAGCCTGTTGTGCAAACTCAAAATGAGACACAGGCTTCTACCAAGGTTTACCCATTGTTTAACCCAGCTCGCTCAGTGCTGCCGGTGGGTATCGATTTATTATTTGCTAAAGCATCAACCACTGACGGCACAGCAGATGTAGGTAATGACCAAGGTAACCCAGTTAAAAAAGCATTGAACGATATGGACGGTATTTCGACTCTTGCTCCTATCGATGTTCAGTTTAATAAATCTATTGACCCTACGTCTGCGGTTGCGGGTTCAACTGTATTCCTAGTGAAGCTACCAAATGCTGCGAGTGTTGGTGATGCCGTAGCAAACCAAGTATTGCCAACGGTTTATGATTATGGTGATGGAGAGGGTGCTGTCGCTACTAAGCCAGTTGATGCATTGAGCTTAGCTACAATCGCGCCATTTTTTGCAACTACTAAAGTAGATGGTACGGCAGCAGCCAGCCAGTTAGAAACGGTTGCGGCTCGTAATTTATTTGGTACTACTTTTGATGGAAGCGATCCTGCCACGATTACAGATGGTTTATTAGCTGATCAGCCTAAACCTGGTGTTGATTACGAAGTAGTAGTGGTTGGTCTTGATGGTACTGATGATAATACCATTCGCATTAATCCACTTAAGCCATTAGACAGCAAAACCAAGTATGTAGTATTTGTTACAGGTTCGGTTAAGGATGCCAGTGGCGCTAAAGTTTCCCCATCACCTGATTATGCCTCTATTACAGGCACTGGTGACCTAGTATCGCCATCACTTGCACCAGTAAGAACGCTTGTTGATACACTTGAGCAATTAGGCGGTCAAATCTTGACTTCTGGTGGCACTAATCTGACCCCTTTAGCTGACGGGATTGTGTTCTCTGCACCGTTTACAACAACCGACCCTGATACGGTTCTGAAGTCTATGGCAGATCCAGGTTATTGGGCGCCAAACGTTATTACTAATAATACAATTGCGGATGCGGTTATTACTGCAGGTGGTATTGATGCATCCGGTGTGGCTGATGCTGCAAAAATTCCAACTGCAATCGGAGTGGCGCGTGCAGCTCTTACTGCGGCTAATCCAAATTTAGGGAATGCTACAGCATACGAACACCCTCGTGCTCGTACTGTTGAGACAATTCTAGTTGCTGCAAATACGGCTTTACGTTTGACACCTGCTCAGATAACAGCGGAATTTGATACGCCTTTAACTGAAGACGTAAAAGTTGGTCAAGCTGCCATTGAATTACCACAGTACACGGCCAAGTTTGATGCTACAGATGCGACCACTTTTTCTGACATCTGGAGTGGCAATGCAACAGTAGGTGCGGTTCTTGATGGAGCATTAGGTCAAGATAGTGGTACTACCCCTCCAAGTGATACTGATGAGTCTAAAAATGTGACTTATCGTTTTCCGTTTGCCATGGAAAAACGTAAGGCGGTTGTGCCATTCTTAACGTTTGAACCTCAGGCTGGTAGTACAGGCCCTGGTGGTGCTGGTTGTACTAAGCCGGGAGCAGGTTGGCCTGTTGTTATCATGCAACATGGTTTTACTTCCGACCGTACTGGGAACTTGATTAACGGCATTAAAGTGGCGGATCTAACCTGTCATGCGGTTATCGCAATGGATCTTCCTCATCACGGTATCGCGCCAACGAATGATGCTTTAGCCTTGAATGTGGATTACACAAATTCAACTGATGCGACAAAGACACCATTTGCAGCAGCTATTGCGTCAACCGTTGCAGCGGCAACGACAGCAGAAACACTAGATCAAACCATTCTTGATGATATTGCAGAGCGTCATGAAGGTTTCTACGGAGTATCCGGTGCACCAACACCTGTGACTTATGCTGATGATCCTGATAATGGCGTTGGCGGTTCAGGTAGTCTTTGGATTCGTTTAGATAACTTCCAGCGTACTCGTGACAACGTTCGTCAAGCGGTAATGGATTTGATGAATCTAAATGCATCACTAGGAAATATTGATCTAGATGGTGACGGTAATCCAGACTTAGATACAACTAAGGTTAATTATATCGGCCACTCTTTAGGAGCTATTGTAGGTACAACCTTTATTGCGGTTAACAACCAGTCAGCGAACACAAACCTTTACCCTATCAATAAGGCTGTGTTAGCAACTCCTGGTGGTCATTTAACCAAGTTGATTGAAAACTCTGTTGGCATTGGTGCAGACGTGATTGCAGGCTTAGGTGGTCTTGGTATTACTCAGGGTAGTTCAAGCTTTGAAAGCTATATGAAAGTATTCCAAGCTACTGTTGATTCAGGTGATCCAATGAACTTCATCTCTGAATTGAGTGCAACAGGTGTGAATATTCCAACTGTAATTGTGGGTATGTATGGCTCACTGCAAGACGGTGTTCCGGGTGATCTAGTTGTACCTGTAAACGGTGACGGTATCCAAGTAGCAGCAGATACTTTTGTACTTGCTGACGGTTCAACCAGTCAGCCAGAAACAGCTCGTAACCCGCTAACAGGTTTAGACTCAATGCTAACTTTAATTGGTGCTGAAAATATTAAAGATACACCAACAGGTACCAAGTATGTGGCTAAGTATAACGAAGGTGGTCACGGTACGTTCTCATCTGCTGGTACTCGCGGAACAGGTGCGCCTAACTTTGATTCAGCCGATGCTTTTGCTGAAATGCTAAATCAAACAGTGACGTTATTGCTAACAGGTACTCCAGCAATTAATGATGGCGACTTATTAATCTCTGATGTAACGCCTTAATTAAGACCTAAACCATGACAAAAAATATAAATAATAAGAGGTCTGGAATGAATAAATTAAAAACCTTAACACTAGCTGTTGCCGCCATCAGTGCGGCTAGCAGCCAAGCGATAGAATTTGAAGCGGGGCCAATAACGGCCCAGCTAAATACCAGCTTATCTTGGGGTGTGGCAATGCGCACCGAAGACCCAGATACAGCTCACATTCACCCAGCTAACGCAGCAGCAATCGGTATGCCGGTTGCCAATACTCAAGCGGGTTCAACGTATAACTATGATGACGGTACCCTTAACTACGAGAAAAATGATCTGATCAGTAATGTTGTTAAAGGCAACATGGATCTAGAGCTTGTATGGGGCGACGCGGGTGCGTTTGTTCGTGGTACCGCGTTTTACGATACGGTGATTATGGATGAAGATCCAAACTTCAAGCCTTATAACGATGAAACCAAGGATGCCGCGGGTAAAGGTTATGACCTACTTGATGCGTTTGTTTGGTACAACACGTATATGGGCGATACGCCGGTATCGTTGCGTTTAGGTCGTCAAGTGGTGAGCTGGGGTGAAAGTACCTTTATTCAAGGTGGTATCAACTCTATTAACCCAATTAACGCCTCAGCGGTTCGTAAGCCAGGTGTTGAAGTAAAAGAAGTGTTGTTGCCAGTTAACATGGCCTACGGCTCGTTTGGTTTAACTGATAACGTTACCTTAGAAGCGTTTTACCAACTAGAGTGGGAGAAAACCCGTGTCGATGGTTGTGGTACTTTCTTCTCGACCGCTGACTTCGTAGCGGACGGTTGTGGTCCTGTAATCTTGGGCGGTATCTCTGATGAGCGTCAAATCCTAGAAGATTACCAAAACGGTTCTGGCGCCATGCCAATTGCCACCTATAACAGAACGGACGAACCTTCTGATGATGGCCAATATGGTTTAGCTCTACGTTGGTACTCTGAAGCACTAGGTGATACTGAGTTTGGTTTGTACTTCATGAATATTCATAGTCGAGTGCCTATGATTTCAGGTTTTGCAGCCAACACTATCGACCCTGCAGATGGAAGTCCTTTCAACGCCTCAAACGATTTTGGTGCGTATCCTGAGTACATCATTAAATACCCAGAAGACATCAAGTTAATGGGTGTATCTTTCAACCGTACACTGGATAGCGGCTGGTCTATTAGTGGTGAAGTGAGCATGACGCAAGATCGCCCAATTCAGCACAATACCTTTGAGCTGCTATTGGCGGGTAACTTGTTACAAACGTCTAAACTGTTTAAACAGCGTTACGAAGAAGCAACCGGTAATACGTTAGATATCAATGACCCTGCTCAAGTGAGAGCTGCTAAAGAAGCTTTAGCTGGTGAAGAGTTTGATGGTTTTGACCGTATGGATGTTGTGCAAGCACAAATGACCTTCTTGCGTTTCTTTGACCAAGTAATGGGTGCCTCTCGTTTAACTTTCATCAGTGAAGTGGGTGTTACTCATATCCCTGATTTACCAGACCGTTCAGATGCGCGTTATGGCCGTAGCGGTACTACTGGTATGGGTGGATTCACTCCTGTTGCTCACGATGCAACTGGTGATGGCATTGTAGATGGCTTTTTAACGTGTGATGCAAGTGCTACAGGTTCATTAGCACAAGGTGTTGACGGTGATGCGGGTAGTAACATCAATCCTACTTACTGTACAAATGACGGTTATGTGAATAAAACGTCTGGCGGTATTCGTGCTCGTGCGATCCTTGATTATCCAAATGCTTTCCTTGGTGTAAATATGAAACCAGGTATCGCAGTGGGTATGGACTTTGGTAACGGCCCAGAGCCTGCTAGCCAGTTCATTGATGAACGTATGCAGCTTGGTTTGAGTGTAAACTTTGATTACCTAAATAAATACAGTGGTGGTATTTCGTACACCATGTTTGAAGGCGGCGATTATGATGCATTGAATGATCGCGACAATGTTAGCTTAAACCTGAAAGTGAATTTCTAACTGCTACACTTTTTGTAAGCTCATAATTGTTAAGGAATAGATATGTTAATGAAGAAAACGTTAATCGGGTCAGCCATTGCGCTGACCCTAGCTGCCGGCAACGTGCTGGCAGCGGTATCAGCTACAGAAGCAGCCCGTTTAGGTAAAGACCTGACGCCAATGGGTGCTGAGAAAAATGGTAACGGTGGTGCCATCCCAGCTTGGACGGGTGGCATTGAGTCGCCAGCTGGCTTTAAAGTGGGCAGCAAGCACATTGACCCATTTGCTGGTGATAAAGTGCAGTTCACCATTACGGCTCAAAACTACACCAAGTACGCAGCAAACTTGACCGAAGGTCAGATTGCTATGTTTAAGAAATACCCAGAAACCTACAAAATGCCGGTTTATCAAACTCGCCGTAGTTCTGCGTACCCACAAAACGTGTATGACAAGACTAAAGAGAACGCCACGGCCACTAAGCTAGTTGGCGGTGGTAATGGTTTGTCTAACTATGATGTGGGTGTACCGTTCCCAATTCCAGCGGATGGCATTGAAGTGATTTGGAATCACATTGTACGTTACCGTGGTGGTAGTGTGAGCCGTGTGGTTGGTCAAGCCACTCCACAGCCAAACGGTACTTACACCATGGTGAAGTTTAAAGATGAATTCACCTTTAAAAACAAACTGTCTGACTATGATCCAGCAACCATGAAAGACAACAATATCTTGTTTTATTTCAAGCAAGATGTTGTGTCACCTGCTCGTTTAGCGGGTAACGTTTTACTTGTTCACGAAACACTAGACCAAGTAAAAGAGCCGCGTAAAGCATGGATCTATAACGCAGGTCAGCGTCGTGTTCGTCGTGCACCTCAGGTAGCCTATGACGGTCCAGGTACTGCATCTGATGGTCTTCGTACTTCTGATAACTTCGATATGTATAACGGTGCACCTGACCGTTACACTTGGAAGTTGATTGGTAAAAAAGAAGTCTACATTCCATACAACTCTTATAAGCTAAACTCTGGCGACCTTAAATATGATGACATCATCAAAGCGGGTCACATTAACCAAGATCTAACTCGTTACGAGTTGCACCGTGTATGGCATGTTGAAGCGACACTTAAAGATGGCCAGCGTCATATTTATGGTAAGCGTACCTTCTATATTGATGAAGATACTTGGCAAGCCACTGAAATTGACCATTTCGACGGCCGTGGTGAGTTATGGCGTGTAGCAGAAGCACACAACATTTACTTCTATGATCGTAAAGTGCCTTGGTACACCATCGAAACATTATATGACTTGCAGTCTGGTCGTTACCTAGCACTTGGTCTAGATAACGAAGAAACCAAGCCATATGACTTTGGTTTTACTCGTAGTGAAAAAGATTACACCCCAGCAGCGCTTCGCCGCTCAGGTGTGCGTTAATTAGCTCCGGTTAATTAGCTTTTGTGAAAGCCCTTGTTCTTGGACAAGGGCTTTTTTATTGCCTTGTTGTACGTAAAGTAATGCTGAGTTAACCCAAATGGATTGGGTGATTTGCGCCATTGTTGCCAAATCACAATCTATTCTTGATATTGCTAATGCTAAGTGTTCTTATGCAAAGAGCTGGCGTATTCCGTCTGAGCATATAGATTAAAAAATAATAAGAATATCTGGGGATTAGTTGTGTTTTCCATTGAAAACTCTGTCGTTAAAACTCTCTCTGAAAGCCGTGTGCGTGTTTTGGCAATGAAGCTTCAATTGCCATTGTTACCTCTGCACTTTATTCGCCGTGACTCGGTGATGGAAAAACTGGATAAAGCCTCCCAATCTCGCTTTTTTGTATTTGAAGCAGCCGCCGGTTATGGCAAGTCATTATCTTTAGCGCAATGGCTTCACCAAAAAAAACAACACAAAGAAGCGGTTGCTTGGCTAACCCTTGATCCAAAAGAAAACGACCCCTTTCGTTTATTAACATACCTTATTTGTGCCATTCATTCTGCTGATAATAAAAGTGTTCCAAAGACACTTAAGGCATTGGAGGAAGCAAAATCAATTGATGAAATAGTGACTTTATTGCATCTTGAGTTGGCAGCCATTTCCCATGTTTTGCATTTGGCATTAGATGATATTCACCATATCAGCAGTGAAGAAAGTTTAGAGTTAATAGAGCAGCTCGTCGCTCATACCCCCGCCAATTTAAAAATATACTTTACCGCCACATCGTTATTTCCAATTGATATGTCACGTGCAATTGGCCAAGGACAATGTGTGTTTATTGATGAGAAGAATCTGGCCTTAAATAAAGAAGAAGCAAAACAGTGGCTGAGTTATGCGATTAAAGCGCCACTTGAAGAAAATCAAATTAACGACATCTTTTTACAAAGCGAAGGCTGGTTTACAGGTTTGGTTTTGATTAAGTATTTATATGAAAACGATCAGCCTACGAAGGTCAAAGGTGATGAAAAAATCATTACAGACTATTTTGAACAACAGTGGCGCCCATCAATAAATGAAGATGAATATGTGCTGTGTAGTCAATTGTCCCACATAGGAAAAGCCAGTGGCTTATATTTGGATGCGGTATATGAAACATCGGACAGCCAAACCCTATTAGGTTCTTTAACTAAAAAGCATGCCCTAGTGATTGCCGATAAAGAACGCAACAGCTGGTATCACGTTCACCCACTTTTAAGTGCTTATTTATCGAATTTAAGTGATGGTCTTGCTCGGGTTTCAGAATTAGAAAAAGCCAGCGTTTGGCTTAATCAACATGGTTATTATGTTGAGGCGGTGGAGATGGCTCTAAAAGCAGGAAATAAGCAGCAAGCCGCGCAATTACTGCAAACAACCGCTGAAACGATTTTAGAAGAACAAGACATTGCTCAATTGCTGCAATGGAAAAAACAATTACCCGATGATGTGATTACCGTCTCGCCACGCTTGGTCATTATTTTTAGTTGGACTTTAGCGTTTGCACAACAACTTGATGATGCCGAGCGTTTGATGGCACAAATGGATCGCTTTTTAGTGACAGGTAGCGGTGCCATTACCGACGGTGTATCCGGACAATTATTTGCAATACGGGCTTACATTGCCCGTTGTCGTGGCAAAATCAGTAACGCGATTCAGTTGTGTAAGCAAGCTCTGGATAAGTTAGACGATACAAACTACGTCGCAAAATCTGTTACTTATTTTAACTTATCCAATGTCTATATGACGTTGAACAAGGTGAGTGAAGCCCGTCATTATAATCGGCTATCATTTGAGACTGCTCGTGCAGTGGGCAGCATACATTTAGAGATGCTTGCCCTGCATGAACAGGCTCGTATCGAGCAAGTGAAAGGTAACTTATACCTAGCAGAAAAAATATTAAACGAAGGATTGGCTTTGTCTGAAAGGCTACCCAATCGCAATAAAGCGGCAGCTTATGGAAGGTTGCTTGTTTATAAGGGTTATATCGTTTGGTTGCGCAACCATAAAGATGAAGCAGAGCAACTATTATTACAAGGCATTGAAATATCAGAGCAATGCCATGACTCCTACATCATCATGGGTTATGTATTACTGAATAACTTAGCGCGCCAGCGTGGCCAAATCGAAAAAGCATACGATTATTTATCCAAGGTAGAAGCGATACTGCAATATTGGTCGGTACCTGGATTTATATACCAGCCTTGGCTGTCTACCATGCGTGTCAACTTATTGATTGATGAAAACAAAATTGACACCGCTCAGGCAAACCTTAAGCATTTACAAGGTTTGCTTGAGCAAAATGAATATGCGCTTTCGCCAGAACATTATCCGGACCTCAAAGGTTTGGTCGAAGTATTTTCAGTCAGAGCCAAGTCAATTGCAGGCCAGCATAAAACGGCCCTTAAGCAACTGGATAAAAAACTAGAAGGTGGCTCTCAAGACCAGCAAGGTTTTTCAATGATCTTTATCTATTTGATGCGCGCATTGTTGCGTTATCAATTGGGTCAGGAAGATAATGCGCTACAAGACTTCCGCAAGGCCATATCCATGGCAGAAAAGAATTTTTGTATTATGCCGTTTATTGAATATAGCCCAGGCATGGCGGCGCTGTATCAACAACTGCCAAGCAATATCAAACAAAAAGAGTTCATTCGAACCATCCTAAGTAATATTGAGCTAAATGACCAAGGTCATCACAATCAGGCCTTTGCTCAAATTCGCAGTATCATTAGTCAACGGGAGTTAGCCGTACTTAAGCTCATTGCAGAAGGTCTTAGCAACCAAGAGATTGCTGAGCGCTTGTTTATTAGCTTACATACAGTGAAAACCCATGCACGACGCATTAATGGCAAGCTGGCGGTTAAGAGTCGCACCCAAGCCATTATCAAAGCACGAGAGATCGGCGTGATTTAGCGTTCGCACTTGGCAATTATTCGTTCATGAGCTAAACCTAAATAATAATCATAGGTATAGAATCATGGATGGCGACAACATTATCTCTATATTAAGTGAACGCCCACGGCTATTGGATGATAGCCTTGGAAAGCGTTACACACTTAAGCAATATCCCATTGAAGCTCAACTATTAAGTAAGCTTGACCCTGACACCAAGCTGATTGTTTTAGATTTTATTGAGCACGGCCCAGAAGCATTAGAATTGATCAAAAACATCCGAAATAAAGGTGGTTTTGATCAAGTACCCATTATTGTATTAGAAGGGGAGCACCTTCATCACTCAAGCATTCAAGCCTTTGAGATGGGCTGCGATGACATCATTGATAAAGGGGTCAATGAAGCTGAGATAGCTCTTCGCTGCGAAAAACTCATCTTCAACAAAATCGCCAGTGATCAACTACAAGCTCAGGTTAAACAAGCCACTGAGCTGGCCTTTATTGCCATGTCAGATACTTCTGACTTGGGTATTAACATTCAGTTTTTACTTGAAGTACATCAATGCAGTAATTTAGACGAATTGGGCATGCGGCTTTTACAAGCAGTCAATGCTTACGGACTAAAAGCAAGTGTCCAGCTACGAAGTGAAATGGGCACAAAAAACATGGAAGCCTCAGGCATGGAGCGTGAGTTAGAATCAAAGCTAATGTGGGAGCTAAAGGATGACGGGCGCTACATTGACTTTGGCAAACGCAGCGTGATGAATTACGAGCAAGTTTCAGTGTTAGTCAAAGACATGCCGGTTGATGATGAAAAAAAATACGGCGCTTTAAAAGATAACCTGTTTTCGTTATTGCAAGGTGCAGATGCAAGACTAAAAGCACTAGAAAATGTACAACAAGTGGAAGATCAGCAACAAATGGTCAGAAGCTTATCCATCAAAATGCAAAATATGATGGAAGACATTGATGATGGTTATCAAAGCGTGATGAAAAGCATCGCGGATGTGGTTGAAAACATGTCAGATGGAATAAATGAAGTGATCATGAATCTTGCTTTGCATGAAGAACAAGAACGTGCCTTAGAAAAAGTAATGGAATACGGGTTGCAAACCACAAATGCAATATTTTCTAAAGGCTTGCAACTAGATGAGGATTTCCAAAACGTAATTAAAGAGCTCGGCGTCTTTTTATCAAATGATAAAGTGAAATTTACCGCCGAGCAGCGCAAGAAATTATTAAAAATCATCAATGAAAGCTAAGTGCTGTGCACTTAGCGATTCAATGCCCCGCAGCTATGCATATCTGAAAAATCCACATTCCAAGGTTGTTCTGAACGCAGTTCCTCCACAATAAAGTCCACAAACGATCTGACCTTTACACTTAAATGGCGGTTGCTTGGATAAAGCGCGTGTATTGGTGTACTGGTATTAGACCAATCACAAAGCAAAGGAATCAAACGGCCAGCTTTAATATCTTCTGCACACAAAAATGCCGGTAAGCGAGAAACCCCTAAGCCATTAAGCGCCATTTTCCGCATGCTTAAGGCATCGTTTACTTGCACCTTTGGTTTTAAATCAACACTCACGGCTTCTGGTGTATCGTATTCCCAAGTATTACGTGCGCTCCAACCAAGGGTTGTGTGCTCATATAATTCTTTAGGGTGACTTGGAGAGCCGTGTTTTTCTATGTATGCAGGGCTTGCACAAGTTACCGTTTGCACGCTGCCAAGAGAGCGGGCAATTAATGATGAATCGGCAAGGTGGCCCACACGAAAAGCCACATCGATGCCTTCTTGTATTAAATCCAATGGTTGATCGGTTAACACGATGTCTAGCTGGATCTCAGGATTCTTTTGTAAAAACTCCGACACAAGATCACTTAGCACCTCGGCGCCAAACAACATGGGGGCGGTGATGCGCAGTAAACCTTTAGGCTTGGACTGCATCTCAGTGACCGCAATGTTGGCTTCTTCCACATCACCAATAATGCGTGAGCATTGATTGTAATAGGCACTGCCAGTATCCGTTAAGCTTAACGTGCGTGTGGTGCGCTGAAGTAAGCGCACGCCAAGGCGTTCTTCAAGCTGCGTGATCTTTCGGCTCACGGTGGATTTAGGTAGTCCAAGGTTTTTAGCGGCTCCTGTAAAGCTGCCCGCATCGACGACTTTAACGAAGATGGCAATTTCGTTGAGATCAAATTGTTCCATGGTAATGCCCGTTTAAAATCTATTACTGTTCGTATTGTGGAACAATAATCCCGTTCGCGCCAGTTCTTTTTAATGGTACATATGTACTCTATATTTTATTGGCTTGATTGTTTATTGATCAAATTAGTATAAAACAGTGAGTTTTTAGTTAAATTTCAGTGGTGGCTTCTTTTGTCCATTGGCATACTTCGGCGCAATTTTTCCAATTATAAAAATAAACGTGGAAGACAGGGCCGTACAGATTTTAGTTACGGCGTACTCTAGCTTGTTAAATAAGGTGAATATCGTGATCAACAAAAAAATAGCACTAAGATCAGCGATCGTGGCGGCGAGCATCCTGCCATCTCTTGCAATGGCCTCTGGTTATAAACTAAACGAACAATCTGCTGCTGGTATGGGTACTGCCCACGCTGGCCGCGCAGCCATGGCTGACGACGCGTCTGTTGTATTCTACAACCCAGCGGCCATGACTGAATTAGACCGTGCACAACTAACGGCTGGTTTTACTTACATTAAAGGTCACGGTGAGTTCACTGGTAATGCTACAAATGCTGGTGGCTTTGATATTACAGGCGCGGATGATTCAGATCCTTACTCTGACGGTGGTAATTACCTAGGCGAGTCATTCATCCCATTCTTCTACTATGCGCGCCCAATTAATGAGAAGTTGTCTGTGGGCCTTGGTGTATTTACTCCATTTGGCACCAAAACCAACTATGAAGATGACTTTGTAGGTGGTGGTTTTGCAGATGAAACTTCACTTATCTCTTTAGAGTTAGCCCCTACTTTTGCTTACAAGGTAAATGAGCAATTAAGTATCGGTGGTGGTCTTGATATCGTTTATATGGAAGGTTTGCTATCCAAGTTTGTTGACACGGTTCCTTATAGTGCGCAACTAGCTGGACTTTATGCTCAAACAGAAGCAGCAGGTGGTGACGGTGATGCAGCTCTTAAAAATCAGGGCTTAGCGCAAGGTGAAAACTCTCCTCTTATAGATTCAACAAATGCCGGCTTTGAAAACCATTACGAAGTAAAAGGCGACGACTGGGGTATTGGTTGGAATTTTGCGGCTTATTATGAGCTAAGTGAAAAAACAACACTTGGCTTCACTTATCGTTCAGAAATTGAATTTGAACTTGAAGGTGATTCGAAGTTTGATGGTGCGGATACTTTCTATGTTTACTCTCAAGCAAACGATGCCAAAGTACCAGTTGGTGCTTTACTGGGGACAGCGCAAACATCTATTGCACCACAAGCCTCAAAAGTACCTTTAACCACTCCTGCTTCAGCAACTTTAGCGGTAACTCACCAGTTCAACGATGAGTTGCTACTTCAAGCGGGCGCAACTTGGACGGGTTGGTCTTCATTTCAATCATTTGATGTGATTGCTACAGAAGACACTGCGGGTCTAGCTGATGGTGTTGCTCACATATCGGATATTTCAGAATTAAACGGTCTTGAAGACGGTTATATCGGTCACATTGATGAGCGTTGGGTGGATGTATGGGCGGTTGCGTTTGGTGGTACTTACCAGCTAAACGACAAACTAGCACTGCGTGCCGGTTACGCTTATGACCAATCTCCAGTGCGTGATGAATACCGTACTGCCCGTGTGCCTTCTTCTGACCGTCAGTGGGTAACACTGGGTGCGGGTTATACTGTTAACCAAGATCTGTCTTTTGATGTAGCGGCGGGTTACTTGTTCATGTACCCAATGGACTTGAATGAAGTAAACAAGGATCTTGATAACAACCCTACTTCTAGTAAAGCCAGTGTAACAGGCGAATACGAAATCGACGTATTTGGTTTGTCTGCTCAGGTGAACTACAAGTTCTAATTTGAACTTTAGAAATGTTTTAAACAAGTTGTCTCTTGTGCGCATCTCAGCTTAGCTGGGGTGCGCTTTTTTTTGCCTGTTGTTTTTGTATTAGCAATGAAGGTAAGTTTTGTGAAAGCTTGATACTTGTGGGAGGGCGCTCGCGCGCGACATTCATATCTTAGTTTGTCGCGCGCGAGCGCCCTCCCACATTGTTATGAATAACATTATTACATTCGGCTTTGAGTCATTACTTAATACCAGCTTAATATGTTGTGGCAAAGAGGATTTCTAGGCGGTTTTTCGAGAGGGGTTATGCCGCTTTCTTTTGGTGCACTCAAAAGATTAGACGAAATACGCATTAAATTTGTGCTGTCTTTTGATGCTTGGGTGCACAAGGGTAGGGCGGTGAGATAGGGTAGAGTCTTTAATCTAGCTCTAAGCTATTGATTTTACTTGAATATAAAATTGGTACGAGGATTGCTAAATGTAAATATCATTTATTTAAAGTGGCACAAAAGTGAAGCAGCCTATGTACAGCGCCGAAGCAGATATGAGTAACCTGGCCGCATTGCATCAAAATCAGCAATTGCGCATCAAGGCGTTAGATTTAGTGAAATCCCTATTTGAGCAGGTACGTGTTGTACAGCAACACCGTGCTGCAACAAACGCGGCCCTTGCGGGCAATCCGTTCTTTGAGAGCAAGACACGTGTGCTTGCCCGTGAAGTGAATTCACGTTTTAAGGAATTGGAGCGTCAACAACAAGATTGCCTTGATGTAATCGACTCACGCCAGTGGGATGATATTCGTAACGCATGGCAAACGGTGCATTTGCAATGGCGCCAAGATGAAATCATTGAAAACTTTGAATTACACAGCCACCTCGTTAAACAACTCTTGTCGTATATCTCGATCTTGGGGAATAAGGTTGAAGACTTAATTGAAACAGGCAGCCAGCATCAAGCCTTAAGCCACTATGTGTTAAACGATGTACCGTCTTTTATTGAGCTACTTGGGCAAATACGTGCACTGGGTACCTCAACGGCGGTTGTGGGGATTATGGATGATGCCTGTGATATGCGTTTACGCTTTTTAATGGGGCAGTTACAAAAACAACAAATCAAGGTGAAACAACAAGCTCATCATTTAAGCCAAGAGGCTTTAGACATTACCTCATCACTGATTGATGCTCTTTTATGTGAGCCTAAGCTTGAACGTTTAACCGGTATTGTGATGCATGATTTACTCAGTGGCCGCGATATTGTGACCAGTGCGGATGAAATATTTACCTTAAGCACTCAAATTATTGATGCTCATTATAATGTGATGAATGAAGGGTTACGGATGTTGCGTCTAAGTATGGATAAGCGCATGCAGGCTTGGGTAAGCCGTTAATGATTCACTCGCGGGGGCGAGTTAATAGCAGGTTATGTTTCATTTCTAAACGGTTTAGAGTATGTCGGGCATGGCCCGACACAAGCAGTTGTCGGTGGTCAGTGCCCACCCTACAAACTATCTAACATCTAACATCTAACATCTAACACGTCACGATCAAAATACCAGTTTGGTACCCACTGAGAATATGGTCGGCAGTGATGTCACGTCTTCGGCCTCGGTATAGTCTTTGTTATAACTAATGTCACTTACGTTGGCGCGATTATATAAATTGATGATTTCAAAATATAAGGTGCTGCGCCCTGATAAATCGTGATCAATACGGAAGTCTAAGCGATGATAAGCCGACAGACGTTGTGAGTTTGGTTTGCCTTCGATTGGGTCGTAAATGTAAGGGTCTGAATTACAACCGGCTTCGATGGTGCTGGAGTATTGTGGGTTACCGTTGCCATCTAGGCCACAACTATAAAACGGCGTTGCACCGGTTATGGGTGTGACTAAGCTGCCACTTTGATAGCGCCATTTAAAGCCATACGAGGTTTTCTCGTTCTTTTGATAATTAGCCACTAGGTTAACAATCCAAGGGCGGTCAAGCTCGTAATCAATTTCTAGTCCAGAGTCTTCATTTTCACGCTTGGTTTTACTGTAGGCCACACTTAACCAGCCATACCATTTATCGGTTAGATTTTTATTAATCAGTAATTCAAGACCATAGGCTGTGCCGTTAGCATTATTTAAATACGGTGGCGTGGTGTTTTTGGTGTTAGCAGCCACAAGGTTATCAATGTCTTTGTAATATACTTCTAGCTTGGTGCTTAATGAGTCATCAATTTGGTGCTCAAAACCCACTACATAGTGGTTAGCAATGGGTTGTTTTAGGTCTGGGTTACCCAACTCTTTTGCAATAAAACGAAACTCACGAATAAACTGGCTATGACGACCAACGGCGGCAGTTAATGTCCAGCTGTCATTCAAGCTATAACGGCTGGAAATTCTAGGTTGTAGAAGTTGCTCTTCGTTAAAGTCGTTGTAGCTGTTACCTAAACCAAGGGTTACTTCTAGGTCTGGTGTCGCTAACCAGTCATAGGCCACAAATGTATAGAGCCCGTTGATGGTGAGTGAGTCTTCATTATCAAATACTTCACCCAGTGAAGCAGGTGGGCACTCATCGCCTACTTCATCATTACAAGGGGAGTACAGGCCGCTGGCGGTGTATTCAATTTCTGTGTTGCTCAGGTCAAAACCATAACGAAACGTGTCGCCATTATTAAGAGGCGTAAAGTAATAGTTTTTTAAGCGGTATTCGTAGTTGATGGCATCTAACTCAAATAATGTGCCCACAGAAAAACTCACGTCTTCTTCTTTACGACTTAAAGACAAGATAGTGGCGGTGCCACCATCCAAAACGGTATCAAACACGATGCCTTGGTTGTGATAATAGGTGTCGGCGTCTAGCCCGCCAGCAAGCGCCGGCTCACGAGCAAGGTCATCGGACTCAGGACCAAAGTCGATGCCCACGCTGTCGTTTGCACCGGTGGCAATAAAACGCAAATTTGAAACCGGGCTCATGCGCCATTGATATTTAAATTGATAGTCGCTGTTTTTAGGCACCTCAGTGAAGGTCAGCTCATCTTCATCCACAAAGTTTTCTACATAAAACTCTAATAAACTGCGGCGATAGGAAAAATAAAAGGCGCTGTCATCGCTTACGGCCCCTTCAACTAAACCACCTGCCCGTAAAAAACTTAAGTCTAATGTAGTGCGAATAGGTTCTTGGTATGGATCGCGCAGTTTTGTCGCTAAAACAGCACCAATGGCATTGCTGTATTCAGGCCCCCAAGCGCCTGCTTTAAGACTGAAGTCTTCGATGATGTTGTCGTTATAGGTGCTTCCGCCGTCGTTATGGAAAACATAACCAACAGGCAAAAAGTCAGTGATATAAATATTATCGTTAGGGCTTGAGCCCCTTACAGCAGGAACACTAAATGGGCCGAATCCACCCAGTACAACACCAGGAAGGGCTTCTACGGCTTTTAAGGGGTCGTTGCCAGCACCTGGCACTTTTAATAGTTTCTCAGTGCTGATTTGCGGACCTTTGAGTTCGCTGCCACTGACATTAATGGTAGAAAGCTCAGCCACATCCTCATCAGAGGTTTGTGCATGGCTAAACACACTTAGAGCACTTAAAGACAATGCTGTGAGTAAAATAGAGCGATTCATATAGCGATCCTGCTATGTTTTTATTTTGCGCAGACTGTAACAAAAAACCAGCAAGGAAAGAACGCCTTGCTGGTGGGTTAATGAATATTTAATAAATTAGATGGCGTTACGTAAGCCCAGTTCATAAGGGTGAGGGTTTAGGTATTTTTGTTTTCGTAAATAATTATCGTCATCTGTGTGTTTCTTAATGTGATGATTAAGTAATGTCAGAGGCACAACAATAGGCACCAAGCCAGTACGATACTGGTTAACCAACTCTAGCATTTCTTGTTTCTCATCGGCACTTAAGTCGTTTTTAAGGTAGCCCTGCAAGTGCTGCAGAACATTGGTATTTTTTTTGCGATTAGCAATGTGCTTCAGGGCGTCCATAAACGTTGTAATGTAATCATGAGCAATTTCATTTAACGGTTTAGCTTTTAAGTTGCTTAATGACTGGCCAAGTATTTGGTAACTTTGAATATGGTGTGCCATGAGTAAATATTTATAGCGCACATGGAAGTCTAATAAATTTTTAGAAGTGATGTTGCTGGCAACATTTTCTTGCCAGTCATGAAAGGCCATCACGCGGGTAATGAAATTTTCTCGGATCATGGCATCACTTAAACGCCCAGCTTCTTCTTTGGGCATCAAAGGCAGCAGACGATCTAGCTCAGCGGCGTATATACCTTGTGCTACTTCTAAAGGGTTTCCATTCTCATGATAAAGTTTGACGCGGGTGTAACCGCAACTTGGGCTTTTTTGCATAAAAATGTAGCCGCAACTATCTGTTAGTTGGCTTGCTTGGTGTTTGGCGTAATCTTTAAGTTGTTGAGTAAAGCGCACATTGTTGTCATCACTTAATGCGGCTTCTATGCCCGTTTCATTATTACCAGATGTGGTGATTAAACGAATGGGTTTTCTAGGTACACCCATACCTATGCCCATTTCAGGGCAAATGGGGGTGTAATCAAAATATTCTGATAAGACGTCCTCTAAGTAGCGAGAGCGCTTATGACCACCATTGTATCGGACTTTTTCACCCAGTAAGCAAGCACTGATGCCAACTTTAATTCCCATTTTCTACTCCGAATATGCAGAATATATTGTGACTACCATAGTCTATTTCTGTGTAACTGTGTATTTGTACGCTTGTAATAATGGTTTGGACCTTTTTCGCTGACTTATCTTTATATGCATTAATTGTCAGTTTGTGTCTATTTTTTATCTATTAAGTGAATAAGGCTTGGTGTTTAATGAAGATGTAACATATTTCAGGGTGTGAGCAGGATTTTAAGAATATCAAGGCAGGTACACATAAGAATTTAGCTGAATTAGCTATAAGTATTACAGCTTTAATTATTTGTTAGTTTTTATGGGGCTTGTCTTTGCAAACCGAGTTAAACCGGACTAGATATTTAATATAGGGTTTCATTTACTAGGTTGATTAATATGAGTCTAAGCAAGCAACAAAGCGCACAAGTACTATTTCAATTCGATTCATCGTTTGAAGTGAGTTATGTGAATTACTACCGTGGTAATGAATTAGCCGACCCCCAGCTTGTGGTGACACTAGAACGCGATAATGAGCGTCAGAGCTTTGCATTTATGCATCCTCATTTTAATGACGTTGACCGTAACTTAATCAGTGCTCAGGGCTTGGCGATTAGCTCTGTTAAGTTATCGCCTTTTGGTCAAAACCAAATTGAAGTGGCCGACTTAAAAGATGGCATTGTGTACTTCACCTCAAGAGTGGTCAAAAACATCACCCCAACTGCTTAGTTTAGATTTGAGCTTAATTAAAAAACCAAGACGAGTTCTTGGTTTTTTTGTGCCTGTAAAAAGTGGGAAGGAGGTATTACATATTAAAAACACCGGTGGACAGCACCACTGTCACACAATTTGATCATAAAAACGTTTATCCCCGACGCGCGAAGCGCTTTGATCGGGGACCTATTTTTACTTTTGTGAAGAATCTGAGTGTTTCATCAGGCAGGTTAAGGGATTGCCCCCGCTTTGGCTGCGTCGCTTTTCGCGTCGAGGGGGCGTTGAATCTCGGTTGAAGATCACACTACGGGGCCGCAGTGCAGTCTACTGTGGCTTTATATGAGGTAGAACAAAATTCAGCTTAGTGAAGCTGTAAAACCAGTGCTGCTTTTTCGCAATAGTCTTTTTGTTTGGTGTCGTTTTTCTGTTTACTTTGGCTGGATTTAATCCAAATGTAGCTCGAAGATTTGCCTTTACACATTTCTAAACCTAATACCGAGTTTTTCGATTTTACAAAGAGGTTCATAGTGATCTCACCGCGGCCCATGGTGCGCAAGTGCATTTTTTTAGGTGAAAGAGTGTATGACTTAATACCGCTGCGGCCATTCACACTGATGGTTTTTCCTGGAGGGGCGTTGACCCACTCAGCATCATCGCGAATCTCGATGCTTGTCCAACTGCTGTCAGTGGAAACAGAAAGCTCGTATATGGTGTCATTACCTTCAGCTGCCATGGCTGAGGTGCTTAACAGGGCTAAGAAAAGCCATATTCCCTTCATATTTATTATCCTTGGCATTTATACCTATTAAAAATTTAGGTAAAGAAGGGCATTTCGTCAAATGGGTGGATTTCGCCATTCTCATTAAATGTGGATGAGAATGGCGAATACATGAATGTTTATAAGTGCGTTTCTGCGTATTCCGCCAATGCAGATCTTGGCACCCCTTGAAGTTCTATACCACCACCTAACGAGAAACCTTTAAAGCGTTCGTTAAGGTAGGTGAGGCCAGAGCTGGTTGCATTTAAGTATGGCGTGTCGATTTGGGCTAAGTTACCCAAACACACCACTTTAGAACCAGCACCGGCTCGAGTGATTATGGTCTTCATTTGGTGTGGGGTTAGATTTTGGCTTTCATCAATTATGATGAGGCTTTTTTGAAAGCTGCGCCCTCGAATATAATTGAGGGATTTAAAGTGCAGCGGCACTTTTTGTAAAATGTAATCAATGCTGCCATGGGTGCTTTCATCTTCCATGTGAAGGGCTTCAAGGTTATCTGTGATTGCACCCAACCAAGGCTCCATTTTTTCGGCCTCAGTTCCGGGTAAAAAACCAATGTCTTCATCTAGGCCGCGCACACTTCGGGTGGCAATGATGCGTGTATAGCGATTTTGTGAAACGGTCATATCAATGGCCGCAGCCAGTGCCAATATGGTTTTACCTGAGCCTGCGGCACCGGTTAAATTCACTAGATGAATGTCTGGATCCAGTAGTAAATCCAGTGCAACGGCTTGGTAAATATCACGTGGCGTTAACCCCCACGCTTGTTGTTGCATTAAGTGATCGCGTGAGCGATCCCATAGGGTGACAATCTTATCGTCCATATCACAAATTCGTGCAACAAATCCTTGTTCATCAATAATGTATTGATTAATGAACACATCTTTTGATAACTCTTCTCGTGCAATTTTATGAACGGTGCGGCCAGGCTCGTGTGCGGTTTCAACTTTATTTATGGTGTCCCAAAAACTATTTTTAAATTCGTGGAAACCTTTTGTGAGTGATTCAATATCACTGACCAGCTGGTCATTGTGATAATCCTCTGCTGCAATACCACAACCACGCGCTTTAAGTCGCATGTTGATATCTTTAGTGACCAGTACAATTTGTGTTTTAGGTCGCTGCTGCTGTAAAAAAATCAAACTATTGATGATTTTGTTATCATTTAAATCGTTAGGTAAAACAGTGCTTTGTTGAACAGGTTTATCCATTAACACACTTAAAAAACCGTGTTTTTCACCCGCTGCGGGCATGGCGACACCATCGCTAATTTCTTCAGGGCTGGCTTCGCCTAAAATTTTATCGATATTGCGAATGGCTTGTCGGCATTCCATGGAAACGCCAGACTTTGAAAGTTTAAGGTGGTCGAGTTCTTCTAACACGGTCATGGGGATGACCACTTGATGTTCTTCAAAATTAAATATTGCGGAGGGGTCGTGAATTAAAACATTAGTATCAATAACGTAAGCTTTGGTACGACGGCGGTTGGGCATTCAGCACTCCTTTTAGCGAACGCGCAGGCGATGCGTAAACCGTAAGCGACTACCTTCTGCTTTAGGCGTGGGCCATTTTGGTATTAGCAGCCCTGTGAGTTCGAAATGAACTTGCACTTCCATTCAACTGGTATTTGTCGTGCTTGGCAACGATTTTTTTCGCTTTTTTATCTCCTTTTATATCGCATTAAATAATTTAGAAAGCTTACGCCAACGTCTGGTTTATTGTGAATAGCGTTTAATGCACACGAATGCGAATACTAGATTGATCTGAAAAACGAATATTACTGACGACCACATCACCCAAGGTGCGACCGGATTGATCGCCCTTAACGCGTAGATTACGAAAAGCAATTTCTTCAATTTCACTAGGCAGTGCCAATTCAATACTGCCGTCTGCGTTCAGCTTGGTTTGTTTGTTGGTATTTTGTTTAACCCCTTTGATGGTGATGTCCGCATCTAACACACTGGCAATAGGGTTTAGCAGTGTGGCTAGCTCATCGAGAGCACCAAGGTTGTTTTCATCACTAATATCGCCACCTTGTGCTTGGTCTATTAGGTTGTTAAAGGCGTCTTGGGCATTTTGAAAACCTTGGCCATCAATGCTGGCTAATTCATCGTCATCAAGTGCTTTTAGGCCTTGATACTGACTCATTAAGGACGAACTTGTGGCTTCGTTTTGAGATGAATTAGATTGACTCGCAAATGCACCAAATGACATGGGGCCAAGGAGTACGGCAATCATCGCGGCCCATAGGCGGTGGCGATTTTGTTTCTTCAGGGCTTTTTTAAGTTGGCGCTCGGTTAAGATGCCTTGCTCAATTAGCGCTTCACCCAAGCGTAAGCCTGAAGTGAGCTGAGATTTAAGGGCGGTATCAAGTTGTAGTTGAGTAATTAATCCCTTTTTGATTAATAACGATCCGAGGCGGCTCTTTTGAATGTGGTCGGTCATGAAAGGTCCTGTGGATAAAACGCCAAAAACGAATAAATATTGAACGTATATTGATTTTGGTTGGGGAGAGAGGCACCCGCAAGCACGGGTAATTGACACATGGCATGTCGAGTGCGCGTAGCTTTTCTAAGTATTTGATTTGTATCAGGTAATGAGGTTTAGGCATGCTTAAGCTTTTATTGAGTACACTTGTGCTAGTGGCTTATTAGGCAGAATTAATGAGGCAGATAGTAAGATTTAATGGTGCGTTTTATGAAACAGCCCATATAGTGATAAAGGCTCAAGCTTTACAGATTTTTTTGCTATAGTGCCGCCCTTGTTCTGCTAAGCTCATTGAAAATTGCCAAAAGCAATTTGGAATAATGATCTTATTGCCAAATTGTTTTGATTAAGGAGTCATCATGTCTACTCGTCACATTAAACTTTTGATCCTAGGTTCTGGCCCTGCGGGCTACACAGCTGCGGTTTACGCTGCTCGTGCCAACCTAGAGCCTGTTGTTATTACTGGTATGCAAATGGGCGGTCAGTTGACCACTACCACTGAGGTTGATAACTGGCCTGGTGATGTTGAAGGTCTACAAGGTCCAGCGCTGATGGAGCGCATGAAAGAACATGCTGAGCGTTTTAATACTGAGATTTTGTTTGATCACATCAACAACGTTGATTTGAGCAAAAAACCATACACCTTAACCGGTGATCAAGGTACGTATACCTGTGATGCGTTGATTATTTGTACAGGTGCATCCGCACAATACCTAGGTCTTGAAAGCGAAGAAGCCTTTAAAGGTAAAGGCGTATCCGCGTGTGCCACGTGTGATGGTTTCTTCTATCGCAACAAAGAGGTATGTGTAATTGGTGGGGGTAATACTGCCGTTGAAGAAGCGCTTTATCTTTCTAACATTGCGAGCAAAGTACATGTTATTCACCGTCGCGATAGTTTCCGTAGTGAGAAAATTCTAGCGGACAAGCTAAAAGAAAAAGCGGCCAATGGTAACGTTGAGATTCACTGGTTCAACGAACTAGATGAAGTACTGGGCGATGACATGGGTGTAACCGGTGTTCGCATTAAGAACAGCCAAACTGGCGACCTTAAAGAGCTTAAGCTTGATGGCGTGTTTGTGGCGATTGGTCACACCCCAAATACCGAGATTTTCCAAGGCCAGCTAGAAATGAACGGCGGCTACCTTAAAGTTCAAAGTGGGTTAGAGGGCAATGCAACTTTAACCAGTAAAGAAGGGGTATTTGCTGCTGGTGACGTAATGGACCACATTTATCGTCAAGCCATTACTTCAGCTGGTACAGGTTGTATGGCTGCGCTAGACGCTGAACGTTACCTAGATGGTTTAGATAAGTAACCGAAGCATCAGTTAAAAAAGCGAGCTTAGGCTCGCTTTTTTTATGTCTCAATTAAAGGCCTTCTAGTTTGATGAGGTGCAGGCCATGGCGGCTTTCAAGTGGGCCAATGACATCGCCGATGTTCGCTTCGTTTAGAGCCTCAAGAATCGATTGAGGTAACACCGACTGATCCAGTTTCCCCCAGTCGCCACCATTGCTGCCACTTGGGCAGGCACTGTGTTCACGAGCAAGCTGCGCAAAGTCAGCCCCTTGATTGATCGCCTGAAGAATGGGTTCTACTAATAAAGGGGTTTTTAATAAAATATGCTTTGCTTCCATGATTTTCACTCAAGGGCGGTTCATTTACAGTCTAGACTATTAACACAAGGTTCAAGTAGGTAGAATGCGTCGCCCACGAGGCAGTCGTTACTGCCAATAAAGATCATGAGTATTAGGGGGAGTACATGGCTCGAGGTGGATTTCGTCGCAACAAGGTTCAAAAGCAACAAGGTAAGGGTGAGTTACAGGCCGTTACCAGCGAAGGTCCCTTCATAGAGTGGGTAGGCAAACCTGAATACTATCGTCATCAACTGACCATTGATGGCAGCCAGTACCGTTACGAAAGCGACAGTACAGACTTAGGCGTAGCCATTGGTGATATGGTGGTGTTTCGCTTTGTTGATCATGCGGATGGTTTAATCGTCGATCGTCGCTCTTTAGGCAAGTGGATCGACCCTGCCAGTTTTTCATAATCTGAAAAACTTACGAGCATAAAAAAACGCCAGCTTAGCTGGCGTTTTTTGTGTCACTTGATCAGGCATCAATTTGGTAGCGTGATATTCAGCTCAAGCACGGATAACTGTTCATGGTTATCAATTTGAACATTGATGTCTTCGTCACCAACATTCACGTATTTTGAAACAACCGCCATGATTTCACGCTGTAATGCCGGCAGGTAGTCAGGTGCATTGCGTTGGTTACGCTCGTGGGTGACCAAAATCTGTAAGCGTTCTTTTGCAACAGATGCGCTTTTAGGCTCTTCGTTTTTAAATAGTCCAAGTAGTCCCATGTTAGCCTCCGAATACGCGTGCCAAGAAGCCTTTTTTCTGAGCTTCTAGGAATCGGTGAGGGATGTCTTGGCCAATTAAGCGCTTCACTGCATCGCTGTATGCTTGGCCGGCATCACTGGTGTTTTCTAAAATAACCGGTGTGCCTTGGTTGGATGCTTTTAGTACATCTTGTGATTCAGGGATCACACCTAATAAATCCACCGCTAAAATGTCTTCAACATCGGTGACACTTAGCATCTCACCTTCGGTGACACGTTTAGGGTTATAGCGAGTGAGCAATAGATGTTCTTTAACTTGCTCACCGTTTTCAGCTTTACGGCTTTTGCTTTGCAAAATACCAATGATGCGATCGCTATCACGCACTGAACTGACTTCTGGGTTGGTCACTATGATGGCTTCATCCGCAAAGTACAGTGCCATTTGAGCCCCTTGCTCAATACCGGCTGGGCTGTCACAAATGATGTAATCAAAGTCTTTACTGAGTTCATTTAACACGCGCTCAACCCCTTCACGGTTAAGGGCGTCTTTATCTCGAGTTTGTGATGCAGGCAGCACATATAGGTTTTCAGTGCGTTTGTCTTTAATAAGGGTTTGTTTGAGGTTGGACTCACCGTTAATCACGTTTACGAAGTCATACACCACGCGGCGCTCACAACCCATAATCAAATCTAGATTACGTAGACCCACGTCAAAATCAATGACCACAGTTTTATAGCCATTTAGAGCAAGCCCCGTGCTGATTGCTGCGCTTGTGGTGGTTTTACCCACACCACCTTTGCCTGAGGTTACTACGATGATTTTAGACATGTGCTGAACTCGCTTAAGCAGTGAACATCCTGCTTTATATTAATTATTGTCTGGTGAGTATTTATTAAACGCTTTCTATAATCAAGCGCTCTTCTTTAAGGTGTATGTGGCAGGTTTTCTGCCAGTGCTCACTGGCCAAGTCATCGCTCACTTGATATTGCCCGGCGATGGCCAGTAGTTCACTTTCTAATTTCTGGCAGGTAATACTGGCACTGGTGTCGCCATTAATACCGGCCAGTGCACGTCCATAAAGGGTGCCGTAAATATGAATGCTGCCGCTGGCTAGCACTTCTGCCCCTTGCCCGACATTGCCAAATACCACTAAATCCCCATTGGGATTGATAACTTGCTGGCCACTGCGAACCGCTTGTTTTACAAATTTAGCGGGTTGGGGTGTTGGCGCTGCCGCTTTTTGTGATTTGGGTGAATCATTAAAAAGAGGTAGGTTTAAGTGTTCAGCTACCAGGTGTTGGTCTTGTTCACAGCGCAGACCCACAGGAATAAATCCTAATTTTTTTAGGGTTTCTATTAGGCTTTCGCTCCACTCAAGTGAGATGGGCTGATTCGGCAGTGCAATGACCACTGGAGCGTTTTTAAGTAATTGGGGGGCTTTCGCTAGACGTTGTTGTAAGTCGAATTGAATGGCCGATATATCTAAGCTTTCAAGCTGCAACAAGGTAAATGGGTGCAGGCTGGCTTTGAGTTGTAAAACCGGGGTTGTATTACGGGCCGCGTCCATGACTGTGTTCCTTGCGCGTGAAAAAGGCCAGTGCATTCACTGGCCAGTTACTTTACTGCTTTGTGGCTTATGCCTCAACGGCTTTTAGGCTTAAAGGGGCGTGTTCAAATTGAATGCCAGCCCAGCCATGGCGCATGAATTGACGGATATTCTGATGGTCCGATCCATCAGGGGTCGCCAATACATCACGGTAATGCTCACCAAAGCTTTTAAGGGCTTGTTCTGGGGTGAAACCGTTTAAACGGCCCAATGCAAATACTTTTAGGCTACCTTCGTTTTTGCCTTGTTCGTTTTTGGCGGCTTGCTCATCTAGGCCGTTGGTGAAAGCAGTTGGGTGCAGGTCATACCATTTTTCAACTAAGGCTAAGGTTTCACTGAATTGATTATCACCGCTTTCTAAGCGAGAACGGAACGCGCTCATGTCTTTTTGTAATGCTTGTTGTTGATTAAACAAGGCCATCTCATGGGCGGAGCTGTCTAGTTGATACTGCTTTTTCCATTCATCTTGAGGCATGCCATAGGCCCACTCACGTTCAGCGCCATCCGCCAACGCTATGCCGGCTTCTTGGGCTGCACTTTTATACCATTTGCCTAAACAGTTTCGGCAAAACCCAGCAAGGGTCATTAACTGAATATTTTGAACGTCTTTGCGGGTATCTAGGTGTTTTAAAAAGCGGCGCATGACGGCGGCTTCAATGGCGTTTTTATCCATGAAAAGTACTTATTTTTTAACAAATGTGGCGCTATTGTACTGGCCTTCGCCACAAGGGCAAATACCTTGTCGGTATATAACACGCCAAATAGGTTAACGATTACGAAACGGCACGTTATGGGTGCAAAGATAACGCCCCCATTCGATGACTCCACGAGGAAAGTGGCGGTGAAATAATGCTTCTACAATTTGTGCGGTGCGGTAGTCGGTTTTTTTAAGGACTAAAAAAACTAAGTCGCTGCGACGCCATTCAAACTCCGCTAATTGGCAGGGTATTTTTGAGGCGCGAACAAGATAGGCAATTTGATAGGCCGATTCACGTTTCATTAACAGCACCCAATACCGGCTGCGCATGATTTCAACGGTTCTCATGTCAATATGCTGAATTTCGATATCCGCTTTGACAGTCAGGTCTCGGCCTTTGTCACGACAATGCATAAGCAATGAGGCAAAGTTTCTGGGCTCGCCATCGTTACAAAAATAATAGCGCCCATCCCACTCTCGATAGGCAAAAGGAAAGTGCTGGCTTTTGTCTCCAAACACTTCATAGGTTAATTGATCAAAGTGTTCGGCATGGTGTTTGGGAATATCCTTACATTCGTTTTCGGCGTATTCAACGATATCTTGGTAATCGTAATCAACCACACTGGACTCAACGGCCGTAATATTGCGCATGGATAGATAGCGCTTGTAACGCTTGGTTTTATAGATTTTCTTTAAAAGCTGAGCGCAATCCTTCCACTGATCACCGGCCTGTTCTAACGAGTTTGCGGCTGCGGTATTGGCCGCTGATACGGATAACCAGCGATGGCTTAAGAAACTTCGAGGGTTGATGTCGCCAATCATTTCCATTGGCATTTCAGAGACATAACGTACGCAATACCAAACCGGAAACAGTTTTTGTAATAGCACATTTGCCCAGGTTTCAATATCCACAGGACCCGACTTGGGTTTTTTAGGGCTGCCACTTGGGCTGGGTAGATTGGCATCACTCATAGGCTGATTACAACATTCCTTAATGCCCGCTAAAGCGTATTGGCGGCTTAGATTGGGTAGAGTCCTTTGGGTTTATGTCGGCCTAAAACTCGACAACTTTAATGAACTCTGCTTAAAACTAAGTAGGTGTATTAGAGTATAGGGGAAAAATATGGCTAAGCCCCAAGATGATAGCCAACCCAAATATATGCATATTGAGGGTAAAACTCAGTATGAAATGGCCCAGTCTATTGACGCTGCATTTGCGGCGGCGGAAGCGTCCATTCATCACCAATCCGAAGAAGTGGCGCTACAGTGGTGGTATCAGCAGTTTGAGTTGCAGATTCAAGAGGAATTCAATGTCCCTGACTCATGTTTGCCCAGTGGTAATGTGACAAACGAACAGAGCTTTTTGCAGCTGTATCTGGCACTGGTCAAGCGTACATTGCAAATACAGGGTGATCCAAAGCAAAAACTCAGTGCCGGTATTACAATTAATTTATTATTAGAGCGAAGCTTGTTAGACGCTATTGATATGATGCAGGCGAAACAAATATGGCGGTTTGATCTGCAACGTAAGTTACAAACTTTGCAAGGACGATTGATTAATGAGCGCCCCTCCCCAGCTGCCTCCTCCTAAAGCGCAGCCTCGTTTTCGCATTCAAGAAGCTATTTTAATATTACGCCAAGGTAAAACCCATTCCTTGTGGCGTGAGGCTGCATGGCATTTGATGGAACATGCAGGCAAGGATACCCAGTTATTATTAGAAGCTCAGCGCGATCTTTTGTTGGCCGCCCAACCGGCGCCTTCCTTTTGGGAAAAGTATGGCACGATTATGGTGTTTTCTGCACTGGCGGTTGCCAGCTTAGGCTTGGCAATCTGGGTGTTTATAGAAAAGTTATACTGCGCTTAGCATTTAGTCTTGCTGGGGATTACGGCATAATGGGTCAGTTGATGTACGACCGTAAGGGCCTTCTAAGCTAAGGGCATTAGAAATCCTTCAGTTAATTGTTTGAATTGAGAACGCCTTAACATTGGCGAAATGACGCGTAAATAGTCGGTGGACTATATACGCACGTGAGGGCTAAACTGTGACGCTGTTTGACGGGCTTCGGCTCAAGACCTCACTCACAACGAACTATAATAAATAGAGGCTACATGGCGACGATTTTAATAGTAGATGACTCCGCGACCATGATGGAAGGGCATAAGCGCATCCTTGAGAAGCAAGGTCATACTGTGCATAGCGCTGAAGATGGCGAACAAGGGGTGGCCAAAGCCCTTGAGTTATTGCCAGATTTAATTCTGATGGACGTTGTCATGCCTAAAATGAATGGCTTTCAGGCTACCCGAAAAATCACCAAAGATGCCGCTACTAAGCATATTCCTGTGGTGATCGTGACATCCAAAGATCAAGAAACCGATATTATGTGGGGCAAGCGTCAAGGGGCCAGTGATTACTTGATTAAGCCTGCTGACGAGACTCAGTTAAAAGAAACGGTTGAGAGATTATTAAGCGTCGGCGCTTAAGTCTTTAAATGATTGCCTGACGTTCGCAATAAACGTCAGGCCTGTTTGATTAGAAATTATAAATAATAATACTTTTGTAGTTCAGCTCACTGTCTTCATTGCCATCCGGTGCTTTTGTATCATAAGACGCATTCCATAAAACGCTTAAGCTAATGGTAGATGTCACTGAAATGGTGACCGCGTTTTGCCATAAACCCTTATCATCACCAAATTCTTCTACATCCGGCTGAAAATATAATGTGCTGGTGTAGGTCATGTTATCGGCTAATTTATTGCGATAGGACCAGTAAAGATTCAGACGCACATTTTGTTCGTCATCTTCTAAAATGTTGTCAGCGTATTTTTCATCCTCGTAAAAAGCGCCTAAACCAAAATGGTTAGCGGTTTTTAATTTTGTATCGGCATTAAGTGTGTAGCGAACCCCAGCGCCAAGAATGGCGCGCTTGGCTAAATCAGAAAATAAATCTTCTTCGTACTGAGTAAACACTTCATGTCCCCAGTGTTGATTGTGTTTGGTGAGATGGCGAACATGGAGCAGGGTCTCATCTGTGTTGACCTCATCATCAATTTCAGAGTATTCGCGATCCAGTAGTACGATCCATTCATCACGAGTATACGAGCGAATAAACGTAATAGCGGCCCCTAGGGTGAACTCATCGCTGTCACCCATTTCGCCATCCAGAGTGAAGCTTATGTTGCCTGAGGTACCCGGTTCGGTGTTATTAAGGCGTTGGGTTTCAATGTTGGTGATGGCAAACGCGGTTTGCGAGGCTAGAAGAAAAGTCAGTAATAATAAGCGAGTCATAGTGTTATTCGTATGATTTTAAAAAGGCACTTTACCATATTTTACGCGGCATGCATTTGTTGGTCTCTGGCACTTGCAAGGTTACGCACTACGTTTAAAACATGTTTGCCTTCTTGGTAGTCAGCCAAAACAGCGGGCTTACCCTTAAGTTGTTCTAAATGGGTTTCAAGAGACGTCTCTAAATCCATCGGCCCGGTTTGCTGGTGTTGGTAAGCCAGTTGAGTTAAGAGCCCTTGGGCACGTACTTGATGGCTTTGAATAATACCGTGTTCGGTTAGCGCGGTTTGTAATGGCAGCAGGTCTTTCATCTGTAGTGCTTTAACATCAAATTCGCGGGCAATGTAATTAATGCGCTCACCCATAGAAGACAGCGCCATATCTGGCGCAGTGGCTTCTTTTTTAGAGGTAACGGCTTGCGCATTTTCGACCTGAGTCATTTGCTCAAACTGCTGCATCATGCGTTTAGGTAGACCTAGGATATCCATCATTTGTGAATACTCGAAAAAAACACGTCGATATTAGCTAATCAAGATTTGAGCCAATTTCATAAGTACTTGATAATCCGAGAAAAAACTGGAGCAACTACTCTAAAAAGGGCAAGGGCTTGCCTGCTTTGACGATTGCTTTTGCCGATGGAATCAGTAATCTTAAGCCACTTATAAAAATAAATAGCTATAACAATAATAATAAAATAGCGCTACATTAGTTAGGACAACACCAATGACAGCACTGCAAAAGGCCCGAGAGACCGAGCCCAACTCAATTCAATACCGAGGCCGTAAAACCTCACGCGCAGGAAGTGAGCAGCGCAGAAGAGCCATTCTAGAAGCGTCACTACGAATTGTCGTGAGTGATGGTGTACGTGCTATTCGTCACCGCAGCGTGGCAAAAGAAGCGGATGTGCCATTGGCCGCCACCACGTATTATTTCAAAGACATCCAAGAACTTATTAGTGACACATTCATGCTTTATGCTGAGAAAGCTCAGTCTATTGTGAACGT
Source organism: Bermanella sp. WJH001 (assembly GCF_030070105.1). Classification (NCBI taxonomy): domain Bacteria; kingdom Pseudomonadati; phylum Pseudomonadota; class Gammaproteobacteria; order Oceanospirillales; family Oceanospirillaceae; genus Bermanella; species Bermanella sp. WJH001. The sequence goes on along the minus strand of NZ_JASJOO010000003.1, from coordinate 156,331 downwards.
GTTTGCGCGTAAGATGTATGAACCATTAGAAAATGCCGATGGTAAAAAACTCGCCGAATTGACCACAGGCCCAAAACTGGTTGAAGTCATTGTGGATCAATTACTGGCCTATGTATTAGAGAAAACCACTCATAATCGTGAAATGGCCGTTGCTGATCAGGCTTTCCGTTATGAAGCGTTGTTAAATGAAAATTTGCGTGGGCTGGCGGATCAACATGCTAAAGCAATGGAGCAAAAACTGATTGAGTTTCTTAACCTAGTACACAGCTCCCATCCAAAAGAAGATGCGCAAATTTTAGTAAGTACATTACGCCGTGTTGAGTATGAAGCGCTACTGGTGCCGGTTGAAGATATTAATCAACAAGCTCAGCGTGATTTGTTAGAAAGACAAGTATCATTGATTTTAAAAATAGATGTGCCAAAAGAAGATTAATTGTATTTTTGGCGGGCATTAAAAAAGGAGACGTTAGGTCTCCTTTTTTTGTATCTTATTATTTTTATTAGAGCGATGTTTACAGGCTTAAGCGCGTTTTTGTAAAAAGTAACCCATGGTGTTTAGTGTGCTTTCTAAAATATTGAGTTCGAAGGCACTGAACTGGCGGGTGTCACCGCAGTCGGTACATACAATAGTGGGTAATTGACGTAAGTGTGTCATGGTGTAACTTTGTTCGTGGTCGCATGCGTCACAGCATAAAGGCATGGGAGTATTAGCCGGCAAAATAGTGGCGATACTGGCCGCATTGCTGCTAATTGATGGGGCTGGTGCTGTTTGAAATAACGCCATGTTCGCTCCTGATAGGTAAGATACGAGCGCCATTTTAGTGGCTCAAACTGATTTTTCTAGTACAAAAGTATCGCTTTGCGTCTAATTTTTGGAAATAGACTGTTGTGGTGCTGATAGAAATCCCTAGAGCCTTGAAAAGTAAGTCTTTTTTACACTTGGCTGGAACTCGCCAGAATTAAAGTAAATACCCTAAAACCCCACAAAAAGGACCGATTACGCCTATGACTCAACTGCTACAACGCATTGAAACGATAGCGAATCGTTTGCCACACCCCATGGCCTTATTTATGTATTTATGTGTCATTGTGATGGTGCTGAGTGCCATTGGGTATGGCGCTGGCTGGCAGGCTCAACACCCTGCAACGGGGCAGTGGATAGAAGTTAAAAGCTTAGCCAGCTCTGAGGGTGTCGTTTATATGCTCAGTTCTTTGGTGGCAAACTTCATGTCGTTTGCACCAGTTGGGCCTGTAATTTTAATGGCATTGGCATTTTCTCTGGCTGAAAAAAGCGGCTTGTTACCGGCCCTCATTACACGATTCACTGAGAATACCCCCGTTGTCATGTTGCCTGTTGCCATTGCTTTTTTAGGGGTGATGTCGAGCATTGCTGTGGACTCTGGCTATGTTGTGTTATTGCCTCTTTGTGCTGCGGTATTTTGGGCGGCAGGACGAAACCCTATTGCAGGCTTGGCGTTAGGGTTTGCTTGTGTCTCTGGCGGCTTTAGTGCGAATTTACTGGTGGGGCCGGTGGACGCCATGCTGTCAGGCATTAGCTCAGAATCACTGGCTTTGGTGGTCGATCAGGATGTAAGTATCTTGGCCAACTACTACTTTTTGATTGTCAGCGTGTTTGTGGTGGTGGTTTGTTGTGTGTTGGTGAATCTCTTTTGGGTTGAGCCCTATTTGGTGAACACCACATCGATGCTTGCAGCTAAACCTACCCAGCCAGAGCCAGAAACACCTGATGGGCAATCGAATCCAGGTGCCGGCTTTGGTGGTGTGTTTTATCTCACTTTGATGACCATTGTGGTTATTTGGCTTGGCTTAACCCTACCAGCAGGGGCGATACTCCAGAACGAACAAGGAGGACTTTTAACTGGGCCGTTTATGGCGTCACTTGTGGCTTTGATTGCATTAAGTGTGGGCATATTGGCAACGGTTTATGGCATTGAGCAAAAACGTTTAAATAGTTGGCCTAAGTGGGTGAAAGCACTAGAGCAAGGCATTGTGGATATTGCGCCGTACTTAGCGTTAATGTTTGTGGTGGCTCAATTTGTTGCGTGGTTTAAATGGAGCAGTCTAGGCTTGGTTTTGGCGGTTGAACTGGCGGGCATATTAGAAAGTTTTGCCATAAATGGGCCGCTTGCGATGATTGCTCTTATGTTATTTACCGCGTTGTTAAACTTGTTCATTGGTAGCGCCTCTGCAAAATGGGCATTGCTGGCACCGATTATTATTCCTGCGTTTTTCTTGCTTGGGGTTGCGCCTGAAGCCGTGCAGGGGGCTTATCGTGTGGCCGATAGCAGCACCAATATCATTACGCCTTTGATGCCTTATTTCCCTTTAGTATTGGCCTACGCCCATAAGTATGATGCCAGTGTCACGGTGGGTCGCTTGCTCACTATTATGCTGCCTTATGCCATGACCTTACTTTTGGTGTGGGGTGGCTTGCTCACAGTGTGGCTGTGGCAGGGGTGGCCGCTTGGTCCAATTGCCTCGAATTAAATTTGATATTGGTTATAATGCGCCCACTTAAATCATGGGTGATATTATGAACTTTGAGCAATTTGAAGAAATAGGCTTGCTACTGGGCTTAGCGGCTCTTATGGGTTTTATGATGTTTATTATTTATGACCTTGGTAAGCGCTCTAATGCGGGCAAGTTTGGCATGGCAGTCTTATTTTTTGCTCTGGGTCTTGGTATGGTGGGTTTTATCATTAAAGGTGTACTTAAGCTTACTATGGGTATTTAGCCCACTTCTCCTTTCTATTTGTGTCCGAACGCTCATGTTCGGGCCACTTCTTGATTTACCTTTACATAACTTGATGGTGCTCATTTGTTAACTTGATCTATATTGATACAGTGGCAGTATGTGTATACGTTAATGACTGGGAGTCACATTATGCATGATGAGCTGAAAAGCAAACTGACACAATTGAAGCAAGCCATTGGCAATATCGATACATTAGATGATGAAAGCCGAGCGCTTTTACAACAACTGGATCAAGATATTAAGACGGTTTTAACGGGCGAACCTGCAGATGTCAGCCTGAATGATCGCTTAGAGCAGCAAGCCGTTGAATTTGATAGTGAGCATCCAAAGACCTCGGCCGTTATACGAGACATTATGGATATGCTCGCAAGAATGGGCATTTAATTTTAGATGTGAGGGAAAACCATGAAGCGCATGCCAAGAATAAAAGACGTTATGAGCGCGTTTCCATTCTCAATAGCAGATAGCGCCAGCATGACCCAAGCAAAAGCCATGATGAAAGAGCACAAGGTTGGGCATTTACCGGTCAAGCTCGCTGACGGCAGTCTGAGTGTTTTATCAAAACGTGAAATAGAAAAAATGGCCCTACCTGGGCATTCTCACACGGACTTTGATGAATTAATCGTCGCCGATTTATGCCCAAATAATGTTTACACCGTTGATCTATACACCTCTTTAATTGAAGTGTTGGATTATATGCATGACGCCCATGCAGACTGCGTATTGGTTACTCGCCACGATAAATTAGCCGGTGTATTTACTGCCTCTGATGCTTGTCGAGCGTTTAGTGAATCACTTAAAGATGAGTTTTTCCCCGGAGGGGGTGACAGCGTCGCTTGATCAAAAGCAGCGCCGTTGATAGTGTGGCGCCACGGATGATTAAGTAAAAGGTGTCACATGGCTATAACCATTTTTGTATTACTGTTCAGCATAGGAATATTAGCGTTGCTGACAGTGTTACTGCACATAAATAAAATTCCCCCTCTTGTGTTTGCAGCCATGATTACGCTGTTGACGGTATTTGATTACGCATTATTAAGCTTAGATAAAATATATTACCTTCATCGTGATCAAGACCAAGCCCATCAAAATCAAATCGATAAGCAGATCGCAGTGATAAGCCAGTTGACTCATGTGCAACTGGATATGACGTTGCAATTATTGAGTCAAAATAGCACCCAAGAAAATGAAGCGTCTATTTTGAAAAAAGAGCAATGGCGCAATTTATTGCTGGCGCAATTAAATGCCGCGAATTTTGATGATGTTCAAATAGAAAAAGTAGAGACTTCAATTAATCAGTCGATTCATGTGTATTTAATGGAGCAGCTAAACAAACAATTAATTCAAGGTTTGGGTCATCGTATTTACAGTGATTTTGTACGTTCACGGGCTCGTGATGAATGGACTGATGAATTATTTATAAAAGAGCTGATCACATATTTGAATAAGCAAAAATTAATGAAACCTGAAATTGCTTTTGCAATAAACCGTATTAAGCACTTTGATCAGACGCATACACTTTTGACCAAAGCCAATGGCGTTAAGCAGGAGTAACGTTTAGGCGAAAAAAAAGCGTAGATTCAATCAGCTAAATCAAACTAACCCGTGCAAGATTAATTGGCCCCGATAAAACTGAGTCTTTCGACATGAATCTACGCTTCACAAGCTAAATGAGCTTGCTGTTATCCATATTGCAGGTTCCTTGCCAACTTTCCTCTTTACCAATAATGCTTCCATCTGTCCCTTTGATGCCCAAATAGCGGTCAAATTCACCTGCTTTTTTGGTTTTAGGTGTTTAATTAAACAAAACTAAGCGTTGGATGAGAATTCTGTTGAATTAAATTGGTGCGAAAATTTGGCTTGTGGAATCAAATTGGTGCTTAACTGGTTTGGATTATTGGTTGTGGGTAAGTGTGCTGGGCGAAAGCCGTTGAAAGACGTGGCGTAGGATTTTTTTAAACGGGTTGCAGCCTCTTGGTATAAGGCTTGCTCAGGATGGATAGTCTATATAATTACTCGAATAAAAGAGATCTCATGATACCTAACTTATCCAAAGATATGATCGACATAATGCAGCAGTTGCGTAAGCGCTTACGCAGTGAATTTGGGGTTGAGTTAAAACTGAGTCAACCGGATATTGTGCAAAGCATTTTGAATTATGTGAGCAAAAGCCACGATCAGAGAACCCAACTGCTGTTTGCCGATTTAGAAGACATGATGGGCGTTGAGCTAATGGGTCGCAGTGAAGAGAAATCAGAGGTACCAACGACTAAACGTATGTATCGAGGACAGCCCATTGAAGATGCCAGCATGTCCGCTGCTCTTGTGGATAATAAACCTAAACGCATCTACCGTGGACAAGTGGTGGCCTAACTCACACTTTTAACGAAAACAGCTATGCTTGATAGTTATGGCGCTATCAAAAAAACTTTTCAAGCACAGTACTCGCTTCTTTGCCGCAATCGTGTCGGCTTTGATCATTTGGGCGGCCCTTAATCAAGGGAGCAGTGCCACATTTTTCACACGCATAGAGTATTTACTGTATGACGTGCGTTTCAATTTATTCCTACCCATTACCAAACAAGAACAAAGTGATCATAAAATTGCCATCATTGATATTGATGAAAACTCTATTATTAATGAAGGGCGCTTCCCGTGGAGCCGCCAAAAAGTCGCAACCCTTATCCAAAAGTTAGGTGAAGCTGGCGCATTAGTGATCGCATTCGACGTAGTATTCAGTGAAAAAGAAGTGAATCCAGTTGAGCGCATTAGCCACGCAGTGCCTGCGGAAGTATTTAATCAGCTGCCACCCCAACAGTGGCAATCCATATCGAGCATGGCCGATGCCGATGAGGTGATGGCTAACGCCATCGCACAGCACGATGTTGTACTTGGTTTCTTCTTTCAAGATCAGCAAGAATATCAAAATGGCCAGTTACCCCCTGCCGTATTTGATGTGCCAAGCGCTTGGCAAGAAAAACTCGTTATTACGCAGCGACCAGGTTATACCGCAAATATTACTGGCCTTCAAAGTCAGGCCGGTGGCGGTGGCTTCGTGACCATGTTTCCAGACTTTGACGGTACTGTTCGACGAGCCCCATTATTAATTCGCCATGGGGACCAGCTTTACCCATCCTTGGCATTAAGTGCGGCCATGCGCTATTTATTCATCGATTCTTTGGAGCCTCAGGTGGTTGAAGTGGGGGATGTGCTGGCCATGACACAAGTCGCGGTCAGTGAGTTTCCTGCCCCTACCAGTCCTGCTGGATTTGTCACCGTACCTTATCAGGGGCCGGCGTTTACGTTTCCTTATTTCTCTGCAACGGATGTTTTACGCAATAAACTGGAGCCTCAGGCACTAGAAGGGGCCATCGTGTTTATTGGCACCTCGGCTATTGGTCTTGCTGATTTAAGAAGCACACCCATGGGGCCCCAGTATCCTGGGGTGGAAGTGCATGCGAATATTCTTCATGCTTTATTGAGCGGTGGTTTCCCTTATAAACCCGAATGGCAAGCAGGCGCCACTTTCTTACAGCTTGTGTTAATTGCGATTTTTATGATTGTGGTTTTACCCATGCTGGGCCCGATGGTGATGCTGGTTGGCGGAAGCCTCATCATCATGCTGGTTATTTTATTTAACGGTTATTTATGGACACTTGGCTTAGACCTGCCTATGGCAGGGGCACTTATTCTCACGTTATTTTTAACGGCAACCTTCATCACTGATGGATTCTTAAAAGAAAACGCCAGTAAAAAAATGTTAAAAGGGATGTTCGATCAATATGTGCCACCCGCTCATATCGATAAAATGATGGCCGATCCAGACTCGTATAGTTTTTCAGGGGAAAGTAAAGAGCTGACGGTTTTGTTCAGTGATATCAGAAGTTTTACCAACATCAGTGAAACCCTCAGTGCACAAGAATTAAAGCACATGCTCAATAGCTACTTCACGCCTATCACCAAAGAAATATTTGATCGTAACGGCACCATTGATAAATACGTGGGTGACATGGTTATGGCGTTTTGGGGAGCACCTATTGATGACAAGAATCACAGAGGCAACGCTGTTTTAGCGGCCTTGAATATGCAACGAATTACAGAAGAATTAAAAGTGGCATTTAAACAAGAGGGGCTGCCAGAAGTAAATATTGGTGTGGGGGTGAACACCGGCTTAATGAATGTGGGGGACATGGGCTCCAGTTATCGTCGCTCTTATACGGTACTGGGCGATGCGGTTAACCTAGGTTCTCGCTTAGAAAGCATAACAAAATTTTATGGGGCAAAAATTTTAATTGGTGAAGACACCTTTGATCACATTGAAGGGTTTGTATGCCGGTTCGTGGATCGCATCCAAGTTAAAGGCAAAGAAGAAGCCATTCGAGTATACGAACCACTGGGCCTTGATGGTGAGGTTGAGCAATCTGTATTGGATGAGATCAGTCAGTATGAGCAAGCCTATCAATTATATTTAAAACAAGATTGGGCCAATGCCAAAGATGCCTTTACCTTGCTGCATGAAAATAATCCCTTGAAGCTTTATGAGGTTTACATAGAACGTATCAACGATTTAAAACATCAAACCCTACCAGCTCAATGGGATGGGACATTTAGACACACTAGCAAATAGCCAAAATGAGCCGCCAGAATCTTATCCCCATAACAATTGTGATCACCTGGTTAATCGGTTGTGCCGCTATTTTTTGGTGGTTCGAATATCGATATTGGGGGGCTTACGACAAGCAATTGATTCAATTTGATACACAGGCGATTCTCGAGCTTTATCCTATACTGAAACAAGATACGGGTAATCAGCCATTAGTTGTCCACTTTAAAGACGATGAATGCCCATGTGAGCGATACCGCTTGGCTCATCTAAGTGGGATGAAAACCGATTTGCAAGGCGTTAGGCAGGTGACCTTGAGTCAGCTTGATCAGCGTCTGGCTCAAATTAGCATACCCGCGTCACCGGCTGTTGCTATCTGGGATCACCATGGCGTACTGGCTTATTTTGGGCCTTATAGTAGTGGTATGACCTGCGGACAAGGCTTTGATTTTATTAAAATTGTATTAGACAAATTATCTCAGAATGAGAATCCACAGTGGGTAAATAATCAGGGGTTTGGTTGTTTTTGCCAATGGAAAGAGGTGTAAGAATGCAGTTAAGTCATGAACATTATCAAAAGGCTGACACAGCCATGATGTACGTAGTGTACTTGGCATCGGCGTATAGTTTGGCGCTTGCAAACATGCATGGTACATGGGGCCAGGCGATTATTATTGGTATCGGTACATCTATAATTGCAACCATTCTGACTAAGTATTTTTATGGGCGGGTGATGACCCGTATTTTTATGGGGTTAGCATTAATGGTGTTAACCGCTATGCATGTAAATCAGGCTCACGGCATGATTGAAATGCATTTTGGATTTTTTGCATTTTTAGCCTTGCTGCTTTATTACCACGATTGGAAACCCATTGTTGCAGCGGCCGGTTTTGTCGCCGTTCATCATGTGGGCTTGTATTACTTTCAAACTCAAGGCAGTCCAATATATGTATTAGATACCATTGAAAAAGGTTGGGGGGTTTTGTTTTTACATGCCGGTTATTTAGTGGTTGAAACCATTGTGCTTGTGATTATGTCTATTAATTTACATAAACAAGAGGTGTCATCTTTTGACTTGCAAGATACGGTTTCAGAAATAAGTGATAATAATGAATTGGATCTTAATCATCGCTGTAAAACCAGCGGTGAAATCAATAATGCCTTTAATAATTTTGTTGAAAAAACCCAAGGAGTGATGAAAAACATTGGTGAGTTTGGCCAAGTTCTAGATAAAGATAGTTATGTGCTAACGGATCTTGTGCAAAAAAATACGACACAAATTCAACAGCAGCTCTCCCAATCACAAGCCATTGCTGAAGCCGTCAATGATCTTTCTCAAGCCATGCAGGTGATTGCAGATAATGCTGGCAATGCATTGCAGTCATCCAATGACTCACAAAAAGCAGTTGAAAGTTGCAACCGAAAAAGTGACAACTCAAAACGCAATATGAGCATGCTCAGTGGTCAAATCAATCAATCTATGACCGCCATTTCTGAACTGGCAAAAGACAGTGAAAACATAGGTTCTGTACTCGATGTAATTCGAGGTATTGCCGAACAAACCAATCTGCTTGCATTAAATGCAGCCATCGAAGCGGCTCGTGCTGGTGAACAAGGCCGAGGGTTCGCGGTAGTTGCAGATGAGGTGAGGTCGTTGGCATCTCGTACTCAAAACAGTACACAAGAAATTCAAACCATGATTGAAAACTTACAACAAGCCAGTAAAGAAACCGTAAACAATATGTCCAGTAGCCAATCGACCATGTCCCAGTGCATTGCTGATAATGATGCCACCAATAATGAGCTAAAAAGTGTGGCACAAGCTGTGGCGGTTATTTTAGAGATGAATCAATCCATCGCACAAGCCACCGCTGACCAAGAGTCGGTTTTGGCAGGCGTTGCTAAAAATGCCAATGATATGGAAAGTATGAGCCAAGCCAATGCCGAGCGGTTGCAAGGGGTGACGAGTATTTCTGAATCTGTGCGTGATGTGGCGGTTAAAATGAAAGAAAATATTAAAGTCTTTAAAGTGTGATGATTCGTACCCAAGTATTACTTGGGTACGTCAACTGTACTTGGGGTCATTTATATTTTTGCGGCATTTAAGTACTGAACCCCAAGTCGAGCAGACAAGCGAAAACCTAACTCATTACCCTTTCCCCAAGCTCGTGCAGCGTGCGGGCTATTTGCCTTCAAATATGGATTTTGACTACTGGCGGCGGCCTTTAACCCTTCATGGAAAGCCTGCTGCTCAATGGCGGTAGTGAATAAATAACTTTTTCCTGTATACATGATCTTTGCTCCTGCATATGAACCGTCGTTTTTGGTCCTACTATAGTTATCGGACCAAATGGCAAATACTTTACTGATTTTGATTGCATTACTTTCTAGTACACTGTGTTTCGAGTGCATATGAATGAGTAAGTTGCGCAATTCTCACATTTTGGCAACATGTGGGGCTTTAAAGTAAATAGAGTCGCTTATGACCATTGAAATTCTTGCTGGGGCAAAGGCTTTAAAGCAGATTCAAGATCAGGGTTTAAACCCCTGCGATATCAAATTAATGGTGGGCGCAAGCGGAGGCCCTAAGTGGTTGATGCTGTCCCGCTTAGATCAATACCTTGCTGAGCATGTTTTACCTTACGCCACTCAAAACATTTCTTTAATTGGTTCAAGTATTGGCTCATGGCGCATGGCTTGTTATGCACAGCAAGACCCGTTAGCCAGTTTTAAACAGTTTGAAGATATTTATTTAAATCAGCGTTACGAATCACTTAGCCCAGCCGAAATTACCGTGTTTGTGGATAAAGTATTGGATGCCTTATTCAATGATGAACGTGCTGAGCATATTGTGAATAATCCATCCCGTAAGTTGCATATCGTTGCGGTGAGAAATCGCTTATTAATGAATGGCAAGCACAACCTTAGCCAAGGGTTAGGTTTGCTGGCGGCGGCAACGGGCAATCTGGTTTCGACAAAAGTTGTAGAAGCGCTTTACCCTCGTGTCTTAATTTCCCAACAAGCCAGTCATGAACCGTATATGAAACCACCTGAGGTGATCGAATTAGGTGTGAATAATTTAAAGCAGGCGCTAGTAGCCTCCGGTGCCATACCTATGGTGTTAGAACCCACTAAAGTTGATGGTGGTAAAGATCGTTGGCACTGGGATGGCGGAATGGTGGATTATCACTTTTCTGGCCCGTTTCAAGTGGATCAAGGTTTGGTGTTTTACCCGCACTTTTTTCCTAAGATTGTGCCCGGTTGGTTTGATAAAGCGATACCGTGGCGCAAAGCGAAAGCTAAGAATTACGATAACGTGGTGATGATCACACCAAGCCATGATTTTATTAGCAAACTGCCCTATGGAAAAATTCCAGACCGTAAAGACTTTAACAAATTAAATGACCAAGATCGTGAGCAGTATTGGCAAGCCGTGTTAAGCGCAACCAATGGCTTAGTGGAAGATTTTCATACTCGATTATCGAAAGATAAATTAGCCAGTAGTGTCAAACCCATAGAAAGTATTTTGTAAAAAGCCCGTTACCAAAAAGGCCGATTGAAATATCAATCGGCCTTTTTGTTTTTATGATTTCAACCTTGTTTAATCTTCGTAACGTTGATGTCTAAAGAACACTCCCCCGTCACCAAAGGTTGATAAGTTAAATTCAGAGGTTAATCGTATTTGGCCAATTTTAACGGCACTGTCACGTCTGGATTTAGCATAACGATTATTAAAGTAAGGGAAAATCGAGTGTCTAATCTCTTTGGTGGTGCCGTAAACATCATACAGTACCGTACCTTCTGGCAAGCTCACTAAATCTTCTCTAAAGTCATGGGCACTTGATGCAAAGCGTGATTTCAATTCGGCCCTGGGCACAAAATAAAGTTGGGTCGGTGCAACAATATTTGATTCAACCGTTCCGTCTTGTGTCACTTTTGCCATCTTAGTGGTCATCAGTCGAGTGGGTTTTGAGGTGACTAACGAAAACAGCGCAGTGGTGCCAAGGGTTTCATTGACCTCAGGGCTTACATACTGTGAAAGCTCATTTGCAAAGAAGTTATGGTTATCACCTTGACCAGATAAGGTATACAACGCAGAGACATTGCGTGAGTTTTTACCGTCGACAAATGCTTTCCATGCAAGGCCTGGGGCAAAACCGCGATCAGACGGCGTGCCTGTGACACTTAAACGTAACAAGCCACATTCAGAGCCTTTAAATATTCCACTATAAGGCTGACCTGCAACCGCATCAAAAGCAACCGTTGCCATCGCACCGTGTGCATGAATGGGTTTTTCATATCCAAGTGGTGCAACATCATCGTTTCGTTTTACTTTGGTCCATAGAATGCTGTCGATTAGGCCACCAATATCCACATCTTTTAATGCAGGAACCGCATCTTGTGGGTACTGAGTACGCATTGCACCGTTTACCCATAAATGTTGTTCTTTATCGCACGCCGCCCAGTTTTTATAGTCATCTGTAATATTTAGTCCCCAAGGTTTAAACGCATTTTCAACGCCCACTAAACTGGTATTTAACTCAGGGAAATGACGATTTAATACACTCACCATAGTTTGCTCTTCTACCCAATCAATACCTTCTTTTGTATACACTTGTGCGGTGTAATCTTTGGTATAAAAACGGTCAGTGATTAAACGACGCGAGGCATTCATAATAAAAATTTGAAAGGCAGTTTCACCAAACGCAAAACCTTCAGGGCGAACGGTTTCAGCAAGCTGACCCACAAGAGCATCGATTTTTTCAATATCATTGTTATAGATGCGTTTTAATTTCTCTAAAAGAACAGGTTCGGTGGTGAGGTCTTCAAATTTTGTAATTGGGTTTAAACCAATTTGACGGCGGAACTCATTATAACGGGGCACACCACGTTCACGATCTCGCACGATATCAACCGTTGCTAAGTCGATATTACCCACTAAAGGAATATCCAAGTTACGTAAAAATTCTGGGTAGTTATTTAAAGTCAGTGAGCCTGGATGAGTAATACCAAAGCTATACCAAAGGCGATCACCACCTTGTTCAACAAGAATGTCTTCGGCATATCCGTTACGGGTGTCTTCTAAATTAATGGAAGTACTCACCATGTTTGAGCCAATATCATAGACCTCAACGCTGTCACGCATTAATGGGTGCATACGATAAACCTCAACAAACTCTTCAGTCAGGGTGTAAGGGGTGCCGGCGTTATCCGGTTGACGAGAACCCACTAAACCGCCCAGTGCATGTTCAATGAAAGATGCATCATCTAATAAATTACGTAATTCAGGGTCGAAACCTAAAATGGTTTTTACGAAAGAATCTTTTTTGATAATGTCATTGGCCAGTGCTTCGTATTCAGCCTGAAACTTATCACGACCTTCACGCTCACCAGATAAGCCCCACCAGTTTGCATACATGGCACGTTCAGTCACTGGGTTAGCAATGATGGCCGGTGTCCATTCAACCGTATGAATTTTTGCCATAAGAGCCGCGTTGATTAAACGGGCTTTATCGTATAACCACTGGTCATCTTTATTTGGATTATTTTGTTTTAACATGTCGGCAATGGCGTTGTGCTCAAGGGTAAATAATTGGTGCATCATGCTAAGACCCACCCACCAGTTTTTGTTAAAACCTGTGATGGGTACGCCAGTAAAGTAATCTTCAGGCAGGGTGTTATCGGCCTCTACGATTAACTTGCCGTCAACAAAACTGCGGACTTTATTATTTTGCTCAAGGCTTGACCCATATAGCTGTGAGCCATCCCACCAGTGAGTATTGGTATTGCGATATGTATCAGGTAGATGGGCTTCTTCTGGGGTGCGAGATGTATCGGCTTGGGTGCGATCAATACTTAGGGAGCCACTGCCTAAGACATCACCATCAGGTAATGGCACTTCAATGGGATTACTTGAATCATTATCACCGTGATCCACCCAGTCATGCACCATAAATTGAATCCATGCGGCGGCGATAAAGTTAACACTGGTGGCAGGTTTAAACTCTTCTCGTGCCATTAGAGTATTACTGACTTCACGAGGGTTAGGTTCAAGTAAGGTGGCTTCATCTTGTTCGTGAGCAACACTTTCTAAATCCACATTTCGACCAAAGCGCATGTATACGGAACCTTCAGCTGGGTTCTCTAAAATATTACAGGTGCCATCTTCAGTTCGAGCGGTTTTACTGCGCTCATCACACACGATATTTGCGTTATGTTTTTCGTAGTTTTCTACATCAAATAAGTTGTTATCAAACAGCTTTTCACGTTCTAGGCCAATGACCAGTAGTCCGGCAATTACACCTAATGAACCTAGCTTAGTCAGGGCGGGCCATGTGACCCAAACTGAATTGCTCATGTTATTCATCCTTATTGTTATTATAAATAAGCTCGTTTTTGAGCTTGGCCTGCGAGGATAAATACTAGGGGACGTTTTTTGTACCCTCCCAAAGGAGGGGAAAAACCATGAGGATTGATAACAATTTGGCAAATTGATAAAGCTGGCGTAATAAACCTTGCTCAATTAATTTTGTGTTATCACTATTAATACGAAATAAGTATTAATTAATTTGATGCGACTAAAATTATAACAATGACATCATTACTGCCTAGACCTGAATTACTATCACTTCTTGATTGCTCTGATCATCATCGGCTTACCTTAATAGTATCACCATCAGGATACGGAAAAAGCACCCTGTTAAATCAGTGGCACAGTGCTCAAGACAAAAAGATAGTGACAAGATTTTGTGTACCTGAAGATAATTACAGTGTTAATGCTGCTCTTAATAGTATTTTGCTAGAAGTCAGGAAGCAAACGCAGGTTATCCAAGCACCATTTTTTAATGTTTTTACAGATGATGTCCAAGTAAATGAAAAACTTTTTGTTGAAACTCTGGTTTTAGTTTTTGAATCATTTAAAAAAGAAATGTTCTTTATTATTGATGATTTTCAGTATTTAAACTTTCCCAATGAAACCAATATATTAAATAGCTTGTTAAGCAAGATGCCCAGTAATATTCATTTCATCTTTTCAAGTCGGTCTATTCCAAAAATCAACTTAATACCACTCAAACTGAATGATGATGTGTTGATTGTTGATAGTCATGACCTCTCAATGTCTGAAAAAGAAGTGTGTGATTTGTCGAGAGAGATGTGTGAATACTCATTAACCGGATATGATGTGAAACTTATTACAAAGAGAACTGAAGGTTGGCTATCAGGGATTAAAATTGCACTGCTTGCGATTAATGAGCATGGTTTAGAGTTTATTAAAAATTTAGAAAAAGAGCGGCTCGATATCATGGACTCATTTTTTCATGATATCTATACCTCTTTAACAGAAGAAGGGCGTCAGTTTTTTTTATTTAGTGCAATATTTAAGTCATTTAACGAAGAGTTATGTGACCGTGTGTTAGGGCGAAAAAACTCAGGAAAATTCATACGCTACCTAATGAATCGCTCGGCATTTATTATTAAAGATACAACAAGGCCTGGCTGGTATCGGTATCATTCGTTGCTCAGTGATTTTTTAAATAAGCAATTATCTACGCTTGGTGGGAGTAATAAGCTAAACAAATTGCATAAAGTCAGTGCATCCATTTGCATTGAAATGAATGAGTTTGAGTTAGCTGCTTATCATTGTCTATTAGTGAAAGATGATGAATTTATCAGTGAATCACTCATTCAATGCTGTGGTTATTGGTTAAAAGAAGGTGACTTTAACAATGCCATAAAATGGCTGGATTCAATTGGAGAGAAAAAGCTGTTAATGAATAAGGTGTTGTCATTGAATTATGCCTATGCATTAATTTTTTCAAGACGATTTCATCAGGCCCAGTATTTTATATCTTTAATTGATGAATTGGATTCCAGTTTGTTTTCACGGGAATATGAAGATGATTTAGAGTTTTTAAAGATAAGTCTCATGTTATTTCAACGAGATATTGATGTTGTTGATCGTCATACCATTGAACGTTTGCTCGCTAATGCTCATGCCAGTGATAATCGTGTATTTTCCATGGTTATTGCCGCTTATTTTGAAATGCAACATGGTCGATTAGATAAGGCTTTGAGTTTGGCTCAACATGCAAAAATCATATTAGAAAAAAAGGGTTATGTGTTTTTTCAATGTTATGCCGATATGATTATCGCACTGTGTGATCGCTATACGGGGCGAGGTGTCCAAGCGATTCAATATATATCTAAAGTTTATAATACAACTAAAATGACAAAAGGCAGTATGCCTTGGTTATGTATGAATGTGGCTATGATGGTGGTCGCATATGAGCAAAACCAACTTAAAAAATCCCATAATATTTGTGAGCTGGTATTTCCTTATGTGAATCATGCCTGTGTGACAGAGTTAATTGCTACTGTGTATTTGTATTTTTCTCGATTAGAGTTTGATTTAGGCAGTGCTCACTCGGCACGAGGGGTGTTAGAGCAGTTGAATCGTATTTTGATTCTAGGTAAGTACCCTAGATTCAAAAGTCAAAGTTTGTGTGAACTCTCGCGTCAGTGTTATGTGAACTCTGATCATATTTTGATGGACAAATTATTGCATGATCATGCAATTGTGATTTCTGAAAATCATCAGGGCGGTGTGATTAATGGCGACTCCTTTGATGAAATTCAAGAGCGCTACATTTTGGCAGCCTGTTATGCTCATGCTTTAAATGCACAGTTTTCTATTGCGTATAAAAAATTAGATGCACTAGCACAACAGTTGTTATCGTTAGGACTCATTAGTCGCTATGTCATTGCTAAATGTAATGCCATAGTGATGCTATACCGTGAAGGTAAGTCTCAGCAAAGCTTAAATCAATTGGATGTCCTGTTAAAAAAATATAGCCTAAGCGTATTATCCAGAAATGTATTTGATGAGGCGCCGGGCATTAATGAAGTGCTGTTGGCGTTATCTAAAAGCGCCGTTGTTCATTTATCCGATTCTTTTTTAAGAATCTATAACGATGTGTTTGATGATATCAAACCCATGCATTCTATTGACCTTGCATCACTGACAGATAAAGAAGTAAAAATATATCAGCTGCTAAAATCAGGCTTAAGCAATCAAGATATTAGTAATGAAATGAATGTGGCACTGAGTACCACAAAGTGGCACTTGAAAAACATATATCAAAAGTTAGGGGTGAAAAATCGCGCCGAAATATTAGTCATGAATAATAGAGAGCCGCTTATGGCGGCTCAATCTAGCATGACTTGATACACAAAATTAAAGCTAGGGGTGATACCTGAATAAGTGGGTTTAAATGTGCCGTTAAGTGTTAAACGGAAGTGAGTGATATTGGTATCATAACCGTCAGCATCGGCAACCGGGGTATAGTTAAAGTTATTACCATCGGTACTAAAGGCAAGACTGTCAGTGGTGCTGGTTAAACTTGTAAAGACATAGGTCAAACCACTGTTTTGGTTGCCAGCTGCGTTATTGAAAATGATTGGGCTGCCAGCGGATAAATTGCCCACATACATTTTACTTTTGCTGTCGATCGCTTGTATGAGTGTGGTGCTGTTTAAATCGGTGCTGATGTTACCAATATTTTGTGCATTCACCGTGTGTTGTAAAACGGCACCCGGTATGGCTTTTGGTTGTGTCACACCATTAACAGGATCATTGATCACGTTAACTGACGAGGTGAGTTGAATATTGGCATTGCCAGCGCAGTGATAAAACGCTGAATTAGGTATGATGACATAAGAATTTGTACCATCATAACGCCAATATGCATCGTAAGTATCGCCACCTGTGTGCTCGTGGTGATAAAACGCAAATGGGTTAAAGCCCGTACTTAAGGCAATCCATCCGCTTCTGTCTTGAGCTGAGCCTGCTGGGCCATTTAAACCATAACGTCCACTCACCACGTTATTATTAAATATTAACTCTACCGCATCATCACCGTCGACTCCGTAACGTGCTCGAGTATTTACGGCACTATAGATATAGCCTTCAAATATGGTTAAGTACCTTTCACTGGTTGCAGAGAATGGATTTCCGCTTCCGTTAACATTTGGGAGAATCGTTTGGCCACCTAAAAACGTAATACTATTGCTTGCGCTTATGGCGTTAAGAAAATCATTGTGACTATCAATCCTTGTGATTCCCAAAGTAGAAACGTCAAAAAATTTTACAAATAACCCAGGTTGAGGGTTAGCACAATTAGCAGGTATACCTGAACCGTTTAATGCATTAATCGTAAAAGTAATAGCATTGTTATTGGATACATTATCAGGTGTTTTGCCTGTGACGGTTGGCGATATGGTATAGCTGCTACTTGATGCGCTACTACTTAAAGTTAGGGAGATATTAAGAGTACTTGATTGAGCCCCTGGGCTAATGCTTTGTGCATATGTGCAAGTGACAACACCGCTATTTACTGAGCATGTCCAGTTTGTTCCCGTAGCGCTTGAGTAGCTAAGGTCTGTGGGTAATGTAAATGAAATTTTGCTACCAGATGGGCTTGTTTTACTAGTGTCTTGGTTGGCAATTGATAAGTTTAAAGCCTGTGTTGTACCTGTGGTCCAATATTGATTGGTGCTACTTGTGCTGGTTAAGGCTAAGTCAAGGTAACACACATCATGTGCGCCATAACTAACGGTTAAGCTAGGTATTGGGCAAGCTTCACTGCGAATATTGATATTCGCTGAGGTAAAAGGTAACCATGTGGCGGTGTTGTAATCTCCAGTACCGTTATAGTTTCGTGAAAATTGAACGGTTACACCGCCATCACAACAACCTTCTGCCCCAATGATTTCCAATTCATGTTCACCCGGTGTTAAGTAAATCGAGCCATCCAGTACATACTGGCTGTTCCAATTACCTGCCCACCAGAAGTCGCCTGTTGGATTCCATATTTCTTCTAATACATTGACCTTATCTATATATAAACCACCACCATAACCAAAGTCAGCGCCATAACGGACGCCCCAATTGCCGGCTACATCCACGGTAAATTTGGTTTTAGAGTAAGCGATGAAGTTATTTTGACTGCGCCCAGTCCCTTGATTACGGTTGGTTACGCCAGTGAAGTTTGCTGGGTGACTACAGCCATATGCGGTGTTGGTATCATTTCCTATGTTAAACGTATTTTTTGCTTGCGCTAAACTAGTTGGGTTAACCCCTAAATTGGAGCGGGTGTGGAATTTAATTCGCCCATTCACGTAAGGCAAATCATCCACTGTTTGGCTGACACTGCTAGCAGAGGTGTTTCCGTAATAGATATAAATGGTGCGCGTGCCTTTGTTTAGCGTGGGAAAACTCACCCGTACTTCTGCGCTTTTACTACCGGCGCTCCAGCTATTGATTTTAAATGGCAGTGCCGTTAAGTCATCCCCGCTAAAGATTCGTAAGTCTTGGCCTGCCGAACTCCAATTATAAAGGGGGTGCATATTGCTGTTGGTGAGCACAAGATCAACGGGGTAATTAGTTAAGCCATCAAAGTCATTTTGCTGCACTTGAATGCTGGTCCTAAACGGCCAGTCGCAGGACTGCCTTGCGTGAGCAGGCAAAGAAAAGAGTAACGCTAAACCAATTACCAATAATGTACGCAGCATGAAACACCTAGAGCAAGATGAAAATAGAATCGCGCACAGAGTATACCTGAGACTGAGGTTATTTTAAGGCTTAAGATGGGTCATACGGCAGGCTAATAACGACACATAAACCATGGGGAGATTGATGCTGGGCAACAATCGTCCCGTTGTGCAGTTCAATGGCACGCTTGCTGATGGCAAGACCTAGCCCATGGCCACCACTGGCACGCTCTCTTGCTTCGCTAATGCGATAAAACGGTTTGAAAATTTCTTCAAGCTGAGCACTGTTAACCCCTGGGCCTTGGTCACAGCAGCGAATAACAATCATGTTTTGCTCAACCGTGATGCTAACATCAATCGGTGTTTCTGCTTGATGATAGTACTGAGCATTCTTAAGTACATTTTCCACAGCACTGCGCAGTAATTGTTCGTTTGCCAGAAGCGTCAGCTTCTTGGTGGTTAAGATAGACAGGGCTAGCTGATTAGTTGGGTGACTAAAATTTAAGTCATCACAGATGTGTTGCAGTAATTGAGTCATATTGACATTATCTTGAAACGCTAATGAAGGCTCAAGCTCATAAGCGGGTAAGTTTAATAGCGTATTGATAATGGCGTTCAGTTGTTCGCATTCTTTTTCAATGCGAGCAATATCTATTTGATCGTCTGCTATATTAAGGCGTTTTTTACATAGCTCTAGTGCGAGTTGTAAGCGTGCCACTGGGCTGCGCAATTCGTGACTAATATCTTGAATAAGATGTTTGTGCGAAGAAATGGTTTTTTCTAAACGGTCAGCCATATGATCAAAGTCGTGGGCAAGTAATGAAATTTCACCATGCCTGCCTTTCATATCATCAAGGACTCGAATGGATAAATCACCGGATGCTAATTTTTGCGTGGCGTTCCTTAAAACAATGATGGGCTTAATAATATAAAGCGCCAACAAATAGCTTATAAGGCCACTAATGAGAATCGCTGACACAACAAATCCCAGCCACTGGTCTGCCAGAATACTGTGTATTGGGGGTTTGTGGTCACGGCTTCGAATGAGAATATTGACATTATGACCGTCAGGTAAAAGTAGATATCGGCCAACTAAAATGTGACCTTGGCGTTTGCGGTGAATAAACGGGTGAGTTGGCGAGAGTTTATCGTTAATACGTTGTAAGTTTCTAGGCAGCTCTCGGGCTAATATTTCTTGCCCCTCATTAGTGACATAAATTCTACGGGTATCTCTAGGGTCTTGTTGTTTAAACCACAAAGCAACGTCTTGATAATCTTTACTCAGTAATTTAAGTGTCAACGCTTCACCGGTTTTAATCGGTGGCATACTGTGCATTGTATGATCGTTATCTTTTTGGCTAATAAAAATAAGCACCATAGATAACACAACTAAGACCAGTGTCAGCCAAAAGCTAAAAAGAATGCGCCCGGTTAAACCAAAATGTTGCAACATAGATTATTCCGGCTTTAACAAATAGCCGTTACCCCTTTGATTGATGATGATATCGGCAGAAGCGCCAACCTCCATCAGTTTTTTGCGAAGGTTGCTCACATGTACATCAATACTGCGGTCATAGCGAGTTAAGCGGCGACCCAGAGCTTCTTCACATAGGGTTTCTTTGGTAACAATCATGCCTAGGCGTTGGTGCAAGGATTCAAGTGTCTTAAATTCAGCACCTGTTAGCTTTAATGGTTTAGATTGGTAGCTGGCTTCTAGTCTGCGAGTATCAATTAAAAATTGATCATCAATGCTGTGAGAAATAGTTTGTGAACGGCGCAAAATGGCATTAATACGCGCCAGTAATTCACGAGGATTACAAGGTTTGGGCACATAATCATCTGCGCCTAATTCTAGCCCTAGGATACGGTCTACATCATCGCCTTTAGCGGTTAGCATTAAGGTTGGGGTATTGATGTTGCCTTGGCGCATTTTTTTTAGCACCTCAATCCCGTTCATGTTGGGCAACATGACATCCAGTATGATTAAGTCATAATGCTTGTTATGGGCCATTGCCAAACCATCGCTGCCATTAAAAGCGGCTTCTACTGCAAAGCCTTCTGCAGATAAGTATTCGCATAAAAGCTCGGAAAGGGCTTGGTCATCATCAACTAATAGTATTGTATTCATATTGTTATTTTCATGGCATCACATAAAAGATACAAGTGAGAAATGGGCTCTTTACCCTACTTTACGCTCTCTTAGCCCTACTTAATATTGTAGTACATATACTGGCTGTGACTTCGTTGAAACCCACAGGAGAGACCAATGAAAGCACGTCGTAAGTCAATTAAATTAATAATGGCCGCAGTACTAGGGAGTGTAGTTTCTATTGCGGCAATCGCTTGTCCGTCTGGGCATGAAGGTAAAGGTGGCGACAGGCGTTTAGTTCAAGAACTGGAACTGAGTGATGCTCAAGTGACGCAGCTTAAATCTATGCGCGAAAGTCATAAGGATCAAAGAAAGCAAAATAAAGAAACCATGAAAGCCATTCATGAGCAAAAACAAGCGCTACTTACAAATTATTCTGACGAAAAAGCACAAGCCCTAGCCAGTGAGTTAGCCGCTATACATAAAGAACGTATGCTAGCAAAATTGCAGCACCAACAGGCTCTGTATGCCATTTTGGATGACACGCAAAAAGAAAAATTTAAAAGCATGTTAGCCAAACACCCAAAGCCAAATAGAAAACATAACGTTGAACATGATCATAACCAGTGATCAAATTTAAATGTCTTGGAAAACAAGCGTGATTAAAAGCAGGTCTTAGACCTGCTTTTTTATTTTCATCACCTTATATCATGCTATTCATAAAACTTACTTATTTTCTTCATATAGCTTTTATGTATTTGTCATCTTTGCTTACTAACGTGTCCCACAGGAAATCACTCCTAATCAAATAATTAGAAGGGCAAGATGATGGGATTCGTGCAAAAACCACTAATCAGTGCAATGTTAATTGCAACCTTGGGGATGCTAACTGCATGCGGTAGCGATGACGGTAAAAATGGCGAAGTTGGTGCGGCGGGTAAAAGCGGCATTGATGGTGCGCCAGGGGCTAACGGCGCGGATGGTGCAAATGGTGCCGACGGAATAAACGGTGCCGACGGAATAAACGGTGCCGATGGCATTGACGGAGCAAATGGTTCAGACGGTAAAGATGGCGCAGATGCAGGTTTGATGACAGCAGGTTTAACGCGTTTGGCCACGGTGCCAGCCGGTGCGGAAGTAACCGGTGCATTTATTACAGAAGAAGGGGATTTATTTTTTAACTTACAGCATCCCTCCGATGCTAACGAAATCCCAGATGCGGATGGCGTATTATTAAATAAAGGTACGGTGGGTGTGTTAAAAGGTTTAAATATTAATAAATTGCCAAAAAATTTAATATCTTCGCCTGTGCCACAAACCGATAAAGAACGTCAAACCGTAATGAGTGCATATGGTGAGTACCAAGTGGTTGCACAAGCGGGCAACACATTTGGTGGTGCGATTCCTAATGGCCTTGGCATGATTTACGACAAAAATGGCACCGCAGCAGTGAGCACTGCTGGCTGGCCTGATTTTAACGGTTTTGTTTCAACAGGTGCCAACGAAGGTTACTTATTTACCAACTGGGAATCCGTACCAGGTGGCATGAGCCGTTTAAAATTAAACAAATCCAACTCAGGTTGGATGGTGGATACCAGTGATGTGATGATGCTAGACTTCGGTCAGTGGGGCACCACTGCAAACTGTTTTGGTTCGGTTTCCCCTTGGGGCACGCCATTGACGTCTGAAGAGTGGGGCAACTTTGGTGACAATACTCATCAGTGGGATAACGCTAATGTTAGCAGTAGCCGTCGTGATGTTTTAAAAGCCTATCAAGATCCAACCAACGCCAACCCGAATGTTGTGCCAAATACATATCGCTTGCACTACATTGTTGAAATTGAAAATCCACTAGGTGCCAACCCTCAACCGGTTAAGCGTTATGCTATGGGCCGTTTTGAGCATGAAAATTCAATTGTAATGCCGGATCGTAAAACCGTTTATTTATCTCAAGATGATACTGACGGTGTGATGTTTAAATTTGTTGCCGATACGGCGGAAGATTTAAGTGTAGGTACTTTGTACGGTGCAAAAGTCACACAAGATATGGGCAGCACTGAGCCACAAACTACCGGTTTTGATATTACTTGGATTGAGCTTGCTCATGGTAATGACACTGAAATCGAAAGCTGGATTGCACAATACGATGCGGTTGAATATCACAATGATGGTGATACCAGTTATTTAACCGATGCTGATGCCGCTGCTTGGGCAGCAGGTGATGCCAATTATCCAACGGTTTTAAATGGTGGCGGTAAGATCACCGCTGGCCAAGTGATGGACAACCGTATTGCTTTCTTAGAGTCTCGCAAGGCAGCCAAAGCAAAAGGAGCAACGGCTGAATGGAAAAAATTTGAAGGTATTTACGTTAACCAAAAACGTGCACAAGAAGCCGTTGAAGGTGTTGACTTAGTTGCTAACGAAACCGTAACCAATGCGTACGTTTATTTTGCAATTGCCGATATGGATAGCGGCATGGTTGATAATGTTGGTGACATTCAGTTGTCTGCCCGTGTTAAAGACTGTGGTGGTGTATATCGCATGAAACTAGAAGCGGGCTACGATGTATCGCGTATTGAACCTGTGGTAATGGGCTCAACATATCGTTCATCTTTAAGCGGTGCTGAGCGTTGTGATGTGAATGGATTGTCGCAGCCAGATAACGTAATTGTAATGGACGATGGTCGTATTCTACTTGGTGAAGACGGCTTCCAAGAAAACAATACTCTTTGGTTGTATAACCCAAAAGTAAATGACTAATTGATAATTATTTTTAGTTAGTCATTAAATTGTAAAAAGGGCAGCTTAGGCTGCCCTTTTTATAAATAGAATAATGGGTCGATTATGAAGCGCTTGGTATTAATCAGTTTTATCTTTTTTCAAACGGCCTGTAGTAATGACGGTCAGTCGCCAAAGTTGTTTGAGTCAGTGCAAGCAGAAAATATTCCGGCAATGGCATATGTTGAACATAATGAAACCTATAATCCAGAAGCGGTCATCCCCCCGCAGTGTTACACCAAAACTCAAGGTGAGCATAACCCGTGTTATGTGTGCCACCAATCTTATGACGATAAAAATCACTCAAATCAAATGGGCGATGGCACGTTGCAAGGCAGTTACGACTTTTCTGATGTGGGTCTAACAAATAGCTGGAAAAACCTATTTATTGATAGAACCGATAAAATAAAACATATAAGTGATAACACCATTCTTAACTATATAAACGAAGATAACTATTCACCACTGATTAAATGGATGAAGAGTGATGAATGGCAAGGGGTGGTGCCTGAAATTAAACACTTCGCAAATGGTGCAGAGGCCTTTGATGATAATGGTTTAGCAAAAGATGGCAGCATGTGGGTAGCGTTTAATTATAAACCTATGCCCAGTATGTTTTGGCCGACCAATGGCTCAACAGATGATGTGATGATTCGTCTGCCAAAAGAATTTTATGAAATTGAAGGGCAGCGCAATCTAGATGTGTATTACATTAATTTAGCCCTAACAGAGATTTCAATTTTAGAGTTAGATGAAACCACCATTATGCCGGTGAATGAAAGATTAATTAATGTTGATGTTAATGGTAATGGTGTCATCGAAAGCAGTGTTAATGTGGTTAAACGTCGCTCCCATTACGTAGGGGATGCTGAGTCGATTAAGTTAGAACATATGTTATACCCACAAGGTACCGAGTTTTTACACAGTGTCCGTTATGTTGGGTTGAATGAAGATGGCAGCGTCAAGGTTTCGCCCCGTTTAAAAGAGCTGCGCTACATGAAAAAACATACGCTGTTTTCACACTCTAGAATTCGCCAAGCCTATTACGGAGAATCAAAAGAAAAACATTTTGGCAATTTACCTGCCGTATCTGACTTTGGCGATCGAGGATTTGCTAATGGCTTTGGTTGGTTAATCTGGGGATTCATTGAAGATGAGAGTGGCCAACTACGTAAACAAGCCCGTGAAGAGCAATTCTTTTGTGCAGGCTGTCATAAAACCATTGGGACCACTATTGATCAGACCTTTTCATTTCCGCGTAAGTTAGTCGGTGCCGATGGTTGGGGTTATATTGATTTAACCAAATTAATAGACGCCCCTAATCGCGGCGAACAAAAAGGCGAATTTGTCACCTACATGGAACGTGTTCAAGGTGGTGATGAGTTTAGACAGAACTCAGAAATGATAGCGCGCTGGTTCAATACAGACGGCTCATTAAAATACGATGAGATTAACGCACTACCGTCTATTTACGAATTAATTACCCCGTCTAAAGAGCGAGCACTGGCATTAAATAAAGCATACTTAACGATAGTGAAAGAGCAGAGTTATTTATTTGGTCGTGATGCGGTTTTAACACCCAATAAAAATGTATTTGAAAAAATAGATAATGATGTTGCACCCTTAAATAAAGAGCATCGTTATGAATGGGATATTCGCTTAGCTTGGCCTAACCAATAAAAGAGATTCACCATGATGATGTCAGATGAGTATCTAGTATTTGTATGCGCCAGTACATTAATGGCATTGGGTATCGGTATTGATGCTGCATTAGCAACATTTGTACGTTCTGGTCATTTTAAAAATAACTGGCAAGGATTTTATTGGATTGCAGGTGTTGTCATTACCCACACGGTATTTCCTATGGCGGGGTATTTTCTGGCGTATTTGAGTGTGCATCAGCTCCCAATATTGGCACCTATAGTGGGTGTGGTGGCTTTTATTTTAGTCGCCCATTTTTTGTATACTGAATTACTACACGATAGTGAGAGTGAGTTGCACCATTCATCTTGGATTACCATGGGTTTAATTCTTGCGGTTAGTTGGGATGCCCTCTGGTCTGGGCCTGCTAAGTCAGCGCAAGTATTAGACTGGTCACAGTGGATGATTTGGTTGTCGTTTTTGTGGGTCGGTGCGGTGGTTTGTTTATTATGTGTCGTGAGTTTTTTAATAGGAAAACGATGGCTATTAAGCCTAAAGGATAACTCTCGGCTATTGCCTTTTATGTTATGGCTGCAATTCAGCGTGATTGGATATTTTGGCTGGTTGGCGCTGTTTCGATATACGTTTAATTGGCAGCTAAGTGAACTTAGTATTTTTTGTTTGAGCGGTGTGGTTATTTATATTATTCAAGTTAGGCAAAAACAAAGTCAACAAACTGCATGGCAGGTATGAATTTAATACTTGCCTTTTTCTTTCACTGCGATTTCTTCTCCTGCTGCATGGGTCGCTAACCAGCCTCTAATTCGTCTTGAAATAATATTGTTGGTTTGGGTAAGGTCCGGTTTGATTGCGGGTAAGTATAATTGCATGTATTTTGTATTTTGATTTCTTAACATCGTGCCTTTACGAGTTTTAATGCTTAGCTTCATTTCTTCTGAAGTGTCAGTAATGATGTCCAGCATAGGGATGTCTAACTTGGCAAGACTTTCATTTAATGCCACCTTTGGATAGTCACTGCTTTTTGCATCAATTAAGATCAGTGCATAGCCAACACTATTATTTTGTAGTCGCTTTTCTAAAATCTTAGCCGCCCAGTTTGCACTATAGCCATTTGCAATGATGACCAAATTATACTGACCCAATTCATTGAGTTTATTTAAGCTGTCCTCCACTCTTTGAATCATATTGTCTGTGAATACATCCTCAACAGGAATAGCCGGTTGTGATAATACTTCAGGCGAAATAGCGGGTTGAAAATCAGGCACGCTATCAAGAGAATTTGCTATCGCGCCTAATGGATCGTTGTTCGCTAAGTCCGCTGGCACGTCTACAGCTTCAATTTCAGCTGTGTCTGAATTTTCAATATCTAATTCTGAGTTAGCCATCTCTGCAGAGGTATCTTGTGCGTTATCTTGTGAAAGGTCAGTCTCGTCATTGGTGGTTTCTGGTGCCTCAGGGGCCGGTGGGACAAGGGGTTCTGGGATATCCGGTAATGGCTTTTTAATGTACTGCTCAAAGAAAATACTTAGTGTATTCCAGCCATAGTCAGGTAAATATTCTCGTATGGGGGATACGGTGTTGGGCCAATGGGCATGCTGGGCGATGTCGTGCAATATTAAAACACCACCTTGAGGTTTGCCGGTATTTTCCGGCAAATATAAACCGGAAAACGGGCCATTCATTCCGCCTATTTCAATGATCTCACTTTCACGCTGAAACGTTTTTAAATAGCGCAGGGTTTCGTTAACCCGCTGCTGGGCTTTATTGGGGGTGACATACACAAGGGGTTTACGGTCTTCTTGCGATGCGGCTGTGCTGGGTTCAGAGCTTGATTCATCGCTGGTTACTTGAGTGTCAGCCGCTTCTGGCACAACGGCTGGGTCCTCATCAGCGGCCCATACCGGTAACGATAAAATTAAAATAATGAGACTGTGTATGATTAACATAACGTGAGCCAATGAACTTTAGATGAATTAATTCAAAAGCCATGCCATTGATCAGTTATAGCAATCTTGATTCTTGTCGTGCAAAGAGTGGTATCAAGTTAAGGGGCGGTTAGGGTGAGGAATTGTAAAACCCTAACGTGGGTATATCTTTCAATCTAACAAACTACAAACAAACTTGCCGAGGTGGCTACGAAGACAAGTAGCCGAAAGACTAGTGTAAAGCGGATTCCGAAATACAGATGTGTTGATCAACAATTTCAAACGGAATGCTCGACAGCGCTTGATCTAAGCATGGCCCGCTAATACATAAACCATCTTCAATACGAAATAAAGCACCGTGCATGGCACACATGATTAGGCTGTGGCTGCTATCTAGAAATTGGTCAGGTACCATCTCGAGCTGTACACCTAAATGTGGGCAGCTATTAAGGTAGACAAATATCTGACTGTATTTTTTTACGGCAAATAGCGAGTGGCCTTCAATAGAAAAGCCTTTGCTTTGGTTGTCATTAATATCGTTTATATGACACAGTTTGATCATTAAGTCACCAGCCAGAATAATGTCAATAAATTATCTATGATACTGGTTTAGATGAATGTTGTCTTGGCATTAAAGGGCTTGATGGGAGGGGCGCTTATTTTACCTATATTTTTTTTGATGTGTTTATTCTTCTAAGAATTGCGATTGGTTCTTGTATGCCGACGCCTTTTACAAAAACCATAATTCTTTCAATGTTGGCTTGGTTGATGATTTCACCTTTTGTTAAAATAGCGGTGCCCTGTAAGCTGAGTATGTCGCTGTGGCAAAGCATGCCAATCCTGAGATCAGAGGCACTGAGCATAACCGGCGATGATTCATACATAACTGGAGTAGCATGCTTGAGCAGGGTAACAATTTTAGGATGGTATTTTTCTGGCGTTTTTAACATTTCATTTTCTACTTGTTTGGGTGAATACCCTTCAGAAAGAAAATTATCAAATGCTTTAGCGCAATAGATTAGGTGACCAAGAAAAGCAGGGTGATTGAGTGTGGGTTTTAAGGTTGATAACTCATGATATTCAATCATTGAATATGAGATTATCTCCCCTACGGTATGAAAACTAGGGATTTCACTCAATAACTTTTTGGTTATCGCCGGGTAGCTTTTGTATATCATGCGCTCATCTGGTGAGAATTTTTTATTTTCGTTATATTTGGCAAGAATCTCATGAGGCAGCGCAAGCTTACCAATATTTAAAAGCAGGGCGGCGTATCTTACTTGATCAACGTCTTTGATTTTTAATTTTTCGGTTAAATAAAGTAAAACCTGCAGTACCCGGTAGCTGTCTTCTTTTTTTTCATTAATGGTCAGGCTTAATAAGTCTGACAGTAAATTTACGGTTTGTTTTAACGTTGTTTCATTTTCTTTCTCATGTTCTTTAAGTTTTCTAAAGCGATTTAATTTGGTAATGGTTTTTACGCGAGCTTTAAACACAATGCTGTCGATAGGCTTGCTGAGAAAATCATCCGCGCCGGATTTGATTCCTTTTACTTTACTGTCTCTATCATCTAAGGCTGTTACCATGATGATTGGAATATCGGCAGTGTCAGGCAGAGCACGAAGCCGCTTGCAGGTTTCGAACCCATCCATTTCAGGCATCATAACGTCCAGTAAAATTAAATCTGGTAGAAGAGATACTGCCTGGTTAATGCCGTCCTTGCCGCAATAGGCCTCAAAAAATAAATACCCTTCAGCTTCTAATAGTGCACGAAAAGCATCACGAACATCTGGGGTATCATCTATGAGTAGCACTTTTGGTCTATATTCACCATTACCCATTTAACTAGCCAATCCTATATTCCCTAAAGTAATTAGAGGTTGTCCACTTATGATGCTATGAGGGTTCGCCCTGATAATCCTATTTTTATACTAGTACACATTTATTTGTCAGGCCTAGGTAACAATTTAAATATGTTGTAAGGCAAAAATATGGGGAATATGCAGTGAGGGTCTACAATAAAAAAATAAGGATATATCTATGCTGCAAATTATTAAAATCATCTCATTTTTCGTACTGCTAATTGGTTCGCTGGCGTCCTCTGCCTATTATTTGGTGATGCAGATAGAGGATAAGTTTACCGAGCATCAAGAAGTCACATTAAATACGATTTTATCGACTACTACTTTAGGCTTGGTAAATTGGAAAAAACAAGTAGTTGGTGAGTTTAATATGTGGCTGAACTCTCCGGTTGTTTCTGACTTTGTGGCAAATGACTTTCGTACCAATATTGATCCATGGCTAAATTCAATGGAAAGTTATACCAGTGCCAGTTCGATATATTTTTCTAATACTTCAGGTGTCATTGTTGCAAGCTCAGATGAGATAACCGGTCAATACATTGATAACGATATTAGAGAGTCTTTAGTTGGTTTAGATATAGGGGATTATAAATTTCGTTTAAATAAGGGGCGAGATAATAATGGCTATTCATATTTAATGAGTTTTCCATTGCTATCATTCGATTATGAAGTGCTAGGTTATGCTCACTTTGAGTTGGATCTTAAAAAATAATTTTCGAAGATACTAGATTCTGCAAAATTTGCGAAAACCGGTGGAGTGTTGGCCATTGGTATTGATGGCGCCATTCTGACTGGAACTTATGGTGAGTTTGGTTTGTATAAACCTCCTCGCTACACTATCTCGGGAGGTGATATTCAATTAATTAACCGAAATGGGAGTGATTGGGTTGAATTATTTCAGTGGGTTGAAGAGCTTAATTGTTGGTTGCTCATAGAAGGGGAGCAAGCCGAGCTTTATTCTGTTTTTCGTTACATACGAAACCTTATTGTTATCTTTACCTTTATAGTTATATTAGTGTTTTCTTTTAACTACTTACAGTTTATGTATTTTAATAATAAATCTGAAAAGAATAATCTGATTTATAGGTCATCCTTTTTTGACTCATCTGATATTCGTTTTGTTTTCAGCCCGAGCGGTATTGGGGTTGACTGGAGTCGTACCTCAGAGAAAGTCTTTAATATTAACAAGAAAAAAGGCATTTCTATTAGTAATTTGGGTGTCAGTAAGATATCCGATGGCTTTTCTAAGCTAAGGGCTACAAATAGAACGCAATTGTTTAATATTAAAATTAAGGGGCGAATTTATTCAGGCAGCTTAAAAACCCTTAAGAAAAAACAAAATGAATACATTCTTTTAGAGTGCAAGGACATTACCCGCCAAGCAGAATACGCTAAAGAGATGAAAGCCAAAGAAGAGCGTTTACGTACGACTATGCAGGCAACCAATCAAGGCTACTTCGATCTTAATTTTGAGAATAAAACAGAATACTTTGATGTCAGTTTGGTTGAAATGCTTGGTTATCCTAATAATACCACGGTAGATAGAAGTGTATTGGATTCATTGGTTCATCCTGATGATTTTAATCGTTTGGTTGAAATGAACACTAAAATATTTGAGGTAAGTGTTAATCAGCTATTAACTTGTGAAGTACGTATGAGAACCAAGAATAATGAATGGCGTTATATTTTAATCAAAGCCAAAGCGGTGGTGCGAGATGAAAAAGGACGAGCGAAACGGATTGTTGGTGTGCATACAGATGTTACCTTAAGGAAAAACGCTCAAATACAATTGGAATTAGAAAGAGAGTCAGTCTCAATTCTTAACGAAGAACTCAAAAAATCAGCAAAAATTAAAGATGACTTTATTGCCACTATGAGTCATGAATTAAGAACCCCGTTAAATTCGATTATTTCATTAAGTGATTTATTGCTTGATGACGGATATGGCGAAGTGTTGTCAGAAAATCAACGTAATCATTTAGAGGTGATAGAGCGATCAGGTCAGCATTTGCTTGAGATCATCAATGATATCTTAGATATTTCTAAGGTTACCTCTGGAAAAATGGAGCTGCATTATGAAGAGATTAATTTTGACGATGTTATGCATGCCATATTAGAGATGGTTAAAACGCTGGCTGATAAAAAACAGGTTGAGGTTTCCTATCAAAATGCCATGAATGTTGATCGTATTTTAGTTGATCAGCAGCGATTTAAGCAGGTAATGATTAATTTGCTGACAAATGCGATAAAGTTTACAGATGAACATAAATCGGTAGGTGTGAATTGCTCAAATACCACTAGCAATATCAAGATTGAAGTATGGGATGAAGGTATTGGAATGTCGCAAGAAGGGATTAAGAAATTATTTAAACCATTTGTACAGCTAGACAGCGAACACACTCGTTCACAGCAAGGAACAGGGTTAGGATTGTCGCTTGTTAAGAATATGGTTGAGCTGCATTCAGGCTCGGTAAGTGTACAAAGTGAAGAGGGCAAGGGCAGCGTGTTTACAATAGTCTTACCGCTTAAAGTGCCTCAAGAAAAGTTAGTTGAGCACAATAAGCCAGTCTTTATCTGATCTGCTCATAACTTATGACCTACCTCGGCATGTTTTTATATGAAGTCTTTTATTTTTTAAAACAAAATGTCTTCATTGTTGCCACTTTCCATCGCATTTTTAGCCATAGATTGTAGCTCCTCGTTTAGACCTTCAAGGTATTGAATAAGCGTTTTACTGGCATCTTCCATTGCATTTAAATGTCTCATTTTATCTTTACTGGAGCCAATTTTGGCCGCTAACAATGCTTCAGATGCGCTTTTATGCAAACCAATTAAGTATTGCTCTATATTTTTAAACCCTTGAATGCGCCCAAAGGTAGACTTACCTAACCCTTCGTAATACCACTGCCCAAAGCGGCCGCCCTTGTGATCTTCTATGAGCTTTATTTTGTTTTCGTCTGGCTCATTGGTCGCAATGAGTTCGTACACTCTTGATTTAAACGACATCAAACTCAGCATCGCAACTTGTATGTAACTTTCGTTGGTGCTGCGATTGATGATGATGTTCATGTCTTTGCTTAAGTCAGTAATTAGTTTTACCCATGACTCAATGATTGATATGGTTTCTTTTAAATTTGTGGCATCTTTTTGTATATCCTCAATGCCTTTATCCACATGGCGAATAAAACTGGTGGTTGCTTGAATGATGTCAGAAATTTCTTTAGTAGTATTACCCGTTTGCCCAGCTAGTGTTCGTACTTCGTCTGCCACAACCGCAAAACCTCGGCCTTGCTCTCCTGCGCGGGCGGCTTCGATGGCGGCATTAAGGGCCAGTAAATTTGTTTGGTCACTGATGTTTTCAATTTGCACAACACAATCATTAATTTTTGCAGCGGATTGATTTAACTGAATCATGTTTTGGCCGGTTTCACTGGCACGGGAGTCGATTTTATTCAGGCTTTCACTTACCTGTTTAAGGATGACGGTAATTTGGCTAAATGTTGCTTCGCTGTCTTTCAGACGTGAACGTTCAGCGCCCAAAGCCTCTGCGTTTTGACTGACTAGGTTGTGGATATCATTTACGCTGTGGACGGTTTTGAAGAGCAAGCCGCTAATAGAGCTTTGCTCTGTGGTCATTTCACTAATGTGGTTTTTTAGTTCTTCGGCGGCAATGCGGCTAAGCTCTGCATTATTAAGACTGTCTTGCAGTTGCTTAATTTGATCGTGTAATTCTTTAACTAACGCTTCGTGTTCTACAAGCTTATGCCTGCTTGTGATCGAAAATAAGCCCATGACGTTACCAAACCCAGTGATATTGTTTAACTTTAGCTCAGCATGGGGAGGTAACAAGGGTACTATTTATTTGATTGCTCAGCTGAGTCGTTATGATCTGCTTTGGATTTGGGCTTTTGCTCTGAGCTTTGTAAAAACTGTTGGGCTTGGGAGAAGTCGATAGCAAAGTCTACTTCCATGGCTTCTTTGCTTGGTTTAATGCCACAGGCTGCGCCTGTGACAGGCATAGTGCCTGCGGTACCTGGTGTTTTACTCATTACAACCCTCGCTATTTAATGCGGTGCTTTTCACGGGTTTCTTGTTTCTTGCGTTCACTTTTACGCAACATGACGTACACAGCGCCCGTTCCGCCGTGTTGCTGTTGGGCGCTGTGAAAGGCAATGACATCATCGAATTCTCGCAGCCACTTATTGGTCCAGCTTTTAAGCAATGCTGGAGTGGCTTCTTTTTCACCTTTGCCATGCAATATGATTAAGGTGCGCAGGTCGTACTTCATGGCATCTTCAATGAAGCGAAATACCTCTTCACGGGCTTGTTGTACGGTTTTGCGATGTAAGTCTAGGCGGGCATCAAGCTGGTATTTGCCCAAGCGAAACTTGCGGTAGACCCCTTCTTGCACGCCATCTTTTTTGTATTCAAGAATGTCGTAGGGTTTCACCATGTGTACATAAGTATCACTGAGGTGATTGGGGTCGTCTTGTAAGTCCGTTACGGCCGCTTGGCGGCGTTGGGCAATGGCGGTGCGGCTTTGTTGGCCTTTATTGAGGCTAACTCTGGCTTCCATTTTAAGAGGCGTGACATCTCCCATGGCGTCTTTAAATTCTGAAAAGTCGTCCATTGGTTATCCCCCTAAATTCGATGTTGATGATATTGGCTATTATACGCATCAAAACGGCCATCGGTGCAGGCTAGAGCTGTTTTTTATCCGCTGGCAAAAATAGCATTGGGTCGATGCGGGCATTGTTTAGGCTCAACGACCAGTGCAGGTGAGGGCCGGTGACTCGCCCTGTTGCCCCAACTTCTCCGATTACCTCGCCTTTTTGAACGCTATCTCCAGCTTTGACATGAATCTTACTTAGGTGGCAAAACATACTGATCAGCCCTTGGCCGTGGTCCATATACACCACATTGCCATTAAAAAAGAAGTCTCCAGTGAGCACGACCTTACCTGAGGTTGGCGCAATTATGTCTGTGCCTGTGGGGGCCGCTATGTCTAAGCCACTGTGTGGGTTGCGTGGCTCGCCGTTGAAAAAGCGCTTTAAACCAAACGGGCTGGAGTAAGGGCCTACTACCGGTTTTACAAAGTTTAAATCTAGGTTTTGTGTGGTATCAAATACCTTAAACACGGCGTTGGCTTGCTGTTTTTCCCCTTTGTGTCGAGCAAGGTCTTGAGCAGATAGATCAATGTGTTTTCGGGTTTTTAGCTGGATGTGTTGTTCTGGGTATTCTTTGTTGGTGACGGTAAACGGGTAACGCTTGCCTTGGCTCACAATAAAATGCTCGCCCGCTTTTGTATTTAGGTTGAGCCCGACGACGGCATACCAATGACCTTCTTGTTTAACCACGGCCACCGCTTGTTTTTTAAAACGAGCTTGGGGGTCGATGTTGCTAGGAGTATCTAATTTGATGATGGCCACACCACCGGGTACGTTCGCCGACTGTGGTAAGGCTTGAGTGTGCATCGCCAGTAGGCTGGCGAGCAGCATAAGGCATATGGCAAAGCTGAATTGAAGGGGGTTGGTGTTATTCATCATGTAATGCATCCACTGTGCAGCTGAGTTTGCCTTGATGTAGTTGGGCTGTAATTTTATCCCCCACGTTCACTTGGGATGGGCGATGAATCACTTGGCCATCTTGGGTGGTATTGATGGCGTAACCTCGACTTAGCGTACTCAATGGGCTCACGGCATTCAAGACTTCTACTTGTTTTCCCAGGGCTTGTTGCCAATGATGGATATTGCCCTGCATGGCTTTAACTAAGCGTTTGTGCAATTGCTGGTTGGCTTGTTGCATCAGAGCGAGCTGTTTGTCTGGCTTGTAGTTGGTAAGTACTCGCTGACTGCTTTGTATGCGGTTTTTATGCTGTTGCAAACGTGTTTGCATGGCATTTTTTAAACGCATTTCGGCCATGTCTAGGCGCTGCATATGCTCGTTTAGTTTGTCTTTAGGGTGTCGTAGCCGTTTAATTAATTGCAGTAGATGAAAATTCTGCTGGCCGATTTTATTTTTCATGACTCGAGCTAAGCTGCGTTCAAGCTGCTCAAAACGACCCAACCATTCAAAGCGGTCTGGGCTAACCAGTTCGGCAGCAGCTGAAGGAGTCGGGGCGCGTAAATCGGCGACAAAATCACTGATGGCGGTATCCACTTCATGCCCTACGGCACTGATGGTGGGAATACGGCTGTTAAATATGGCACGTGCCACTACTTCTTCATTAAACGGCCATAAGTCTTCTAAGCTGCCACCACCTCGGCCCACAATTAATACATCACAAATGTTATCGCGGTTGGCTTGTTCAATGGCATTGGCAATTTGTTGTGCTGCTTGCTGGCCTTGCACTTGGGTGGGATAAATGGAAATGGGCAAGCTTGGAAAGCGACGTTTTAAAACTGAAATAATATCTTTTACCGCCGCCCCTGTTGGGCTGGTAACAATGCCAAGGTGTTTAGGGTGGGCAGGAATGGTTTGTTTGTGCTGTGCGTCAAATAAACCTTCTTTAAATAATCGTTGTTTGAGTTCTTCAAAGGCTAATTGTAATGCACCTTCACCGGCGCTTTGCATGGCATCCACAATTAACTGATAGTCGCCGCGTGCCTCGTACAAACTGACGGAAGCGGTGACCACTACCTGCTCACCTTCTTTGGGAATAAATTTTAAATACTGGGTGCGGCTTTTAAACATGGCGCAACGCACCTGAGCGCGCTGATCTTTTAACGTGAAATACCAATGGCCACTGCTGGGGCGAGCAAGGTTAGAAATCTCGCCACTGACTTGCACACGGTGCAAGTAGGTTTCAAGCAACTCTTTGCTTTGACGGTTCAGCTGGCTGACGCTAATGATGCTGTTATTTTGTGCAAACTTACTCATAGATACCTAATAGTGTGAACCAATATTAAAAAACGCTAGACAAAAACCTAGGATTGATGGCTATACTGGTTACCAGTAGTTGATTCAACTGCTTTCTAAATTGTTCCAACGGATAAGGAATCATACATGAAAAAGTTCATCGCTGGTGCTGCACTTGCTGTAGCTGCTTCTACTTCTTTTGCTAGCCCTGCAGGTTGTGGTTTGGGTACTGCGGTTGTTTTCCCTGACGCAAACGAATGGTACGAGCACGTAATGGCTGCGACTACTAACGGCTCTTCTGGTAACCAAACCTTTGGTATGACCTCTGGTACGCTTGGTTGTGAAGGCGCAAACGGCCCACTTAAATTAGCTCGTGTATTCATGGATCAAAACATGGAGCAACTAGCGGCCGATTCTGCCCGTGGTCAAGGTGAGTCTTTAGACGCACTAACGTCTCTAATTGGTGTTGATGCAGCTGATAAAGCTGAATTCACTAAAGAAGTTCAAGCGAACTTCGACTCTATCTTCGTAAGCACTGAAGCATCTTCAGAAGAAGCTTACGGCGCGCTAGTGAGCGTGATGGCAGGTAATGATAAACTGGCTAAATACCTAGGTTAATTTCTAGTTAGCTTGTTTTAAGAGGGGGTGCTTTGCACCCCTTTGTTATTTTGTGCCAAAGTATTCTAAGAATAAAATCATGTCTATGTTTCGATTAATTACCCTGGTGAGTTTGTTATGGGGTACGACCTTTTCTGTCTTCGCGGCGTCACAACTTTCTACGTTGTCCCAAACAGCTAAATGGCGCGCACTTCTGCACTATCAATCTCAAGGTTTAAACAATGTTGAGTTTAGTGAGGTGGATGACGATCGCTTTTTTTTATCCCCAGCAGGTAAGTACGATGCGTTAGCTGAATTAAAAGCGACAATTAAAGCGTTTAATCAAACACAAGCAGGTGATGATGCGGCGGCTTGTCGTTTTCCTGCACGTTTAAAATGGTTGCAGCGTGTATTACCTGAGTACAATTTTAAAACCATCGCATGTCCAGCTTTTGATGATTGGTACAGCAAGGTAAAAGGGGATGCGTTATTTTTAATTTTCCCGTCATCTTATATTAATAGCCCGTCTTCCATGTTTGGTCATACCTTGTTGCGTTTAGACGGCAAACAGGGGCATCAATTATTATCATCGGCCATTAACTTTGCGGCATTCACTGATGTTAATGATGATGAAATTACCTTTACAGTGAAAGGCTTAACCGGTGGTTACCCTGGTTACGTTTCCTTGGTGCCCTATTACGAAAAAGTAAACGAATATAATCACATCGAAAGCAGAGACATTTGGGAGTATCAATTAAAGTTAAGCCATGAGCAGATCCAAGAGTTTACGCGTCATATTTGGGAGCTGAATGAAATCCGCTTTGATTACTTTTTTATCGATGAAAATTGCTCTTACCGATTATTAACCTTATTAGATGCGGTTGAACCTAGCTGGCAATTAGCCGCCCCGTTTTCTTATCGCACGGTACCAACCGATACCATTCGTGTATTGGCCACCAATGATCTGATAGGTGAGGTGAATTTTAGGCCGTCAAAAACCACTATTATCGAAGATCAGCGTTTGCAATTATCAGAACCTTTACGAGAAGTAGCTCGTGCATTAGCGGATGACCCCTACACCATGCAAACAAGCCCGCAATTTACAAAGTTAAGTGCACAACAAAAAGCACAGGTATTGGATATTGCATATGGTTATACCCGTTATTTAAATTTAAAGAAAAAAGATAAAGATGCCTCCTTGCCAAAACGCAGCTTAAAATTATTATCCCTACGCTCGAAAGTGCCTTTTACGGGTGAGGCGTATCACCCGGTAACGGTACCGGATGTTAGAGATGAACATGGCCATAAAACGTTACGCTCAACCGTGGGAGCAAGCGAAGACTTTTTAGAGTTGGGCTTTCGCATTAACTACCATGACTGGTTAGATAATTTATCGGGTTATCGTGAAGGTGCACAAATTGAAATGGGAGACGTTGTGGTACGTGCCGATGAATCGCACCTTCAGTTACAGCATTTTGATGTGATTAGCATTCGCTCCCTTGGGCCGCGTCACCGTTTTAGTCAACCGATCAGTTGGCAAGTAAATGGCGGTTATGAGCGTTGGCTAAGTGACGATTTAGGTCAGGCGCACATTAAACTGGGCGGTGGTTATGGTTATGACTTAGGGTTTGGGATTGCCTATGGTTTTTTGCAAACTCAGGTAGCCAATAGTAAGCGCTATGATCACGACTGGCGTTTAGGTGCTGGTGCTGAATTGGGTTACTTATTACAACGTGATCGTTTTAGTGTTTGGGCGTCGGCGCAACATTTGGCCAGTGTGATTGAATCTGGTGACAGTACAGAATATCAATTAGGCGTGAGTATCGTGCTCAGTGCCAATCAGCAACTTAGGTTGCAATGGCAAGAGCAACAATGGCGTCAACTGAAAAACGACCAACTTAGATTGACCTATGCTATTTACCATTAATAAAACCATAGGCTTGGTTTTGTGTGTGCTGCTCTTACAGGGTTGCACCAGTATTACTTCCCTTATGTTTTATCCATTAAAACAATATCCTGCGACACCTGCGCAACTGGGTTATGACTATGAGCCGGTAGTGCACCAAGCATTTGATGGCACGAAGCTTTACAGCTGGTGGATGCCTGCCAAGGGCGATGCAAAAGGCAATATCGTGTTTTTACACGGTAATGCGCAAAACATCAGTTATCACCAATTTAATATTCATTGGCTGGTGGATGCCGGTTACAACGTATTTATGCTGGGTTATCGCCAATATGGCCAAAGTGAAGGGCAGGCCATGATTCCTGATATTTTTATGGATGTGCACTCAGGTTTAGATTGGGTGTTAACACAAGACAATGGCTTGCCTGTGGTTGTGTTTGGCCAAAGTATGGGGGCTACCCTTGCCGTATATGGCTTGGCCAGTTTTGCACAAAAAGACAAAATTGATGGGGTGGTGCTAGATGCGGCTTTTGATGGTTATGCCACCATGGCGGCTGAGGCAATGTCACGTCA
Organism: Bermanella sp. WJH001; assembly: GCF_030070105.1. Classification (NCBI taxonomy): domain Bacteria; kingdom Pseudomonadati; phylum Pseudomonadota; class Gammaproteobacteria; order Oceanospirillales; family Oceanospirillaceae; genus Bermanella; species Bermanella sp. WJH001. The sequence continues at coordinate 117,155 of NZ_JASJOO010000003.1, read as the reverse complement.
CTGGCTCACCTGGGTGCTGCAATTGCCTGCCTTGGCCATTACTCGTAAGTACGACCCGTCACAATGGATAGACCAATGGGGCGAAAAGCCTCTTTTAATGCTGCATAGCCCAGACGACAAAACCGTACCCTATGAAGCCGGTGCTCGTTTGTATGCTAAAGCTCTAGCACCAAAGTCTTGGGTGGTGACTCAAGGCGCCCATATTCGTACCTTTCAATTTGCACAATATCAGCAACGTATGCTGCAATTTATGGAACAACTATCAGCTAAAGAGGTTAATTAAGCTAATAGGTCTAAAATTCATACAAACTTAAGCAGATTTTGATTTCGCCACTGGCATGTTTAAGGTAGAATTACGCGCCATTCTTATTCAGGTATGGCGGTCCCATCATGTTGCGAATTGCCCAAGACGCATTAACGTTCGACGATCTACTTCTTGTTCCCGGTTATAGTGAAGTTTTGCCCAATCAGGTGAACCTTAAAACGAAATTAACCCGTGAAATAGAGCTTAATATTCCCCTTATTTCTGCGGCTATGGATACCGTAACCGAATCTCGCTTGGCTATTGCCATGGCGCAAGAAGGTGGTTTAGGTATTATCCATAAAAATATGACCATCGAGCAGCAAGCGGCTGAAGTTCGTAAAGTTAAAAAATACGAAAGTGGCGTGGTAAAAGATCCCATTACGGTTCCAAGTAAAACCTCTATTCGCGAACTGTTAGAAATCACGCGTCAAAACAATATTTCAGGTGTACCGGTTGTTGATGGTACTGAGCTGGTGGGTATTGTGACGGGTCGTGATGTGCGTTTTGAAACCAACCTAGATGCATCGGTTGCCAGTGTCATGACACCAAAAGACAAGCTGATCACCGTTAAAGAAGGTGAAAGCAACGAAGTGGTTCAAGGCCTTTTACATGTTAACCGCATCGAAAAAGTATTGGTGGTGAACGATAACTTTGAGCTTGTGGGTCTAATGACGGTTAAAGACATTGATAAAGCCACTGCTTATCCAAACGCATGTAAAGATGACCAAGGTCGTTTACGTGTTGGTGCTGCGGTGGGTACAGGCCCTGAAACCCCTGATCGCATCACTGCCCTCGTTAAGGCCGGTGTTGATGTGGTGATCGTGGATACCGCCCACGGCCACTCAAAAGGTGTAATTGATCGCGTACGCTGGGCAAAAGAAACCTATCCAGATTTACAAGTAATCGGCGGCAACATTGCCACTGGTGCTGCAGCTAAAGCCTTAGCGGATGCTGGCGCTGATGGCGTAAAAGTGGGTATTGGCCCAGGTTCGATTTGTACCACTCGTATTGTTGCTGGTGTGGGTGTTCCACAAATCAGCGCAGTAGCAGACGTGGCCGCTGCGCTTGAAGGCACTGGCGTGCCGTTGATTGCTGACGGTGGTATTCGTTTTTCTGGTGATATGGCCAAAGCGGTTGTAGCCGGAGCTTATGTGATCATGGCTGGCTCGTTATTAGCGGGTACCGATGAAGCACCGGGTGAAGTGGAATTATTCCAAGGCCGTGCTTATAAATCTTACCGTGGTATGGGTTCATTAGGCGCCATGGGTCAAAGCCAAGGCAGTGCGGATCGTTATTTCCAAGATTCAAAAGCGGGTAATGACAAATTGGTACCAGAGGGTATTGAAGGTCGTATCGCGGTTAAAGGCCCAATGGGTAATGTTGTGCATCAAATGATGGGTGGCCTTCGAAGTGCAATGGGTTATACCGGTTGTGCCACCATTGATGAGATGCGTACCAAACCTGAGTTTGTGAAAATCTCAAGTGCAGGCATGAAAGAGTCTCATGTACATGATGTGCAAATTACCAAAGAAGCGCCTAATTATCGCCTAGGCTAGTTTACTTGCTCTAAGCGCGTTAAAAATTTTTTCGATATCCTCATTTAGGGAAAACTAAACTCCGGTCTCTCGAAAATTTTTGCCTTCTTAGAGCTTCGCCACTGACGCCTAGGTATTCAAATATTTAGGATTAACAAAATAGTGGCTTTGTGGGAGGCCGCTCGCGGGCGATTTCCCCAACAAAGAATTTTAACCTGTTGCCTCAGCAACAGGTTTTTTAGTTTTATAGATACGAGGTTTTTATGACCGATATACATGCACAGAAAATCCTGATTTTAGATTTTGGTTCTCAATATACTCAACTGATTGCACGTCGTGTGCGTGAACTTGGTGTTTTTTCTGAGATTCGTGCTTGGGACATGAGTTTTGAAGAGATTCAAGAATTTGCCCCTAAAGCCATTATTTTAGCCGGTGGCCCAGAATCTGTGCATGAAGAAAATAGCCCGCGCGCAGCGCAAGAAATTTTCGATATGGGTTTACCAATTTTTGGTATCTGTTACGGCATGCAAACCATGTCAGAACAACTTGGCGGTAAAGTTGAGGGGTCTGATATTCGTGAATTTGGTTATGCACAAATTAAAGCCGAAGGTAACAGTGCATTGTTTAAAGACATAGCCGACCATGTAAACGACAAAGGCGAAAAACTGCTCGACGTTTGGATGAGTCACGGTGATAAAGTGGTAAAAATGCCAGAAGGTTTTGAGCTAATGGCGTCTACGCCATCTTGCCCAATTGCTGGTATGTACCATGCTGAGAAAAACTTTTTTGGTGTGCAGTTTCATCCAGAGGTCACGCACACCTTACAAGGTGGCCGCATGCTTGAGCATTTCATCAAAGACATCGCAGGCTGTGAAGGTTTATGGACGCCAGCCAATATTATTGAAGATCAAATCAAGCGTGTTCAAGAACAAGTGGGCGATAAAAAAGTCTTGCTTGGTTTATCAGGTGGTGTGGACTCTTCGGTGGTTGCCGCGTTATTGCATAAAGCCATCGGTTCGCAATTAACCTGTGTGTTTGTGGATAACGGTCTGCTTCGTAAAAACGAAGGCGACATGGTAATGGACATGTTTGCTAAAAACATGGGCGTAAAAGTTATTCGTTCAGACAGTGCTGATTTATTTTTAGGTAAGCTGGCGGGTGTGTCTGATCCTGAAGCTAAGCGTAAAGTAATTGGTAATACGTTTATTGAAGTGTTCGATGAAGAAGCCAGTAAAATTAAAGATGTGGACTTCTTAGCGCAAGGTACTATCTACCCTGACGTCATTGAATCAGCGGCCTCTAAAACCGGTAAAGCCCACGTTATTAAATCTCACCATAACGTGGGCGGCTTGCCAGACGATATGAAAATGGATTTAGTTGAACCACTGCGTGAATTGTTCAAAGACGAAGTGCGCAAAATTGGACTAGAGCTCGGTTTGCCATACGACATGGTTTACCGTCATCCGTTCCCAGGCCCAGGTCTTGGTGTACGTATTTTAGGTGAAGTGAAAAAAGAATACGCTGACGTATTACGTGAAGCGGATGCCATTTTTATTGAAGAACTACATAACTTCGATTGGTACCATAAAACCTCACAAGCGTTTGTTGTATTCTTGCCGGTTAAATCGGTAGGTGTAGTGGGTGATCAACGTCGTTACGAGTGGGTTGTTTCACTGCGTGCGGTTGAAACCATCGACTTCATGACCGCTCGCTGGGCGCACTTGCCGTACGAACTTTTAGAGAAAGTATCGAACCGTATTATTAACGAGATCGAACACATTTCCCGTGTGGCGTATGATGTTTCATCTAAGCCGCCTGCTACTATTGAGTGGGAATAACTTTAACCTATTACGCTTGGAAATAGTGCGTTAAAAAGACATTTAGCTCTCGTTATTTATTGCAATAAACGCCTCAATCTAAATGTCTTTTTGCCTTCTCTTTCCTACGCTCATGTCGGTTAAAGGTAGTGAGGATAAGATGGGTGTGATTAAGTCATTTGTGGAATATAAACGCTTCTTTGATAAATAATGTTCGCCTCGTCTTGTCATCGTTATTCTCGCTTTAAAGCATAGTCTGGGAAACTTAAAACTTAGTTGATGTTATTTTTTACAATAAACGCCTCAATCTAAATGTCTTTTTGCCTTCTCTTTCCTGCGCTCATGTCGGTTAAAAATCATATTGTAGGAGGGTGCCCCGCGCCCGATTTAAAGCCGATGCTCGCATCGGCTTTTTTATGTGTCGAATTTTAAGCAAGGCTTTCACGGATGATAAAAATAATAACCATTACATTGGTTTTTAGTTTGCTACAGGCTTGTGTCGCCTATCCTAAAGAAACTTTTCGGAAAGATTATGAACGCTGTGATCTTGTATCGAGAGAATATCATTTAACCATGAATCGGGGTGGTTTGAAGATGTTAATGCAGGGTACATTAGACCCACTTCAAGCCTTGGTATTGGCTGGCCTTAGTGCGAGTGTCACCATAGTGGTTTCTGGTTCGGTTGTCATAGTTGGCAATACCGTCCATTTTTTAGAAAAACAGGGCAGTTGTGATGACAGCTTTCTTAATCAACAGGTATTAAGTTACATCACGCCTTTGTTAAGTGAGGGTGGTGAGCAAATCACAGATGAGAGCTTGCAATCTACTGAGTTAGAAATTACACAGGTGAATTGATTTTACTGGACTATCTGTTGCTTTAAATTCTTTATGTTATTTTTATATTGGCGTTATTATTTTGTTTACCTTTCAACAACTACAATCTGGATTAATTACCCCTGAATCTCTTGGGCCGCAAAAGCGATTTAAACTCGCTCAAGGTTTAACGGAATTTCCTCGTGAGTTATTTGATTTAGCCGAATATATAGAAGTATTGGATTTAGGGGGTAATCAATTATCAGACTTACCTAATGACTTTCATCGCTTTAAGAATCTTAAAATTCTGTTTTTGACCGACAATATATTTGAGCATGTGCCCAAGGTTTTGGCCCAGTGTACAAAATTGGAGATGATTGCGTTTAAGTCAAATAAAGTTAAAACCCTTGAGGAAGGCTGTCTGCCGCTTTCAACTAATTGGTTGATTCTTACTAATAATCAAATTGAAACGCTGCCTAGTTCCATAGGGCAGCTTACAAAATTAAGAAAATTGGCGCTTGCGGGTAACCATTTGACGTCTTTACCTGAGTCTATGGCAAATTGTAAAGAACTAGAGCTGGTACGTTTATCCGCTAATCAGTTAACAATTATTCCAAACTGGTTGTTGGATTTACCCAAATTAGCGTGGCTTGGGTTTTCTGGGAATCCTGTGTGTGACACTAAAAATGTTATTGATGTATCTATTCCCCAAGTGTCATTGAATTCTATTAGGTTGAATCATCAAATTGGAGAAGGTGCCTCTGGTATTATTTATCATGCTGACTGGGTATCTTCAAAGATCCATGGTGAGCAATCTATTGCTGTTAAAGTTTTTAAGGGCGAGGTTACCAGTGATGGTTATCCTCGAGATGAAATTGAATGTTGTTTAAAAACCGGTGAGCACCCAAATCTAATTCGAGTACTTTCTCATGTTAAGGATAGTGATCAGCTTGGGCTGGTTATGGAATTAATATCATCGGACTATAAAAACCTAGGGTTGCCGCCAAGTTTAAAAAGTTGCACCCGGGATACGTTTGAGCCAGATACGGTTTTAACATCTTTAGATGTGTTAAAAATCACCCATCAAATGGCCGATATTCTTTTGCATATGCATCAGCAGGGAGTCAGCCATGGTGATATATATGCACACAATACAATGCATGACGCTGAAAATAATATTTTATTTGGTGATTTTGGTGCGGCTACTAATCTTGAAGGGTTATGTGTTGAGCAGCGCACTAAAATGCAGTTGATTGAAGTGCGTGGGTTTGGCTGCTTTATGGATGACTTATTAACACTGGTTGAGAAAAAAGACACCTTGTCTGGCGTTTTAACCAATATAAGTCGTTGTGCTATGGATGAGATGCTTGAAAAACGATTAGGTTTTACTTATTTGGTTAACGAACTTAATACGCTTAAAAGCATGACTTAAGTTCGCCTTGTGCAAACAGAGCTTTATAAAAAACCGATACATCTGTAGCGGTTTTTTTATGCCTGAAATTTAAAATTGTACCTGTTTAGGCTGTGCGTTAGCTGCTAAAGTATTTAAAACTAGACATATGTTAAAGGTTAAAACATGACTACGGATGAGTTATTTGGCCCAAATATAGATCGCAGCAAATCGGATTCCATTAAATGGAAGCGCTATAAAGATAAAGACGTATTACCTATGTGGGTAGCGGATATGGATTTTCAAGTAGCACCTTCAATACTAGAAGCCATTAAGCAGCGAGTTGATCACGGCGTATTAGGGTATGGCTCTGATAATTCTGAGCTGCGTGAGTTAATCGTAAAACATTGCCAGCGTCATTATGATTGGAATATCGAACCTGAGTGGATCGTATTTACCCCAGGTGTGGTAAAAGGTTTAAATATTGCGCGAGCCATGAGTGCCCTAAAAGGTAAACCTGCTGCTATCACTGCGCTACCTGTGTATCCGCATTTGATGCGCCAAGCGCCGTTATTAGAGACAGATAATTATACCTTTCAGGTTAAGCCGTGTGGTGATAGTTGGTCTATTAATTTGCCGGCCATGAAGCAAGCATTAAGCGATGATGTGGGTGTCATGCTGTTGTGTAATCCTCATAACCCTATTGGCAAGGTTTACAGTGGAGACGAATTACAAGAAATAGCGGATGTTTGTATTAAACATGATTTGATCATTTGCTCTGATGATATACATTGCGATCTGATTCTAAATGGTAAAAAACATATTCCAATTGCTTCGTTAAATGATGAAATTTGTAAGCGATCCATCACATTAATGGCACCCAGTAAAACCTTTAATGTACCCGGTTTGGATATGGCATTTGCCATAATTTCAGATATTAAAATGCGAACGGAATATTCAAAGTTAATGGACGGTTTAGTTGGGCATGTGAATATTCTAGGCATGGCTGCGGCTACGGCTGCTTTTAAATATGCACAGCCATGGCGCTTAGAATTAATCGAGTATCTAAAACACAATCATCAGTTAATTTTAGATAAAGTGAGTTCACTTGAAGGAATTAACATGAGGCCTTGCGAAGCGACGTATCTTGCTTGGCTAGATGTGTCAGCGTTACAACTTGATCATCCGCAGAAGTTTTTTGAAAAGCACGGTGTGGGTATGTCGGCGGGCAGTGAGTTTGGTGATAATAATTATGTGCGCTTAAACTTTGGTTGTCAGCGACCGGTCTTAATGGAAGCCTTAAGGCGAATTGAAAAAGCGGTCACATTACGGTTGTCTGAATTAAAAAGCTGCGACATCTAAAAACAGTTTGTAATCTACTTGCGTCTGTTTAGGCAGGCGCTTATTATCGCGCCTCTTGTTCCATCTGTAAAAGAGGTAGTTATGGAATTGTTAGATCAGTTAGAGAAAAAAATCATTTTAGCACTAGAAACCATAGAGTTACTGAATATGGAAAACGAAGAGCTAAAACAAGAAGTGGCTGCATTACAGCAAGAAAAAACCATTTCAGGTGAGCAGAAAAAAGCGTTTGAAGAAAAAATTACCGGCTTACTTAAGCAGTTTGAAAGCGAGTCAAACGCAGCTTAATATGAGTCGTGTTTAAGTGCCGTGAAAGCCTTCTATAGAGTCTATAGAAGGCTTTTTTATTGCGTATTGGTTTTGCCGTATTGCATCCTGTTTTTTAATAAAATACGTTCAGCTTTTGCGCCCAGATATACATAGCCCCCTAAACCCAGTAAAAGCCCCACAACCGACAGCATCATCCACACGGCTGACTTCATTAGTTCAACCTCCCCAAGAGAGGCTTTAAACATGGTCAGCAAGGCTTCAATTGAAACGGCTATTAAAATAGCCGCGATGAAACGGGTGATGGTCCTGCGTGTTGAACTGTGCCTGAAAACATCTTTATGCATTAACACCTCTTCCTCTAAAATAGTTTTACCTAGATCAAAAATGGCAAGGCTTAACGTGATAAAAATAATGATTTCAAATAGCTTATAGGGCGGGTTACCCGGCAGCTCTTGACTTGGAAATAAAGAAAATAAATCCTCAAACGCCATGAATAACATGGTGCCAGCCACCGACATAAGACCTATTACCATTAATATGTAAACCGCGTAAAAAAATGGAACGGTCTTGCGACGTAATTCATCGCCCCTTAAAAACTCGATAATGCGTGTTAGATTAATATCAACGACTAAATATCCGCATACCTTGGCGTTTTCGTCTGTGTATTTCATTGCAGCGGATACACACAGATTCCCCGTGGCACTCGACATGTAAGGGGATGTGACGGATATTTCATCGGCGCTTAAAGCCAGTTTAAAATAAGGTCGTTGTGAGCGATCTGAGTGCTTAGCCCCAGGCATAATGTTGATGCCATCCTTGTTAGAAAGTGCATTTTCACTGGTCTGCATCCCGTGCTCATCTAAGGTGTAGAGCAACTCAACAAAAGGGTAGTGAGCATCTATCTTTTTTAAAGCGGTTAAAATAGAAGCTTCAGAGGTGAATAACTGGGTTTGAGCTGTGCCAGATAATATGGATTCAACCAAGTCATGAACAACGGATTTATAATCTTGGTAACTCTCAATCACACTGAGATAGCTCATGGCACCCATGTTGTGTCCTCATTTCGCTTATCACTGGTCGTATCAAGTTATCTGCAACTCTCGAGCCACGTGATTCAAAGTTGCATGCAGCCTTTGCAATCGCTAGTCTAGGCGCAGTTTAGGAGAGCCCAATGAAAATAATAATTACGCTCATGCTTGGCATTTTGGTGTCGGCATGCACCACAATAAAACATTCCTTATTTGATATGGGGGTGGGTGTCGAACGCAGCCTATCAGGCCTTGATCGCAAAGAGATCACGATTAACGGCTACAACTGGGTATACCTAGAAACAGATGACGTATCGGATAAGCCCGTTGTTATTTTGTTGCATGGTTTTGCAGCTGAAAAAGATAACTGGACGCGCATGGCGCGCTTTTTAGATGATTACCATGTTATTGCACCGGATTTGCCTGGGCATGGTGAATCAACGTATTTGCCAAATGATTTTTATGGGTTCGATCAACAAAGTTTGCGCTTGGCTGACTTTATTAATGCACTGGGTTTAAAGCGTTTTCATCTGGTGGGTAATAGCATGGGCGGAGCCATTGCGGCCTTGTATGCATACCGCCACCCAAATCAAGTGGTTACCTTATCTTTGATTGACGCTGTGGGTTTTTATGGGGATGAGCAAAGTGAGCTGCAAAGACGAATCGAAAACAATGAGCCAAACCCGTTAATCGTTCGCAGCGAAGAAGACATGGCGCGTTTAATGTCCTTTGCCATGGAGCAAGTTCCATTTTTACCTTGGCCAGCCACCGATGTGTTAGCGGACAGAGCCATGGCTCGCGAACAAGCCAATGATCAAATATTTCAGCATATCTACCAAGAAGCAGAGACCGCTCGATATTCCGGTGGATTTAATTATGTTTTTGAAAAACTTATGATGCCCACGTATGTGTTATGGGGTGAAGAGGACAGGGTGTTGCATGTGTCTAGTGTTGAAAAATTTCTTGAACACACGCCGAATGTCCAAACAGATGTTTTACCAAATATTGGACACGCACCTATGTTAGAGGTGCCAGAGGTGACCGCAGATTTATTGCAAAATTTTTGGCAGTTAAGTGTGGTTAATCATCCGGTTGTCGATAACGCATTACCAGAGTCGCCATGAATCAACACGAAGCTTTTATGAAGGAGGCCATTGCTCAAGCCGTGCTGGGCGATGCAAAAAATGAAGTGCCAGTGGGTGCCGTGGTCGTATTGGATGGCAAAATCATTGGGCGCGGCTTTAATCAGCCTATTTCTAGCAATGACCCTTGTGCTCACGCTGAGGTAGTGGCTTTAAGAGATGCGGCTTGCTCTCTTCAAAATTATCGATTAGTAAATGCTGATTTGTACGTTACCATCGAGCCTTGCACCATGTGTGCAGGTGCCATTGTTCATGGTCGTATTAGGCGGGTTATTTATGGGGCCAGCGAACCCAAAGCCGGAGTGGTGCATAGCCAGCAAAACATTTTTCAAGAGTCTTACTTTAATCACCGCGTTGAAGTATTAAGTGGAGTATTGGCGCAAGAGTGCAGTGATGTCATGCAAGCATTTTTTCAGCGCAGACGTGAAGAAAAAAAGGCACTTAAATTGGCCAATAAAGAAAACCAATAGTCTTTTGACCCAATCAACAGGCAAAAAAATACCGGCCAAGGCCGGTAAAAAGGTCAACTGTTAACTTTAGCCTGGTTTAATTCACCACGGTTAAAGGTGGAATGGTTGTATAGCCGCTATCGGCAGTAAAGAAAGATTCGCCATCTGTGCTATTGAAGCTGTAGCTTGGCTCTGGTTGCTCGCGCCAAACAAGTAAGTCATAGAAGCGGCGAATGTTTTGAACATATTCAACCGGCTCGTACCCACGAGCGAATCCATACTGTGTTTTTTTGTAGTATTTTTTCTGTGCAAGTAACGGCAGACTTTCTTTAACATCCATCCAGCGTTCTGGGTCGCCGCCACGTTTTTCGGTAATTTTTTGAGCATCTTTTACGTGACCTGCGCCCACGTTATAAGCGGCCAACGCAATCCACGTACGATCAGGCTCAGCAATATGGTCGAAGCGTTTTTTGAGTTTGGCAAAATAAGCACTACCGCCTTGAATACTTTGCTCAGCATTCAAGCGATTTTTTACACCCATCTCTTTGGCGGTTGTGCGGGTCAGCATCATCAAGCCACGAACTCCGGTGCGAGAACGAGCACGTGGCTTCCAGTGGCTTTCTTGATAACCAATCGCGGCAAGTAAGCGCCAATCTAGTTCATGGGTGTTCGCTTCTTTTTGAAATAATTCTTGGTAACGGTGCAGGCGTTGATCCGCTTGGCGTAAAAATGTCAGAGTGCCGACGTTATCAATTTGATTTAAGTGGCCGTAATAACGCTCTTCTAGTTGAGATAACAGGCCGGTTTCACGTACTAATTGAAAGAATTCACGAGATTTGTTTAACAAGCTGTTGTCAGAACATTTAGAAAAAGCCCAAGCTAGTTGCTGAGTTTCACCTAACTGTAAAGCACTAGCGACATTTGGATAGAAGCCAGATAGTGCGTCAAACTCGTTACTATCAACTATTGTGTAATCGATTTCGCCATTCTCAACCATTTGCACAAGTTCAGAAACTTCAGCATCGTCTCGCTCAATCCATGTGAGTTGCGGTAATGAGCTTTGCTGCAAGTCACGCAGATATTGGGCGTGACTTGAATGGGCCGTTACTACAATGGTTTTACCTAATAATTGCTCAATTTTTTTAGGGCGTTTTTGATCAATTCGGTAGACTAATTTTTGTTGAACATCGAGATAGCTGCTGGCAAAGCGAACTCGTTCGTTGCGCTCGGGTGTAATGGTTAGGCCAGCTGCAGCAAGGGCGACGTTGCCAGATTCAACTTCGCTAATGAGGTCGTCTAGGGTGTCTGCCACCACCACTTCAAGTTTTACCCCAAGATACTGGGCAAACATTTGCGCCAGCTCGTACTCAAAGCCAGAAACCTGATCTTTGTCTTGGTAATAAGTGGTTGGGCTGTTGCGGGTGATAATGGTTAGAACGCCTTTATCCATGATGTCGTCATAGTCATGACGGCTGCCAGAACTCATCACTAACACAAAAACAATACATAAAAGGCAAAGGGCAAAGCTGGCTTTTAATAGCCATTGCTGCTTGTTTGCTAGATGTTGCTGCATGCCTGCCCCCTTTATATCTAAATTGAAAAACGTGATCTGTGTCATATTTTAATCTGAGACGTGAAAAGCTCCAAATCCCGCTGTCTGACAATTCTGGTCAAAAAACGGATAAATCCTTCTCAGGCCCCGTGGTTGTTGAATTGTTTGATTTTAGATCATTTAGTTATATACGCATAAAGTTGTAATAGCAGTTAATATCTGCTCAGGATTTGATGTTGTGATTACCAATAAACCCGTGTTTAAAGCTGGTGACACAGGGCGCTTTCCTTTAGAATTACGCCCTCTTAAATTCCACCTCTAATTTCAGTAGGCTGAACAGCAATGCTCAAACTGTCCGGTGCTCCTGCACTTTCTGCCTTTCGTCGTGAAAAGCTACTAGCAAAAATTCAAACCACTCACCCAGAGGTTACCTCTGTGTATGGAGAGTTTGTTCACTTTGCTGAAACACTCAATGGTCTTAGTGACCAAGAACATTCTGTGCTGGAACGCATTTTACGTTATGGGCCAAAAGCTCAAGCGGAACAGCCTCAGGGTAAAATGATATTAGTGGTGCCGCGTATTGGTACGATCAGCCCTTGGTCTTCAAAGGCTACTGATATTGCCAAGAACTGCGGTCTAAGCAATGTTAAGCGCCTTGAGCGTGGTGTGGCTTATTGGATAACGGGCTCTGATGATACCGCCGGTATTCAAGGGCACTTGTTTGATCGCATGGTGGAAACCGTTCTGGCTGACTTTGATGACGCACAAGCCCTATTCAGTCACGCTGAACCTGCGCCTATGTCGCAAGTGGATATTCTTGCAGGCGGTGCTGCGGCGCTTGAGGCGGCCAACAAAGAGTTAGGTTTAGCCCTTGCTGACGATGAAATTGAATACCTAGTAGAAAACTACAAAAAGTTAGGCCGTAACCCTAACGACATTGAATTGATGATGTTTGCTCAAGCGAACTCTGAGCATTGCCGTCATAAAATCTTTAATGCCAGCTGGGATATTGATGGTCAGGCACAAGAAAAATCCTTGTTCCAAATGATCAAAAATACCTATGAGCACCACAGCGAAAACATCTTGTCGGCCTATAAAGACAATGCGTCTGTTATTCGTGGCAGTGTTGCAGGTCGCTTCTTCCCAGAAGCGGGCACAAAAGAATACCGTTACCATCAAGAGCAAATGGCCATCTTGATGAAAGTAGAAACCCACAACCATCCAACAGCTATTGCGCCATTCTCTGGTGCGGCTACCGGTAGTGGTGGTGAAATTCGTGACGAAGGTGCTACTGGTATTGGCTCTAAACCAAAAGCGGGTTTAACCGGTTTTACCGTTTCTGATTTAAAAATCCCAGGTTACGAGCAGCCATGGGAAAGCCAATATGGCAAACCTGCCCGAATTGCGTCTGCACTGGATATCATGCTGGAAGGCCCAATTGGTGGTGCGGCGTTTAACAATGAATTTGGTCGCCCTAACCTATGTGGTTATTTCCGTACATTTGAAGAACAAGCCAGCGACGAAGTGCGTGGTTACCACAAGCCAATTATGATTGCCGGTGGTTACGGTAATATTCGTGAAGAGCATGTTCAGAAAAAAGAGATTCCAGTGGGCGGTAAATTAATCGCGCTGGGCGGCCCTGCCATGCAAATTGGCTTAGGCGGTGGCGCGGCTTCATCGGTTGATGGTGGTGAGCAAAACGAAGATTTAGATTTTGCATCCGTACAACGTGGCAACCCAGAAATGGAACGCCGTTGCCAAGAAGTCATTGACCGTTGCTGGCAGTTAGGTGAAAACAACCCAATCGTATTTATTCATGACGTGGGCGCGGGCGGTTTATCTAACGCTTTCCCAGAACTTGTAAATGATGCGGGTCGTGGCGGTAAGTTTGAATTACGTAATATTCCAAACGATGAGCCAGGTATGAGCCCATTGGCGGTTTGGTGTAACGAATCCCAAGAGCGTTACGTGTTGTCGGTGGCCCCTGAAAACTTAGCGTTATTTGAAGAAATTTGTCAGCGTGAACGTTGTCCGTTTGCCGTGATCGGTGAAGCCACTGAAGAGCAGCACTTAACGGTTTCCGATAGCCATTTCGGTAATAATCCAGTGGACTTGCCGCTGCAAGTATTGCTAGGTAAAGCGCCGCGTATGCACCGTACCGCAGATCGTTTTGATCTTGATCTGCCAGCTGTGAATTTAGATGGCATTACATTAAAAGATGCCGCTGAGCGTGTGCTGCAATTACCAGCCGTTGCCAGCAAAAGCTTCTTGATAACCATCGGTGATCGCTCGATTACAGGTACCGTTGCCCGTGACCAGTTTGTTGGTCCTTGGCAGGTGCCGGTTGCCGACGTAGCTGTGACCACAGCTTCATATGATGGTTACACAGGTGAAGCTATGGCCATGGGTGAGCGTACTCCTTCTGCGTTAATTAACGCGCCTGCATCGGGTCGTATGGCGGTAGGTGAGGTGATTACAAACATCGCTGCATCTAGCATTGAAAAACTAAGCAACATTAAACTGTCAGCAAACTGGATGTGTGCCGCTGGTCACCCTGGTGAAGATGAAAAACTCTATCAAACCGTAAAAGCGGTCGGCATGGAATTATGTCCACAGCTTGATTTAACCATTCCGGTTGGTAAGGACTCCATGTCCATGAAAACCAAGTGGAGCGAGCAAAGCGGTGAAGAGAAAACCGTCACCTCGCCAATGTCGTTGGTGGTGACCGGCTTTGCACCTGTGGTTGATGCACGTAAAACTCTAACGCCTCAGCTTCGTGGTGACGAAGAAGAAACAGATTTGATTTTGATTGACCTTGGCCGCGGTAAAAACCGTTTAGGTGCGTCAGCGTTAACACAAGTATTTGATCAGCTAGGTAACGAAGTACCTGACGTTGATGATGCAGAAGACTTAAAAGCCTTCTTTGCGGTGATTCAGGGTCTAAACCAAGACGATAAAATCATGGCTTACCATGACCGTTCAGACGGCGGCTTGTGGGCAACGCTGACTGAAATGAGTTTTGCCGGTCACGTGGGTCTAACCATTAAGCTAGATGCATTGGCAGACTCAAAAGCGGATGTGATGCCAGCATTGTTTGCTGAAGAGCTGGGTGCTGTGATTCAGGTTCGCCAAGACGATACTGAGTTTGTATTGGCGCAATTAAATGCAGCGGGCCTGGGTGATTGTGCAGCTGTGGTTGCCAACTTGAATGATGATGACACGGTAGTGGTTGAGCTAAATGGTGAAAACTTATTCAGTGATACCCGCGTGAATCTTCAGCGTTTGTGGTCTCGTACCTCTTATGAAATTCAAGCCATGCGTGATAACGCAGATTGCGCCAAGCAAGAATTTGATGGCTTGTTAGATGCTGATAACCCAGGTTTACACGCTGAACTGTCTTTTGATGTAAATGAAAATATTGCAGCGGATTTAATCGCCAGCGGTAATCGCCCAAGCGTGGCGATCTTGCGTGAGCAAGGTGTGAACGGCCAGATCGAAATGGCAGCCGCATTTGATAAGGCTGGTTTCAATACTGTCGATGTACACATGAGCGACGTACTTTCTGGTCGCGTTAAGCTAGACGGTTTCCGAGGTTTGGTTGCCTGTGGCGGCTTCTCTTACGGTGACGTACTAGGCGCCGGTGAAGGTTGGGCAAAATCTATTTTGTTCAACGACATTGCACGTGAACAGTTCAAAGCATTTTTTGAGCGTGAAGACACCTTTACGTTAGGCGTGTGTAATGGCTGTCAGATGTTATCTAACCTGCATGAATTAATTCCAGGCTCTGATCATTGGCCACACTTTGTGCGCAACCAATCTGAGCAGTTTGAAGCCCGTGTAGCCATGGTTGAAGTACAAAAGAGTGATTCCATCATGCTAGCAGGCATGGAAGGTTCGCGTATGCCAATCGCTGTTGCGCACGGTGAAGGTCATGCAGAATTTGCTCAGGCCGCGGACATCGAATCGGTTACCAAACAAGGCCAAGTGGCGCTGCGTTATGTTGATAACTTTGGCTTAGTGACGGAGCAATATCCTGCCAACCCGAACGGCTCTGTAGACGGTATTACAGGTCTAACTGCTGCAGGTGGTCGTGTGACCATCATGATGCCCCACCCTGAGCGTGTATTCCGCGCGGTACAAAACAGCTATGTGCCGGATGAGTGGAGCGAAGATGGCGCGTGGATGCGTATGTTCCGGAATGCTCGTGCTTGGTGTCAATAAACGCGGTTCTATTTATAGAACGCAGTGTTAATTAAAAAAGGCCGCTTTAGCGGCCTTTTTTAATGTAACTTTATTTTAGTTTTACGATCATAGTCGATCTTCAAGTTTGAAATGGAATTCAATATGCGTAATGTATTTTTAGTCTTGGCCATCACCTATTTAGCGGGCTGTGCCAGTAATCAACTGGGCGATGTTGCACACATCTCCTCGGTTGATGACACTCGATCAAGCTCTGCGCTTAAAATCAGTGCTCGATTTAGCCCTTATTATTGCAGTGATTACTTCGCATACCTTGATTTCTCTATTGAAAACCCCACCTCGAAGTGGCAAATAATATCTGACCTAGAGCTTGGTTTTCCTTATCAATCAAATGATTTATTTGATGTGGTTACAGGTGAGCGTTTGGCTTTATGGCGAGAAGGGGAAGGTCATAGGCAAAAACTACAGCGTCACAATGACGGGGTGACATCCTTAGCGGTAGCGGGTGTTGGTCTTGGGTTGATGGCGGTGGATAACGAAGCGGCACAAGTTGCAGGGGCGGCATTGTATGCAGGTAATGCGGTGAGCGAGCTGGGCAGTGATATTGCGAGTGATATCAATCGAGTAGAAACCGCAGTCCCTGTATTTGCAAACTACCTAGTGGGTCGGGACATTGAGGTGCCACCAGGCATGACACGTAAATTTTGGCTGGTTCTGTCGGCGCAAGAGCAGGCCCCTTTAATGGCATCGATTGGCGGAGTCTTTGATGACAATGAGGGTGTTCAGCAGGTATTTAAGATGCCGCTAGAGGGATGGGAAAATTGCCAGTGGCAGGGAGAGCGAAAAGCGTTTCTTCGCTCTAGGCTTGAACGTAAAAGTATGAAGCAGCAGATTCATGATACGGGTATTGAGCGCAATAACTTAAGACTTAAAATGGCTGCGCTGATCAATAAAGAAAATGAGCTACAACAGGCTAAGTTAAGTCAGCAAGTGCAAAATTAACGCTTATAAAAAAGGCCGCTAATAAGCGGCCTTTTTGATTGTGCTAACTAATCGTTTGATATTAATAGCGCTGAGCTAGGTTCGATTTTTTAGGATCAGGCTCTTTTGCAGCGCGATAGAACAAACCCACATTGCCGATACTTTGAATGAGCGTAGAGCGTGTGCTTTTTTCGGTTTGTTTGATCAGCTCGTTTTTCAGGTCGCGATCACCAACGGAATACTTAATTTTGATTAGCTCGTGGTCTTCTAGTGCACGGTCGATCTCGATTAGAACGTTTTCACTTAAGCCGTTACCAGCAACAATAACGATGGGATTAAGCTTGTGCCCAATGGTGCGTAGGGCTTTTTTGTTTATAGACTTCTATTGATTTCCTCTTTTAATAAGTCTTTCACATTGCTTGTTAAAAGTGATCCGTGGGCTGCTATCAGAGATTCAAAATCTAGCTTTAATAGCTCCTCAAAATCTTCTTTCAAGCACTGCCCTTTTGGTGTAACTCGCTTAGCCCAAGGTGGGCCAATATTGAGCCCTTTTTTGAAGCTTAAAAGTTTAAAAGCGAATTTAGTCAGCGGCGAAAAATAGCTCCAGTCATCGTAATATTGAATGCTATCTGTTGTGATGAGTAGCTTATGATTTTTAATGAGTAATGCGGCTTCAGGGTATAAAGCTGTTTTAAATATAAAAAATTCAGAGTTACTAATTGGACTATTGGTTTGATAGCTTATTGTATGAGTAGGTTTGGGGTGTTTGTAGGTTTCTTGTCCGGCTTGCGCCCAAAACTCACATTGATATCGATCTAAATAAAACTGGTCATCTAGACCATGGAAGTCACCAAGGCGCATGATACGTAAAATATTGCCCAGAGACTCTAATTCCTTTAGGCCTTGTTCTTTCATGCGTACTGGATTTATCAAAGTAAGGTCATTTCCATCCTTGATTATGAGCATGTTGCGGCTCATGCGCATGCCGGGTCCCATTTTTATGCTTCCGTGCAGCAAATAAATATTAGGATAAAGCTTCTTGATTGGGTCGTGTGGAAACGCTGGTGCTGGCATGCTCTCTATCCTTGAATGCAGTTAAATCAGTCGGGTTTAATTTACCATACGTATCCGTATGGTTGTCAATACGATTGCGTATGGTTAGGATCAATATATGAGAAAAAGTACATCAAAATTATCCAAGAGCGATTGGCTGGATGAAGCGTTGCAGGTATTAGCTAAAAGCGGTTTTGAGGCGGTTGCTGTGGAATCGTTGGCTAGGAGATTAGAGGTGACAAAAGGTAGCTTTTATTGGCACTTTAAAAGTAGGAGTGAACTAATAAAGTTATTACTGGCGTTCTGGGAGGGAATTGAAGAGCAATATATAGATGAATATAAGCAGTCTTATGGAGGGGCTCGGGTCTTTTTAAAAGAAATTTTAAAGGTATTGATATCAGATCAAACTAATAAGCGTGTTTTTTTGCAGCTATCCCATCACTTATCGGACGAGGCGATTAAATCTGCATATGACCGAGCAGTGAAAAGGCGATTGAACTTGTTTTCGGAGGCTTATGTGAAAATGGGTATGGAAAAGATGCAGGCAAAGGAAAAAGCGCTGATGACTTATTGTGGGTATTTTGGTCTTATTAAGCTGACAGATGACGGCTTGGAAGACGTGCTAACACAAGAAGTGGAGGCTCGTTTGATTGGGCGAGAGATTGAATTTGCATTAACTATTTAATTCTATTTGGATGCGGTGTAAGCGCTTAGATTATCGATGTGAGCTATCTCCAGCTAAATTACTGAATTGTCGAAGTAAGATATATAAAAAGGCCGCTTATTAGCGGCCTTTTTGATTGTGCTAACTAATAGCTTGATATTAATAGCGCTGAGCTAGGTTCGATTTTTTAGGGTCAGGCTCTTTTGCAGCGCGATAGAACAAGCCTACATTGCCGATACTTTGAATAAGCGTAGAGCGTGTGCTTTTTTCGGTTTGTTTGATCAGCTCGTTTTTCAGGTCGCGATCACCAACGGAATACTTAATTTTGATTAGCTCGTGGTCTTCTAGTGCACGGTCGATCTCGATTAGAACGTTCTCACTTAAGCCGTTACCAGCAACAATAACGATGGGGTTAAGCTTGTGCCCAATGGTGCGTAGGGCTTTTTTGCGGTCTTGAGAAAGGGCCATTAATGTATAAATCTCTAAATTTGAGTGCAATACGACAATGTCGTGTAATTTGTTCATTATAACAGCTCAAATGGTGCATCGTAATGGCAAATCGTATTTACACGGTTATTCATGATCAAAACTCTGATTTTTAATCAAAGATTGCCTGCTCAAGGGAACCAGTCGGGTGTATTTACCTCTTAAGAGGGATTAATTGGAGGTTTTGGGCTTGTATTTAAAGATATGGCCCCCAATATGAAGGCTTGTCTGCGCCACTTGATTTAAAGGATCTCTGGCTGTATCAGCAAAAGCATAGCAATGGGCAAACCAAAAATGGGTTTGCCTCGTAAAAAATAAAGCACTTTTACTGGAGTCATGGGCAATTGCTTGCCAAACTTAGTAACTGAAAGTGACTATTAGTGTGAATATGTAGTACTGTTAAGGGTACTGAGAATCAATAAATTAGGGGTTGGACCTTTTCTAAAATGGCAAAGAATTTAATTTTATGGCTCATTATTGCCGCTGTCTTACTGACAGTCTTTCAAAAGCTTGATTCTCCGGTTTCAAATCAAGAAATCGCATACTCTCAATTTATTGAACTTGTTCAAAACGGGCAGGTTAAAAAAGTCACTATAGCCGGTGCAGCCATAGATGGTGAGTTTAGTAACGGCCAGCGCTTTGAAACGGTTCGCCCAGGTCATGATCCTAAAATGATGGACGACCTTCTAGAGCACAAAGTAGAAGTGCAAGGAAAAAAGCCAGAGCAACAAAGTATCTGGACTCAGCTTTTAGTCGCCTCTTTCCCTATTCTAGTCATTATCGCTGTATTCATGTTTTTCATGCGTCAAATGCAAGGTGGCGGTGGCGGTGGTCGTGGCCCAATGGCATTTGGTAAATCAAAAGCGAAATTACTTGGCGAAGACCAAATTAAAACTACGTTTGCAGATGTAGCAGGCTGTGATGAAGCAAAAGAAGACGTGCAAGAATTGGTTGAATTCCTGCGTGACCCTGCCAAGTACCAACGCTTAGGCGGTATGATTCCTCGTGGTGTTTTGATGGTGGGTCAGCCTGGTACCGGTAAAACGCTATTAGCTAAAGCCATTGCAGGTGAAGCAAAAGTACCTTTCTTCTCAATCTCAGGCTCTGACTTTGTAGAAATGTTTGTGGGTGTTGGTGCGTCACGTGTGCGTGACATGTTTGATCAAGCCAAGAAACAAGCGCCTTGTATTATCTTTATCGACGAAATCGATGCGGTAGGTCGTAGCCGTGGTGTGGGAATTGGCGGCGGTAATGATGAGCGTGAGCAAACCCTTAACCAGTTATTAGTGGAAATGGACGGCTTTGAAGGCAATGACGGCATTATCGTAATTGCTGCAACTAACCGCCCTGATGTATTGGACCCAGCATTACTTCGTCCAGGTCGTTTTGACCGTCAAGTGGTGGTTGGTTTGCCGGATATCCGTGGTCGTGAGCAGATTTTGAAAGTTCACATGCGCAAAGTACCGGTAGCTGAAAACATTGATGCACGTGTTATAGCGCGTGGTACCCCAGGCTTCTCAGGTGCTGACTTGGCGAACTTGGTGAACGAAGCTGCATTGTTTGCTGCTCGTGGTGGTCGCACCACTGTTTCAATGGAAGAGTTTGAAAAAGCAAAAGATAAAATCATGATGGGGGCTGAGCGTAAGTCCATGGTCATGAGTGACAAAGAAAAAGAAAATACGGCTTACCATGAAGCAGGCCATGCAATTGTTGGTCGCTTGGTGCCTGAGCATGACCCTGTGTATAAAGTCTCGATCATTCCTCGCGGTCGTGCGCTGGGTGTGACCATGTTTTTACCAGAAGAAGACCGTCATTCAATTAGCAAGCGTGGCATAGAAAGCAATATTTGTTCACTTTATGGTGGTCGTATTGCAGAAGAAATGACCTTAGGTAAAGACGGGGTAACCACAGGTGCTTCTAACGATATAGAGCGCGCTACCCAGTATGCTCGAAACTATGTAACCAAGTGGGGCTTGTCAGATAAATTAGGCGCCCAGCTTTATACTGAAGAAGAGCAGGGTAGTTATTTGGGCAGCGGTGGTGGCGGTCAAATGTCACATCTTTCTGATGAAACGGCTCGCACCATAGATGCAGAGGTAACAGGTCTACTTAAAGACTGTTATGAGCGTGCCGAGAAAATATTGCAAGATAACCGCGATAAGCTTGAAATGATGAAAGATGCATTGATGGAATATGAGACCATTGATAGCAAACAAATAGATGACATCATGAATGGCCAAAAGCCACGCCCTCCTCAATCTTGGTCTGATGATGATCAAGGTGGTGCGGCGCCAGCGGCTGAAAATGTGGATGTGGATATTGATGTGACAGATGATGAATCTGATATCAAGCCATCTGCGGACCCCGCTAGCGGCAACTAAATCATAGTGTTAAATCCTTTAAAGGCGACACAATTCTGTTGTGTTGCCTTTTTCCATTTTAGGACCCTGTAATGACGTTTATTTGTGGCGATCGATCACTGGATTTATCTGTGCCTCAGGTGATGGGTATTTTGAATGCGACACCGGATTCTTTTAGTGACGGTGGTAAGTTTAATTCATTAGATCGTGCCTTAAATCATGCTAGCAACATGATTGCACAAGGTGCATCAATTATAGATGTGGGTGGTGAATCCACTCGCCCTGGTGCAACGCCAGTGTCCTTGCAAGAGGAGTTGGATCGGGTTATTCCTGTTATCGAAAAAATACGATCCCAATTGGATGTTTGTATCAGTGTTGATTCCAGTAGTCCTGAGGTTTTTTTGGCTGCAAAAAAAGCAGGGGCTCATTTACTTAATGATGTAAGAGCCTTGACCCGTAAAGGTGCTTTGCAGGCGGCGCAACAAACAGGTTTGCCGGTTTGTTTGATGCACATGCAAGGTGAGCCTAAAACCATGCAACACAAGCCGAGTTATCAACAAGTGGTTGATGATGTGATGGGGTTCTTACAGGAGCGTATAGCTGCGTGTCGAGAGGCGGGGATTGGGAATCATCAAATACTGATTGACCCAGGGTTTGGCTTCGGCAAAACCCTTGAAAATAATTATGCCTTGCTTGCAAGGTTAGAACGCTTTGAGGCATTGCAAGTCCCTATGCTTGTTGGTTTGTCCCGTAAATCCATGATTGCAGGTGTATTAAATAACGCTTGTGTGGATGATAGGGTGAATGGAAGTGTGGCTGGTGCCGTTATTGCAGCAATGAAAGGTGCCAAAATCTTACGGGTTCATGATGTGAAAGAGACCTGTGACGCATTAAAAGTCGTGCAAGCAACAATGGCTCAGTTGTAAAATAGAATGTTAACTCAAGATTTAATTTAGAAATAAGACGCGGTAGGAATAATAAGATGTCTCGTAGGTATTTTGGAACAGACGGTATTCGTGGTCGAGTGGGTGACGCACCAATTACCCCAGATTTCGTCATGAAGCTGGGTTTTGCAGCGGGTAAGGTATTTGCCAGTCAAGGTAAACGTAAAATCCTAATTGGTAAAGACACGCGTATTTCTGGTTATATGTTTGAATCAGCATTAGAAGCGGGTTTGTCTGCGGCGGGTGTTGATATTGGCTTGTTAGGGCCGATGCCGACCCCTGGTATTGCCTACCTAACGCGCACGTTTCATGCTGATGCGGGCATTGTGATCAGTGCGTCGCATAACCCCTATTATGATAACGGGATCAAATTCTTCTCAGTGAATGGCAGTAAGTTAGACGATGAGACTGAGCACGCCATCGAAGATTTGTTGGATCAGCCAATGGAGATTGTAGCGTCAGATCGACTGGGTAAAGCGAAGCGCATCGAAGACGCAGCGGGTCGCTATATTGAATTCTGTAAAAGTACTGTATTTGGTTTGAGCCTAAAAGGCATGCGCATTGTGCTAGATTGCGCTCACGGTGCCACCTATCAAATTGCACCTGCAGTCTTTTCTGAGCTGGGTGCAGAGGTGTTCACCATTGGTAATAAACCAGATGGCTTGAATATCAATGAACAAGTTGGTTCAACTTCGCCTAAAGCACTGCAGCAAAAAGTCGTTGAGTTAGAGGCAGACTTTGGCGTTGCGTTTGATGGCGACGGTGATCGTGTCGTCATGGTTGATCACAAGGGTGAGCTGGTTGATGGCGATGAGCTGATTTATATGATTGCTCGTCATCAACAAGATACCGATCAGCTACAAGGCGGTGTTGTTGGTACCTTAATGAGCAACATGGGTATGGAGATAGCGCTCAAAGACATGGGGATTCCATTTGTGCGCGCCAATGTTGGGGATCGCTATGTTATGCAGTTATTACAAGAGCATAACTGGGCCTTAGGTGGTGAGAACTCAGGTCATATCTTATGTTTAAATGCGACCACTACCGGTGATGGTATTGTGGCTGCGCTACAAGTGCTAAAAGCTCTTGCAGGCAGTGGCAAAAAATTACACGAATACAAGCAGGGTATGAGTAAGTTTCCGCAGATCATGAAGAACGTGCGCGTATCGGATAAATCAGTTGTTGAGCATGACAGCGTGAAGCAAGCGGTCGCTCAGGCGGAGGTTGAACTTGCTGGTCGTGGAAGGGTGTTGTTACGCCCATCTGGGACCGAACCTGTGGTACGAGTTATGATTGAAGGTGAAGACCTGTCTTTAGTTGAGACTCTGGTCGATCGATTGGTTGTTATCGTAGGTGATGCGGCTTAATTGTTAAGGATTGAGGTTAACCATGAGGTTGGTAGTCCAACTTCCTGTTTTTTAACGTGAATCACAATAAAACTAGGCTTCTAGCAGGCCCCCTTGGCTTGCTAGATTTTGCTATCTTAGGTAGTATCGCCACCTTCCTGAATTAGGGGAATAAATATGCGTCGTAAATTAGTCGCAGGAAACTGGAAGATGAACGGCTCTTTAGCTGAAAATCAGACCAGATTAACGCAGTTGGTATCCGCGTTAAAAAATAAAGAAGCGATTGATGTGGCGGTGTTTTCTACGGCCCCTTATTTGTTTCAGTGTAAGAGTTTATTAGCGGCCTCTGGTATTAGTTGGGGTGCGCAGGATGTGAGTGAGCACGCAAGTGGCGCTTTCACCGGTGAAATCTCTACTGCTATGTTAGAAGACTTTGCATGCGATTATGCTTTAGTTGGACACTCTGAGCGCAGAGAGTTATTTCACGAAAGTAACGAGGTTGTAGCGGATAAGTTCGCAGCCTTGCTAAAGAGCTCTGTTTTACCGGTCTTGTGTGTGGGCGAGACCTTAGAGCAGCGCGAAAGCGGTGATACAATGACCGTGATTATTGAACAAATTAATGCTGTTTTGGCTAAATCTGGAATTGCTGGATTTAAAAAAGCAGTGGTTGCTTATGAGCCGGTATGGGCCATTGGCACAGGTAAAACAGCAACTCCCGAGCAAGCTCAAGAAGTGCATAAAGCAATTCGTGAATACCTGGCTCAGTTTGATGCTGATATCGCTGAGGCGCTGCAAATCGTCTATGGCGGCAGTGTAAAACCAGATAACGCTGATGCTATTTTTGCTCAGCACGATGTGGATGGCGCCTTAGTTGGTGGTGCATCTTTAAATTCAAATGATTTTGTTAAAATCTGTAACGCAGCAGGTTAGAGAAAAACTATGGAAAGCTTGATTGTAGTCACTCACATTATTATCGCCGTGGCCATTATTGCCTTGGTATTATTGCAGCAAGGTAAAGGCGCTGATGCTGGTGCAAGCTTCGGTGGTGGTGCTTCGCAAACGGTATTTGGTAGTGCGGGCTCTGGTAATTTTTTAACGCGCAGCACGGCTTTCTTGGCGGCAATGTTTTTTGTGACAAGTTTCTCTTTGGCTTATTTTGCAAAAGAAAAAGCAACAGGTTTAGCTGATGAGGGTTTGCCTCAAATACAGCAAGAAGTAGAGACATTTGATGGTGAGATGCCGGTAATCAATGAGCCTGTTCAAGGTTCTGAAGCGCCTATCATTGATTAAACATATTCTGCGGATGTGCTGAAATTGGTATACAGGCAACGTTGAGGTCGTTGTGCGCGAAAGCGCGTGAGGGTTCAAGTCCCTCCATCCGCACCAATATTATTGAAAAACGGGCTTTGCTCGTTTTTTCTATTTAGGGCCCTTAAGTGGGCTTGTTGGCATAAAGTGAGACTTCCCTTGATGAAAAAAGGTGATGTCTCTATAATGTGCACAAATATTGACGCGGGGTGGAGCAGTTTGGTAGCTCGTCGGGCTCATAACCCGAAGGTCGTCGGTTCAAATCCGGCCCCCGCAACCAGGTATTACCTTAATAAACAATGCCTGAGTAAGATTGAACGTGCCAATTGGTGCCAGTAGACCGATTTTTAAGTGAGAATGATCTAGTATCAACTTACTTGGTGGCTTAGCCACTTGTTTTTATTTCCAAGCTCTTGGGCTTGATGATTGAAACCCCTGTGGAGCTGCTTTGACAATATAAAGTGGATCCGATAAGGGGTTTTTTGTTGGTAGCGTAAGGCAATCAGCATTTAGCAGTTTTAATAAAAGTACTGAGTACTTAAACGCTAAAGATTGGGCTCAGGTGACTGGTAGTGATAACACTGGCTCATCTTTTAGCCCAATTTTTATATCTGTGGAGCGCGTGTGGCGAGTAAAGAACAGCAATTAATTGATTTGCTAAAGCCGGTAATAGAAGCATTAGGCTTTGAATTTTGGGGTCTTGAGTACATAGCTCAGGGCAATAATTCTGTATTGCGTGTTTTTATTGATAGTGAAAACGGCATTCATGTAGACGACTGCGCGTTAGTGAGTCGTCAAGTAAGCGGGATAATGGACGTCGAAGACCCCATTTCCTCAGAATATAACTTAGAAGTATCGTCCCCAGGTGTGGATCGTCCATTATTCACACTTGAGCATTATAAGCGTTACGTTGGTGAGTTTGTTGATGTGAAATTACGCTATGCCTTTGAAGGGCGTCGTAAATTCAAAGGCAAGCTAGTTGGTATTGAAGATGACGAAGATATCGTGGTTCATGTAGATGACCATGAGTATTTGTTACCGATTGATGCTATCGATAAAGCCAGCTTAATATTTCAAGATCACAAGGGTAAATAGGATTACCGAGGGCAAGGTTATGAGCAAAGAGATACTGCTAGTTGCCGAAGCTGTTTCTAACGAGAAAGGCGTAGAGCAGGAAGTAATTTTTGAAGCTATTGAGTTAGCTTTAGCGGCAGCGGCAAAAAAACGTTATGAAGACGAAGAGCCTGAGATTCGAGTTTCTATTGACCGTCGTACCGGTAATTATGAAACATTCCGTAACTGGGTCATTGTAAGCAATGATGTGGTTCCGGCCTTGGGGTCTGAATTAAACATGCAAGAAGCGGCAGACATCGATACCAACCTAAAGGAAGGTGATGTTTACGAAGAGCAAGTTGAAAACCCAGGTTTTGGGCGTATCGCAGCTCAAGCCGCTAAGCAAATTATCATGCAAAAAGTGCGTGAAGCAGAGCGTGCAAAAATCACTGCAGCCTATGCCGATCGTATTGGTGAGCTAGTACACGGTACGGTTAAAAAAGTTACCCGAGACAACATTATTGTTGACCTTGGTAATAACGCTGAAGGTTTACTGCCTCGTGACCAACTGGTCGCGCGTGAAGTGTTCCGCATCAGTGATCGTGTGCGCTGTGTATTGATGTCTGTGAACCCAGAAAACCGTGGTCCACAGTTGATGCTAAGTCGTGCATCTAACGAAATGCTGATTGAGCTGTTCCGCATCGAAGTGCCAGAAATTGGTGAAGATGTGATTGAAATTAAAGCCGCTGCTCGTGATACAGGCAGTCGTGCAAAAATTGCAGTGAAAACCAATGATCAGCGCATTGACCCAATTGGTGCATGTGTTGGTATGCGTGGCGCGCGTGTTCAAGCGGTATCAAATGAACTTGGTAACGAGCGTGTTGATATTGTGCTTTGGGATGATAACCCAGCGCAGCTAGTCATTAATGCACTGGCCCCAGCTGAAGTGGCTTCGATCGTGATGGATGAAGAAACCAACACGATGGATGTGGCCGTGCTAGAAGACCAATTGGCTATCGCAATTGGTCGTGGCGGTCAAAACGTTAAATTAGCGTCTGAGCTTACTGGCTGGACCATTAACGTGATGACCGAAGAAGAAGCAGGTGCAAAACAAGAAGAAGAGCAAGGATCATTAGTTGAAACATTAATGGCCGCCCTTGATCTTGATGAAGATGTAGCTGCTGTATTGGTAGAAGAAGGCTTTACAGGCCTTGAAGAAGTTGCCTATGTGCCACGTGAAGAGATGTTAGATATTGACGGTTTTGATGATGAAATTGTTGATGAATTACAGTCTCGAGCAAAAGATATTTTGCTAACCCAAGCCATTGCTAGTGAAGAAAAACTAGAAGACGCAAAACCGGCAGACGATTTGCTGAATATGGAAGGAATGGATCAACACTTGGCCTTAGTGTTGGCAAGCCGTGGCATCTGCACAATGGAAGACCTTGCTGAGCAAGGCGTAGACGATATTGTTGGTATTGAAGACATCGACGAAGCGAAGGCCGCCCAACTAATTATGACCGCGCGTAAGCCCTGGTTTGAAGAAACCGAATAGGCAGCCACAGGCGGGAGGAGAATATTCGAATGGCAGAAGTCACGGTAAAACAGTTAGCCGCAGCAGTAGGCTCACCAGTTGAACGTTTAGTCGCTCAGATGAACGAAGCTGGTCTACCACATAAAAGTGGTGACGAAAAAGTAAATGATGAACAAAAAGTAATCTTGTTAACCTTCTTGAAAAAGAGTCACGGTGAGCAAGCGACTGAAACAGATGGTCCTAAAAAGATCACACTTAAACGCAAGACGACCACCACCTTAAACACAGGTGCGGGTAAAAAAGCGGTTAATATCGAAGTGCGTAAGAAGCGCACTATCGTTAAAGAAGATGAAACGGCGAAAAAAGATGCTAAGCCTGCGCCTAAGCGTAAGCCAGCAGATGCAAAAGGCGCTAAGCCTGCTGCACGTAAGCCAGCGGACTCTCCAGCACCAGCACCATCAGCCGCACCGGCAGGTGATAGTGATGATCGCTCATCGAAGAAAAAAGAGTTCCGTAATAAAGATAAAGACAAAGATAAAGACAAGCGTTTTGGCGACAAAAACAAAGGCGGTAAAGGCCGTCGTCGCGAAGGCTCTATGGATGATAGCCGTCGTCGTGGTGGCGCGCCTAAACGTCGCGGTCGTGAAGATAGCGAGCACGCGTTTAAGCAACCAACTGCTCCAATCATTCGTGAAGTAGAATTGAAAGGTGAGTCCATTACCGTTGGCGAATTGGCACAAGGCATGGCTGTTAAAGCCGGCGAAGTGATCAAAGAGCTGATGAAGCTAGGTGTGATGGCAACCATCAACCAAATGCTTGATATGGATACGGCTATTCTTGTGATTGAAGAAATGGGCCACACCTATAAGCAGGTTAGTGATAACGCAGTTGAAGATAACTTCTTAGAAGAAGTTAAGTATGAAGGTAAGCAGGTTTCTCGTGCACCAGTTGTAACCGTAATGGGTCACGTTGACCATGGTAAAACCTCGCTACTTGATTACATTCGTTCAACTCGTGTGACCAGTGGTGAAGCCGGTGGTATTACCCAGCACATTGGTGCTTATCACGTAGAAACCGATAAGGGCATGGTAACGTTCCTTGATACACCTGGACACGCCGCATTTACAGCGATGCGTGCTCGTGGTGCTCAATCAACAGACATCGTGATCCTTGTGGTAGCAGCAGATGACGGCGTAATGCCGCAAACAGAAGAAGCCGTTCAGCATGCCCGTGCAGCTGGTGTTCCTTTGGTTGTTGCCATTAACAAAATGGATAAAGAAGCAGCTGATCCTGATCGTGTTAAAAACGAGCTGGTTGCTAAAGAAGTCGTACCTGAAGAGTGGGGCGGTGACGTACAGTTTGTTCCTGTATCGGCACACACAGGTGAAGGTATTGATGCGCTTCTAGAAGCTGTATTGCTTCAATCTGAATTGCTAGAGCTTACCGCTGTAGCGGATGGCCCAGCCACAGGTGTGGTAGTTGAATCTCGTCTTGATAAAGGTCGTGGTCCAGTTGCTACACTATTGATTCAGAATGGTCAGTTGAAGAAAGGTGATATCGTGCTTGCCGGTACTTCGATTGGTCGTGTTCGTGCCTTACTTGATGAGAATGGTCAGCCGATTGAAACGGCCGGTCCTTCGATTCCGGTTGAGATTCTTGGTTTGGATGCGCCTCCGGGTGCGGGTGATCAGTTCTTAGTAGCTGAAAGCGAAAAACGTGCTCGTGAAGTAGCCGGTATCCGTTCTTCTAAAGAGAAAGAGCAGTTCCAAGCGAAACAGCAAGCAGCCAAGCTAGATGCATTGTTTAGCATGAGCGGTGATGCACAAGCATCAAGCCTAAACATCGTTGTGAAAACCGATGTACGTGGTTCTCTAGAGGCATTAATTGGTGCCCTTGAGCAGCTTTCTACTGATGAAGTGAAAGTAACCATCGTATCAAGTGGTGTAGGTGGTATTACTGAAACAGATGCAAACTTAGCCTCTGCTTCAAACGCCGTATTATTTGGTTTCAACGTTCGTGCGGATG
Organism: Bermanella sp. WJH001; assembly: GCF_030070105.1. NCBI lineage: Bacteria > Pseudomonadati > Pseudomonadota > Gammaproteobacteria > Oceanospirillales > Oceanospirillaceae > Bermanella > Bermanella sp. WJH001. Next base: position 87,542 of record NZ_JASJOO010000003.1, on the reverse strand, counting down.
CCTCAGCTAAGCGTGTGGTTGAGAACAGCGGTTTAGACATGCGTTATTACAGCATCATCTACGATTTAATTGATGATGTGAAACAAGCTATGTCTGGCATGTTGGCTCCTGAGCTACGTGAAGAAATTGTCGGTATTGCACAAGTACGTGATGTATTCCGTTCACCTAAGTTTGGTGCGGTTGCAGGCTGCATGGTTATCGAAGGTACGGTTCACCGTAATAAGAAGATTCGTGTACTACGTGATAACGTGGTGGTCTTCGAAGGCGAACTTGAATCTCTGCGTCGCTTTAAAGATGACGTGCAAGAAGTTCGTACCGGTACAGAGTGTGGTATCGCGGTTAAGAGCTACAACGACGTTAAAGAAGGCGATCAGATCGAAGTCTTTGATGTTAAAGAGTTTGCTCGTACGATTTAATCGCAGCGAACCAATAAGCTTATCCTGCCACTGTTTGGTAGTAGGATAAGATTCAAATCCTCAGGAAGCATGCTTCTTGGGGATTATTTGTTTTAAGAGAATTTTAATATGGCGAAAGATTACAGTCGTACACAGCGCTTGGGTGAGCAAATCAAACGTGATCTTGCCCAGATGCTGCAATTTCAAGTAAAGGACCCTCGCTTAGGCTTGGTGACACTGAATGCCGTAAAAGTGGCCAGTGACTTGGGTTATGCAGACATTTACTTTACGGTAATGAAGCCTGGCATGGTTGAAGCGGATGGCGATACCATCAAAGAAACCGAAAAAGTGTTAAATGACATGGCGGGTTTTTTGCGTACGGAATTGTCCCAGATTATGAAAACACGCATAACACCGCTTCCTCGCTTTCACTATGATATCTCTCTTGAGCGCGGTCACAAGTTGACCAACTTGATCAATCAGGCCATGCGTGAAGACTCAAGTCGTAATCAAGACGAAGAAAAGTAAAAGTAGACCAGTCATTAGCGGAGAGACGTTTTGAACCGCAAAAGAAAAGGCCGCGATATCAGCGGCATTCTTGTTATCGATAAGCCTTCCGGCATGACATCCAATGGCGTTTTACAGAAAGTAAAATGGCTGTATCAGGCTCAAAAAGCAGGTCACACCGGTGCGTTAGACCCCATTGCCACAGGTGTCCTACCTATTTGCTTGGGTGAAGCAACTAAGTTTAGTCAGCGCTTGCTTGATAGTAATAAGCGTTATGTGACCAAAGTGCAGCTTGGGGAGTCTCGTGATACCGCGGATATAGAGGGTGAAACCCTCGAGACTGCCAGTATTCCACCTTTGAATGCAGAGATTATTGAACAGGTATTGACCCAGTTTCGTGGTGAAATCACTCAAGTCCCCCCTATGTACAGTGCGCTTAAACATGAGGGACGTAAGCTGTATGAGCTAGCACGAGAAGGGATTGAGTTCGATATTAAGAAAAAAGCACGTCAAGTCAGCATATTAAAGTTAGTGCTGCTGAGTTTTGGTGATGATTTTCTGGAATTAGACGTGACCTGTACAAAAGGCACCTATATTCGCTCATTGTCTGAAGATATTGCTAAAGCTCTAGGAACATTGGGCTATGTAGCGGTGCTTAGGCGCTTAGGTGCAGGGCCTTATAAACCCGAAATGATGATCACTCTAGATGAGCTGATAGCCCTTAAACCAGAGGGTTCACACGATTATTCGGCATTAGATGATCGGCTACTTCCGACCTATACAGCATTAGAAAGCGTGCCTATTATTCATGTGACTTTAGAGCAGGCCAGAGATTTGCAATTTGGGCGTGCAATTCGTGTCTTAGATGCTGGTGGCAAGGCGCAGCCTCAGGTACAATTGCGCCTTTGTCACGATCAACAGGACCATCTTGTTGGGATTGGCGAGATAGACAGCCAAGGGGTAATTGCCCTAAAGCGTCTAGTGAAAGTACCAGAATTAACCGCTCTATTTGAGCTTTAATCTGTCTTTCAGGTGGATACCGCTGTTTATATGCACGGTGAGTATCTTCCTTAACCTAAATGAACGCATATACCTATGAGGAAAATATCATGGCATTAGATGTACAAGCGAAAGCTGCCATCGTTAAAGAATACCAAACTGCTGAAGGCGATACTGGTTCTCCTGAAGTTCAAGTAGCATTGTTGACTCACAACATCAACGGTCTACAAGATCACTTCAAAGCCAACAAACAAGATCACCACTCACGTCGTGGCTTGATTCGCATGGTAAACCAACGTCGTAAACTGTTGGATTACCTAAAAGGCAAAGACGTTTCTCGTTACGCTTCTCTAATCAAGCGTTTAGGTCTACGTCGCTAAGATTGCTCAAACCCCCTCACGGGGGTTTTTGCTATTTGTTTGGGCCAGTTTGAACTTAATAAACAAAGTTGGCACAAACATATTGAACTTAAAAATAGAAATAAAAACGGAATAACCTAGCTGATCACCTCTGTGTTTCTACCCATTCGCCTTTTCGCTTAACTTTAAGCAGAGAAAGGGCCAATGCTTGGAAGTACAGAAAAGAAAGCAGGTTTCCATTTCGATCAAAAGGAAACATATGTTAGATCTTACTCCTGTAACAAAAACTTTTACCTTTGGTAATCAAGAAGTCACTTTAGAAACCCAACGTATCGCGCGTCAAGCGAGCGGTGCGGTGCTTGTTACCATGGGTGATGTGCAAGTACTTGCTGCGGTAACCGGCAAAAAAGACATGAAGCCGGGTCAAGACTTCTTCCCGTTGACGGTTAACTACCAAGAAAAATACTATGCAGCGGGTAAAATTCCTGGTGGTTACATCAAACGTGAAAACCGCCCAAGCGAAAAAGAGACACTAACCAGTCGTCTTATTGACCGTCCAATTCGTCCGCTTTTCCCAGAAGGTTACATGAACGAAGTGCAAGTTGTACTTCAGGTTATGTCTGCTGATACTGAAAACGATCCAGATATCGCTGCAATGATCGGTGCATCTGCTGCACTTGCTATTTCTGGTATCCCATTCGACGGCCCAATTGGTGCGGCTCGTGTTGGTTATACTCGTGAAGGCGGTTATGTTTTAAACCCTACGTTTGAACAGCTTAAAACCTCTGAACTAGACATGGTGGTTGCCGGTACTACTGACGCTGTATTAATGGTTGAGTCAGATGCACTTGAGCTAAGCGAAGACGAAATGTTAGGTGGTGTATTGTTCGCACACGAAGGTTACCAATGTGTAATTGCAGCGATTAAAGAATTCGCGGCAGCAGACGGTACTGAGCGTTGGGAATGGACAGCACCTGCATTTAATGACGCACTATACGCAGACATGAAAGCTGCATTTGGTACTGAGCTAGCGGCAGCGTATCAAGTAAGCGACAAGATGGAGCGTTACACTCAAGTTGACGCCATCAGCGCGAAATTAAAAGAGCAGTTTGTAAAAGAAGAAGGCGAAACAAACAACGCCGAAGAAGTATCTAAACTGTTCAAAAAACTACAAAAAGAAGTGGTACGTGAGCGTATCGTAAATCATGAGCCTCGTATTGATGGTCGTGATAACAAAACCGTACGTGACTTGAACATTCAAACCAATGTTCTTAAAGGCACACACGGTTCTGCATTGTTCACTCGTGGTGAAACTCAGTCTATCGGTACGGTAACATTGGGTTCTACCCGTGATGCGCAAACCGTTGAGTTCTTACACGAAGTGGTTAAAGACAACTTCATGTTCCATTACAACTTCCCTCCTTACTCAGTAGGTGAGTGTGGTCGTATGGGTGCACCTGGTCGTCGTGAAGTGGGTCACGGTCGTTTAGCTCGTCGTGGTGTTCAAGCCATGATGCCTAAACTAGAAGACTTCCCATACACAGTACGTGTGGTATCTGAAATCACGGAATCTAACGGTTCATCTTCAATGGCGTCTGTATGTTCAGCATCGCTTGCATTAATGGATGCGGGTGTACCGATTAAAGCACCTGTTGCTGGTATCGCCATGGGTCTAGTTAAAGAAGGCGAGAAATTCGCAGTTCTAACAGACATCTTGGGTGACGAAGATCACCTAGGTGACATGGACTTTAAAGTAGCCGGTTCTGAAGCAGGTATCACTGCACTGCAAATGGATATCAAGATCCAAGGTATCACCGAAGAGATCATGGAGATTGCATTAGAGCAGGCTCTTGATGCTCGTATGACTATCTTGAAGCAAATGAACGAAGTGATGCCTAAGCACCGCGACGAAATGCCAGATAACGCTCCAACTTACCTAACGGTTAAAATTCCTTCAGACAAAATTGCTGAAGCAATTGGTAAAGGCGGCGCAACGATCCGTGGTATCTGTGATGAAACCGGTGCAGATGTGGATATTTCTGACGAAGGTCTAATCAGCATTTTCGCTCTAACTAAAATTGCAGCAGAAAAAGCCAAAGGCATGTTCGAAGCGGTAACAGCTGAAGCTGAAGTGGGTACTATTTACGAAGGTAAAGTACAAAAGATCGTAGACTTCGGTGCGTTTGTTAACATCTTGCCAGGTAAAGATGGCCTAGTGCACATCTCTCAAATCTCTGATGAGCGTGTTGAAAACGTAGCTGACCATTTAACTGAAGGTCAACAGATTAAAGTTAAAGTATTAGATGTTGATAACAAGGGCCGTATTAAATTAACCCTTAAAGGCATCGAAGCTTAATAAACCATTCGTGCAACAACGTTGCGCGAATCTGGTTTTAAGATAGAAAATAAACCTACTTAATTTAAGTAGGTTTATTTGTATAAAGACATTCACATTAAGTACCGATATAAATAGATACTTAATTCGGCGAGACCAAATAGGAGTAGCCATGACTATTGCAGAAAATAAAGTTGTAACTCTTGAGTTTACTGTTAAAAACGCAGAAACCGGAGAAGTTATTGAGACATCAGTAGACTCTGAGCCATTGGTATATTTACACGGTTTTAACAACCTAGTACCAGGCCTTGAAAGCGAACTGACAGGTAAAGTGGTTGGTGATAGCTATGATGTAACCGTTAGCCCTGAAGAAGGTTACGGTGTTCGTGATGAAAGCCTAGTACAAGAAGTACCAATGGAAGCGTTCCAAGGTATCGACAATGTACAGGTCGGCATGGCGTTTACTGCAGACGGTGCTGAAGGCCCAGTTGTGGTTGAAGTAACGGCAGTGGAAGGTGACGTTGTAACGGTTGATGCAAATCACCCATTGGCAGACATTAAACTTGCGTTTTCTGGTGAAGTGAAAGAGATTCGTGATGCGAGCGCTGAAGAGCTTGAACACGGTCACGTACACGGCCCAGGCGGTCATCACCACTAATCAGTGATGATGATAAAAATGGCAAGGTGAGCAATCATCTTGCCATTTTTTTTGCTTAAAATTTACCTTGTAAACTGAACTACACTTAAAGTAATTAGGAGCTTTATATGTGTTTATATGTGTTTATATCGGTTTAAAGACGGTAACCAATGTCGGCTTGAAGATGCAGGTAAGGGCCTGTGTTATTGGCATGACCCTACGATCAAAAAAAACAATGAACCACTGGCCAATCAACTGAGTGACTTAGTAAAGGCTGGTCATTCAATGGAAGGAGCATGTTTAGCATACGCCAATCTAGATGACGTAAACTTGGTGAGTCAAAGAAGTGAGAATGCTTACAGTTTAGCAAATGCGGATTTGTTTCATGCAAGTTTACATCGAGCGCACTTGTTCAAAGTAGACATGTCTGGTGCCTCGTTAATGAAAGCGGATTGCTCAGAGGCAAATGTACATTATGCCAACTTAGAAGCTGCTAATTTATTGGGTGCAAAATTTGATGGCGCCAAAATAGAAAACGTACACTGGGGTAAAACGTTATTTCATGAAGCATTAGGTTTTGAAGCATGCGCTCAAAAAAATCAAGAAAAGGCAGTGGTATATTTTGAGCAAGCTGAGGAAGTTGCGCGCCATTTACGTAAGGTCAGTGAACACGAAGGTTTATTTGAACTAGCGGGTCATTTTTTTATTAAAGAGATGATAAACCGGCGCCGACAGATGCCTAGATGGTCATGGCAGCGATTATTATCAAAAGCGGTGGATTTATTTTGTGGATACGGTGAACAGCCTGCTCGTGTGGTAGGGTTCTCTTTATGTTTAATTTTTATTTTTGCCATCGCATTTTGGGTGTTTGGTATAGAAGATGGCTCACACGTTATTCAGTTCTCACTGGATGCTTCTTGGCAGCAAAACCTTCTTAACTTAGGCAACACTCTCTATTTTAGTGTGGTGACGTTTACGACATTGGGATACGGTGATCTGGTACCTATTGGATTTAGCCGCATGCTTGCTGCAATAGAAGCCTTTACGGGCAGTTTTACCCTTGCACTTTTTGTGGTGGTATTTGTAAAGAAAATGACACGTTAGACTCACTTCGCCATTTAAGACACAAACATGGCCTTTTAGGTCAGTACCGAGCTTAGACCTTGGCAGTCTTCACCGATATGAGTATGCTCAAAATATAAGATTAAATATAAAAATAAAAATGTACCGAGGGCGTTATGGAAGCAAGTATTCTTGTTAAAGTGGTTTTGCCACTATCTCTATTTATCATTATGTTAGGCATGGGTTTAGCGCTCAAACCGGTTGATTTTAAAATGGTCATGGTCAGACCAAAAGCCGTGGCTTTAGGACTTGTGGCTCAAATGCTCATGCTACCTATCTTAGCCTATTTAATTGTGTTGGCCTTTGGTATGACAGGCGCAGTAGCCGTGGGTGTTATGATTCTGGCTTTGTGTCCAGGGGGCACCACTTCCAATCTTTATACTTACCTAGCAAAAGGTGATATTGCGTTATCGGTGACCCTAACGTCATTGGTGAGTTTAATTGCCCCGTTCACCGTACCGCTGATGATTGTCATGTTTATGAGTATGTTAATGGGTCAAGAGGAATATATACACCTACCTGTACTTAAAACCATTATTCAATTGGTGGTCATTACCATTTTGCCTATTTCAATTGGCATGTATATCCATAATAAAAAACCGCAGTGGGCTCAAAAAGCGGATAAGCCCGTTAAGGTCTTCTCAATACTCTTTCTATTTCTTATCGTAGCCATGATTGTATTTAATAACTTGCACAACATGGCTGAGTATTTTGCAAAAGCAGGGTTGGCCGCCATTATCTTAAATATTGCTAGTATGGTGTTGGGTTATATTCTCGCGAAGGTCGCTCAATTAAACGAAGCGCAAAGCAAAGCTATTGGTATTGAGGTTGGCTTTCAAAATGGTACATTGGCCATTGTGATCGCGCTGACATTACTTGAAAATACTGAAATGGCCATTGCCGCCACTTGTTATAGTTTAAGTATGTTTGTAACCGGTGCGGTGTTTGCAATGGTGTTAGCTAACCGTTCAAAAAAAGCGGTTGAAACAACAGCTGAGGCGTAATGTTAAAGGTTTATAATCAATAAAAAAGGTGAAGCAGATGCTTCACCTTTTTTTTGGTTGGCGTGATTTAATGGGTTATTCTAAACCACAGCCAGACAGAATCATGCTGGTTAAAAATGCGGTGATATGATCAATGTCTTCTTTTTCATATTCACGGCGGTTCATTACTTCAAGCACCTGTGTACTAAAATCAGCATAGTGCTGAGTGGTTGCCCAAATCATAAAAATCAAATGGGTTGGATCAATGGGTTTCATTTTGCCCTGATCAATCCAGCTTTGAATAACAGACGTCTTTTCTTTTACCCATAAGCGCATATCTTTACTGATGTATTGTTTAATATGAGGTGCGCCCTGAATAATCTCCATGGCGAATATTTTTGAGCCATTTGGATTAGAGTAAGATAATTGCATTTTACTGCGTATAAAGCGTGTTAGTACTTCTTTAGGGTCGCTTTCGGGAGTCATGTCATCCAGAATTTGATTCCAGTTTTCCATGATATCTTCTAAAACGGTCTGATAAAGATTCGCTTTATTTTTAAAATAATAATGGATATTGGCTTTTGGTAGACCAGCGCGATCAGCAATTGACTGCATACTGGTGCCTTTATAACCGTGTAACACAAATTCATCTTCAGCCGCTTTGAGTATTTGCTGACTATTGCGCTCACGTATTTTGCTTTTTTTTGGTGCGTCTTGAGTTGTCACAGGGTACAGCCTTCCTAGTTCCATTCGTCCATGATACAACGATAGACATAAAGGGCAAAATTTAATGCCCAATAGATAAGAAGCCATACTGAGTATGGCTTCTTGTGTGGCTTACAGGTGAGCTTTAAGTAAAAGACTGACAGCGTTTTGATCAGCGCCATCTACACCGAATTTATTGGTCCAATAAGAATACTCAACACCTACTTTTAGTTTGTTTTTAAGGCCTAACATAGGCGCTAGGTTGTATGTGATTTGAGGTGTTAGGTTCATGCTATCTTCAATATCACCAAACTGACTGCCGTCATTACCAAAGCGGTAATCCATGAATCCATCGATAGTTAAGTTTCCATTTGAGTAACCGTAGATAACAGATAACAAGTTATCATCACCTTTATCAATCTCAAGGCTATCGTTCATAGCACGATATAAGTTTACATTTAAGTAATCCATGCCTGGTACCGAAAGGCCAACACTTGCACCAAATAAATGGTTATCAAAGCCGCCGCCACTTTCAAGGGTATATGCCGCGCTTACACTTGAAATAGCACCGTCCATTTTTGCTAGGGTATAAGTTGGGCTGAATTCAATGTAAGTATCCGTGAAGCCTTCACCACTATGACGATCCACAAAGTAAAATAATCCACCCCAGCTATGGCCAGAAACATGCTCTAAAGTAAGTGTGGTGTAAGTCATCTCTTCATCAGGGCCGCTAACAAATGGCTCAATGTAACTTGAACCATAAAGTACCGATACACTGTTGTCAGCCCAGTACTGTTCAGCTTGAACAGAGGTGCTCAATAGAGCGGCACTCGCAATCGTTAGTAATGTTTTTTTCATGTTTATCTCCGATCTTTTTAGTTGTGTATTTTTTACGTTTGCAAAAAATTCTGTTTATAGTTGAGGTCGATACGCTACACCCAGTGACATGGGTGCGTTAAGTTTGGCTTTGCTTTGATTACTTGAAAGTAACACTAAAACAAAAATGGTGGCAACATAAGGCAACATGGCCAATATGCTAGGGGAAATCTCAAAACCTGTGCCCTGAAGGATAAGGTGCATGATACTGGCAATACCAAATAAATAAGCACCAAGCATGATACGCCCCACTTTCCAGCTGGCAAACACAACCAGTGCTAGAGCAATCCAGCCTTTACCTGCTGTCATACCATCGCTCCATAGTGGTGTATAAGCCAGTGATAAATACCCACCTGCTAAGCCTGCCATGGCGCCACCAAACATGACGGCCATGTAGCGAATTCCATGCACATGAATGCCCATTGAGTTTGCAGCCTCTGGGTTTTCACCTACCGCACGTAATTTCAAACCCAGACGAGTACGAGTTAATACAAAGAATAATAGTCCACCCATAAAAAATGAAAAATATACCAAAGGATCTTGTGCAAAAAATGCTTTACCAATAACAGGAATATCACTTAAGAATGGAATCACAAGTGGTGGAACCCCTTCGATGCCTACTCCTACATAATTAGCACCAATAAATGCACTTAAACCTCCACCAAAAATCGTTAATGCTAAACCACTGGCCACTTGATTTGAAACTAACGTGATAGATAAAAATCCAAAAAGTAGAGACATGCACACGCCTGCAATAATCGCCATTAAGATTGCTAGCATTAAACTACCGGTTACCACGGCAGCAGCAAACCCGACAACGGCCCCCATTAACATCATGCCTTCTTGCCCAAGGTTAAGTACCCCAGACTTTTCGCAAACCATTTCACCAAAGGCCACTAAGATTAATGGTGTGCCGGTGCGTATGGTGGCATATAAAATATTAGTGATTAAATCGATATCCATTTTTTTACCTTAACAATCTGAGATTATGCAGCGCTTGAAACGGCTGCTGGGTTATCGTTTTGATCTTTTTTGCTTTTAACAATTCGATAACTAATTAATAAGTCGCTGGCTAATAAAAAGAACAACAACATGCCTTGAAATAAACCAGTAATGGATTTTGGTAAACTCATTTCAATTTGCACCATTTCACCACCCATATAGGTTAATCCCATTAACATACTGGCGAGTAAAATGCCTAAGGGATGCATGCGACCTAAAAACACAACAATAATGGCAGAGTAACCATAACCTGGTGAGATATAAGGAATCAGTTGTCCTATGGGGCCTGCCACTTCACTGACACCGGCTAAACCAGCAAGAGCACCGCACGTTAATAATGCAAACCAAACTAGTTTGTTTTCTTTAAAACCAGCGTAGTGTGCAGCGGCTTTATCTTCACCTAATACATTAATTTGAAAGCCTAACCAGCTGCGAGACAATAATGTCCAGATGGCAACCATGGCGAATAGGCCAAAAAAGATGGCGATAGTAAGGCGATAATCTTCGTGAAGTAACGGTAAAATAGCGGCATCAGCAAACTTGGCTGATTCGGGGAAATTAAATCCTTCTGGATCTTTTAGTGGCCCGTGCACCGCCCAGAGCAAAGCATTTAATGCAATGTAATTGAGCATGATCGTAGTCAAAATTTCATTGGCATTAAATTTAGTCTTAAGTAATGCCGCCAGAGCTGCCCAAGCTAAACCACATAGCGCACCGAACAATAAAATTGGCACTAATACCCAGCTAGACTGAGCATCTAAAAACTGCAAAGCCATGAAGCCACCACCGAGGCCTCCCATTATGAATTGGCCTTCTGCACCTATGTTCCAAATCTTTGCTTTAAAACAGATACTTAAACCCATGGCACATAATAAAAGTGGGGCGACTTTCATCCCCAGTTCGGTTAAGCCATACGCATCACTTAATGGCAAAATGAAAAAAGTATAAAGCGCCTCAAAAGGATTGTGGCCCAGACTTAAAAATAATAAACCGCCAAAAAAGAGTGTCAGGCACAGTGCGATCACCGGTGAGCAGTAGCTCATGGTTTTAGAATCAAAGGGACGTTTTTCTAACTTAAACATACGCGGGCTCACTATTTACTGCGGGTGCTTCATTGCTTTTAAATTGCCCTGCCATCCATTGACCGAGTTGTTCGATATTTACATCTTGTGTGTTTTTTACTGGGCTGATTTCACCATCACAAATAGCGCATAAACGATCACAAATTTGGTAAAGTTCATCAATATCTTCCGAAACCACAATAATAGCGGCACCTTTATCTCGTAGTTCAATAAGCGCATGTCGAATTAAAACAGCGGCGCCTATGTCTACCCCCCAAGTGGGATGAGAGCATGCCAGTAATTTTGGATCTTGTTCGATTTCTCGTCCAAGTATAAATTTTTGTAAGTTACCTCCAGATAAACTTTTTGCTTGCGACTGCAATCCGGAGCTTTTAACTTTATATTTATCTAAAATATTTTGGCCAAGCTGTTTTACTTTTTCGAAGTTAATCCAGCCTTTTTTTACCAGCTCTAAGTGAGAGCTGGTTAATAACGTGTTTTGCTCTAGGGACATATCTGGTACCGCACCACGGCCTAGGCGCTCTTCGGGTACAAAGGCAAATCCTAATTTGCGACGATCGGCAGGCTCTAAATCACCAATGTTTTTATTCAATAAACGAATAGCATCCGCATGGGTGGTTTGCTCGCCACTTAATAAACGCATGAGTTCATCTTGACCATTACCGGCCACACCTGCCACCCCTAGAATTTCACCAGACTTCACTTTTAAATTCAGTTTTTTAATGCTGCATGCAAAAGGGTCATCACTTTTAAAGTTAAGGTCGGCAATATCTAATACCACCTTACCACCTTCGACTTTTTGGTAATCTTGATTTAGTGGCGTGTCGTCACCGACCATCAAGCGTGCAATTTCATGGCTACTAATTTGTTGCGGGTCACAGTGACCGCTGACTTTACCCTGACGTAAAATAGTGGCGTTATGGCACAGCTCAGTGACTTCATCTAATTTATGAGAAATGAAAAGTATCGAGCAGCCTTCGCTGGCAAGTTGATTTAATGTGGCAAATAAACCTTTTACCTCTTGTGGCGTTAATACCGAGGTAGGCTCATCTAAAATTAATAGTTTAATGTCTTGTAATAAACAGCGAACAATTTCAACCCGTTGCTGCTCACCAACCGATAAGGTGTGTACAAAACGTTGGGGGTCCAATGTCATACCATAATGTGTACTGACTTCACTGATACGTGCGCTCAATGCTGCCATATCTCGGCTTTGTTCTTTTGGCAGACTAAGGGCAATGTTTTCAGTAACGGTAAGGGTTTCAAATAATGAAAAATGTTGGAATACCATACCAATACCGAGGCGGCGAGCATGAGAAGGCCCGCTGACGGTAATGGGTTTACCTTCCCATAAAAATTCACCGGCATCGGGTTTCACCACTCCATAGATGATCTTCATTAACGTGCTTTTACCCGCACCATTTTCACCTAATAGTGCGTGGATCTCTCCTTGGCGCACAATCAGCTCAACACCATCATTGGCCATACAGCCTGGGTATTGTTTGCAAATACCTGTTAATGCCAGACGATTCATACTACTTTAAGACCATTGATTGATTAAACATGTAAACCTTTAAACTAAAGTTGACTACTTGGACAGGAAGTTATTAGCAAATACTTTGCCAAAAGCCACGTATTCACTTATTTTTGGACAAATTGCATTTTTTCTGACTAAATGGTCAGGTTATTGCTTTGAATAGTGGATTAATAAACCCACAGGCGTGCATGCTACCCTAACCAGTATAGGGTACAGCCCAGTAAACACGCTAAAAGGGCAGCTAAGAGGTATAAATGTGATTCGCTTTTGTTTAAATGGAAATTGGATAGAAGAACACGATATTGATCCAAACTGGACCGTATTGCGTTATCTTCGCACCAACAAAAGGCAGCTTGCTGCCAAAGAAGGCTGCGCAGGTGGTGATTGTGGCGCGTGTTCAATATTGATTGGTCAGCAATCAAATACTGGCTCATTTGAGTATCAGGCTATTAATGGCTGCATCACGTTACTGGGCAGTTTGCACGGTAAGTTTGTGGTTACCGTTGAGGGCTTAAAAGAAGCCGAGCAATTGCACCCAGTTCAACAAGCCATGGTAGAAAAACATGGCTCACAATGTGGGTTTTGTACTCCTGGTATTGTCAGTGCTTTAACCGCTTTGCATTTTAATCGATTGCATAATCAGCAAGGCCCAGTGACGGATCACGATATTCATATCGCGTTGTCTGGCAATTTATGTCGCTGTACCGGTTATCGCTCAATTATGGACGCGGCACATGCCATGTTTGATTATCCTGCACCCACCGAGCATTCAGTGATTAATCGTTCAGCGGTAATGCAGTTTGATCCTAAAAGTAATACTCAAGCCCACACATCGTATTTAGAGAAAGACGGGCGACATTTATATGTGCCTCAGTCAGAACAAGAACTGCAACAGTTGTTAGAAAAATACCCTGATGCAAAATTATGGGCCGGTGGCACAGATTTAGGTTTAGAAATCACACAGCAGTTTAAACAATTTGATCGCATAATAAGCTTGCATCAAATCTCATCTTTAAAAGCGGTTACCCACTCACAAAAAGAAATTCGTATTGGCGCCATGCTCACTTACAGTGAAAGTGAGTCTGTGCTTGCAAAAAGCTTTCCTTCGTTTGTCCAGCTTATTGAACGTATTGGCTCACGCCAAATTCGTAACTTGGGCACGTTAGGGGGGAATGTGGCCAATGGTTCGCCCATTGGAGATACGCCCCCCGTTTTTTTTGCACTGAATGCGCGCCTTGTACTGTCCAGTATTAATGGCGAGCGAGAAATGACGATACAGGATTTTTATCATGGCTATAAACAGACGGACCTTAAAAAAGGTGAATACTTAAAAGCCATAGCCATTCCTAAGCTTTCTGCACAACAAAGTTTGCATGTATTTAAAGTCAGTAAGCGAAAAGATGATGACATCTCCGCTGTGTTATTGGCGGCCGTAATTGAGCATGAAGGTGAAGTAATAACCGATGCTCGAATTGCCTGTGGTGGCATGGCGGCAACACCATTGCATGCAGTTAAAACGCAACAAGCCTTAATTGGTAAACCTTATACCCTAAGTAGTTTTGAGCAGGCCAGTGACGTTATTGTGCAAGACTATTCTCCTATCAAAGATGTCAGGGCTACAAAAGAGTACCGTTTGCAGGTTGCTAAAAATTTAATTATCAAAACCGGCCTTGAATGTTTAGGAGGGCTTTAACATGAGTTTTATGTCATCAAAACTAGAGCCTTATGAAGCACGCCGTAAACGCCCAGCCAAAGGCAAGATTGGTAAAGATCAACAACACGAAAGTGCTGAAAAACATGTAACCGGTGATGCCATATATATTGACGACATGCTTGAGCTAGCAGGCACCTTGCATATGGCGGTGGGCCAAAGCAGTGAAGCCCATGCAAATATTGTCAGTATGGATTTATCCGCAGTGAAAGCCGCTGACGGCGTTGTGGATGTGGTTGTATTTGATGACGTACCGGGTGAAACCGATATTGGTCCTGTTTTTAAAGGAGACCCTATTTTTGCAAAAGAAAAAGTTGAATACGTGGGGCAGGCGTTATTTGCGGTGGCCGCTACCAGCTTTGAAGCGGCTAAGCGAGCAACGTTACTGGCCAAGGTAGAATACAAAAAACTGCCTGCCATTTTAGAAGTAGAAGACGCATTAAAAAATGATTTTTTTGTGCACCCTACTCATACCATGAGCAAAGGGGATTTTGCGCAAGCCATTAAAAATGCACCCAATCAATTACAAGGTCAGGTGTATGTAAAAGGCCAAGAACATTTTTATCTTGAAACTCAAGTCAGCTATGTGGTGCCCACAGAAGATAAAGGCATGAAGGTATTCACTTCAAGCCAACACCCAAGCGAAGTGCAAAAACTGGTTTCTGAAGTACTCGACTTACCCATTAATTATGTTCAAGTCGAAGTGCGTCGCATGGGAGGGGGTTTTGGTGGTAAAGAAACACAGGCCGCACCTTGGGCGTGTATGGCGGCTATTTTAGCAAACCGTTTACAACAGCCAGTAAAAGCACGATTGGCTCGTCAAGACGATATGGTAATGACAGGCAAGCGTCATGATTTTTTAAATCGTTATACAGTGGGATTCGACGATCAAGGTAAATTACTGGGCAGTGACATTATGGTGGCGGGTAAGTGTGGTTTTAGCCCAGACCTATCTAGTTCAATCGTGGATCGCGCCATGTTTCACAGCGACAATGCCTATAACTTACAAGCGGCTAGAGTGGTAGGGCACCGCTGTAAAACTCATACTGTATCCAATACCGCATTCCGGGGGTTTGGTGGCCCGCAAGGTACCATGGTGGCCGAACTCATGATTGATGATGTTGCGCGTAAAGTGGGTAAAGACCCATTGGATGTTCGCAAAATTAATTTATATAAAAATGGCGATACCACACACTACGGCCAGCCAATTGAGCACTACCATATGGCGCAGTTGATTGAGCAGCTGGAAACCGAAAGTGAATACCGTGCCCGTCGCAAAGACATAACAACGTTTAATCAACAACATGAGTATAAAAAACGTGGTATTGCTTTAACCCCAGTTAAGTTTGGTATTTCATTTACAGCACAGCATTTAAATCAAGCGGGTGCCTTAGTGCATATTTACACCGATGGCAGCATTCATGTGAATCATGGCGGCACCGAAATGGGCCAAGGGTTATTCACCAAAGTGGCTCAAATCGTAGCTAACGAATTTGACGTGGATTTAGACACCGTTCAAGTCAGTAGCACCAACACTGAAAAAGTACCCAATACTTCACCAACCGCTGCATCATCAGGTACAGACCTTAATGGTAAGGCGGCACAAAACGCCTGCTTAACCATCAAACAACGTTTGGTTGAATTTGCTTGTGAAAAATTCAACGTGGATGAGTCCGCTATTCAGTTTGAAAATAATCATGTGATGGTGCATTGCCAAGATAAAGTACAAGAATTTGGTTTTGGCCCATTTGTACAAATGGCCTATGAACATCGAGTATCACTTTCAAGTACGGGTTATTATAAAACCCCTAAAATTCATTACGATCGAGAAAAAGCTTCAGGGCGTCCGTTCTTTTATTTTGCGCTAGGCGCCGCGTGCAGTGAAGTTGAAATTGACACGTTAACCGGTGAGTACACCGTATTGCGCACCGATATAATTCAAGACGTGGGGCAGTCTATCAATCCTGCAATTGATATTGGGCAAATTGAAGGTGGCTTTATTCAGGGTATGGGTTGGTTAACCACTGAAGAATTAAACTGGGATGACAACGGCCGTATTATTTCCAATGGTCCTGCCAATTATAAAATCCCCACCTCAAGTGATATGCCGCCTATCTTTAATGTGAGTTTGTTTGATCGACCCAATGACGAGCAAACCATTTACAACTCAAAAGCCGTGGGTGAACCGCCACTTATGTTGGGTATGTCGGTTTGGTTGGCATTGCGAGATGCAGCAGCCAGTGTAGCCGATTATAAAATTGCGCCACCAATGGATACACCTGCCACACCTGAGCGTGTATTAAATGCCGTTATGTTTGCTAAGCAGTACAAGGTGACGCCATGAAAACACAACACTGGTATGACGCAGTTGTTAAGTGTGAACAACAAGGCAATGCTTATGTGTTGGCAACGGTTATGGGTGCCGCAGGTTCGGTACCCCGTGATCAAGGCAGTAAAATGGTGATCACAGCGGATCAGCAATACGACACATTAGGTGGTGGCCACTTAGAATATAAAGTGGTGCAGCATGCGCAACAATTGTTGGCAGATCAATCCATTGGGAATTACATCGAACACTTCCCATTAGGGGCAAGTTTAGGTCAGTGTTGCGGTGGTAGTGTCAGTGTCTTGTTTGAAAGCTTTGCAATGAAAGGCATGAACTTAACGGTGTTTGGTGCAGGTCATGTGGCAAAAGCATTAATGAATATTTTATCCCAATTACCAGGAACCGTGCGCTGGGTTGATAGCCGTGATGGAATGTTCCCTGATGAGTTATTTCAAAATGTCGAAATGATCAAAACAGATTACCCAGTAGATGTCATGCAATCAGTTGCCCCCAATAGTCAGGTGCTTATTTTAACCCATAATCATCAACTTGATTATGAGTTGGCTGAATGTGCGTTGAAGCGTGGGGATTTATCTTATGTGGGGTGCATTGGTTCTGATACTAAAGCACAGCGTTTTAAAATGCGTCTAGAGCATAAGGGTCTGAATCAAGAGCAAATACAAAAATTTATTTGTCCTGTAGGCGATGCGAGTATTACTGGCAAATTACCCATGGAAGTGGCGGTTTCCATTTCTGCGCAATTAATAAAACATCTTGATCAACACAAGCACGAAAAAAACATCCGACAAGGTGTGAGCTGGAAATCCATAAAACAAGATTTAGTTAAAGGTTCTGTGCAATCAGCGCAACCTAACAAAGTGAATTAAGTTAACGCTAATTTGAATAGTGTAAGTCCATACAAATGATGATGGCAGGAGAAAAAATTGAACGTAGAACAACACCCATACAATACATGGATTGACTTAGTTAGCCGTCGCCTTGGTGGTCAAACACTGGATTGCAGCGATGACTTTTTTGCCGAAATGGAAAACCTATTAAAACCAGAGGCACCTGTATTTATTGTTGATAAATACACAGATCGCGGAAAGTGGATGGACGGTTGGGAAAGTCGCCGCAAACGTGTTGTGGGTTATGACTGGTGTGTAATCAAGTTAGGTGCACAGGGTATTATTCATGGTGTCAACGTATGTACACGTCATTTTGCCGGTAATGCTCCGCAGAAAGTATCCATTGAAGCGTGCTCTATTCAAGGGGCGCCACTGGCAGATACCGACTGGGTCACCATTTTAGAAACCACTGATGTAAAGCCTGATAGTGATAACTTCTTTGATATTGATAGCTCCCATGAATGGACCCATGTGCGTTTAAATATTTTTCCTGACGGTGGTGTAGCACGATTACGAGTTTACGGTGAACCCAGTATTAACTGGGATTGGTTTTTACCAAACGAGCCGATTGATCTAGCGTTTATTAAAAATGGTGCACGCCCACTTGCGTGTAGTGATATGTTTTTCTCATCAATGGAAAACCTAATCATGCCTGACCGTGGTAAAAACATGGGTGACGGTTGGGAAACAAAACGCCGCCGTGGTGGACGAGAATGTGACTGGATCATAATTAAACTGGGTGCAGTGGGCAGCATAGAAAAAGTTGTGGTGGATACCGCCCACTTTAAAGGTAATTTTCCTGATAGCTTTACACTTGAAGCGGTATTGCTTGAGCCGGGAAAAATGCCTGATGAAAACACCCAGTGGCAAACGGTTATTAATAAAACCAAATTAAGTGCCGATGCCGAACATTTTTATAAAGACGAAGTGGTGAGCGCAGGTAAACACTTTAGTCACATACGGTTAAACATGTACCCAGATGGTGGTATCAGCCGTTTACGCGTCATTGGTTACCCTGAGCGAGGCTAAATATGACAGTTGATGACATTAATGCTTTAACGATAGAGCAAGCACAGCAGGCATTTGCCAGTTGTTGCTCAAGTGACGGTTGGATTAACGCAATGGTTGCTGCCAGACCATTTTCCAACGAAAAAAACTTACATCAAAAGGCCTTAGACTTATGGGCTGTGTTAAGTGAAGCAGACTATCTACAAGCATTTGAAGGACACCCAAAAATTGGTGATGTAAATAGTTTGCGAAAAAAATACGCCAGCACAAAAGGTTTGGCTTCCAATGAGCAAAGTGGGGTTAACAGTGCCGATGAAAAAACCTTGATTGAGCTTGCTCGAAAAAATGACGAATATTTCGATAAAAATGGTTTTATTTTTATTGTTTTTGCCACAGGTAAAAGCGCAGCTCAAATGTTAGAAATATTAAATACACGTTTGCCCAACGATCGTGAGACTGAAATTAAAAATGCAGCCTTAGAGCAAAGTAAAATAACAGCTTTACGCATTGATAAGCTACTTGGTTTGGCACAATAAAATAAGGACGAATATGAAAAGCCCAATAACGACCCATATTTTAGATGTTAATCTTGGCAAACCTGCGGTAGGTGTCAGTGTCACGTTATTTAAACTTGAGTTTGATGATCATGTGAAAGTGGCAGAAGGTAAAACCAATGCGGATGGTCGCATCGTTGATTGGATGGGCAATGCTCAGCGAGAAGCGGGTGTGTATCGTATTACATTTGATACTGATGGTTATTTTCAAGCACTAGGTGATAGCTGTTTTTATCCAAGTGTGAGTATTGACTTTAGAATTGATCAGCCAGATGAACATTACCATGTACCGTTGTTGATCAGTGCTCATGGTTATTCCACGTATCGAGGTTCGTAATGGCGAATGTAATTAGGTTACAGCCAGAGCGATTAACCCAAAGTGGTTTTTCTATGTTTGGCGATGTAATCGATATCGATGAAACCAAGCAGCCAATCATGATTAATGAAGGCACCACTGAACGTTTTCATAAACTGGCAGCGGTTGAGTTAAATGGTAAAGATCAGTTTGATGGGCAAAATACCGCGCAGGCAATTATGAGTATTTTCCGTGCGCAGCCTCGTACACTGCCCATGAAAATCGCCATGATGGAGCGTCACCCCCTTGGAAGCCAAGCGTTTTTACCAAGTAATGATACACCGTATTTAGTATTGGTATGTGAAGGTGAAGATGCTCCAGACCCAGCTACCTTAAAGTTGTTTGTGGCAAAAGAGCAGGGTGTGAATTATCACGCTAATACATGGCATCATCCTTTGTTGGCCCTAGATGATGTGAATGTATTTTGGGTAGTTGATCGTGCGGGTTCGGGCAATAATTTAGAAGAACAAAATTTTTCAAATGACTGTGACATCATTATTGATGCAGACACAGTGAACAAAATGATAAAAGAGATGGCATAAGTACATGGCTCAACATATTCACCGCGCGCAGATTTTACATTTTAAAGTGCAAGACCAATTAGAACACTTTGATGATGGTGCACTGGTTGTAGATGATAGTAGCGGTTCAATTATCGCAGTAGGTGACGCCAATAGTATTTTCGCAGCCTACCCAGATGTGGATATCACCACGCATAAAAACAAATTAATCATGCCCGGTTTTATTGATAGTCATGTGCACTTCCCGCAGGTTGATGTAATCGCCAGTTATGGTGCCCAATTATTAGATTGGCTTAATAATTACACGTTCCCGACCGAAATGAGTTTTAAAGATGATGATAAGGCCAGCCAAACTGCGCACTTCTTTTTAAATGAGTTGTTTAAAAATGGCACCACAACTGCGTTGGTGTTTGCCACGGTTCATAAAAGTTCAGTCAATGCCTTTTTTAATGCCAGTCAGCAATACAATAGTCGCATGATTTGCGGAAAAGTAATGATGGACCGCAATGCCCCTGATGATTTATGTGATACCGCTCAAACCAGCTTTGCTGACAGCCAAGAATTAATTGACCAGTGGCATAACAATGGCCGCCAACTATATGCCGTCACGCCACGTTTTGCCATTACCAGTACGCCAGAGCAGTTGGAAAAAGCAGGTCAGTTACTTAAGGATAACCCTTCTGTATATATGCAAACCCATTTATCTGAAAATATAGATGAAATTAATTTCGTAAAAGAACTCTTTCCTGAACGTAAAAGTTACTTAGATGTATACGACCATTATGGTTTGTTAGGTCCCCGTAGTGTTTTTGCCCACGGTGTGCATTTAGAACAAGAAGATTTTGAACGCCTAAGCGAAACTAAAAGCGGCATTGCATTTTGCCCAACTTCTAATTTATTTTTAGGTAGTGGTTTATTTGATTTACAACAAGCCCAGAGCCATCAAGTACCTGTCAGTATTGCCTCGGATGTAGGAGGTGGTACCAGTTTTTCAATGTTACAAACTCTGAATGAAGCCTACAAAATTTGTCAGTTAAAAGGTCATAGCTTACAAGCCCGTGATGCGTTTTACATGATTACTTTAGGCAATGCTGTGGCCTTAAGTTTAGATGACAAGATCGGTAACTTTGAACAAGGCAAAGAAGCTGATTTTATTGTAATGGACTTAGCCAGTACGGATTTAATGGCCCGCAAATTAAGTACCTGTGAAACCCTAGATGAAATGCTGTTTAGTCTAATGATACTCGGAGATGATCGTGCCATTGATGAGACATTTGTGGCGGGTAAGTCGGTTTATAAAAAGCAATAGACTGTTTTAATTAATATTTAATTATAGAGAATAATATGGAAGCCTATTTAGTTGATTGGTTAAATTTATTTTTCCGCTGGTTTCATGTAATCGCAGGTGTCGCGTGGATTGGCGCGTCATTTTATTTTGTATGGCTTGATCTTAATCTTAAAACCCCACCTCAGTGGAAAAAAGACAAAGGCATTAAAGGGGATTTATGGGCCATTCATGGTGGTGGCATTTATGAGGTTGCCAAGTACGAGCTTGAACCGCAATCCATGCCAGAAAAACTGCACTGGTTTAAGTGGGAAGCGTACACCACTTGGTTAACGGGTTTTGCCTTGTTGTGCATTATGTATTACTGGGGGGCGGACCAATATTTGATTGACCCGACAAAAATGCTGTTAACTCAATTTGAGGCAATAGCCATTAGTTTGGGATTTTTAGTGGGCGGCTTTGTTTTTTATGAGTTACTTGTGAAAAGCCCTTTGCAATATTCACCAAAACTATTTGGCGCTATTTTATTTGCTGGTTTGGTGTTTTCTGCGTATGCGCTTGGTGAAATCTTTAGTGATCGCGCTGCCTATTTACATGTGGGTGCATTAATCGGCACGATTATGGCGGGTAATGTGTTTTTTGGGATCATGCCAGCTCAACGTGAATTGGTGAGGGCCATAGAAGCCGGTGAAAAACCCGATGCACGGCCAGCGCAATTTGCCAAGCTTCGCTCTACCCATAATAACTATTTCACTTTGCCACTTATTTTTATCATGATCAGTAATCATTATCCTATGACTTATGGTCATGAACATGCTTGGTTAATTCTGGCATTGATCAGTTTTAATGCGGCTTTTGTGCGTCATTACTTCAACTTAAAACATCAAGGGCAAAACAAACCTTGGATTTTAGTGGCTGGGCTTGTTTTCTTGTTTGGTATTATTGGATACATGCTACCAAAGCCAGTGGATATGACCGATGAGTTGATCGCAGATAATCAAGTGCTCGAAATTTCAAAACAACGTTGTGCATCTTGTCATGCGGCGAAGCCAACTCAGGTTGGATTTGCAGCGGCTCCTGGCGGCATTATGTTAGAAACACTTGATGAATTATTGGTGAATAAACCCAGAATACTGCAAGCGGTACAAAGTAATTATATGCCCCTTGCCAATATGACCAACATGACAGAAGACGAACGCACAAAGATGATTCGCTGGGCGAGCGAATAATTTAGATGCTGGTTTAAGCCGTATTGAGTGCGCTTAAGCCAGTTTTGTTTTAAATCATCTAAGCTAGGTGCTTGATTGACAAGGCTTTTATTTATTTTATAAATAAGCATAGACACATGGATGTTAACTCTATAGAGTGAGTGGCAGCTAGAAAGAACGTCTATATATTTATATCCTACATTTCGCAGTTTTATTCGTACTAATCTCCGTCCTGCAGTTTTTAAGTTACAGTCAAAATCTTTATGCAATCCATGCCTTTTAAGGCACTAACTTATTAAAAAATTTAGGATATTATTATGTCTACAACTACCGGTACTGTTAAGTGGTTCAACGAAGCGAAAGGTTTTGGTTTCATTGAGCAAGAATCTGGCCCTGATGTTTTTGCACATTTTAGTGCGATTACAAGCTCTGGTTTCAAAACCTTAGCGGAAGGCCAAAAAGTAGAATTTACAGTGACTTCAGGACAAAAAGGTCCTCAAGCAGAAAACATTGTCGCTATCTAATTAGCACCTTGTTTATTTTAAAAGGGTAAACCTTACGGTTTGCCCTTTTTTATTGCCTGTTATTTAACAAGGTGACAGGTATAAATTTGAAATAATCATGTGTTCATAGGGAGGTTTTGATGACAATGAAAACATTTTTACATACGCGAATTTGCAATTTTTTAGGAAAGGTTGTGGATCTTAATTTAGATTCTGAATTAGAGGTCGCATTGCGGGAGCAGCTTAATATTCGTCTGCCGCAAAGAGCCAATATGAATGAATCCCTGTCCAGTAGCAACAGTGATCATGAGATCATTGGTCTGTTACTGCAATACCGATCATTTCCTTAGTTTTTGCAGATTTACAGGTTAGTTGTATTTATCAAGTAGTACTTTTTAACTACTTTATTTGTTGTTTAAAATGGTTAAATGCACTTCGTTTTAACTCAAACCTAATTCTATTCAGGCCAATAAATCTTTCATATTGTTAACATGTTCTCATAATTGTGTTGTTTATTTTTAATTTTAATCCTTAAGTATTAGAAATTTTAATCTCCGTCTATCTCTTTGATATTTAATAATTATACTTCCAGCGCCTATTTTCTATTGAGATGTTTTTACTCTTTTTAGATTAGAATGGTTTGATTTGGCGAGAGCCTTTAATTATTTAAGTAAACGGAGTTATTTATGATTAAGCACGCTTTATTGGCTAGTGCAGCTATTTTATTACCTGCAATTTCTTATGCGGATGTTGAATTGACCAACTGGGGAACCAGTGCATCTGCGGTTACATTTAGTGACTGTCCAAGCTATTGTACCGGTGAAATAAATATAACTGAAGACGGTGCGATTAATCAAACCAGCGCTACGATAACCTATTCTGATATGTCTGGTTCTGCTGATGTTTTGGCACAAATAAATGGCTCAGACTATACACCTGTATTAAAAGCTCGTTCTATTTCAGAAGATGGTCGAGGTGTAAATGCAAATGCTTATGGCATTCAGCAATACACATATACTGGTTCTGTGCCTACCACTATTGATTTATTTATTAACCTACATGGCGTGGTTTTGGGTGAAGGTCAAGTGACAGGTCGAGTTGCTGTCATTAAGGGTGATGACATTCCATGGACTGGTGACATGGGTACTTTAGTTTATGAATTGGTCTCTCCTGATGATGTTTTGGCTTATGACTCTATTTTTGTAACTGAAAATTCAGGTGAAAACGCTTCAATGGTTATTAGCTTTGATGTTGAAGTTGGAGATACTTTTTTTGTGCGTGCAGACTTGTTAACTC
Source organism: Bermanella sp. WJH001 (assembly GCF_030070105.1). Taxonomy (NCBI): domain Bacteria; kingdom Pseudomonadati; phylum Pseudomonadota; class Gammaproteobacteria; order Oceanospirillales; family Oceanospirillaceae; genus Bermanella; species Bermanella sp. WJH001. The sequence continues at coordinate 63,328 of NZ_JASJOO010000003.1, read as the reverse complement.
GTGGCAGAAGAGGCGGTTCAGCTGATGCATATAATACGTTTACTATGGAATTTGATGATGCTACTCAATTGATTGCATCATCAAATCCTGAGCCTCAGCCTGAGCCTACACCAGAATTAACAAATGAAGTTGTTGTTAAATATCTTTGGTCTGCGGCTTATAACGATCAGCGATTTAATTTCTTTGAGCGCTTCGTTATATATAGTGCAGCTAAAATTTTGGGTATGTCTCATGCTGACATTTCACGTATTAAAAATGAAGTCAAAGCAGAAGCTGCTGATATTCAATAATTATTAATAACCGTTGTTCTCTTTATTGGGCCTAGTGATTCACGGATTACTAGGCCATTTTTAATTATAGCCTCTTGTAAATTCTACTTGCTGCTTGGCTGTGTGTTTTCATTAGCTTTTGAATATCACCACCTAACCACTCACCTTGTTTGACTTTCCATTGCCCGTTTATCATGACAGCGTCCGCTTTGTAAGCGCCACATAATACTAATGCTGCTAATGGGTCATGACTGCCCGAAAAGCGTGGTTCATCGAGTTTGTATAATGCTAAGTCTGCTTTTTTTCCGACAGCGAGTATTCCGATATCGTGTCGGTTTAAGACACTGGCCGACCCAGAGGTGGCAAGTTGTAACGCGTCTTCGTGAGTAAATTCATCCGCTTCATAACGTAAACGTTGTATAAGTAACGCCTGACGGATTTCTTGCATAAGGTTACTGTGATCATTACTAGCGCTTCCATCTACGCCTAAACCTAAGCGTACACCAGCGGCTTTGAGTTCGTTTATGCGGCAAATGCCTGATGCCAATACCATGTTAGAGGACGGGCAATGTGTAATGCCAACGTTTGCTTGTCCAAGTCGTTTAATTTCATCGTCATTAAAATGTATGCCATGTGCAAGCCAGGTGCGGTCGTGCATCCAGCCCACGCTTTCTAGGTAATCTAATGGGCGCATGCCAAACATATTTAGACAGAAACGATTTTCATCTTCCGTTTCTGCTAAGTGAGTATGTAGGTTTACATTATATTGTTTGGCTAATGTAGCACTGTCTTGCATCAAACTTGTGGTGACAGAAAACGGTGAGCACGGTGCCAGTGCGATTTCGATTAAATCATCTTTTTGATGATAGGTTTTTATTAGGCGTTCGCTGTCTTCTAAAATTGTTTGTTCACTTTGCACCACCGATTGCGGCGGTAATCCTCCTTGGTCTTGTCCTAAACTCATGCTACCTCGAGTAAAGGTGGCGCGCATGCCAAGGGATTTTGCAACCGTCACTTGAGTGTCAATGGCGTGAGACAACGCTTGTGGAAATAGGTAATGATGATCGCTAACGGTGGTGCAGCCACTTAATAACAACTCAACCATAGCAAGCTCAGTGGCCACTGCGTGCTGTTCCGGTTGTAAACCTGCCCAAATTGGATACAGAGTTTGCAGCCATGGAAAAAGTTTTTTATTTAAAGCAGGAGGGCAAGCACGAGTAAGTGTTTGATAAAAATGATGATGGGTGTTGACGAGCCCGGGGGTTAACACGTGTTGACTGGCATCAAATACATCATGATTTTGTACGGTTGGTGTTTCACCTGCACCTAAACATTGAATAATGACATCGTTTTCTACAACGATTCCATTGGTAATATGCTGGCTGTTTTGATGTTGGCCATCGAATGTGGCGAGAGGGTTTTTAATCCATAAAGGTTTGGCGTGTTGCATGTCATTATTCCTAATAAATAGTGATGCATGCTAGCTTGTTTTACGTGCCACCATGCACCAACGGGAGTTGGAACATGGCAGTGACTTGCGTGTTAATCTGCCAAGCCCACATGTTAGCAAAGACGGTGTGTATCGTCACCAGTGGCGATTATTTCTTTATGTCTGTTTCTTTATGGTGCAGCTGGTTATGTGATGGTGCAAATTCAAATACGGATTTAGTTATATCAATCATCACTTCAGGGGGTTGGAGTTAATTGACCAGTTGGTCATGTTTTTGCATGTAGGCAACATTACAAAAAATGTGGAGCGCACAATGCAATCAAATAACGACCTGCTTTATGGCTTAAATGATAAGCCGCCCATAGGGCCAACTTTACTTGCTGCTTTGCAGCATGTATTGGCTAGTTTTGTAGGAATCATTACCCCCACACTGATAATTGGTGGGGTATTGGGTTTAGGCAGTGAGATTCCTTACCTGATTAGTATGGCGTTAATTGTGTCTGGGGTGGGCACGTTTATACAAGCTAAAACCATTGGCCCTGTGGGGTCGGGTTTGGTGTCGTTGCAGGGCACCAGTTTTGCTTTTTTAAGTTCTATATTAGCTGCAGGCTTCATTGCAAAAGGCAAGGGTGGCGGCCCTGAAGAAATCTTAAGTCTCATCTTTGGTGTGTGTTGCTTAGGTGCTTTCATTGAAATTTTCTTGAGTCGTTTTTTACACAAACTGAAGTTTTTTATTAATCCGTTAGTGACCGGCATTGTGATTACAACCATTGGTTTTAACCTGATTAAAGTGGGGATGACCGATTTAGCAGGCGGTTTTAACGCGCCTGATTTTGGTAGTTTGACAAACCTAGGTTTAGGTTTGTCTGTGCTGGTGCTCATTGTGGTGCTGAACCAATTTAAAAATATTTATTTACGCAGTGGTGCTATCTTTTTTGGTTTGATGACGGGCTTTTTTGTCGCCATGGCAATGGGGAAGGTAGACTTTTCTTCTATGGCCGGTGTGAATGTGTTTACCCTGCCTGTGCCATTTAAATACGGTATGTCTTTTGATTTAGCTGCCTTTATTCCTGTTGCACTTATTTATTTAATAACGGCCATTGAGAGTGCCGGTGATCTTACGGCCACTTCCATGGTTTCCAAAGAACCAATAACGGGTCCTTTGTATACCAAGCGTATCAAAAACGGTGTATTAGGGGATGGTGTTAACTCACTTATTGCTGCGGTTATGAATACGTTTCCAAATACCACGTTTAGTCAAAATAATGGTGTGATTCAGTTAACGGGCATGGCTTCTCGTTATGTGGCCTTATGGACGGCGGGAATGCTGATTATTTTAGGTTTGTTCCCTGTTATTGGTGCTGTGTTTCAGCAGTTACCAAAGCCGGTTTTAGGTGGCGCGACATTAGTGATGTTTGGCACGGTTGCCGCAGCGGGGATTCGGATTCTTGCAAGTTTAGAGCTTGATCGTCGTACCATGTTAATTATGGCGGTATCATTTGGATTGGGTTTAGGGGTTGCCATGGTGCCTGATGTATTAAAAGAAATGCCTAAGCTTGTACAAAATATATTTGGTTCAGCGATTACAACGTGTGGCCTTACTGCCATTATCTTAAATTCATGTTTGCCGAGTTTAAGTGATATTCAAATAACAAAAGATAACCTTGAGGATGAAAAGATAAATAAGGCGGCTTAATTGACCGTTTGCTGGTTCAAAAAAAAGGCCCTGCTCAATGGATGAGCAGGGCCTTTTATTATTTTATGTGCGCTTGTGTTATTTACGAACGCCTTCAATGTTTAAGATTAACTCAACTTTTTCAGAGGCAGGGCCTAGGTTAAAGTTGATGTTGTAATCTTTAAGTGCGATCTCAGTGGTACCTTCAAAACCGCGACGGAATCCACCCCAAGGATCACTACCTGCACCAATTTCTTGTGCATTGATGATGATGTCTTTAGTCACACCGTTTAGTGTGAATTTACCATGAATATCGGCAGCGCCATTTGCTTTGCTTACTACTTTAGTGCTTTTAAATGTTGATGTAGGAAATTTGCTCACATTTAAAAAATCACTGCCGCGCAAGTGCTTGTCGCGCTCTGCGTGGTTGGAATCAACGCTTGCTGTTTTGATGGTTACATTGACATTGGATTTTTCAGGATTTTTTTCATCATAAGAAAAATCACCTTCAAAGTCGTTAAAGCGACCTTTTAGCCAGCTATAGCCCAGGTGTTTGATTTTAAATTCAATAAAAGCGTGCATGCCTTTTGTATCAATGACGTAATCTTCAGCGGCAAAGACTGTGCTGCTAAGGGTAAGAACAAGGCCTGCGCCCAATGCTTTAATTGTGTTCTTCATTTTGATCTCCTTGGTTTAAGTGCGTTTTTTAAAATAAAACGTGTTTCTAAGCATGCCTACAGCATGCGCTTTAGTGTTGAATCTTTATCAATCATATGATGTTTAAAGGCCCCTGCAATGTGTAAAGCCACTAAGGCCATTAATGCATAGGCACCGTACTCATGAATGAAACCGGCGATGTCTTCTTGACCATCAAACGGGGTGAATAAAACCGGCATGCTAAATAAGCCAAATACATCTATAGGCCGATTATCAGCCGTGGCAATTAAATAACCGCTGGCAATAATCGTAAATATGCCTAGATACAAAATGTAATGGGTAATATGAGCAACTTTAACCTCCCATGCTTTATGGTTAATCAATGGCGCAGGGGCTTTGATTTTAAGTCGCCATATCAGTCGAACTAGCATAATAAATAACAAGATAATGCCCATTTGTTTGTGCCAATGAGGTGCGGTTTGGTACCACGAATCGTAATACCCCAATGTACGCATCCATACGCCAAGAGCAAAGAGGCCCAATATCAAAATGGCACTGAGCCAATGCAGCCATTTTTGTGAAGCTTGATACTGATCCATGAGCGCAACCTGTTATTTAACTGATGTTAAGAGTATATGCAGATTTATCGATAATAAACGGCAAAAATTAGCTGCTTTTGATCCGTATTTTCGATAAATGTTCCTCTTACCTCATATAAAACAAGCACTTGGCTTCTAGTGGCAATCATGGGGCCTTAAATGCAACTGGGCTTTTTTTCTTTAAAGCGCATAATTCATCTATAAATAATAAAAAAGTAGGAGAGGGCGATGACACAAGAAACACGCATAACGAGTTTTAAAGAGTTTTATCCGTTTTATCTGGCAGAGCACAGCAACACAACGTGTCGTGTGCTGCACTATGTTGGCAGTTCTTTAGTGTTGGCATTATTAGCTTATAGTTTGATCACGGCACAATACAGTTTGCTTTGGTTGTTACCTGTGGTGGGTTATGGCTTTGCTTGGGTTGGCCACTTTTTTTATGAATATAATCGCCCTGCCACCTTTCAATATCCGCTTTACAGTTTTGCATCGGACTGGGTGATGTTGGCACAAGCGGTAACCGGAACCTTACCTAAAGAGCATTTTCGTAAAACGCAACAGGCTAAAGATCAATCGGCGCATTAATGCAGTTTGATTTGTGTTTATCAAAAGCGCTCATGGTTATTCGAGCGCTTTTTTATTGTTTGATTAAAAAAACGCCCTTAATGAAATCAAAGGCGTGAGTTTTATTTGTGGTATAGCTTAATCTGCTTGTGCCGTGGTTTGCACGGGGTTACTTTTTTTCTCTAAATTTTTTGCAATAGCACGAAACGCCGCCACGGCAATATCTTTGCTTTCGTAACCGTTATCCATAAAACCGCGGTCAGCACTGTTTTTCACAATGACGGTATTGGTTTTACGATCAATGAAAATGTATTGGCCATAAATACCAATGGCTAAAAACTCTTGGTCTGGGTTTTCAGGTAGCCACCATTGATAGCCATAACCAAAATTAGTGTTGGCTGTGTCGCGTTTGCCTGGCATTAAGTGAGGGGCATCTGGGGTGATGCTGTCTTCTATCCATTTTGCCGGCACAATTTGTTCGCCGTTATACATACCGCCATCACGGTATAACATGCCCATGCGCCCATAGTCGCGGCTTAGCATATTTAAACCACCCAGCACCATTGGCTCGCCTGTGGTATCTGTGATGTAGAAAGCGTCTTCTTCTGTGCCAAGCTTGTTCCAAAGTTTTTCTTGGAAATATTCCATAATGGTTTTGCCCGTGGCAGCGCGTAGCACCATGCCAATCACATGGGTATCAATGCTCACATAGTGCATGAAGGTGCCTTGCTCATGTTTTGGGTCTTGGTTTAAAGAGGCAGCAAAATCATCAAAGCTGCCGCCCAGTGCCATCACTCGACCAAAGCGATTAATGTCGCTATTAAAGTCGCCGTAGTCTTCGTTAAAATAAACACCGCTGCTCATTTGTAATACATTTTTGATGGAAACACCGTCATAACCTGAGCCTTTTAAACTGGGCACATAATCAGTAACGGGTGCGTTTAAGTCTGATATTTTGCCTTCACTTACGGCAATACCAAATAATGCACTTAAAAACGATTTTGCCATGGACCAAGAAATACGTTTGTCGGTGGCCTGGGTGCCTTGGAAATAATCTTCAAAGACTAGGTTGTCGTCTTGAATCACCACTAATGCCGTGGCGCTTGAGTCAGTAAGCCAATCTTGTAGATTGCGGGTTTCACCCTTGTAAGTGAAGGTTTCAGGTAATGGTTGTGGGGCAGGGATAAGCGGGCGTACGTTGTTAGTGGCTTTTAAGGTTTTAATGGGGGCTACGGCATCCATATGGGAGAAGTTTTCAACGATGATGTCAGCATCAAACAAGCGCACGGTGTTATAAAGCTGGCGCACCTCTGTATGAAATATCGCGCCTGCTGTTACCGCTATCACGATTAAACCGGTTAATGAGCGGCCCAAAGCCTTGCCTAGTGTCATAAATCACCTGTTGTTTTTATTGTGTGTGCGCAGCTTACCGCATTCTTATATTTCGCCAATGGTGAAAGTGGCTATTAGGGGTGGCCTTTTGTGCCAATAGTGACACTGGCTAGAGGTTTGATCGAGAATTAGGGGGTAAAGCCAAGCTTGTTTTTTGGTGTTTTTTTGTGCATAATGCGCGCCCCCTGATTTATCTGTATTTGGATAGATAGGACTCCTTGCCCTTTACAGCGCTTTGCACTGATAAAAGGCTATTAACCCATAAGGAGCATTTTATATGCGTCATTACGAAATCGTATTTCTGGTTCACCCAGATCAAAGCGAACAAGTACCTTCAATGATCGAGCGTTACACTGGCTCTATCAAAGAAACAGGTGGTCAAATCCACCGTCTTGAAGACTGGGGCCGTCGTCACCTGGCTTACCCAATCCAAAAGATTCATAAAGCACATTACGTTCTTATGAACATCGAATGTGACAATGAAACTCTTGCCGAGTTAAACAACACTTTCCGTTTCAACGATGCTGTAATTCGTAGCATGGTTATTCGTACTAAAGATGCTGTAACTGGCGATTCTGCAATCAAAGCTGCTGAAAGCCGTCAAGACCGTCGTGACGATCGTCCACGTCGTGAAGATGCTGAAGTTGAAGTTGAAACTGCTGACACTGCATCTGATGCAGATGACGCTGCAGAATAATAGGAGTATAGATTATGTCTCGTTTTTTCCGTCGTCGTAAGTTCTGTCGTTTTTCTGCTGAAGGCGTTGCCGAGATCGATTACAAAGACCTTGATGTTCTTAAAGGTTACGTAACTGAAACTGGCAAAATCGTTCCTAGCCGTATCACTGGTACTAAAGCTAAGTATCAGCGTCAGCTAGCAACTGCTATCAAGCGTGCTCGTTACGTAGCACTATTGCCATACACTGATTCACACAAGTAATCGGTAGCGCTGTTATGGGAGCCATTGCACGCTTTAGTATGCAGGGACCTCGTCAGGCAGCGCTTATGGCTGTGTTATTCGCCGTAATTCCTCTGATGTATTGGGTAAGTGCGGCGGTTGTGGCCTTGGTGATTTTAAGCCAAGGCCTCAACAAAGGTTTAAATGTCATGTTAGTGGCGTTATTACCAGGTATTGCTTGGTTTGCAGCGCAACAAGATATCACCGCAATCATAGTGATTTTAGGCAGTGCCGGGATGGCCAGTGTGATTAGAGTAAGCGCGTCACTGCCTAAAGCCATTAGTTTATCCGCCCTGGCGGGACTAGCCTGTGTTTGGTTGTTGCCATTATTGAGCCCGCAGTGGGTTGAGTTGTTGCAGCAAGGGGCGCAGGAATACGGCAAAGCCCTTGAGGGTCGAATGGATGCGCAAGCAGCGCAAGCCTTTCAACCTTGGATTTTCCCCATGTTATTGGGTGGAATCAGTGCCATATTACAGCTGTTTGCCATTGGTGGTTTATTGCTGGGGCGTTATTGGCAGGCAAAATTATATAACCCTAGCGGGTTTAAAGCCGAGTTTCACACCCTACGTTTACCTTATTGGTACGTGGCGATTGCCCTAGGGGTGTTTTTTATTAGTGCATCAGACCCATCTTGGGTGAGTTTGATGCCAGTGATTCTGGTGCCCTTGTTTATCATGGGTATTAGTTTGGTTCATGGTGTCATAGCCATGGGGCAGCTGAGTTCACAATGGTTAATGGCGTTTTATATTAGCTTTTTGTTCTTTCTGCCATATATGTACGCGTTACTAATTTTGGTGGCTTTATTGGATGTCTTATTTGATTTCCGTAAGCGACTAAAAGACACGGCATAATTCAAGGTCCAATTGTTTGGGCTGTTAACTTATAAGACGCAAGTCTTGCCCTGTAAGGTGTTTAAAAATGGATGTAATCCTATTAGAAAAAGTGGCTAAATTAGGTTCACTTGGCGATAAAGTAACGGTTAAATCTGGTTACGGTCGTAACTTCCTTATCCCTCAAAAGAAAGCGGTTCCTGCAACTGCTGCTAACATTGAGACGTTTGAAGCTCGTCGCGCTGAACTTGAAAAAGAAGCGGCTGCGAAACTAGCGAATGCTGAGAAACGTGCAGAACAGCTTAAAGAACTTGAGTTGACTCTAGCGGTTAAAGCAGGCGAAGACGGTAAACTATTCGGTTCTATCGGTACTCGTGACCTTGCTGACCTAATCAGCTCTACTGGCATCGAAGCAACTAAAGCTGAGATTCGTCTACCAAATGGTCCTCTACGTACTACTGGTACTTTCGAAATCACTCTGCAAGTACACGCTGACGTGACAACATCTCTTACTGTACACGTTGTACCAGAAGAGTAATCAAACACCCTTTAACGGTGTGAGATAAAAAGAGCCTCAATGCGCAAGTATTGGGGCTTTTTTGTGTGCTTTTGTCGGCGCTTGCCCCGCAAAAATTCAGGGAATTAAGCGCTTTATTCTATCGCTCAATTCCTATACAATACGCGCCCCTTATAGTGTGTCTGGCTATTTCAGGTCTTTACCTGTCTTAGGGAGACACTTTGTTGAACGGTTGGTGATACCAAAGCCAGCCCATTAAAGAGAAGAAACTGTCGCATGGTAGTGATTCGATTAGCCCTTGGTGGCTCTAAAAAACGTCCTTTTTATCATTTGTCTGTAGCGGATCAGCGTTTCCCACGCGACGGCCGCTTCATTGAGCGTGTAGGTTTCTTTAACCCTGTTGCTCGTGGTCAAGAAGAGCGTCTACGTGTAGACCTAGAACGCGTTGAATACTGGATGAGCAAAGGCGCTCAGCCAAGTGATCGTGTTGCTAAGCTTCTTAAAGACGCTAAAAAGCAACAAGCTGCTGGTTAATTGGGCAGGTAATAAGACACTTTGATGAATAAAGCACCAGAGAATTTAACCGTTATCGGCAAAGTGACCGGTGTTTATGGCATTAAAGGTTGGGTGAAAGTGTTTAGTCACACTGAGCTCAAAGAGAGCGTCTTCTCTTACGGTGATTGGCTGTTAAATATGAACGGCCAATGGACACCGGTTAAGGTGAGCAACTGGCGTACCCAAGGTAAAGGCCTAGTTGCACAGCTTGACGGTTGTAATGACCGTACTCTGGCACAGAAGTATTGCCAATGTGATATTGCGATTCCAATGGACGCACTTCCAGAGACGGCTGAAGGCGAAATCTATTACCACCAATTAAAAGATTTATTGGTGGTTACCACAGATCGTGTGGTTTTAGGTCAGGTGGACCATCTGTTTAATAATGGCGCTAACGACGTACTGGTTGTTAAAGCCACCAAAGACAGCATTGATGGTCGTGAACGATTGTTACCGTACAGCGATGACTGCGTTCAAAACATCGACTTAGAAAAGGGCATGATCGAAGTTGATTGGGATCCGGAATTCTAATCATGCAGTTTGGCATCATCTCCATTTTTCCTGAGATGTTCCAAGCGCTTACTGCAAGCGGCGTCACCGGGCGCGCAGTAAGTAGAGGTTTGGTTGATATCAATTGTTGGAATCCTCGTGATTTCACCACAGATAAACATCAAACCGTGGACGAGCGCCCTTATGGTGGTGGTCCAGGCATGTTGATGAAGGTGGCTCCGCTAGAGCAGGCCATTGGCGCTGCAAAAGCGAAACTGGGCCCAAGCAGTAAAGTGATTTACTTGTCACCGCAAGGGCAACAATTGACCCAAGCGGGAGCAGAACGCCTAGCAAAAGAAGAGGGTTTAATCTTCTTAGCTGGCCGCTATGAAGGCGTAGATGAGCGTTTGATTCAAGCGCAGGTAGACGAAGAATGGTCTATCGGAGACTACGTGTTAAGTGGTGGTGAGCTGGCCGCTATGGTGATGATGGATAGCATCATCCGATTAGTGCCAGGGGTGTTGGGACATGACATGAGTGCCGTCGAAGATTCGTTCGTTGATGGTTTATTGGATTGCCCACACTATACTCGACCTGAGGTTTACAACGGCGAGTCAGTACCAGCGGTGTTACTTAGTGGTGATCACAAAAAAATTAAGCGCTGGCGCCTTAAACAGGCACTAGGGCGTACCTGGCAACGCAGGCCAGATTTGCTGGCAAAAAGGCCTCTCAGCGATGAAGAGCAAGCCCTTTTGCACGAATTTATTCGAGACGTTCAAGATCCAAGTGATACTTGAACCTATCCGAAATTACTTAGGAGCTTAGTCATGAGCAGCAAGAACAAAATTATCCAGGCTATTGAGTCTGCACAGTTAAAAGCTGATATCCCTGCATTCGGTGCTGGTGATACAGTTGTAGTACAAGTTAAAGTTAAAGAAGGTACACGTGAGCGTCTTCAGGCATATGAAGGTGTTGTTATCGCTAAGCGTAGCCGTGGCCTAAACTCAGCTTTCACTGTACGTAAAATTTCTAACGGTGTTGGTGTTGAGCGTACTTTCCAAGCGCACAGCCCATTAATCGATAGCATTGAAGTGAAACGTCGTGGTGATGTTCGTAAAGCGAAACTTTACTACCTACGTGAGCGTTCTGGTAAATCAGCACGTATCAAAGAGAAGCTATCTAAGTAATTTTTACTTATTAGCTAATCTGAAAAACCCGCCTAGTGCGGGTTTTTTGCGTTTTAGAGTTTAGCTTTTATGCACAGAGCGTAAATCAGCTGCCCATGTAGCTCAAAAGAGATGCCTATTAGCTCTAAAATAAACAAAACCGTTCGCACTGAGCAGCGAGGGACGAGCGTGTCGAAGTGTGGCCCTAAAGAAAAATGACAGCCTTGATTGGCTTAAGTGTCCCACCTCTATCAATAATTGCCAAATCCCCTCTGGAACTTCCACTGCAATCAATGTTCTAATTGCCCAACAAAATCGATTAGAGATCCACCATGGCAATTTTAAGAAATCTAGGTGTGACTGCTTTGGCCCTACTGGCAAGCTTCACACAAGCAGAAGAAAAAAGCGTTGAGCAAACCATTGCTGATGCACTTCGAGCGGCTCAACCTACGCTGGTGTTAATGAGCGCCAAGCAAATCCCTGGCCAAGACTTATACGAAGTAGAGTTAACCAGCGGTGAGATTTTATACAGCACATCCGATGGCCAATACTTTGTGTACGGCTCACTGTTTCAAGCCACCCAAGGTGAGCTTGTGAATATTACAGCCAAACGTAGCGACGAAAAGCGTTTAGCCTTAGTTGATAAGCTGGATGCAAAAGACATGGTGGTGTTTGCCAGTAAAGGTGAAGAAAAAGCGGTGATCAATGTATTTACCGATGTCGACTGCGGTTATTGCCGCAAGCTACACCGTGAAGTGCCTCGTTTAAATGAGCTAGGTGTAACAGTTCGCTACTTAGCTTACCCTCGCGCAGGGGTTTACTCTGATCAAAAGCGCACGCAATTTACCGGTTCCTACAAAAAATTGAAGAGCGTTTGGTGTGACGCTGACCGCCCTGCGGCAATGAATAAAGCAAAAGCCACCGGTTTTATTAAAGAGAACCTAAATTGCGAAGCACCAATTGAAGAGCAGTTAGCGCTAGGCGCTGAATTTGGTGTGCGTGGCACTCCAGCTATTATTTTGCAAAATGGCGAGCTATTACCTGGCTACATGCCAGCAGACGAATTAGCGAAAAAAATCGGTCTATAAGCAACACGTGCTAGTCCCTATGAAGCCCTGATGCGAAAGCATTGGGGCTTTTGTGTTTATGGGGCCTAAACTGGGCATTTTAGGCAAATTCACACTGCCTGTTGATGGTTGATTGTGATACATTTAGCGCCCAAAATTTTTACACACCTGATGCATCATAATCAGGCATTTATATAACGGAGACCATATAGTGAAACCGGTTAAAGTGGGCATCTGTGGGTTTGGTACTGTCGGTGGCGGTACTTTTAACGTACTAGTAGAGAACGCAGCAGAAATTGCGCGTCGTGCTGGGCGTGAGATTATTATTGAGCAAGTAGGTGCTCGTCGTGAAAACCCTGCTTGCGATACCCGTAACACCAATATGACTGCGGATATTTTTGAAGTGGCGCGCAACCCAGAAATCGACATCGTGGTTGAGTTGATTGGTGGCTATGACGTGGCCAAAGAGCTGGTATTAGAAGCCATTAAAAACGGCAAGCATGTGGTAACTGCAAACAAAGCACTAATTGCCGTACACGGTGCTGAAATCTTCGCCGCAGCTAAAGAAGCGGGTGTAAGCGTGGGTTACGAAGCGGGTGTTGCTGGTGGTATTCCGGTGATCAAAGCCATTCGTGAGGGTTTAGCGGCCAACAAGATTGAGCGTGTGGCGGGTATTATCAACGGCACAGGCAACTTCATTTTGACCGAAATGCGTGACAAAGGTCGTGACTTCAATGACGTACTGGCCGAAGCACAAGCATTGGGTTACGCCGAAGCCGATCCAACCTTCGACGTTGAAGGCATTGATGCCGCCCATAAACTAACGATTCTATCGTCCATTGCATATGGTATTCCGTTACAGTTCGATAACTGCTTTACCGAAGGCATCAGCAAAATAACCCGTGAAGATGTGCAATACGCTGAAGAGCTAGGTTACCGCATCAAGCACCTAGGTGTGAGCGCTCGCAGTGAAAAAGGCATTGACCTTCGTGTGCATCCAACCTTGATTCCTGAAACCAACATGATCGCCAAAGTAGATGGCGTGATGAACGCAGTGGCAGTGAAAGGTAGCGCAGTAAAAGACACGTTATTCTGTGGCCCAGGCGCGGGTGCCGGTCCAACCGCATCTGCGGTAGTGGCTGACATCATCGACATCGCCCGTGAAATTCAGGTTGAAGCATTATCATTTGATAGCCTTGAAGACTTAAAAGTATTGCCAATCGATGAAATCGAAACCGGTTACTACTTACGTATGGAAGCATTGGATAAAGCCGGTGTATTAGCTACGGTTGCAACCATCTTAAGCAACAAAGGCATCAGCATTGAAGCCTTGATTCAAAAAGAACCAAAAGACGACGAAATTCTTGTGCCAATCATTATGTTGATCCATAAAGTACAAGAAAAAATCATGAACGAAGCCATTGCTGAAATTGAAGCATTAGCCGAGATCAACGGTGCGGTTACTCGCATTCGTGTTGAAGAATTAAATTAATCACAAATTTTAAATATTAAACCTGACTATCAGGATATATGAATATGATGAAATATATTTCAACTCGCGGTAACGCACCGGAGTTAACATTTGAAGAAGTACTACTAACCGGTCTAGCAGAAGACGGCGGTTTGTACGTACCAAAAGACGTACCACAATACACGCTGGCTGAAATTGAATCTTGGCGTGACCTTCCGTACGCAGAACTTGCGCACAAAGTGATTTACCCATTTGTCGAAGGCAGCGTAGATAGCGAAGCACTGCAAACCATTTTAAATGAAGTGTACGGTGGTTTTGCTCATAAAGCCGTTGCGCCTTTGCAGCAAATCGACCACAACGAATACGTGTTAGAACTGTTCCATGGCCCAACCTTAGCGTTTAAAGATTTTGCATTACAAACCCTTGGTCGTTTATTAGATTACGTTTTAGAGCGTCGTCATGAAAAAGTTGTGATCATGGGTGCCACTTCTGGTGATACCGGTTCTGCTGCCATCGAAGGCACCAAAGCGTGTAAAAATGTAGACATCTTTATTTTGCATCCACACGGTAAAGTATCAGAAGTACAGCGTCGTCAGATGACAACCGTAAAAGGCGATAACATTTTTAACATCGCCATTGAAGGTAACTTCGACCAAGCACAAGACATGGTAAAAGCCAGTTTTGGTAACCAAGGTTTCTTAAAAGGTGAACGTAAACTGGTTGCTGTAAACAGCATTAACTGGGCGCGTATCATGTCCCAGATCGTTTATTACTTCTATTCGTCACTAAACCTTGGTGGTCCACTGCGCCCAATGGCGTACTCGGTACCAACGGGTAACTTTGGTGATATTTTTGCTGGATACATGGCGAAAAAAATGGGTCTGCCAATCGATCAATTAGTCATTGCTACTAACAGCAACGATGTATTGCATCGCCTAATGAGCAAAAACCAATACGAAGTGCATCCACTACAACACACCATTACGCCTTCAATGGACATTGCGGTATCGTCAAACTTTGAGCGTTTATTGTTTGATCTTTACGACCGAGATGGCGCGGCACTAGCTGAGCTAATGGGCCGTATGAATGCCAAGAAAGACGTTGTGTCTTTGGATGAAGAAAAACTCGCCAAAGCCCGCGTACTGTTCGACAGCTTTGCAGTAAGTGAAGATGACACGGTGAAAGTGATGCAAGACGTGTTCGCAGAAACCGGTTACTTACTAGACCCACACACAGCTATTGGTGTAAAAGCCGCCCGCGAAACGCGCCGTAATAACAACATCCCAATGATCACACTGGGTACTGCTCACCCTGTGAAATTTGAAGATGCGGTTAAACGTGCAGGCTTCGACATGCCAAACTTGCCACACCACTTAACGGACCTAATGGACCGTGAAGAGCGTTTGGATGTGTTGCCAGCAGATTTAGAAGCGGTGCATAAGTTTATTGCCCAGAAGACGTTTAAGTAATTGGTCGGGAGTCTGGCGTCGAGTGTCAGACGCTTTTGACAGAAGATAAAAAACGGCGCAGTATCGAAAGATACTGCGCCGTTTTTATTTATAGATTGCAATTTGATGGGTTACGATTCTCGTACACCTCGTATCTAACCCATCCTACCGATTAAGTTTAATCACCTTTCCTTGTAGGATGGGTTAGCATTTTCCCGAAGGGGAAAGCGTAACCCATCAATAATCAAAAAAGTATCAATTAAGGATGATTGATATGTCGAGCTATAAACGCAATAAAACCCAAGGTGGCACCTATTTTTTTACATTGGTGTTAAAACAACGTCACAATACAAATTTATTAATTGATCATTTTGATCTATTAAAGTTTTCTACTTTAAAAGTGAAATCCAAATCTCCTTTTAAGTTACCCGCATGTGTTGTTATGCCCGATCACTTGCATATGATTATGTCATTGCCGAAAGGTGATGATAATTATGCAATGAGAATTCGTCTTATTAAAACGTTCTTTTCAAAGTCGCTGGATTTGGTTGAGCCTGTATCGAACTCAATGAGTCGAAAAAATGAGAAGGGGGTTTGGCAGCGTAGATTTTGGGAACATCTAATTAGAGATGAACAAGATTTACAACGTCATATTGATTATATTCATTACAATCCTGTTAAACATGGCTACTGTAATAGGGCTGATGAATGGCCTTACTCGACATTTCATAATTATGTGGAGCGAGGTATGTATTCTAGAGATTGGGCGTGTGATGTAAAAGATGAAAATTTTTTGGTTGGTGAATAATAAAATAGATGGGTTACGATGTTCGTTGTACTCACATCTAACACCATCCTACTAGCTGTTATAAGTCATATCTTTTTCTAGGATGGGTTGGCGAAGCGTAACCCTTCAATGTAAATAGAATATTTTATACGGTAATCGATGGGTTACGATATTCGTTGCACTCACATCTAACACCATTCTACTTGTGGCTAGGAAATGTGTTTGTTGTAGGGTGGGTTAGCGCAGCGTAACCCATCAATGTAAATAGAATATTTTGTGCT